>CANQXF010000003.1 GCA_947627695.1 uncultured Ruminiclostridium sp. | reverse complement strand
TGCGGAACCTTTGCACAGTACATTCCAATGCTTATTCCGATTATATAGGGCTTGCTGCTGTTGCTGTTATAATGATTCAAGTATTCATTTATTCTTTCAGGATAGGTTTTCAGTTTTGCCTCGTCAAAGTCGCCTATTCCGAACATTATAAATTCATCCCCACCAATTCTGGCGCATATTTCATCTTCTGTAAAGGAGTTCTGAAAAGCCTTGGCTATTATTCTAATAGCATTATCGCCTTCTCCGTGACCATAAGTATCATTTATCATCTTCAAACAATCCAAATCTCCCATAATAACAAGGAAATCCTTTGACTGCTCTTTTGCGTCTTCAAATAAAGCGTGAACTCTGTTTTCATAGCCGTATCTGTTGTAAACACCGGTAAGAGAATCCATTTCGGACATTCTTTCAAGTCTTTTTAACGCCCACTGAAGATGCTGTCTTGAACGGAGATATTCAAGCGCATTTGAAAGATATTTTATCCAGTTTCTGAATATGGCATTGGGAGCCGCAGTGCTGTCAAGGCAGGAGCATACTGCATATCCAAACGTAGAATCCTGAAAGTTGATAGGGAAAAAGAAGTACATTTCAGGCGGCGTATCCTCATAAAATATGGGAGGGAACATTTCAGACGTAGCAAAGGAAAGGGGACATTCAATCTCTTCGTGACAAGAATAAAACTTGTTTATCATAACGTCTGAATATCCCTTCATATGACGCGGAGTCTCATTATGCCTGTTTTCATTCAGAACGTCCCAGTTTTCGCAAAGGTAAATGTGAAGAGTCTTTATATCATCATTAAGCAGGTGCATATAATTTCCGAGATTTCGGAACACTTCATCAACGTTAGCGCTTTCCTGAAGATTTTCGGACATATAAACCGTATTTATAAGATACTGGCTCAATTCAGCTTGCTTTGATATTCTTTCAATCTCAGCTTTATCCTCGCTGTCACTTTTTTCGTGTCCGCAGCTTTCTGAGGGATAGAATTTACCGGGAACATAAATATTCTGGTCAACTGTTTCACCTGCTAAAAGTGCGTCTATTATTTCAATAGCCTTGATACCTATATCCGACATAGCGGGCTCAACTGAGGAGAGCTGAGGAACATTTATCTTACCTTCAATTATCCTGTCGAAGCCTACTACCGCTATATCTTCAGGTACTCTTTTTCCTCTTTTCTTCAATTCTTCGCAAGTGGCGATTGCCATTGTGTCGTTTGCGCACACGATCGCCTGAGGAAGCTCAAGACCGCAATTAAATATATGCTCCACAAATTCGATAGGGGCGTTCCTCCAGAAATCGCCGTAAGTATATCTGCCTTCTTCTATCTCGATATTGTTTTCTTTTAAGGCATCAAAATAACCAAGCAAACGGTTTTCAGACAGGTTAAAATCTTTATAGCCTGTAATGCAGTTGATCCTTGTAAATCCATGCTCCCTTATCAAATGATTTGTAACATTTTTTATGGACGTTCTGTCATCTGCGCAAACGTTATAGAAAAGCGGGTTTTCATTATCAATATAAATAACAGGCTTACCCGACTTTTGAAGTTCGGTAGCTATTTTTTCATGAGCCTCTGGCGTGGATATAGTGTTTGGAATTACAATAAATGCATCAAAAAGCTCATAGTTTATAAGTGCAAAAATATTTTCTTCGCCTATTTCATTTAAAGGGGTATCTATTCTCCGTGCAAAGAAAGATGCAAATACGGCTACATTATAGTTGTGCTGTACGGCGCTTTCTTTTATGCCCTTGATTATCTGTGACTGATAAACTTCACATACATCTGAAATAATAACAGCAATATAACGACGCTTATTACTCATAATATACCTCTAAACTACTATAAAAGAAAATGACATTTTCAGGACCATTTTCTTGTGTTGTACGGTCCTCGGTTGACAAATGTAATCCATTTTTATAAATTATACCACTTTATTATAAAAAAATCAATACATAAATGTCAGTATATGTGTAAATGTATCAGTTTCATTTTTAAAAAATATAACGAAAATGTAACCGAATAAGGCGAAGATTTGTAACCAAGTAAGGATTTTGACCCCTTTAAAATAAGCAAACAGGTTGATTTGCTGTTTCTTATTTCGCACTCTTGGATACATCTCCGTGCGTTTTTATTATAATATAAGACATTATTATTATACAAACAGAAAACAGCGGATTGACGTCAGACAACATTGGAACAGCAGGGAACGAAACGATCGACTCAACGGAAAATCCAAATAAAAAAGAATAAAATCTACACATCAGACCGCTGAGCAAAGCAATAGGAATACGAGCAAAAATAAATTTTTTAAGTTTTATTTTCCCGCCTGAAAGTGATGCGGTTTGCAAAATAATGCACAGGCCTCCAAATGACGTCAGCATTGAACAAGCATACAGCGTATTGCCTGATACGCCTTTTAGTAGAGACAAATTTGATATTTCAAGAAAGGCGGCTAAAAACTTATCTAAGTTAAAAAGCTTGAAAATATTTAATATGCCTATATAATCGCATATTTCAATAAAAATGTTAAATGCAACTATTGTCCCGCATATAATCCCAAGCGTTTTCACAGCGGAATTTATGCTGTTTACTATCGTTTGCAGTGAAAAAGAGATTTTTTCAGGTGTATATTTGTCTATTGACAAATCTCTTTTTTCAAAAATGTTGGATAAAACCGCAAATATAACGCAAGATGTTATATTTGATAAATATATTATAAGTCCTGCAAAGCTGCTGCCAAATACAGATAAGCCTGCAATCTGTATAATGAAAGCAGGGCTTCCGCAATAGCAATAACAGAGCATTTTTTTAGCAATTGCGGTATAATTTTTATTATACGCAGTATATTCTTTCAAAAGCTTTATTCCTATGGGATATCCTCCAATAAGACTCAGCATAAAAATCGAAAACAACCGCCTGTTTCCTTTAAACCAGAATTTTGAGATTTTGTACAGCGGAAAAAATAAAATGTCCGCTATTCCGCTTGATGTAATGATTTGTGAAAAAACCATAAATGCGAACAAAGAGGGAATTATGACCGATAAACAGGTATATACCGAGCGTTCCGACGCTTCTATGATCTTTTGTGCGTCAAATACAAGAACTGCACATAAAGCAAAAGCAAAAACTGACGCTATGACGGCAAATGTTTTTGTACGTTTCAATATAGTTCTCCTTTTTGAATTATATAAAGGCTTGTTTCATATAGATTATATTAAAAGGAAGGTGATATAATGAACGTAAACGAATTAGCTGTCAGATACGAAAATTTCAAAAAGGAGCTTACAAAACACTCGGATATACAAATAACCGATGATAATGAAATCGTGCTGGACGGCTGCCGAAGGGTGCTGAAATATGATGAAAATCTTATTACTCTTGAGCTTTCCGCAATAGGCATATCTGTTGTCGGAATGGGACTCAAAATGAAAAATTTCAACATAGGCGGCGTTGTAATAAGTGGGAAAATACATTCGATAACCTTTATCTCCAAGGAGGAACTATGAAAAAAAGAAATTTCGGTTTTGTAAAATTCAGCCTGATAGGAACAGAATGTGAAGAATTTATTTCATATGCATTGAAAAACGGTATAAAAATTTTTGATATAGAAAATGTAGATAAAATAATTTACGCCAAAACCTCGCCGTCGGACTATATGCTGCTTGCAAAAATAAGAAAAAGCTTTCATGTACGCATACATATCGAGGAAAAAAGGGGTATTTTTTTCAGGCTTTATAAATACAGGAACCGTTACGGAATAGTTATCGGAGCGCTGGCATACGGAATAATACTTCTTTTATGTTCAAGCATTGTCTGGGATATATCCATAACGGGAAACAAAGATATTTCCGATGAAACGATTCTGGATTTTTTAACTGAAAACGGAATATATGCAGGCGCCTCCCGAAAAGAACTGAAAAACACAATGACTGAACTGAAAGCTATGCTTTATTTTGACAATCTGGCGTGGATCAGCATTGAAAACGAAGGCTCAAGAGTATATGTAAAAATAAACGAAACCATCTCAAATCCGACAACAGGACTTCCCGTTAACGTTCCTTGCAATGTAGTAGCTGCAAGAGGAGGACGGATAGTTGAAACAGAGGTATATAGGGGAACTATGCTCTACGAAGTGGGAAGTGGAGTTGCTGAAGGTGATATTATAGTGAGTGGAATAGTAAACGACGGAGCAGGAAATATAAGCGTAAACCATGCAGATGCAAAGATTATAGCGGAGTATGAGGAAGAGATAAGCTTTTACAAAGAATTTAACACGATCGAAAAGAAGAAGACAGACGAAAAATATTTCAACGAATATATAAAGCTGTTTGGATTTACATTTCCAACTCACGAAGAAACCTATGAAAACGGATATACATACTCAAAAAACAGCTATGATGTGAATATATTCGGTATAAAAATGCCATGGAAAAGAATCGTGATAGAGAAAACAAAAACAGAGGACGTTGAAGTAAAAAGAACTGTGAATGATGTAAAACGCAGCTTAGAGCAGGAGCTTGAGCTATATGAAATGAATATGCTTAAAAATGTGGCCATTGTAGACAGAGATATCAGCTTTGAGCAGGACGATAAGGGGATAACAGTAAAATGTAAATATACTCTTCAAGGAAACATTGCCTCTCAGCAGGAGATAGTTTACGAATAAATAAGGATTATTTTGGAAAAAGCCTTTTAATTTAATAAAATATATGATATAATAACATTATATATCTAAATTAAACCGATAAAAATGTTAAAAAATGAGGATGTTAAAATCAATGGCTGAAAAATGTGTTTGTATAAACAATATAGACTGTATCCATGCGATATTCGGAAACTTTGACGAGAATATAAATATCATACAAAAGGAGTACAATGTATCCGTTTACAGTCGTGACGGAGATATAAAGGTAAACGGAGCCGAGCCCAACGCAGACGCAGCTTGCGCTGTTATCAGCGCACTGGAAAAAATGTATAACAATGGCGAAACTATCACCGAACAATCGGTCAGGTACACCATAAGCTCCGTAAACGACGGCACGCAAATGCAGCTTGAAGGACTATATTCCGACTGTATATGCGTGACCTTTACAGGTAAACCTGTAAAGCCCAAAACTATCGGACAGAAAAAATATGTTGACAGCATACGAAACAATACTATTGTTTTCGGGATCGGACCTGCTGGAACTGGAAAAACATATCTTGCAGTTGCGCAGGCGGTAAAAGCCTTTAAGCAGCACGAGATACAGCGAATAATACTTACTCGTCCCGCAGTTGAGGCAGGAGAAAAGCTGGGATTTCTTCCTGGAGATCTGCAAAATAAAGTCGACCCTTATCTTCGTCCGCTGTATGACGCATTATTTGATATGATGGGAGCAGAGGCGTTTCAGCGCAATCAGGAAAAAGGGTACATTGAGGTTGCACCATTGGCATATATGAGAGGGCGAACGCTTGACGACAGCTTTATAATACTTGATGAGGCGCAAAACACTACTACGGAACAAATGAAAATGTTTCTCACCCGTCTCGGATTTAACAGTAAAATGGTCATAACAGGCGATATAACGCAAATCGACCTTACAGACAACAAAAAATCTGGCCTGGTAGAAGCGTCAAAGGTACTTAAAAATATTGAGGGAATAGCTCAGGTCAAATTTTCCGAAAAAGACGTAGTCCGTCATAAGCTGGTTCAGGATATTGTCAAAGCATACGAAAAATACGCAAATCAGCAGTTTAAAAAACAATGACAGATAAAAGAGGTCATATAGATGTCAAAAATCAAAATATACTTTTCCAACCGTCAGAAAGAAACCGTTCTGCCAAAAGAACTGCGTACTAATCTGAGAAAATGCTGTGAAACAGTTCTTGAAACGGAAGGAATAGACTTCGATGCGGAAGTTTCAATTACAATAACAGATAAAAATGAAATCCGTGAGATGAACAGGGAATACCGTCAGAAAGACAGCGTTACAGACGTTCTTTCTTTTCCTTTGGGAGAGAACGGAGAATACGACGTCAACCCTGATACCGACCGCATTATGCTGGGAGATATTATGATATGCGCTCCGAAAGCCGAAGAACAGGCGGAAGAATACGGACATTCTCTGATGCGCGAGTTGTGCTTTCTGACTACGCACTCAATGCTTCACCTGTTGGGCTATGACCACGAGCAGGGAAAAGAAGAAGAAAAAATAATGTTTGAAAAGCAGACAAAAGTGCTTGACAAGCTGGGAATAACAAGATAAACGGAGAAATTATGAACAAGCTATTCAGCTTAAAAAACAGCTTTAAATACGCTTTTAAGGGCATATATTTTGTACTGTGCCATGAGAGAAATATGCGCATACATATTGTTGCAGCGCTTTATGTAGCGTTTTTCTCCGCTTTTTATAACTTTTCCAAAGGCGAAATTGCGCTGCTTATCATCACATGCGCTCTTGTTATGATATTTGAAGTGCTGAATACTTCTATTGAAGTGATAGTGGACAAGATCTCACCGGAATACAGTCCGCTTGCAAAGGTGGCAAAGGACGTTGCCGCAGGCGCTGTGCTTTTATCCGCAGTAATGGCAGTAGCTGTGGGATTAGTGCTTTTTTTTGATATAGAAAAAATAAAAATAATTATCATGTTCTTTTCTGAATGGTCCAACGCGCTTATGTTCATAGGATTTTCAGCAATAGCGCTTGTATTTATAACCACAGGAAAAAAGAGAAAATTAAAAGGAAAGAAAAATAATGACTAAATCTGTATTTGTTGCCATAACAGGAAGACCTAATGCGGGGAAATCATCTCTTACAAACCTTTTGGTAGGTGAAAAGGTTGCTATTGTAAGTCCTAAACCTCAAACCACCAGAATGAGGATAAACGGAATATTGACCAAAGGCGAAACGCAATATGTTTTTATAGACACTCCCGGCATGCACAAGCCTAAAACAAAGCTGTCAGAGGAAATGGTAAAATCAATAAAAAACGGTATAGATGACGTTGACGTAGCCATTCTTATGGTAGATGCAGCAAAAAAAGCGTCAAAAACCGAGGACGAGCTTATTGAAAATTTTAAAATACGAAATACAAAAGTAATTTTGTTAATAAACAAGGTCGACCTTATAGGCGATAAGTCAAAATTGCTCCAAATCATTGACGAATATTCAAAAAAATATGATTTTACCGAAATTATTCCTATAAGCGTTATCAAACAGATAAACACAGGGCTTATAATGCCTGCAATCGAAAAATTTGCCAAGGAATCCCCTCACTATTTTCCCGACGATCTGCCTACAGACCAGCCTGAAAAAGTCTGGCTGTCTGAAATCGTAAGGGAAAAAATACTTCGTACGATGCACGAGGAAGTTCCTCATGGAGTAGCCGTAGAAGTTGAAACGCTGGAGGAAACGAAAACAAATAAAGGGGAAGATATTGCTGACGTCGGCATTGTTATAACTTGTGAAAAAGCATCTCACAAAGGTATGCTGATAGGCAGGCAGGGAGCAATGCTCAAAAAAATAGGTACGATCGCCCGTGCAGATCTGGAAGAATATTTCGGCACAAAAGTAAATCTTAAAATATGGGTAAAAGTAAAGGAAAACTGGCGTAACAACGAGGCCTTTATTTTAGAGCTTGGTTTGGGAGCAGATGAATGATATGCTGGTAACTGTTGAAGGAATAGTATTAGGAAAACGTGACATCGGCGAAAACAACTGTTTTCTTGATATACTCACAAATGAATACGGCGTTATAGAAGCAATAGCCCATGGACTGAAAAAAGCGGGAAGTAAAAATATTTCATCAACAGGGCTCTTTTCATATTCTACATTTTGCTTGAATAAAACCAATTTGCGATATACGCTTAACAGTTCAGAGCCTAAATACAGCTTTTTCGGCTTATCCTCGGACATAAAAAAATTCAGCCTTGCCATTTATTTTGCGGATATAATAAAATATACCTCTGCCGCTGAACAAAGCGGAGAGGATATTTTGCGCTTTTTGGCAATAACTCTTTATCAGCTTGAAAAGGAAAATGCAGACCTTGCGCTGATAAAGGCGGTATTTGAACTGCGGATAATTTCAATGCTCGGCTTTATGCCAGATTTAAGAGCCTGCCGTATATGCGGCGAATATGAACGGGAAAAAATGTTTTTTTCCGATGATGAAAATGACCTTGTATGTGGAGAATGTGCAGAAAAAGTATCAGATAAGCTGACAGAGCTTTCGCCTGTACTGCTTCATACAATGAGATATGCTGTTTATTCTCCTGTAAATAAAGTATACGGCTTTACGCTTAACGGTAAAGTTAAAACCGACTTTTCGGATTTCGCCGAGAAATATATTTTAAAACAGCTGGGCAGAGATTTTAAAACACTGGATTATTACAAAAAAACAGAGGAAAACTTTTATGAATAAAGAATACAAAAAGCTGGAGCTGGACAAGATACTGACTCTCTTATCGGAAGAAGCTCACAGCGACGATTGTATTGCGGAATGTCTCGGCATTGAGCCTGTTTTTGATGCAGAGAAGTGCAGGGAACTGCTGAAACAGACAGACGACGCTTTTACCCTTTTAAGCAAATTCGGAACGCCCCGTTTCAGCAAAATAAAAAACATATGCTCAAGTGCGGCACGAGCATCAGGCGGAGCAGTCCTCTCACTGCGTGAGCTTTTGGATACCGCTAATGTTCTGCGTGAAATATCTTCTCTTTGCAGTTGGTATTCCCAATGCTCGGGAATTGAAAACAGCCTTGATGAATATTTTCAGCTTCTTCAGCCCGATAAATCCTTGGAAGAGGCAATAAGCAACTCCATTATATCCGAAGAAGAAATATCCGACAGCTCGAGTCCAGAGCTTTACAGAATCAGGCGGGCGATAGCAAGACAAAGCGTAAATATCCGTGAACAGCTTAATAAGCTGATAAAAAGCAAAGAAACACAGAAATATCTTCAGGAATCGCTCATCACACAAAGGGACGGACGTTTTGTCGTTCCTGTAAAAGTCGAACACAAAAGCGAAATAAACGGTCTTGTTCATGACGTTTCTTCCAGCGGAGCTACGTTATTTATCGAACCTATGAGCGTGGTGGAGGCAAACAACGAGATCCGTGTTCTTGAAGCGCAGGAACAGGCGGAAATAGAGAGAATAATCAAGGACCTTTCAAAGCGTGTAGGCGACGACGCTGAAAATATAACTCAAAGCTACAACAATGCTATAAAGCTGGAGATTATTTTTGCAAAAGCAAGCCTTGCCGCCAAAATGAAAGCGTCTACCCCTGAAATAACAGATGAACCTATGCTTTTATTAAATAAGGCAAGGCACCCTTTGTTGGATAAAAGCAAAGCCGTTCCTATAAATATAGAATTAGGAACGAATTATACCTGCCTTATAATCACAGGACCGAATACAGGCGGCAAAACCGTTTCCATAAAAACAGCGGGTCTGCTTACTCTTATGGCAATGTGCGGGCTGATGATACCTGCCGCTGACGGAAGTAAGATCGGTATTTTTTCCGATATACGGGTGGATATAGGAGATGAGCAGAGCATTGAGCAAAGTCTTTCCACGTTTTCATCTCATATGAATAACATCATAAGCATACTTTCGGATTGCGACTGTAAATCACTTGTCTTGCTGGACGAGCTCGGCTCGGGAACAGACCCTGCGGAAGGCTCGGCGCTTGCTGTTTCAATCCTCAAAACCCTTAAAGATAACGGATGTTTTGTTATTGCCACGACCCATTATCAGGAAGTGAAAATATTCGCTCTTGAAGAGGACGGCGTTGAAAACGCCTGCTGCGAATTTGACGTAGCAACATTAAAGCCTACTTACAGACTTATTACAGGCGTTCCCGGAAAGTCAAACGCTTTCGCAATAGTAAGGCGTCTTGGAATGAGCGAGGAAATAATAAATTCGGCACAATCTCTTGTAGACGATGAAAGCAAACGCTTTGAACAGGTTGTCGAAAAGCTGGAGCAATCAAGACAGGAGCTTGAACTTCTGAAAAGCGACATTGAAAAAGAACAGCAGAAATACAAACAGCTTACAGAACAGCTCGAAAAAGATCGTCAAGCCGCTGAAAAAGCAAAGGAATTTGAAATTTCCAAGGCAAGGCAGCAGGCTATGAGTATCGTTGAAGAGGCACGATTTGAGTCAGACCGTCTGATAGAGGAGCTTGAACAGCTTCGCAAGCAAAAGGAAGCAGAGGATTTTTCCGCAAAGGTAAAAGCCTCACGTTCCAAAGTAAACTCCTCTCTCAACAAAATATACGACATTGCAAACCCTGTTTCTGAAAGGAAATCCGACGGAGAATACAAGCTACCTCGTCCTCTCAGGCTGAATGATAGAGTAAGGCTTGTAGATATTGATAAAACAGGCACTTTAGTGGCTCTTCCCGATAATTCGGGCAACTGTTTCGTTATGGTGGGAATAATCCGCACCAAAACAAACGTTAAAAACCTCCGCCTTGAGGAGGAAGAGAAAAAGCAGACAAATTCAGGAAAGGGAAGTGTCAGCCGCAAAAATATCACCTCAAACGCTGACCGCAAATCAAGTATGGAGCTTGATATACGGGGAATGACGACGGACGAGGGAATTATGGAGCTGGATAATTTTATTGACGGCTGTCTGCTCAGCGGTCTGAAGATAATAACGGTCATTCACGGAAAAGGAACAGGCGTTCTTCGTGAGGCAGTCCACCGCTATCTTAAACAAAGCAAATTCGTAAAATCATATCGCTTAGGCGTTTACGGCGAAGGCGAAGCAGGAGTTACGGTAGTTGAATTGAAATAAAAAAATAACCGTTCGGTCAAGAACGGTTATTTTATTTAATGTTTGTATTTAGCTGTTTTTCTTTTTCTTAACAACAACTACTATAACAATGATAACAACTACTACAACAACTGCAACGATAGCGATGATTATGGGGAGCATATTAGGAGTGGTAGGGTTGGGGTTGGGAGCAGTCGTAGTATCGGGAGTCGTTGTGTTGTCGCCGCTATTGTCATCGGCAGGAGCTTTGGATTCTTCAGAAGAATCTTCACTTTCTGCGGGAGTGGACTCTGCGGGTTCTTCGGGTTCGGAAGCGACAGGTGCTGTGATTTCAGCCAGTTTAGCTTCTGCATCTTCTTTTTCCAACTTGTTGCCAAGACCGTCAAATGCAATTGCCAAGTTACCATCCTCATCGTAGATCGTCATCAGATTTACCTTGAGCTGACAAGCAACAACGCTGCTCCATTCCTGAAGACCTACCTGATAAAGGGTAGCGTCATCACGCCAACGAGGATCAGATCTGCTTTCATCTGCAGATACAACATACTCAAGCTTATATGAAAAAGGATTTACATACTCAACATGCAGTGTCTTGTTGTAATCAACATTACCTTTATTAGTACCGGCTTCCTGACCTTCAGCTGAATCGCCCTCTTCAGGAACAGCCCACCATTCAAGCGTAGGCCAGTTGTAATGCTTATACATGGTTTCCTTATCATCGTAAGGTGTGGTTTCGCCTTCTTTATCAGCAGAACCAATTACAGGACCGCCGTTCTGCGAATAAATAAAGCTTCCTGCAAAGACGCCGTCAATACTGTAATCATACATCTCAGGGTCAATTCCTAAAACTTCGTCTGAACTCTTTACCATTTCAAAATAGATATCAAACTTATCGAGCTTTGTAAGATCCAGGCCGTAATCAATCGGATTAGTCTCGTCTTCAGAATAAAGTCTTACAAGCCAGTTTGAATCAATAGAACAGCCGTTCGCAGGTGTTTCTTCGGGAACATAAATTGCGCTTGCACTGACGTATGCAGCCAATGAACTTACTGCCATAACAGAAGCAGCTGTTCCCGCAATGATTTTCTTAAAATTCATTTTCCATCCTCCGTAAAATACATTGTAAAATGTGTGTAAACACTGATTAACAAAGCGTTAATCTCCTTAAATTATAACTTAAAAGGTACTTTAAAGCAATTGATAATTTTACTAATTCTTATTTTTCATTATTATAAATAACTTACAAGCAATAAAACTTCGTTACCTAAATAACGCTATATTTTACTTAATTTTTACCCTCATTGTTAGGTGCAGAAATACCTGAAAGGGGATTGTTGTTCATAGCCTGCTTTATCTGATTATCGGAAACATGGGTGTATATCTGCGTCGTATCAAGGTTTTCGTGCCCTAAAACCTCTTTCAGAACTCTTACGTCTACGCCGTTCTGGTACATAAGGGTCGCCGCCGTGTGGCGCAGCTTGTGAACGGAAAAGCCGTAACCTGAAAGTCCTGATTTCATCAGTTTTTCCTCGATTATTTGTTCAACACGCCGATTGGAGATACGTTTCAGCCGTTTGCTTATAAATAATGCTTTTTCTGTTTTTGTTTCAGGACGGACTTTAATATAAGCTTCATAAGCGGAAATGCAGGCATCATTTAAGTAAATTATACGCTCTTTGTTTCCTTTTCCTATAACCTTTATAAATGAATATTTTTCTCCTGTCTTGGGATCTTTTGATGTAATGTAATCGTTTACAGAAATTCCTACCAACTCGGAAAGGCGCATACCACAGTTGAGGAAAAAGGTTATTATACAATAATCTCTTGAATCCGTCCAGTCTTTTATATCTGAACATTCCTGAAGTAAATCATTTGCTTGCTCAATAGTCAGGAATTTAGGCAAAGCATGCTTGGGAGACGGCAGCTCGAGCTTATCCGCAGGGCTGACGTCAAACCATTGTTTATTATCTGTGAGATACTTGAAAAACCTTCTTATAGCCACAGCTTTTCTTGCACGGGCTGTCTGATGATTGCTGCGTTCATCCATAGTATAATGAAGGAATTCCAGAATATCAGATAAAGTGACAGATTTAATAAGCTCCTCAGAAACATCATTGATTTTTATTTCTGAAAAATCAACGTCTTTCAACGAGGGGTCATTTTTTTGTTTTATGTACCGCAAAAATAAGCGCAAATCGCTGTAATAATTTTTTACGGTGAGACCTGAGCGATTCTTGATAACAACCATATAATCAAGAAAATCGGTCAGATATTTAGGAGAATCTTCTTTATAATCCATAATTCAGTTCCCTCAATTGCGTAAAATTTTTATTTTACGCAATTCAATGTGTTTCTTCCCTCACACCACATACTTTGAAATTTTATAAACACCGTTATCCTGACGTTCAAGGCATTCACCTTCATACATATCCACAACGCCTGCTTTAGAAATTATATTTCCGTCAGGGTCGGTCAGATATAATGTTTCACCAGCCTTCAGATTAAAATTCGTTATAAGCTTATGCAAAGCCGATGAATCACTATTGTTTTTACATACTATTATAAGCTCGCTTTCAGCAGGAATTGTAATATCAGGTATCTTCCATCTGTCAAGCATATTGATATTATCAGACAAATAGTAATTTTTCAATATTATATCTGAGGAGTTGGGGTTATAAATTGTAATGCTGTCGCTTGTGCCTGATGTGTATAGACGTTTGATATAAACCTGTTCATTTGTTACATCAGCTTTTTCATAAACGGCTCTTACAGTTATTTTTTCTTCAGACGCCATATCATATGATATTTCCGTTTCGGCTTCTTCAACGATATTTCCGTTTATTTCCCAGTGGGAAAATTTATATCCTGTGTAAGGAACGGCTTTTATCGGAACTGAGCAGTTACTGTAATAGCTTATCGTGCTCGTTTCGCCTTGTTCTGCAGAAACTGTATTCAAATATGTAGTTCCACCTTGAGAACCGTTAACTGTAACCTTATACATTCCGCTATCGTAACCGAAAACATCAGTCATATCTGTAAGCATAACATAGGGACGGTTTTGGAAAAAGTCCCTTATTTGCTGTCTGCTGTCTGCAAAGGTCCACTCATTCGCCCATTCAGAGGTATAGCCGTTTTTAAGCGCATACATACACTCCACGTCACATTCCTGTATTTTGTCCTCTATAACGGTAATAGCTTTGTTAAAGCTAAATTCACCATACATCAGATCACAGACTGTGTTGGCAAATTTTATTTTCATATCATCTCTTTCAAGCACCGCTTTAAGCAATTCTGATGCACCCTGCATATGTCTGCCGTTGAGAACATACGACAACGTGGGCTCACGAGAACCGTTCCCGTAAAGTCCCATTCCGTATTCTGCGTCAAAAAGCATAAATCTCCACTTTCCGTCAAGGTATTCGCTGTTTACTTCTTCCCCTTCAGACGGATAATAACGCCATGCCTTGAAATTATTTCCCGGCCAGTCCTCATTATTTATATATATCTCAATGGCATAATAAAGCATAAAATTATCTATATCTACAAGGCTGCAAAATTCGTCAAATTTTTTGTCATCGGTGAGTCCGCTTTTTGCAAGCTCATAAACATAATAATAGTCATTTACGCTCTGCTCATCATCGCCCTCGATCTCGCTCTCTTTTCCGTCCACTATTCTGAAATTCTCTTTATTTCCTCCGTATGTAGTTTCAAGATAATCATTGCAGTACGCCTCGTGCAGCCACGAAAATCCATAATATTCCCCATTGAGGAACACAGCCGCAGGAACGGTTTCCTGTATATCTGGAAATCCTGCATTATCTGCCAATTGCATAGCAATTTCATCTCTTACACTTGCAAATTCCCTGTCATTAGCATTATCACGCAAGGTTATTCTGTCAAATCTGGTCAAGAGATTTCCGTATGCGTCTGTTGCACCTTCAAAAAATGCATACTTAAATTTACCGTTGCCTTCGCTATACTCGTTTCTGGCAATCAAACGCCAGGATTTCTGTGCGTTCGCTCTGGAATATCCTCCTACGACTCGTCCTCCTGCGGCTTGATCTATAAGCTGGTTTCCTTTGTTGTCATATACCTCAACATACATATCACGTTCGCTTTCACGACCACTCATGTACCAATTGGCAGGCGCATTGAAAGGTATTTCCCCGCCCTGATATTCATTTTCAAGCCATTGGTCACGGATATACCCTTCCACACATACGCCATAATAATAATCGTATAAATTATACGGATCCGAGGAAAGCACAAAAACGTAAGTCCCGTCGTCAAATCTTTCAAAAACATTGTTGCCTGTTACATAGCTTTTTGTCTGAATTTGTGAGCTTTCGCCATTTTTTACTGCAATTGCCTTTATTGTCGTTGCATTAACGGTATTGCCTGATTTTATATGCACGGGTTTTGAATACTTTATTGATTCAGAACTCGGATCAGCTCCGTCCAGATTATAATAAATTTCAGCATCCTCATCTTGGCAGGAAATTTCCACATCTATGGCTTCATCATAAAATGTTTCATTATGCGAAAATGACAATTGCAGAGGATCTGATTGTTCAACATCAGCTGTCTGCTCTTCCTTTTCCTGTGTCAGTACAGATGGCTGTTCCTCTTGAAAATCGGGAAAATATATAAGCCCTATTGCCGCCGCAGCGCCAAATAAAATAATTACAGTAAAAATTATTATTTTTTTCATTGTATTTACCTTTTATAAAATCATTCCAAAAGCTGACTTTAATTTAGCAAATTCAAAAATTCCGTTTCATCTATGATCTTGACTCCAAGCTGCTGCGCTTTTGTCAATTTACTTCCCGCCGCCTCGCCTGCAAGAACATAGTCGGTTTTTGTCGAAACAGAGCCTGAACATTTTCCGCCGTTGCTCTCTATAAGCGCCTTTGCCTCGTCTCTTGTCATTGTCGGAAGAGTGCCGGTCAAAACAAACTTTAACCCCTCTAACTTCTGTGAAGCTTCTTTTTTAGAATACGTCATTTTTAAGCCGTATTCTTTAAGCCTTTCAATAAGAGTTATCCTGTGCGGTTCACGCATTGCACAATAAATGCTGTCGGCCAATATTTCCCCAAAGTTTTCGATATCTGTCAGTTCTTCCCTTTCAGCATTCATTATCTCTTCCATTGATGGGAAACGCTCACAAAGCAGTGTTGCGGAACGCTGACCTATCCCTTTTATTCCGAGTGCAAATATAAGCCTGTCCAATTCGTTTGATTTAGATTTTTCAATTGCGTCAATAAGATTGCTTGCCGATTTTTCCTTAAATCCCGGAAGCATCAATATATCTGACATTGTAAGCGTGTAAAGGTCCGCTACCGTCTTTACCATATCGTGATTTACAAGCAGTTCTACATTTGCCGTTCCCAAGCCTTCAATATCCATTGCGTTTCTTGATGCAAAGTGCACGATGTTGCGAAGAAGTTGTGCGGGACAGTCTATGTTCGGACATCTTATCACCGCTTCATCTTCATCTTTAACTGCTTTTGTGCCGCATGCGGGACATATCATCGGAATATAGAACGGCTGCGAGTTCTGGCAATGAGATTTTACACATACGACTTCAGGTATTATTTCACCTGCTTTCCTTACGGAAATCGTGTCCCCAAGTCTTACGTCAAGCTGAGAGATAATATCCTGATTGTGAAGTGTCGCACGGGATACGGTAGTACCCGCCAGCAGTATCGGTTCAAAAACAGCCACAGGAGTTAATGCGCCCGTTCTTCCCACATTTATTTCAATATCTTTTAAAACAGTTTCTTTTTCTTCTGGAGGATATTTGAATGCTACCGCCCATTTAGGGACCTTTGCCGTTGAGCCTAAAATATTTCTGTTTGCAAAATCGTCTACTTTTACGACTGCTCCGTCAATATCGTATGAAAGCAGTCCCCTGCTGTTCCCTACCCTTTCTATTTTTTCAATTACCTTTTCAATATCGTCATAATATTCATAGCCGTCAATAACTTTAAAACCAAGTTCACTCATAAACTCCAATGACTGCTTGTGAGAATTTATTTCATATCCTTCGATTTGCTGTACGTTAAAAACAAATATATCCAGTTCCCTTTGAGCAGTTATACTGCTGTCCTTTTGCCTCAATGAGCCTGCCGCAGCATTTCTGGGATTTTTAGCAAGCGGCTCGCCGTCTATCTCCTGCTTTCGTATCAGTTTTTCAAAGCTCTTTTTAGGCATATATACTTCGCCTCTTACCTCAATAAAAGGAACGGATTTTTTTAATTTAAGCGGGATACTCTTGATCGTTCTGAGATTTGCGGTTATGTCCTCACCCACAAATCCGTCACCTCTGGTAGAGCCGCGCACAAAAAGTCCATCTCTGTATTCAAGAGAAACAGAAAGCCCATCTATCTTCGGTTCGGTAACATAATAAACCGATTTCCCCAGTGCCTGCTTAACCCTTCGGTCAAACTCACGCACTTCCTCAATACTGAACACATCCTGCAATGAGCCCATTTGAACGCTGTGAGTTACCTTTTCAAAGCTGCTTAAAGCAAGTCCTCCTACTCTTTGTGACGGCGACTGAGGAGTGATGAGCTGAGGGAAAGTCTTCTCCAATGAATAAAGCTCCTGCATCAGCTTATCGTATTCATAATCCTCTATTTGCGGGTCGTCCAATACATAATAAGCATAATTATGCTTTTCTATTTCTTCTGACAATTGAATATGCCTTGCTTTTGCAGTTTCAAAATCCATCTTTTTATCCTTCTGTTCCGTAATCGTTTAATTGGCTTATCAAGTCTTCGTTTCCTGAAATAACGTGGGTGTATGATTCGGGTACGCTCCCCACTATAACAGTTTCTGCTATCACAAATTGCGTAGTAACATCAGCAGATGAAGTGTAGCCCGGAATTATAGCTGAAATATCTACGGTAATTTCTACTATTATCCTATGTAAGGTCTGATTTATCCCCGCACTTTCAAATGAACTGATAAGCGTAGTTTCCGCATAGCCCTCAGGCTGTACCTTGACAGGAATAAGCGGTCCCTGATTATAAAAAGTATATAGACCCGAAATAGTACCCAAAGAAATATTTATATCATTTTCATCTATATGGCTCAATTCATCATTAACACATTTTGTGATTTTAGATTTCAGCCTGTTTATATTGACCATATTGCTTTCAATAGATGAAATCGAATTATCTGACGAATATGTGACTGTTATCAGCTTTTCATAATCTAGGGACTCGTCCTCCAACTGGGAATAAACAGCGTCGTTTATAATTCTTGTGGCAAAAATTTTGCTTTGATACATCGCCGTCTTTTCAATGATAGGACGTACTCTTATATCCGCAAGAAGAAATATTCCCGCTAATAAAAGGAGCAAACCTGTCAGCTTCATCAGAACACGTTTTCTTCTGTGAGTAAATTTTCCCATTTATATCACCGCCCTGACTGTCATTATATGTTTATGACAGTCAGGGTGTGAATAGACAAGTCGTAAATTGTTAATTATTTTATAAATGCACCGAATGCTTTGTACGTCATATAAACGTCAGTCTTGGAGGTAACTTCAAATGGAGCGTGCATTGAAAGTACGGGAACTCCCAGATCTATGGTGTCGACGTTAAGATTTGCTATATACTTAGCAACTGTTCCGCCGCCGCCTAAATCTACCTTTCCAAGCTCGCCTGTCTGCCATACAACGTTATTCTCATCAAATATGTGTCTGACATATCCTACAAATTCGGCAGAAGCGTCATTGGTGCCACTCTTTCCGCCTGCGCCAGTAAATTTGGTGAGAACAGTTCCCTTTCCTACATAAGCGCTGTTTTTCCTCTCAAGAACATCGGCGAACGTAGGGTCAAATCCTGCGTTTACATCGGCGGAAAGGCATTTTGATGCAGACAAAACATCTCTTCCGTTTTTGCCATAGCTTTCAGCAAGGTCATAAATAAAATATTCAAGATATGACGACTGCAAGCCCGTGTTGCCGTCGCTACCTGTTTCTTCCTTATCAGTCAAAACTGTAACAACAGTTTTGGCAGGAATGCCCTTGACATCGATAGTTGCCATCATCGCAGTGTATGCGCACACTCTGTCGTCCTGACCGTATGCGCCGATAAGACTTCTGTCAAATCCGATATCCTTTGACTTGAAAGCGGGAACAGCCTCCAGCTCAGCGGAAATAAAGTCCTCTTCGGTTATTCCGTACTTTTCAAAAAGAATATTCATAATATTCAGCTTTACTAACTCGCTGGCTTCATCATCTTTAAATGGACGTGAACCTATAAGAATATTAAGCTCCTCACCTGTTATTATTTTAGCGGCAGGACGTTTCATCTGCTCCTGTGCAAGGTGAGGGAGTAGATCCGTTACCACAAAAACAGGATCCTTATCATCTTCACCGATATTTACTTCCACCGTTTCACCGTTGGACTTTACGATAACGCCGTGAAGTGAAAGTGGGATAGTTGTCCACTGATATTTTTTGATACCGCCGTAATAATGGGTCTTAAAGTAAGCCATTTCAGTATCTTCATAAACAGGGTTTTGCTTAAGGTCAAGTCTGGGAGAGTCAATGTGTGCGGCGAGTATATTTACACCGTTTTCTATGTTCTCCTTGCCGATAACAGAAAGTATTATCGCTTTGCCCCTGTTGGAAAAATATATCTTATCCCCTGCTTTATATTTCTTTCCCTTTTGATACTCGGAAAATCCGTTTTTCTTCAGAATGGATACAGCAGCCTTGACCGCTTCCCTTTCCGTCTTTGCCTCATCCAGGAACTTTTTATAGTTTTCCGCAAATTTATCCGCTGTTTTTATCTCCGCGTCGCTCATTGTAAGACCTGCGTTCTTTTTCTTCATAAACAGCTTTTTCTGAAGTTCCGTTGCTTTGTTTTCCTTTTTTGTTGCCATTTTAGTTTTCCTCCATATATAATTGATTATAAATATTTAGCGTATTTTTTATCTTTTTCAGATAATGCTCTGTGTCGGAAATAGGAATTACATCAAGTTTTCTCCCGTCTGAGCTGTAATCTGAATCCTCAAGCCAACTGTCAACCTTTCCGACTCCTGCGTGATATGCGCATACGGCAGGCTCAAGCAGTTCAAAATGTCTAATCAGATATCCCACAAGATAACACCCGTATCGAATATTTTGTTCAGGCTCAAACATAGAATCGTAATTCAACTCGTCGCCGTCGTCAAGACGGAATTTTATCCATTCAAACGTATCCTCCATTATCTGCATCAAGCCTCTTGCTCCCACGTTGGATAATGCGTTCGGATCAAAATTGCTTTCTGTTTTTATTATAGCATAAATTAAAAATTTATCAACACCGTTTTCTGAAGAATACTTTTCAACATACTCTTCATATTTTATAGGATTAGTATTAAGCAAATACTGATGCTTTAAAAATTTATACGCAATATTTCCTGTTACAGCGAGAATAAGTGCAATCAGAAGTATAACTGCAATTGTAAACAATGTATTTTTGCGGCGGGCAGTTTTATTCATCTGTCACTCCTTATTGTCGGAAATAATATTAATTATTTTTTTTACTGAATCAACAAGCTGCTGATAAGAACCGTTATTTTTTATAACGTGATCGGAACGTGAAATAAAAAACTCAGCGGAATATTGTGAATCAAGCCTTTTTTCTGCGTCTTCCGAATTTATGTTATCTCTTTTAACTATGCGGTCTACGAGTATATCTTTATCAGCCACAACGCTGATGATACAACTGCACAGGCTGTCTATTTCGCTTTCAAAAAGCGTAGGCGCGTCAATAAGTACATCTGTTTCAGAAGAAATTATTTCACAAATCACAATATATGATACATAGGGATACATAATGCTGTTCAGCAGTTTTCTTTTTTTGCTGTCGGAAAAAATCAGCTTTCCCATAGCGGCACGATTCAGGCAATGTTCATCATCTAAAATATCCAGTCCGAAATATTCCGCTATTTCATCAAGACATTTTTTACCTTTTTTTACTATCCCTCTGCAAACAACGTCGCAGTCTATTATTTTAAAGCCGCTTTGCTCAAACATTTTGCAGGCGGTGGACTTGCCCGCCCCGGACATACCTGTCAGCCCGATCACTTTTATATTTTTATTAAATTTCATAATTTTATTATTTTAAACGCCGCTGCTCTTATCAGCCGATTATACACAGCAAGTCCTATTCCCTCTTTTGAAGGGGCTTTGACGTATATTTTATCTGCTCCGAGATCGTCTGCTTTTCTAAGACTTGCAAAAAGCTGTGACGCTTCTGCGTCTGCCGTTTCTCCGTATGGAAGGATATTAGCTCTGATACCGTCGGATTTTTCAGCTAAAACATATGTATTCTTGTCAGAATTCTTGTTTACAAAATCAATAAATTTATCATAGTCATCACATTCTACAAGGAAAACCTCCGCTTTGGGAGAATAATGCTTATATTTCATTCCCGGAGACAACGCTTTATCATTTCCGTCAAGCCCGTCTGTAACCGCTTTATCCACTGAAACGTTGCAAAATTCTCTCAGCATTTCAACAGTCACCGCACCCGGCCGGAGAATTTTTACACCATTGTCTGTAAACGTGATAACAGTGCTTTCCAGTCCGCATTTACACTGTCCGCCATCAATAATCAGCGGTATCTTACCATTCATATCCCTATAAACGTGTTCAGCACAAGTGGGGCTTGGAAGTCCAGATAGATTTGCCGAAGGAGCTGCAAGAGGAAAACCGCATTTTTTTATAAGCTCCAACGTCCATTTGTTATTCGGCATTCTGAAAGCCGCAGTTTCAAGTCCTCCGCTGGTCTCATACGGAATTATACTTTTCTTTTTCAATATCATAGTTAGAGAACCCGCCCAGAATCTGTTCGCCAGTCTTAAAGCGAGTTCAGGCACATCTTCAGCGTATTCATATAAGGAATTTATGTCCGCAATATGAAGTATAAGAGGATTGTCGGCGGGCCGACCTTTTGCTTCAAATATTTTTTTTACGGAAGATGCGGAAAGCCCGTTTCCTGCAAGCCCATAAACAGTTTCAGTCGGGATTGCAACAATTTCTCCCTTTTTCAAATACCATGCAGCTTTTTCCAGACTGTCGTCCGTTGCATTTAATATTTCGGTTTTCATTTTATCAATCAGTGTTCTCCGTGTTTACCAGCCGAGCAGTTTGATCGGCTATTGCCAGAGCCTGAAATATCTCGTCACAGTCCCCGTTCATAAATGCGTCCAGTTTATAAAGCGTCAGACCGATCCTGTGGTCGGTAACACGGCTCTGAGGAAAATTATATGTTCTTATTCTTTCAGAACGGTCGCCTGTTCCGACCTGTACCTTGCGCTCAGCGGCGATTTTATCCGTCTGCTCGTTCAGCTTTGCCTCATACAGCTTGCTGTACAGCATTTTCATTGCTTTTTCCTTGTTTTTTATCTGGCTGCGTTCTTCCTGACACTCAACAACAGTCCCTGAAGGATGATGAATAATGCGTATAGCTGACTCTGTCTTGTTTATGTGCTGACCTCCTGCTCCGCTGGAACGAAAAGTCTGCACCTCAATATCAGCAGGATTTATCTCAACATCTACTTCTTCCATTTCTGGAAGAACAGCTACCGTTATGGTAGAAGTGTGTATTCTTCCCTGCGCCTCGGTTTCGGGAACACGCTGTACACGATGAACGCCGCTTTCATATTTCATCTTTGCGTATGCGCCTTCGCCCTCTATTAAAAAGCTGATCTCCTTATATCCTCCAAGCTCAGTCGGGTTTGCGCTGATGATTTCCGTTTTCCAATTTTGTGACTGAGCATACAACGAATACATCCTGAATAAGGAATTTGCAAACAATGCCGCCTCGTCCCCGCCTGCTCCGCCTCTTATCTCGACGATAACGTTTCTGTCATCATCAGGGTCTTTGGGAAGAAGGAGTATTTTCAGTTCTTCCTCACATTTTTCTTTTTCTGCACGGCTTTCATCATGCTGTAGCTGTGCCATTTCCTTGAATTCTTTATCTAACCCGTTTTCATTCAGTATCTGACAGGCCTCATCATATTCTTCACAGGCTTTTTTATACTCTCTGTATTTTTCTACTATGGGTAAAATCTGCTTGTATTCCTTCATCAAAGCCTTATATTTTGCCTGGTCGTTTATTACTTCAATATCTGTAAGACTTTCATTTATTTCTTCAAGCCTTTTTTCAGCATTTTTCAGCTTTTCGAGCATAACTGCTCCTTTCATATTTATGTTATTCTGTCAGTATTTTTTTGATTTTTTTCTCACATTTGTTTCTCGGGACCATAAAATCATGACCGCATTTTTCGCATTTCAGTCTGAAATCTGCTCCCACACGCATTACAAGCATACGATTCCCGCCGCATGGATGAGGCTTTTTCATTTCAAGAATATCACCTATTTTTATATCCATATTTTCACCTATGCTTATTACAATATTTAATTAATTATATCACACAATCAGCTAAAATGCAATAAGTCTGTGTTTTATTTATTATATCTTTTGATATCTATTGAAAAAAAATCAAATATATGGTATAATTTTTTATCAGTATTATTTAACAGGAGCATAAAAATGGCTAAAATCAAAGTTGCCGTTTTATTTGGCGGGCAATCCAAGGATTATTCGGTTTCACTTCAATCGGCTTATTCTGTTATTACAACACTGTCTGACGGAAACTATGAAGTTATTCCCATCGGTATAACAAAAGCAGGAAGGTGGCTTTACTATCCGGGGAAATATGATTCAATAATAGATGGCAGCTGGGAAAACGACTCTGACTGTTGTCCTGCGATTATAAGCCCTGACGCAGTTCATCACGGAGTGATAAAGCTGATCGACGGAGAAAGTCTTGCTTTGCAGCGCATAGACGTGATATTTTCAGTAATACACGGGAAATTCGGAGAATGCGGAAGAATACAAAGTCTGTGCAAGCTGGCGGGAATACCTTTTTTAGGCAGCAACCCCGAATCCTCCAGCGCAATGCTGGATAAAGCAATGACGCATCTTATACTTGATGAGGCAGGAATAAAAACAATAAAATATTTTTGCGTTGAACGCACAGATATGCCTAATATAGACGCAATTATTGAAAAAAATTTTGATAAAATACATTATCCCTTGTTTGTAAAAGCGGCAAGCTGTAGTTCTTCGATTGGATTGAACGTCGCTTTTGACAGTTCTGAGCTTAAAGCAGCGCTTAAACTGGCATTTTCGCATCATCACAAAGCCTTAGTGGAGGATGCATTGTCAGGACGCAATATTTGTTGCTGCGTATATGAAAACGAAGGTCTTGCCACTGTAACGGGAATAGGCGAATTGGTTAAGATAGACAGCGCAATAGATGATTTAAGCAATTACATAGGCAAAACTTCGAGTTTTTCCTGTCCTGCTGATATATCAGCTGATATTTCAGACAAAATAAAAGAAACTGCAAAACGTGTATTCAGGGTAATGGACTGTCAGGGCTTTGCCATAATTGAATTCCTTCTGTCGGAAAATAATTTTTACTGCACGAATGTCGCGTCGGTGCCCGGTTTCACCGAAGAAAGCATTATAAGCAGGCTGATGTCCGCCGACGGGATAAGCTATGCGGAAATGCTCAATATAATGCTAAATAACGCTTTGGAATCCAAAGTGTAAAACTGAAAGGCAAAAAATGAAGAAAAAGGTTTGTATAAATATCAAAAGCATACAACATACCGAGGAAGACAACGACACCACAGAGCTGTTCACATACGGTTTTCTCTCAAAAGGCAAGAATAAATATGAATACGTTGTAACATATGAGGAAAGTGAGGCAACAGGCTTTGATGGAAGCTATGTAGTTCTTGATATAAAGGAAAACATTGTCAAAATGCAGCGGAAAGGTGCCGTTTCGTCAAGCCTGATAATTGAAAAAGGCAAAAAACATTATTGTCATTACGGAACCGAATATGGAGAATTTATGATCGGAATAAATGCCGATGATATCAAAAATGATTTAGGCGACAGCGGCGGAAATCTTTATTTAAAATATACAATAGATATAAATTCTGGATTTCTTTCAGAAAATGAAATGTTCATAAACATAAAAGAATGTGAAGCATAATCATAAATTGAAAAAAGAAAGGATAATATAATATTATGATAAATACAATCGAAAATGCAAAAATGCAGGTAAAAGAAATTGTAATGAATGCTTTGGGCAAGCTGATTGCTGACGGCAAGCTGCCAGCTGAACCAATACCTGCTTTTTCTATTGAAATACCAAATGACAAAGCGCATGGCGATTTTTCCTGCAACGCAGCCTTGATATCCGCAAAGTCTTTCAGACAAAATCCGAAAAATATTGCTGCAATGATTGTTGAAAATGCAATTTTGGGCGAAACTTTCTTTAACAAGGTCGAGCTGGCAGGACCAGGATTTTTAAATTTCTTCATAAGCGAAAGCTGGTTCTCGGAAACAGTCAATGCGGTTTTAAGCGAAAAAGAGGATTACGGCAAAACAAATGACGGCGCAGGAAAAAGAGTTCTGGTCGAATTTGTTTCGGCAAATCCTACCGGCCCTATGCATATAGGGAATGCGAGAGGCGGCGCATTAGGTGATTGTCTCGCTTCCCTTCTGCAATATGCGGGATATTATGTAGAGCGTGAGTTTTATGTAAACGACGCAGGAAATCAGATAAACAAATTTGGCTTAAGTCTGGATATTCGGTATCGTCAGCATTTTGGCGACGACATTGAAATGCCGGAGGACTCATATCATGGTCAGGATATAATCGACCACGTTGAAAAATTTGCCGAAATATATGGCGATAAATATATGAACACTTCTGAAGAGGAGCGCAGAAAAGCACTGGTGGATTATGCTCTTCCTATCAATATAAAACGGCTGGAAGAAGACCTGCTTAAATACAGAATAAAATACGACACATGGTTTAAAGAAAGCACGCTCCATAATGACGGGTCTGTTCAGGAAATAATAGATATACTCACAAAAAATGGTTATACCTATGAACAGGACGGAGCAATATGGTTCAAATCATCAGAGCTTGGAGATGATAAAGACAGAGTTTTAGTAAGAGCAAACGGTGTTCCTACTTATTCCGTGCCCGATATGGCATATCATTACAATAAACTGGTAAAAAGAAAATTTGATATTGCAATAGACGTATTAGGTGCAGATCATCATGGGTATGTTCCGAGAATGAGAGCTGCAATGAAAGCTCTGGGAATTGACGACAGCAAGCTCCAGGCAGTTATTTATCAAATGGTCATGCTGGTAAGAAACGGCGAAACCGTTAAGCTGTCCAAACGCTCAGGAAAAGCTATTACACTGGCAACTCTGCTAGACGAAATACCTATGGACGCCGCACGTTTCTTCTTTAATCTTCGTGATGCAAACACACATTTTGATTTTGACCTTGATCTGGCGGTTGAGGAAAGCTCCAAAAATCCTGTTTATTACGTTCAGTACGCCCATGCGAGAATATGCAGAATACTGGAAAAACAGCGTGAGGAAGGAAACGAATGCGCTTACCTTCCTTCAAATCAGCTTACTTACTCTGAACCTGCTGAAATCGAGCTTATAAGGCATATTGCCACTTTACCTGATATAATCAGCGAGGCAGCCAAAAATTATAACCCATCCGCAATAACAAAATATCTTTATGAATTGGCACAGCATTTCCATAAATTTTATGATTCTTGTCCTATCAAGGGCGCTGAAGACAATGTTCTTCAATCCAGGCTGTCGCTGTGTACCGCAACAAAAATAGTTCTGAAAAATCTGCTTGATCTGCTCAAGGTCGACGCACCCGAAAAAATGTAGTTTTACCGGAGGAAAGAATGAATACCGATGACAGTCATAAACGGTTGGTTTTAGCAACGGCGAATGAAAATTTATCAGACGTTTTACAAAACTGTGATTTAATAGATGATGAAACTTTCAATATTATGTTTCCTTTATGGAACAGCGCTGAAATTATCCTTTTAAATTCCGACATAAGCGACTATGATTTTAACAGAATAAACAAATTTGCAAAGGTAAAAAATATTAAAACGGCGCTTAAAATCAATTCGGTAAACAAGCATGTAGAGCCGTTCGGTGAATTGAGCTTTACTGAGCTTATATCCGAATATGATAAAATTATCAACAAGACTGAAAATAAAAATTATGACTTGTTTGTACTTGATGATATGCGTTCCATAACCGATATAAGAGCCGCCGTTTTTGCCTGCAAAAAAGTCGAAAAACCTGTATATGTATTCATAAGCATAAACGAAAACGGCTCAACAGACGATTTTGACGTAAGTGCCTTAGGCATATTGATAACAGCGCAGAAAATAGGAGTAAATGCTCTGGGGATAAGCTTTTCAGATGATAAAAGCAAAGACACCGTTTGTGATGAATTAACTAAATATTCAAAAATTCCAATAATAGCGGACAATATTTATTTAAAAAATGATAATATTCCGCTTGATGATTCTTTTATTTTTACCCACTACAAAAGCATATATTTTCTTGAGGCAGATACGACTGAAATATCTGAACCGATAACCTGCCAGCCCGAGATGGAAGAAATAATTTCAGATGTATGTGATAAATCCTGCGATATATTAAGAGTAGAAATCAATACATGCGATGACGCAATAGACTTTTCCCGCAATTCACACATGTGTACTTTGCCTGTAATGTTTTATTCAGAAAACGAGCTGGCGCTGAAAATGGCTCTTATGCTCTATCAGGGTATTGCGCTGATAGACAGCGATACGATGATACCGTGTGATAGTCTTGATGAAATATGCAGGAAATATGGGGCAGTGATATATTAAACATACACAAAGAGGTCTATAAAATGCATTTAAACGAAAAAACTCTAAAGAGCGAACTTATTTACGAAGGAAAAGTGGTAAAGCTGTATCGGGACGACGTTCTTTTGGAAAACGACTGTAAAGCGTCACGGGAGGTCATTAAGCACCCAGGCGGAGTATGTGTTGTTCCCCTTACCGAAAACAACGAAGTTATATTTGTTTCTCAATTCAGATATCCAACGGGAAAAGTGCTTACAGAAATTCCCGCAGGAAAATTGGAATGGGGAGAAGACCATTTTACCTGCGGAAAAAGAGAGCTTAAAGAAGAAACCGGCTGTACGGCAAAAAAATATGATTATCTGGGATATCTTTTGCCTACTCCTGCATATGATACCGAAATAATCCATATGTATCTTGCAAGAGAACTCTCTCAGTCTGATCAGAAGCTTGATGATGACGAATTTCTGGATCTAAAGAGAGTTCCCTTCGATAAAGCAATTGAAATGATATTTAGCGGTGAAATAACAGACGCCAAAACTCAGCTTGCGCTGCTTAAGACAAAATTCCTTCTTGAGGCTGAGAGGAAATAAATCCGTGGTAAGCCGATAAGATCTTGTCCTCGACCTGTTTTCTTGCCTCCGGGCTTATGGGGTGGACTATATCTCTGAAATTGCCTGCATCGTCACGTCTGCTGGGCATAGCCACAAAAAGCCTTTCATCGCCTTGTATTATCTTTATGTCATGAATTGCAATGGCGTCCTCTATGGTCAATGAAACTACTGCTCTCAAGCGGGCTTCGTTCATGGTTTTTCTTATTCTGACATCGCTGATCTTCATATTTTATTTGTTTCCTTTCATGTGATAGAATTAGTTTAAGCATAATACAACAAAAATATTCATTTTGTATAGTTAAGATACTTTGTTCAATAATTTTATTATATAAGAATATTTTCCAAAAGGAGAGAATTAAGAATGAAAGATTTTCTCAGCGGTAAAAAACATATCCACTTTATCGGAATAGGCGGAAGCGGTATGTATCCGCTGGCTCAAATACTTCACACCAAGGGTTATTACCTTACAGGTTCTGACAATAACGAGACCGAAACGGTAGAGCTTGTGCGCAAAATGGGCATTGAAGTACAAATCGGTCAGCGTGCCGAAAATATAGGCGATGCTGACCTTATTGTTTATACTGCCGCAATAATGGACGACAATCCTGAACTTATTGCTGCAAGACAAAGCGGTGCAGAAGTTATTGAGCGCTCTGTTCTGCTCGGTCTGATAACCGAACATTACAGCAATGCAATATGTATATCGGGTACTCACGGAAAAACCACTACTACTTCAATGCTGACGCAGATCTTTCTTGCTGAGAATATAGATATTTCCGCTGTTATTGGCGGAAAGCTGAAAGCTATCGGCGGGAGTGGCATTGCTGGAAAAAGCGATACATTAGTATGCGAGGCCTGCGAATTTAAGGATCATTTTCTTAATCTTGCTGTTGACATTGCTGTTATACTCAACGTAGACGAAGACCATCTTGACTATTTCAAAAATCTGGATAATATCATAAAATCATTTCATAAATTCAGTGAAAATGCGACCAAAGCTGTTGTTGTAAACGGCGATGATGCTAATTCAATGAAAGCCGTTGAAGGAATAAGCGGAAAGGGTATAATAACCTTCGGGAAAAATGACACAAATGACTGGTATCCTGTCAATATTCAGCATATTGAAACGATGAAAACTTCATTTACAATAATGAACAAAGGAAAGGCTGTATGTGATGCAGTAATAAACGTATCGGGCGAGCATAATGTTATAAATGCAGTTGCGGCAGCTTGCACAGCGTTTTATTCAGGTGTATCAGTTGATTCAATAAAAAAAGGACTTTATGATTTTACAGGTGCGGGAAGACGCTTTGAAAAATATGGAGAATATGGCGGTATAACCGTTGTAGACGATTACGCTCATCATCCCGCCGAAATAAAAGCCACCCTGACTACCGCTAAAAGTATGAATTTCAAACGTGTCTGGGCAGTTCATCAGCCATTTACCTATTCAAGAACATATATGCTTATGGATGATTTTGCGGAGGTTCTTTCCATAGCTGACAAAACCGTTCTTACAGAAATAATGGGCAGCCGTGAGAAAAACACGTTCAACGTATATGCAAAAGACCTTTGCGATAAGATCAAAGGTGCAGTATGGTTCAAGGAATTTGATGAAACGGCAGATTATGTATGCGACAACGCAGAAGAAGGAGATTTGATAATAACATTAGGTTGCGGCGACGTGTACAAAGTTGCAAGAATGATATGTGAAAAACTGAAAAAGAAATTCGACTGATTTGAAATAAAAAAATCCCCTGCTATTGCAAGCAGGGGATTTTTTATGTTTGTATTATAAATCTCCATGGTTTATTTTTCCATTCTTCACCAGCATAATCTATTCCAACTCTAGGGGCTGTGAAAATATTGAATTTTTTACCGTCGTCCTCTATCCAAATTTCATCATTGTCGCATATTGACAAACCGTTAAATCGTTTGTCAACGCCCAAGGCTTTTGTCAATCTGGCAGGGCCGTTAAAATTTTCTCCTGCTCTTAGCAAAACGCCCTCCGGGTGTCCATCTTCTCCTGTTATGACATTCATAAGCCAATGCATTCCGTAGCACAGATATACATAAATTATTCCTGACCTGCCGTAAAGAAGTTCTGTTCTCGGTGTTCGCCCTTTTGAGGCGTGGCAGCCTTTGTCTTCTTCTCCGCAATACGCCTCTGTTTCGGTTATGCGTATCTTCCTTACTTCCCCGTTTTCAAATTTTCGTACTACTATTTTTCCTGACAATTCTCTTGCAACGATCAATGCGTTTCTGTGGAAAAAATCCTCACCCAGCTTTTCCGACAAAACCTATCACTTCCCTATTTTTCAAACTCATTCATATGAAATTTAAAGAAATCATAATATGCTCTTACATTTTCAAGCTCGGTCCAATTTCTTTTTCTTACAGGTACACTGTCAAAATCGTATATTTCAGCCTTTTTTGCGGCGAGCAAAAAAGGAGAATGAGTAGAAATAATAAATTGACATCCGAGCTTTGACGCAGAAGTTTCTATCAATTCAAGAAGAGACAACTGTCTTTGTGGCGACATACTGTTTTCAGGCTCATCCAAAAGATACAACCCGTTTTCAACTATTCTATCGAAAAAATAATTATATGCGCTTTCACCATTGGAATATTCCCGTATATTTCCGGTCATATTTTTCCTTACATATTGCGACATTGACTTACTTTGAGCCATATTTACCTTTACCAGCATTTCAAAGTCGTCCATAGAACTCATTTGAAACCTGCTGTGTTTCAGTTCCCTGTATTCGTCGAACATTTGTTCTCTTTTATTATCTATTCTTCGATTTTTATCCCTTATGTTAAGCACATATTCAAAGATATCATCACTTGTTATTATACAACTGTTTTCCGGTACAGACGTGTTAAGTTCATACTCGCACATATGGACGTAATTTTCAAAAAAGCTGCTGCGGTTATATAAGGTTTCCCTTTTAAGCGAAAGCGTTTCTGCTATTATATTAAGCGCTGTTGTTTTCCCACTCCCGTTGCCGCCGTATAAAAAAGTAATATGATCAAAAGATAACTCAGTAATATTCTTGTGCGATAAAATGCCAAATGGATAATATGTATCAAAACAAGTTCTTCGTTCTGAAAAAAATAAATCATTTTCCCTTTCTCTGTCAGGAAAATAAAATGATGAAAGATAAACCATATTTGCACCTTTAACGTCTATCTCGCTTTAAACACATTCCCCATATACCCAACGCAGTTCTTTCCGCCCTTTTTTGCAATTGCAAGATTATCTTCCGCTTCTGTAAACATTTTTGAATAATCAGTAAAGTCATCTTCAATTATAGATGAAATTCCCACAGTAATCGTCACAGGCTTGTCGTTTTCAAAAGGCAGTCCCATAATTTCAACGCTTTTCCTTATCTGCTCCGCAAAAGAGACCAGATCATATTCCGAAATATTTTGCACGATAATTACAAATTCATCTCCGCTGTAACGTGAAATAATATCAGTTTTTGTTTTTGCGATTATTCTCACGCAATTGCAGATATTATAAAGACATTCGTCGCTTTGAGTATCTGAATAAATATGATTATACCGTCTGAAATCATCAATATCAAAAAAGATCGCGGCAATATTTTTGTCTGCGCCTCTGTCAATAAGGTCCATCAGCCGTTTTATCAAACCTTTTTTGTTAAGCAGACCTGTCAGTGGATCCTTTTCATTTATCTGACGGCAGCGTTCATTTGCAATATTAAGCTGTCTGTCGCTTATATAAAGGCAACAATATGCGCTGTACACCAATGAGGAAACAATAATGTATGCCGCTGAAAATACCGCAGCAAGCAACATAAGCAATATATCCGCATGAAATATAATTCCTAAAATAATCGTTATAAGCAAAAAAGGCGTAATGAAAATAAGAGATTTTTTTAAATCAAACAAAGGAAAAACCGTAAGGACAACAAGATACAAATAAAATCTGTAAGAAAAAATATTAGCGGAAAAGTCTGACGCACATAACAATAACATACCAAGAGAAAAAATTGACCAGAAAATTATGATATATTTATCAAGCTGATTTTCTTTTGATTTTTTATGCTTATACTCTCCGAAAATCAACACCGCCATAAAGCTGCAGCCAAAGAGTAAAGATATCAGCCCGATTATAGACAATACAGCTTCGGTCAAAACCGATTTATTTATATCAATTATCACCAGAACAAGTGCAATAACACAGATAACAGCTAACGGTACAGCCAGAAACAATATCCTTCTGCAATTTACCGCACAAAGGTTTTGCTGTAAAAGCTTTTCAGAAAGAGGGTCTTCTGTCTCAAATTCCTTGATTTTAGCACCGCTGAGATGTTTTCCGTAATCGTCGATCACACTTCTTATAATTTTAAAAAGCTCCGTCAATTTTTATCCCTCTCTTAACTTAACCGCATTTTGCAAGAATTTCAATGCATTTTACAGGGCAGGACTGCGCACATATTCCGCAGGAAACGCATTTATTGTAATCAATTTCAGCGTGATTCCCGTTTATTGAAACAGCCTGCTCAGGGCATTTCTTTACACATATGCCGCACCCGATACAGCCGTTCTTGCAAACAGTTCTTGTAACCTTTCCTATATCCTGCGACGAACAGCGTACAGCAACTACTGATGATTTTTTCTTTAAGGAAATAAGGTGATTAGGACAAACCTTAACGCATTTTCCGCAGGCAAAGCATTTATGAGGATCAATAACGGCAACGCCATTAACAATTTTTATGGCGTCATTTTCACAAACTTTTACGCAATCGCCAAAGCCTGTACAGCCATAAGAACAATTCCCTTTTCCGTTATAGAATTTTTCGGCGGCTACACATTGTTTTGTTCCCACATATACATACTTGTCCTCAGTAGCGCCGTTGCAGCCGTTGCAGTGAACATAAGCCACCATAGGCTCGCTTTCTTCTACTTCAACGCCGAGTATGCCGCTTATTTTTTTGTTGACCTCAAGTCCGCCTGGAGAACAAAGGTTGGGCTTTGCTGCTCCGCTTGCAATCGCCTGAGCATATGCCTCACAGCCTGCAAATCCGCAACCGCCGCAGTTTGCTCCGGGCAAAGCCTCTGTTATTTTTTCCACCGTTTCATCTGTTTTTACAAAGAATATTTTTCCCGCAACTGTAAGCAATGCTCCCGCAACTGCTCCTATTATCAGGAAAAACAAAACACTAATTACCGATTCCATTTCATCCTCCGAAAATATTATCCACAATGCCGCCAAAGCCTATAAATGCAAGAGAAACAATAGATGCGGCCATAAGAGTTATAGGAGTACCCTGTAATGCTTTGGGTATATTGCAGCGTTCAAGCCGTCCTCTTACACCTGAAAAGATAAGCATTACAAGTAAAAAGCCTATTCCTGCTCCCAATGCATTGACAAGCGACTCGCCAAATCCGTACTCATTGTCAATATTCAGTATTGTAACGCCCAAAACAGCGCAGTTGGTAGTTATAAGAGGAAGATATACGCCCAGCGATTTATAAAGGGGAGGAATGTACTTTTTCATAGCCATTTCTACAAGCTGGACTAAAAGTGCAATTATCAAAATGAAAGCTACCGTTTGCATATATTCTATATGTAGTGGTACAAGAACTCCGTAATAAATAGGATATGTAGCGGCGGTAGAAAACACCATAACAAATGTTACGGCAATTCCCATTCCCAGAGAACTGTTTGTCTTTTTGGAAACGCCGAGAAAAGGACATATTCCTAAAAATTTACTGAGTACAAAATTCTCCGTTAGTATGCCTGTTAAGAGAATAATGGCAACTGTCTTAAAAATTTCCATTTTGTATTATCATACTCCTGTTCAAGTAATGGATTTTATGCTTTTTCTTCAGTAGGCTCATCTGATGCAAACTTGCACATTTCTCTGTTGGGGCAAGCCGTACAAGTGATATCCTTCGGCTTTTTCTTGGTAGCAATTCCCACAATGGCAATTATAACTCCCAGTGAGAAAAATCCACCAGCAGGTAAAATAAAAATCGTCATCGGCTGAATAAAATCAGGCATAAGCTGAATGCCAAACCACGTTCCAGAACCTAAAATTTCACGGAACGAACCCACCACTAACAAAGAAAGGGTAAATCCGACGCCCATGCCGAGACCGTCAAATATGGACGGTATAACTTTATTTTTGCACGCAAACATCTCTGCCCTTCCAAGTATTATACAGTTGACTGTAATAAGGCTTAAAAAGAGTCCCAAAGCGTCATACAAGGAAGGAACAAATTTTTGTAACAACATTCCCACCAAGGTAACAAATCCTGAAATAATTACTATAAACGCAGGCAGTCTGACCTGTGAAGGAATTATTTTTTTCATAAGTGAAATTACACAGTTAGAGCAAACCAAAACAAATGTTGTAGCAAGTCCCATTCCCAAGCCGTTTTCAGCCATTGTGGTGACCGCAAGAGTAGGACACATACCTAAAAGCATAACGAGGTTTGGGTTTTCTTTTATAATTCCTTTGGTAAATTCCTTTAAATTACTCATACAAGCCTCCATTAACCGTTAACATTCAACTGAGGGTATACGGATAAAGCAATATTTACAGCCTCGGTGACGCCCGTGGAGGAGTAAGTAGCGCCCGTTACCGCCTGTATTTCATTTTCTGAGGCAGGAGAATGTTTTACCAATTCAATGCTGTCTTTTTTGCCTGAAAACTGCTCCAGAAAATCCTTGTTCTGCACCTTTGTACCAAGTCCGGGGGTTTCGCCGAGAGATACTATGCTGACTGCCTTTATACTTCCGTCCTCATTGATCGCAACAAGAATGTCGATACCTTTTTTTGAATAACCATTTGTAATTATCTCAAATGCAATAGAGCCGTCAGATTTTTTTATCATTTTTTCAACATTATCAGGCTTATCTATGGCATAGCCTTCAGCTTTCCAGTCAGAAACTATCGAAAATTCACCCTCGCCCATTGCCTCTGTACAAGCATTCATCAGCTTATCGGTTATCATATTCGACGTATCTACATATGTAAAGCTATAAGTTAATATAAGGAGAACAGCGACTATTGTGGTAATTGCAGTAAGTACGATGACAGGTTTTATTCTGCTCATTTTCCAGCACCTCCTTTTTTGGCTCCGAAAGGATGAGATACTGTCAGCTTATCTATAAAAGGAGTAAGTATATTCATAATCAATATTGAGTAAGAAACGCCCTCAGGCATTGTACCGAAATTTCTGATCAAAAACGTGAGGATACCACAGCCTGCGGCAAAGATCACTTTCCCTCCTGTCGTTATCGGCGTGGTCGCATAATCGGTCGCCATAAAGAAAGCACCCAGAATAAGTCCGCCCGAAAGCACCTGCATAGGAACATCTCCACCCGTTGCAAGCGTAAGCAAAGCAAAAGTTCCGATATAAACAACAGGAGTAAGCGGGTTTATTATCCGCATTGCAATAAGATACAATCCTCCCAAAAGCAAAGCCACGGTACAACATTCACCTATACATCCTGATTTTACAAAGAGCATATTCAGAAGGTCAGGAGCTTCTTCGGATACAAGCGGCGTTGCAGTAGATACTGCATCAGCCGACATAGTGTAATAAAACGGCTTTACCCATGTGGTCATATAGGAAGTAAATGACAGCATAAGAATAATTCTTGCAGTTATGGCAGGGTTTGCAAAATTCTGCCCGATACCTCCAAAAAAGTTCTTTACAAATACAATTGCAATAACGCTCCCTATAATCGCCATATAGAAAGGTAACGTTGGAGGAAGATTAAACGCAAGTAATATGCCTGTAACTATTGCGGACAAATCGTTGATAGTTCTGGGTCTCTTTGTAATTTTTTCAAAAATCAATTCCGAAAGAACGCATACAGCAGAACAAACAACTATCATAAGTAACGCTCTTAAGCCGTATATAACTGTCGATGCAATAACGGCAGGCATAAGCGAGATAATGACATGGAGCATTATCTTCTGAGTAGTTATTTTGCTTTTTATATGAGGAGCAGGCTCAATAAGATAATTATTCATTGTCAACCCCCGTTCCTCAGCAAGATTTTTGCAAGCTGATTTTTTTCTGAAAGATTTCGTTTTGCAGGGCATACATAAGAGCAGGCTCCGCAGTTCATACATAAATTAACTTTTAGCTTTTTCAACTGTTCTATATCGCCTGCGTCATATGCAGACTCAAGTTCTGTCGGCATTAAATTCATTGAACAAGCCCTGACGCATCTGCCGCAGCGTATGCAGGGCGTTGGTTCCTGACCCGCAGCCGTGCCTTCAAAAAACAAAACGGCATTATTTGTTTTTAAAATCGGCATTTCAGGATCGTATACACTGCTCCCCATCATAGGTCCGCCAAATATAACTCTGTCAGGCTGTTTTCTCACATCAACGTATTTCAACAATTCAGAAAGCTGTATTCCCACAGGAACAATGACGTTAACAGGTTTGTTGACTATATTTCCGTCGAGAGTGAGCCGTCTTTTTATAAGCGGTATGCCCGTTTTTATGTATTCGCTTATAAAAATCACCGAAGAGCAGTTCATAACCAAGCAGTGGACGGATATGGGAAGCTCGCCTTCTTTAAGCACACGACCTGTGGTATTATATATAAGCACCTTTTCTGCTCCCTGAGGATATGCCGACGGGAGCTTTTTCACATATATTCCCTGCTCTTTTGCGCACATTTCAGTCAGCTTCTCAATGGCTTTAGGCTTGTCAGCCTCTATTCCGATGTAGGCAGTTTCTATTTCAAGATATTTTTTTATCAATTTTATTCCGTTTATCAGTTCGTCAGCCTGCTCCATTATAGCTCTGTAATCGGAGGTTATGTACGGTTCGCATTCGGCAGCGTTTATAAGCAGGGTATCTGCATATGACAGCTTTCTGTCATAATTCAATTTAACATATGTAGGAAAGCCTGCTCCGCCCAAGCCCACAGACCCGCTGTTCTTAACGGCATTTATAAAGTCCTCTCTGTTATTCACCGCAGGTGGGGCTATATCTTCGTGCAGTGTTTGCTCCTCAGAAGTCTGCACGACCACAGCTTTATTGCGTTTGCCCATTATGTTTATTATTTCTGTTATATCGCAGACTGTGCCGGTAACGCTTGAATGTACCGGGGCAGATATAACTGCGTCACAGCTTCCGATAAGCTGTCCTGTTTTTACCTTGTCACCGATTTGCACCAGCGGTGTGCAAGGTACTCCGCCATGCTGAGACATACTGATAACAACTTTTTCAGGCAGAGCGATTTCGACTGTGGATTTATCTGCCGAATTATTGAAATGCGGAAGTCTTACGGAATGTAATTTCATAACAACACCCTTTTTTATATTGATTTATATGTGAATATTCATGGCTGTCATAAATATTGCCTTATTTATCACAAGCAGTGCAGAATATTTGACAAAAAAATACAGTAATAATTACTGAATATTTAAAAGGACGGTACTTATATGTTTATGCTTGTCATTCAAATGGTATTAAAGAACCTGATGTTTTTTGCCCTGCATTTTGACAGTCCGAATAACTTTCCAAAACCCTTGTCAAAAAAAGAAGAGCTCGAATGTATACGAAAAATAGCAGACGGAGATGAAAAAGCCCGCGAAAAACTGATAGAACACAACCTGAGATTGGTAGTTTATATAGTAAAAAAGCACTATTCAGAATCAAACGAACAGGAAGACCTTATATCAATAGGCACGATCGGCTTGATAAGAGCAGTCGAAACATTCTCTGAGGATAAAAATACCAATTTTTCCACTTATGCGGGGAAATGCATTGACAATCAAATAAAAATGTATTTCAGAAAAATAAAGCACCAACAAAACGAAATGCATCTTGACGCACCCATTGAAGTGGACAAAGACGGAAATTCGCTTACAATAGCCGACATCTTTAAGGATATGACCGACGTTTCAAAGGAAGTAGATCTGAGAATAGACCTGCAAAAGCTATACCGATATATAAACGAATCGCTTGACGAGCGAGAGAAAGTGATATTATACAACAGATACGGTCTAAATTCCACGAAAGGCTTTCCAAGCAAGGCGATGACTCAAAGAGAAGTTGCGGAAAAGCTAAATATTTCCCGTTCATATGTAAGCAGAATAGAAAAGAAAGCACTGAAAAAGCTTGCAGACAGATTTGAAAAAAACGACTGAAAATAATTTATTTCTAAATTTTTATACATAATTATTTTACTCCTTTCTTAATACAATGTCAATCAAAACATTGTTTTTTCTTAAAATAAAATTTTTCCTTTTCCAGTAATATAAATTTGCTGTCATAAATAAAAAGACGATTGCTTATCAATCGTCTTTTTGCTTGTTATCTTTTATCTTTTGGTTATATTTGCTTTAATAAAATGTCCTTTGCTTTTTACCGAACGATTTCGTTTGATAAGCTCATATAAATTATGAACTCTTATCATATCATTTATCTCTGCACCGAAAAAAAGAATTACCATACAAAAATAAAGCCATAAAAGAAAGAGAACAATTGCTGTGAGACTGCCATATACGCTTGAATGATTTCCGAAATTGTCTATATAAAAAGAATATAATGCTGAAAAGCCTATCCAGCCTACTGCACTTATTATCGCTCCAGGAAGTTCATTTTTCAATTTCGTTTTTCGTTCCGGTATTATTGTATATATGAACATAAAAAATAAAATCAATAAACCCAACGCGACCAGCCATCGCACATCTCTCACAATTTCTGCAAGATATGCCAGAAAAGGCATATTTAAAAGTACAGCGTCAAGTATTTTGTTTCCGAAAACCGTTAAAATCAACGCGAGGACCAGTGAGATCATAAAACCTACGGTATAGAAAACGGAAACTCCTCTTAAACGAATATACCCTCTCTTTTCTGTTGTTTTATACACTGAATTCAATCCGTAAATTATTCCTAAAACTCCCTTGGAGCATGCCCACAGAGCAGCAATCGTCGTAATGGATATTATTGCTCCCGAACCGTTTTGCTCCGCCTCAGAAACTATATTTTTCAAAAGCTCCGCTATTGTGGGACTTAAAAAATCTATATTCCATGAAGCAATATTATCACTGCTAAAAAACGGTATATATTTAAGGAGGGTCAAAAATAATAAAAAGAACGGGAAAATGGATATAAAAACAAAGAATGCCGCTTGTGCTGCATAAGCTGTAAGATTGTCCGCTTCAATACGCTTTGCCAGTCTTTTGACAGCATATGCGCATAAAGTAATAAAATCGACCAGCTTTTGCATTGCAGCACTCCTTAAAGCAAAATTTACTTATAACGGTACAAGGAAATATGTTCAAATCCGTCCAATAGCTCTTCGGATAATCCAAATGCAGCCTCAACGCCTTTTGCAACACACTCAAGAGGAGCATCAGCCACACGGCACGACGCACCTATACGGCACTGTATATATTTATCCAGTCCTTTCAACAAGGCTCCGCCGCCTGTAAGAATTATTCCGCTGTTAAGTATATCACCCACCAACTCAGGCGGCGTTCTTTCCAAAACATTTTTGACACCCATTGCTATTTCTTCGGTAAGATCCTTCAACGCTTCATACATATCCTTTTCGCTTATTTCCAGCGCCTCAGGCAAGCCTTTAACAAGATGGCGTCCTTTTATTGTTATTTTATTCTTCTCATTTGGCTCAAAAACGTTTGCTATTTGAATTTTAGCTTGTTCTGCCGTTTTTTCTCCGATAAGTATTTTATAATTATTTGAAATGTATTTTATAATAGCCTCGTCAAATTTGTTTCCCGCAATTTTGAGAGAAATGTCCTGAACTATTCCGTTAAAAGAAGTTACGGCTATGTCGGTCGTTCCTCCTCCTATGTCAACTACCATAGTGCCGTTCGGCTTTGATATGTCAACGCCTGCTCCTATTAAAGCAGCGATCGGTTCTTTAATAATGTAAACCTTTCTTGCACCGGCAGACAATGCCGCCTCAATGACTGCCCTGTTTTCCACGTCGGTTATAGATGACGGAACGCAAAGAATGATCCTAGGCTTTAGCATCATACTGTTGCTGACTTTTTTTATAAATGCCGCTACCATGGCCTCAGTAGTTTCGTGATCGGATATTACACCGTCTTTCAGCGGCTTGACTGCAACGATATACTCAGGCGTCCTTCCTATCATTTTGTATGCATCGGAGCCAACTGCAAGCACTACTTTTTTCTTTCTGTCATAAGCGACAACGCTTGGTTCGTTTACAACTATTCCCTTTCCGCCGATAGTTATTATTGTATTCGCAGTTCCCAGATCTATTCCTATATCAAATGATGACATTATATTACTTCCCTTCCAATAATATTTTATTCAAAAATCAGTTTAAATTTTCGCATTTGATATAATTTATCAAAGCGTCATAACTGTTTTCGCATTTATTTTCAATAACCGCATCAAGCAGCTTGTTCAATATTTTGCCGATATCGACACCGTTATATCCCTCAGCTTTAAGGTCGTTCCCGTTGATTTTCAAGTCCTTAAGTGAAAAGCAATCACCCTCTGAAAGAATATCATTTGCAATTTTTTGCGCAGATAAATAAATCGGAATGCGTTCTTTTGCGGAGGGAGCTTTAGCTGAATCATCAGAGATATGGACTTTCAGTAAATCAAAATATAGCTCTTTTCCGAATTTATTAAGATGTTTTTTTATCAATACACTGTCGTCCGTCATTATCATATCATGGCGTTCGACTAAAAAAAGAACTTTTTTTAACGTCTCGCTGTCGTAATGCAGACTTTCCATTGTCCTTCTGCAAATATCGGCACTTACGACTGCATGTCCTTTGAAATGTCCTTTTCCATTGCTGAATGTATAAACGGCAGGCTTTCCCAAATCGTGAAACAGCATAGCAAGCCTTAAATGCTTGACGTTATCTATGCTGCACACAGATGTTATAGTGTGTTCCCATACATCACGGTTATGGTAAGGGGAATGTTGGTCAAATTCGTGACAATCATTTATTTCTGGAATGATCACCGCAAAAATATCCCAATATTCCCTTAAAACAGCTTCCAGATACTCGGCTTTTCCACAAAGTATCTTATTTAATTCACACTGTATCCTCTCAGCGGAAATTACAGAAAGCAGATCTTTCTTCTTATGCAAAGCAAGTGTTGTTTCTCTTTCTGCCGAAAAACCGTAAACCGCCATAAATCTCAAAGCACGCAATATTCTCAGCGCATCTTCTTCAAATCTGATTTCGGGATCTCCCACACATCTCAATATTTTGTTTTGCAAGTCTTCCGTTCCGTTAAATATATCCTTTAACCCTCTTTTATCGGAATATGCCAGTGCATTTACCGTAAAATCACGTCGTGAAAGATCCTGCTCTATGGTTGATACAAACGTGACTTTGTCGGGGTGACGCCTGTCGTCATACTCTCCGTCTGTTCGATAGGTGGTTATTTCTGCTTCAAATCGATCTGAAATAATTGTTACAGTGCCGTGTTTGATACCTGTATCAATTATTCTCATATCTGAAAATACCTGCTTTATCTGATGAGACAATGCATTCGTTGTAATGTCATAATCGTCCGTTTCCACACCCAAAAGCGAGTTTCTAACACAGCCGCCGACCGCATATGCTTCATATCCGGCATTTTCAAGCCTATTCAGCAAGGAAAGGACATATTCGGGAAGCAATATCCTGACATTGCTCATCTTAATCTCTCCGCTATTTTATTTGCTTTCATATATATGTTTTCAACGCTTTCTCCAATATGAAAATCACTATTTTCATAAAGAATTTTTCCATTTATCATAGTCAATTTGATATTTTCTTTACTTCCGCTATATACAAGATTTTTTGAAATATTGTTAATCGGCTGCATATTTGGTCTGTTTAAGTCTATCATTACAATATCCGCTTTTTTTCCGATTTTAAGGCAATCACAGTCATTCAGGCCCATTGCCAATGCTCCTCCGCTTACCGCCATTTTCAAAACTGAATCCGCTGTACAGGCAGAAGCGTCCTTTGTCAAGAGCTTTTGAAGTCCTGTGACTAAAAACATCTCTCTAAACATATCAAGACAGTTGTTGCTGGCAGGACCGTCCGTTCCTATTGCAAGATTTATTCCTTTTTTCTGCATTGTGCAGATTGGCGCTATACCGCTGGCAAGCTTTGTGTTTGAACCCGGATTTGTAACTACCCAAAGATTTCTTTTCCTGAAAATTTCCATATCATTGTCGTCCAGGTAAACACAATGAAAACCACCGCCGCCGTATTCAAACATTCCAAGCTCTTCAAACAAGGCAGTAGGAGTTTTTCCATAGCGTTCAATACATTCTTTGACTTCGTTTTCTGTTTCCGAATTATGCGTATAAACAGGTGCTTTAAGACTTTGCGAAAGTAGCGAGATCTCCTTCATCAACTCAAGCTCTGCTGTATATTCGGCATGAAATCCAAGCTGATAGCTTATCAGCTTGTTATAATTATTAAATTTAGCGTATTCATCCTGAAGTCTTTTTACATTAGATGCTGCTCCGCTGACTGAACCGCACAAAACCATACGAAAGCCCATATCAACCGCTGCCGACGCAATGGAATCGGCATAAAAATACATATCAAAGCATGACGTTATTCCGCTTGTAAGGTATTCCAATATGGCAAGTTTAGTCAATGAATAAATATCATCAGGCGTCAGCTTGTCCTCTCTGGGAAAAACGCAGTCAAAAAGCCATTCCCGTAGCGGAAGATCATCAGCATAGGAGCGCAGGAAAGTCATTCCCGAATGAGTATGAGTATTTTTAAATCCGGGAATAAGCAAATTACCTCGGCAGTCGATTTCTCTGTCGTACCTTTCTTCCGTATTTCTTTCATTGCCCACATAGCTTATAATATCATCACAGGTGCAAAGTTCACCCGTGCTTATCGAACAGTCGTTTTCCGCTGTCATTATTTTTGCATTATAAAATCTGATTTTCATATAAGTGCCTCGTAAATTATTTACATGAACCAAACTGTTCCGCAATATCAACAATTGATGTTCGTATAAGTTTTTTGAATAAAGGCGCAGCTTTATCAGCCGCCTCCATTACTTCTTTGTGAGATAAAGGCTTGTCTGTCAGCCCACAGCCCAAATTTGCAACACAGCTTATCCCGCACACTTTCATACCGCAATGATTTCCTGCAATAGCTTCACAGGCGGTACTCATTCCTATCGCATCCGCCCCAAGCAGTCTGCACATTCTCACTTCAGCAGGCGTTTCAAAATTAGGACCCGTAAGCTGAATATACATTCCCTCCTGCAATTTTATATCAAGCTTTTCAGCGGTATTTCTGATTATATCGCATAATTTTTTGTTATATATTTCACTCATATCGGGAAATCTTGTTCCCAAAGAATCTAAATTCTCTCCGATTAAAGGACTGGGCACAAAATTCGCTATCTGATCCCTGATAAGCATAAAATCTCCTGCGGAAAACTCAGGATTTGCTGCGCCGGAAGCATTTGTCAAAAACAAAATTTCTGCGCCCATTTTTCTCATCAATCTTGTCGGAAGAACAACGTCCTGCATTGAATATCCTTCATAATAATGCACTCTTCCCTGCATTATGACGACAGGAATGCTTTCAATATATCCAAAAACAAAACGTCCCTTATGTCCAGGGACGGTGGACAAAGGAAAGTCTTCTATCTCACTGTAATTCAAAGTATATTTAACATCTATCTCATCAGCCAGCGCACCTAACCCTGAACCTAAAATAAGTGCAATATAAGGCTTAAAATCAATTTTGTTTTTAAAACTGTTATAGCATTTTTCCAATTTTTCTTCAGGTGTCATAAATTATGTTCTCCCATTACAATGTCAAAAAGCCTTTTTGCATTTTCAGCAGTATAAACAGCACCGTTATCAATTAGCTCTTTTTTTGTGCGAAATCCCCATAGAACACCGCAGGAAACTACTCCTGCATTTTTCGCAAGCTGCATATCAACGTTACTGTCTCCTGCATACAGGACATCTTTTTTATCAACTCCAAAGGCATTTATAATATAATTTACAGAATACGGATCAGGCTTTTTCGGAATATCGTCCTTGCTGCCGCAAACTATACCCACGTTTTCTCCAAAAAATTTTTTAATCAATTTTTCGGAAAAAATGTGGTCTTTATTGGTAGCTACGCCGATTTTTATGCCTTTATTTTTCAGTTTAGCAAGCAGTTCGTTGATGCCATCATACGGTCTTGTTTTATCAGAACTATGCTGAGAATAATATTCTGAAAAAAGCCTGTGGGCTTTTTCAAACATTTCATTATTATCGTTATCTGCAAGAATACGGTGTATCAGCACAGGTATTCCGTTTCCCACAAAATATTTATATTTTTCCGTTTCATACACAGGGAGTCCAAGGCTTTTTAAAGCATAATTACCGGCAGCGGCCAGATCATCAAGAGTGTTCAGAAGTGTTCCGTCCAGATCGAAAATAACACACTTGTACATAATATCCTCCTACTGCTTTATTTTTCTATATACAAGGAGCATAAATTCTGTTTCAACCATAAGCTCTTTTAAATCATTCATTTTTTTCTGGTCTTTTGATGATGTTTTATAATAATATGGCGTCATCATAAAAAGATTTACGATATCTTCATTACAATTAAGACATATGTTTTTCTTTATTTCTTCGGACAAAACAAGCTCAAACCCGCTTAATTCCGTATTTTCAGGTTTATTAGGATACGGAGCGTCATATATAGCCTTTTTTAAAGAAAACAAATGATTTTCCAGCGGAAAAACTGTTATGAACAGTCCGTTTTCCTTTAATATTCTGTAAAATTCGTCCTTGGCAAGAGGTGCAAAAACAGATGTAATAATATCAAAGCACTCATTGTCAAATGGCATTTTATAAGCGCTGGCAACAGCAAATTTAACATTATCACAGCTTTTTGATGCGAATTTCAAAGCCTCTTTTGAAACATCTATTGCATATACTTGCCCATATTTTTTGCATACGGTCTCGTATATGCCTTTTGTGTAATAACTCTCGCCGCAGCCTGAATCAAGGCACGAAAAGCCGTCAGATGAATACTGCTCTATAACTTCACACAGCTTGTTTTTTAAATGCTCATAATATCCCTTTTGCAAAAATTCCCGCCTGGCGTTTATCATCAGCTTATTATCGCCATGACCTTTCTGACTGTTTGACGGAAGAAGATTTACATATCCCTGCTTTGCCTTATCAAAACAGTGGTTATTTTCACATTTATATGATTTTTCTTCTTCAATCAACAGTTTCCCGCAAACGGGACACAAAAAACCTTTTACCATAAGCCTCTTTAATAAATTCTTTTGTTTACATATGTATTTTCAGGAAAACCATATTTCTTTGTTTCATTGTAAAGTTCAAGGGCACGTTTCTTTTCACCTATATCAATAAGGGAATTTATTGCCGTCGTTATACCGACAACAGCCTGATTTCTCGTACTTCTCAAACGATTAAAATATTCCCATTCCCCTACTGCATAAGCAGTCGCTGTATCCTTATTTCCAAGTGCCTCAAAAAATTCAGCGCACATATCCTCAATATAAATATCATTGCGCTCAAACGCTTTAATTTGCGCTGAAAGAAAAATAAGCATGTAAAAACTATACTCTTCTCTTGATTTAACGCTTTCAAGAAATTCTGAAAATTTTTCGTTATAATATTTTAAATGTTCAAACGGAATATTCAAGCTTGAATTAACGGATAAAGCAGCTCTATGGGTTTCATACGCTATTCGGTAATTTTCCTTTGTAATAGGCGTGTTTTCAACAGCGACTTTATATAAATCATGCCAAAAATTCTCATAACCTCCTGCAATAAGCGTAAAACGCTGTGTGCAGTCTGATATCGGCCAAAATCTGTATATTTTGTCACCATTAAAAACATATTCTGCAAAATTCAAATGATTTTTATAAAGCTCAGTGGGTCTTCTTAACATTGCATAACTGTCTGAAATATTCCAATAGCAAAAGCATTTATCCTTGAAATCTGTTGCTTCGCCACTGCTTAACAATAGATTCATATACTCTATAACAAAAAAATCGGATTTTTCCTTTTCTTCCTGCGTCAAAGCATTTCGCTGATCTGTGAGTTTGATACGCATAAATTCATCTCTGACAGCTTGTGTCATTTGGCTACCCCCTCAGCTTTTAAAATCCTCCATCAACGCCAAGCACTTGTCCTGTTACAAACTCTGCCTCAAAAAGATACCTTGCGGCTTGCGCAACGTCTTTAGGAGAACCGATTTTACAAAGAGCTGTTGAGTTTAAAAATTCGTTTATTTCCTCATTAGATAAATGGGAATTCATCTTGCTGTCTATCATTCCCGGTGCTATACAATTAACTCTGATGCCAGAAAGTCCCACTTCCTTTGATAATGCTTTGGTAAAGCCTATAATACCGGCCTTTGCAGCGGAATAAGCAACCTCGCACGAAGCACCATATACACCCCATATTGAGGAAATATTTATTATACAGCCTATCTTCTGACGTATCATAAGGGGAAGCACTGCTTTTGTAAGGAGCATTGCTCCTGTCAGATCAATATCCGTTATTCTCTTTAATTCCTCGTCAGATAAATCAGTAAAAAGTTTGTTGCTGCTTATTCCCGCATTATTTATCAGCAAATCGCAGGAAGTCAGCATATCTTTAAGTTTTAAAATATCATTGATATTAGATTGATCAAGATAAAGCGATTCAGCACCATATTTTTTTGCTGTTTCTTCCGCTTTTGCTTTATTATTAAAATAAGTGAAGATAACACGGTGATCAGCAGAGAACTCTTCCACAAGTGCATTTCCGATAGAGCCGCTGCCACCTGTGATTACTGCCGTTTTCATTATGAAACCACCAGCTCGCCTGTTTTGGAAGATACACTTATTTCCGAGATACCGCCTTCGCCCTTTTCAACAACTAAATTTGCTACCTTATCTTCCAATTCGCGGCGTATAACACGTCTTATGTCACGACCGCCGTATTTTCCGCCAAAGGCCTTGGAGGCAATTGTTTTATAAGCCGCGTCAGATATCTTTATCGTAATATTTTTCTCGGCAAGCGCCTCTTTCATTTCTTCAAGCATAAGCTTTGCAATTTTTACATAGTTTTCTTCAGTCAAAGGATTAAATACAACTATTTCGTCAATCCTTCCCAAAAATTCAGGACGTAAAAACTCTCTGAGCGCTTTCATAGCTTTTTCCTTTGAAATATCCGCCTCGCTCTTGCCAAAACCAAGCCCGCCGTTTGAATTGTTAGATGAGCCTGCGTTTGATGTCATAGCAATAACGGTGTTTTCAAAGCTGACAACTCTGCCGTGTGAATCGGTGACCTTTCCTTCATCAAGTATCTGAAGCAGTATATTCAGCACATCAGGGTGCGCCTTTTCAATTTCGTCAAAAAGTATGACAGAATAAGGCTTTCTGCATACCTTTTCCGTAAGCTGTCCCGCCTCGTCATATCCGATATATCCGGGAGGAGAGCCGATTATCTTGCTGACGCTGTATTTCTCCATATATTCGCTCATATCAAGTCTTATCAGCGGATCAACAGTATCAAACAGCTCCTCTGCCAAAACCTTTACAAGCTCTGTTTTTCCCACACCGGTAGGCCCTACAAATATAAACGATGCGGGGCGTCTGCGCAGAGAAAGCTGAACACGGGTACGTTTTATTGCCGCCGCAACCAATTCGCAGGCGTTATCCTGACCAATTACCCTGCTTTTAAGAACATCCTCCAGCTTAGCCATTTTCTTAAATTCAGTTTCCATTATTTTGCTGGCGGGAATACCTGTCCAAAGCTCAATGACCTTTGACACATCTTCTTCAGTAACGGTTATTTGCGTTACCAAAGGTTCAAGCTCTTTTATCCGCAGTTCATTCTTGGAAATTTCTGTTTTTATCTCTGCAATTCTTTCATAATTTACATTTTCTGTTTCTGCGGAAAGCTCAGTAAGCTCGCGTTCAAGGTCTTTGTTTACGATTTTCAGATTTTCATATTCAGCAAGATCTTTGCTCTTAATGCTTGCACAGGCGGCAGATTCGTCAAGCAAGTCAATAGCTTTGTCAGGCAAAAATCTGTCTGTTATATAACGTTCGGACAAAATGGCGCAAGAACGCAAAATATTGTCAGGCACATGAATTGCATGGTGCTTTTCATAATAATCCTTTATACCTTTTAAAAGCTCTACGGTATCATCAATGCTCGGCTCGTTTATTGTGACAGGCTGAAAACGGCGTTCCAATGCGCTGTCCTTTTCAATATATTTTCTGTATTCATTGAACGTTGTAGCGCCGATGACCTGAAGTTCTCCTCTAGAAAGAGCAGGCTTAAACATATTTGCGGCATTCATAGTGCCTTCACTGTCGCCTGTGCCTACAAGATTGTGGACTTCGTCTATAAACAACAAAATATTGCCTGCATTTTTGATTTCATCTATAAGAGATTTTACACGGCTCTCAAACTGCCCCCTGAACTGCGTGCCTGCAATGAGAGCAGTAAGGTCGAGCAAATATAATTCTTTTCCTCTCAATCTGAAAGGAACGTCTCCTGAAACCAGCTTCTGAGCAATTCCCTCGGCTATTGCCGTCTTACCTACACCAGGCTCGCCTATAAGACAAGGATTGTTCTTCGTGCGGCGTGAAAGTATTTGGGTTACTCTGTATATTTCTTTTTCACGTCCGATAATGCGGTCAAGCTCTCCACGCTTTGCTTTTGCTGTCAGATTGGTACAGAATGTATCAAGAAACTTTCTCTTTTTGTTTGATTTTTCAGGTCTCTTTTCTGAATGTTCATCTTTCTTCTTTGATTGGTCGGTTCCCTCCTGTGGATTTAAATTCTGCGGTGAACCGTGAAAAAGGTTGCGCAAAAACGGAGGCATAGTACCTGCTCCACCGCTTTTAAATCCATCTACGCTTTCCTCATCATCTTCATCGTCATTTGTCTCTCCGGTCCCGTTGGCTTCACCAAACAGCATATCCAGTTCTTCTTCAAGTTCGTCCTCGTTGATTCCAAGCTGTTTAATATAATCATTGACCTGCGGAACATTCAGCTCTTTTGCACATTTAAGGCATAAGCCCTCATTGCGCTTCTCATTTCCGTTCATCGTAGTGATAAACACTACTGCAGGACGTTTTTTGCAGCGACTGCACATCATCATCGAGTTTTTACCTCCTTATGCATTGATTTTATCTTTAAGCTAAAAAGTCGAGAAATTCAAAATAATATATTTTTTGAAATATCATAGTTTCATCAATTGTCATAGTATTAAGGAAAATCAAACCGTTATCAGTAAGATTTATCACAACGTTTATAAAAATACATACAAGGAATATAACGATTACTCCTTCAACTGCACCCGCAGCTGCTCCAAGTATCTTGTTAACACCGCCGACAAGAGGAATTTTATTTACTCCCTTAAGCATTTTGACTATCAGGCAAAGAACAATATTTATTATAATAAATAAAACAACAAAAATCAATGCCCTTACAGGTACCAATAATATCGGCTTAATCATATTATCCGTTATGGATTTGGCAAAATCCTCCGACTTTGTATCAAGAACACTCAGCACTATGTCCTGTATTATTGTCCTGTCGCCAGACGTCACAGACTCTGAAACACCATCCATAAGGAAAGGAACAGATTCTGCCATTTCTTCAACCGCACCGCATATGGAGCCGTAAGCAGTTCCGTTTACCATATTATCGGAAAGCAAGGTGGAAAGTACCATCGTTTCCAAACCGTAGTTATTTACATCGTCAGCGCTCATTACAACAGTTCCAAGATTAACTGAAGAATAATCAAAGGTTTTACTATCAATACCAAAAGCCTCCAGGTCTATATTTTTCAGCCCTGTGTCGCTTAAATCAAGATTTGATAAATCGACACTAATTTTACCTGCCGAGTCAGGCTTTGACGCCAATTCCGACAAATCTCTGTTATTGACCTTTGCACTGCTCATATCAAGATTTTGCAGCTTTTCAATAACCGAATTTTCCAATACCGAACCTATTTGATTGTTGATCTCATCAGAAACAGCGTCTTTAATCACGCTTTCATATATTGCGTTCGCCAGCGTTCCGCTTAAAGGGAGCGAAACGGCAAAAGCAACCACAAGCGATACCAGCGCCGCTATTTCAGCTACAAATCCGCGTTTTATTCCTTTAAAAATAAAAACAAAGGCTAAAACAATGATTACAATATCAAAAAACCAGAAGAATTGAGTACCCATAATATATTCCTTTCAATATGATGTTAAATTTTACAATGTTTCGATATCTACCGAATTATATCCTAATAGAAGAACGTTTTTCCCTATTTTTATAAATGACATATAGTCGTCACTAAGTTGTTTTTCCAAAACCGCTTCCGCAGAACTGTTATAACCGGATAGCTTCCCTGATTCTACCAGATATACATTATCTCCGTCTTCTGTTATGCGGTTTATAGTGGTATTTACGACCTTTGTGGAAAGAACCGTTAAATCATTATTCATTATTGAAAGCACTTTTCGGTTGGTGGAAGAATCAAGATACACCAGCGAATTGTTTGAGCCCGAAAAATCACAGCACTGAACGGTTCCCGAAATCGCTGCATCTCCTGCAACGGCGCCGTCTGCTTCGTTCAAAGCAAGAACGTAGTTATCATATATAATATACACTCTGCCGTTTTTCACATACATATCAACGGGAATACACGAGCTTGGCAATTTATATGTCCATACTGCTTCCGTTTCACTGGTGGTGTCGTATTTGTAAATGGTAGAAAATATATCTCCGTTTTCAACGTTTATCGTGCTAATATATATGTATTTTTCCTCTGATGAGAAGCATACGTTCATTACGTTTTCATCAATAAATTTTCTGGTGTATCTCCATTCGCCTTTCCCATTATAAATATATATTATGTTGGAATATCTGTCGGAATTTGTCACTACCGCAGCATCGTCGTTATTGCTGAGAGAAGCAAAAACGATTTTTTCATCAAGCTTTATGCTGTAAATAAGGCTTGTATCACTATAAAGCGAAAAATCGTTATAATCCTTATCATACAAAAGAATACGCTTTGAATTGGAGCATTGGGTAGGGTTTGAATAGCCGTGTCTCAACGCATAATTTTGTCCTCCGTTCATTCCGAACGTATACAGGTATGTATCTGTAAGAAGCAAAAAATTATTGCCAAAGCTGTCAAATGAGTATGATGCGCTTCCCGGAAGCTTTATGGGAAAACCGATGTCGTCGGAGGTTTTTGTTTCTATTCGTGAGGCTATGCCTTTAAAGGGCTCAATTATTGCGGAAAAATTGACTGCAATAACTATGACAGCTACAAAAATCAGTCCCACAATAAGCAGCTTTACTATCAAGCGCTTTTGCTTGCGTTTTTTTCTGTATTCCATTAAATCGCCGGTTTGCTTAGCCGAGCTGTTGTTTTCAGACATTTTTGTTCTCCTTTGCTTTAATAAAAGACCTTGTTAAGGTAAAGCCCGCATGCAGGCAGTGTTTTCCCTGCTTTTTCCCTGTTTCCTGTTTTTATTGCCTGGTCAATATCGTCTAAAGTTCGTTTATTCTCATTAACATATATCAATGTACCAACTATGATCCTTACCATATTATGAAGGAAACCGTCGCCGCTTACGTAAAATTTCACATAACTTCCTTCCTGTTCTATTCGTATATCTTTTACAGTCCTGACTGTGGATTTAAGATGTTCCTTTGCCTCTGCCTTACAGAATGCGGCAAAATCATGCTCACCTTTAAGAATACAAGCCGCCTGAAGCACCTTTGGAATATCTATCGAATAGGGGTAATGCATCGCTAAGTCGTAAGAAAAAACATTTCTCGCTTTAGCAGTATCAATAATATAAACATATTCCTTTCCTTTTGTACAAAACCTTGCGTGAAAATCCATCGGAACATCTTCACAGGATAACACCGCTATATCGTCAGGCAACAAGCCGTTCATTCCTCTGATAAATCCGTTAGTATCTATACTGCTCAGCAATTCGTCATATATCGCATTAAACACAAATTCCTTTGCGTGGACTCCTGCGTCAGTCCTTGAACAGCCGTTGACGGTTATAGGCTGAGCCAGCAGCTTTGCCATTGCCTTTTGTATATTATCCTGAATAGTATTTCCGTTCGGCTGACTTTGAAAGCCGTTATATACAGTGCCCTTATAGGCTATCGTAACCTTTATATTTTTCATCAGAATACCATATTATCAACAATTATAAATCCTAATACCGTAATCATAAGCAAAGAAACCGCATAGTCCAGGCTACTTGCTTTCAGCTGTCTTAGCTTTGTCCTGCCGTCTCCGCCTTTATAGCAGCGGCATTCCATAGCCATTGCAAGCTCGTTTGCACGCTTGAAAGCCGAAACAAAAAGCGGTATAAGAATAGGCACAAGCGCCTTTGCACGCTTTAATAATCCGCCCGTATCAAGCTCTGCTCCTCTCGCCTTCTGAGCTGACATTATCTTATCAGTTTCCTCTATAAGAGTGGGAATAAAACGCAAAGCTATCGTCATCATCATTGCAAGCTCATGTACAGGGAGCTTTATCTTTTTTAAAGGAGAAAGCAGCCTTTCAATTGCGTCTGTAAGAACGATAGGCGACGTGGTATACGTCAGCAGTGACATTCCTATGATAAGACAAATTATTCTTACGATCATAAATATAGCAGTGGAAATGCCTTCCCAGTAAATAGTGATTATCCACCATTTAAACAAAGGCTCTTCCGTTCCGTTTATAAAAAATAGATTAAGTATAGCGGTAAACAGTATAAGCGGCAAAAGCGGCTTTAAGCTCTTTACCATCATTATCGGTTTTATTCCCGAAACGGCGTAAGCCATAAGTATAAAAATTCCTGCAATTGTCAGTGAAATAAAGTTATCAGCAACAAAAAGCATTACAACATACAGTATATCAAGCACTATTTTAAAACGGCTGTCCATACGGTGTATGATAGAATTGCCGGGAAAAAATTGTCCTATCGTTATATCTTTAAGCATCAGTGTTTCCTTTGATTATCTTTAGAAGTCTTTCTTTTGCCCGTTCTACGGTGTAAATATCGTTTCCTATATCTATTCCCTTTTGTTTCAGCAAATGCGCCAGCTTTGATATCTGAGGAATATCAAGTCCGATCTTCTTCAGTTCTTCCGACATTGAAAATACAGTATCCACATCTTCATAGCAAAACAGCTTTCCCTTATTCATCACAAGGACTTTTTTTGCATACTTTACTATATCCTCCATAGAGTGAGAAACAAGGAGTATGGTAGTTCCTGAATTTTTATGATAACTGCTTATTTCTTCAAGTACCTTGTCACGTCCCGCAGGGTCAAGCCCTGCCGCAGGCTCGTCCAATATCAGTATTTTCGGCTCCATTGCGATAACGCCAGCCAAAGCAACACGCCTTTTCTGACCACCTGACAAGTCAAAAGGAGAACGTTCGAGAAGTTCTTCATCAAGTCCCATTTGTTCAGCGGCCTTTTTTACCCGCTTGTCTATTTCTTCTTCAGACAACCCCATATTTTTTGGACCAAAGGCTATATCCTTATAAACAGTTTCTTCAAAAAGTTGATATTCCGAATATTGAAAGACAAGCCCCGCCTCAAATCGGATATCTCTGATATTAACATCTTTATCCCAGATGTTTCTGCCGTTTATAAAAACTTCACCAAAGGTTTGCTTCAACAACCCGTTAAGATGTTGGATAAGCGTTGATTTTCCGCTGCCTGTATGTCCGATGACTCCTACAAATTCACCCTGCTCAATGGTAACGCTTATATCGTCTACCGCTGTGGTTTCAAACGGAGTACCAACACTGTATTTATATGTCAGATTTTTTGTTTCTACCGCATTCATTTTCTGTGTTCCTGTTTTAATATTTTTTAAAAAATTACTGATGATAATTTATTTTACAAGCAATAATCTACGGACGTAAAATAAATTTTTGATTGGGATATCCAAATTCTTCTGTCAGTTCGCCTTCTTCAAAACCAAACTTTTTATATAATCTTCTCGGAGCAATTCCTTTTTCATCATCTTCCCGAAATGTGGAAACAACTATGGGCTTGTTCCTATCCAATTCTTCAAGCGCTTTCTTCAAAAGCGCCGAAGCAATACCGTATCGCCTATGATCAGGTGCAACCGCTAAAAAGCAAATCATATTATGTTTACGGGAAAACAAAAGCACACCTATGATCTCATCATATTTCTTAACACACAACGCTCGCTTGTCATTTATAAATTTTAAGACAGTTCGTCTATGTTCTTCAATACTTTCCTCTATCTCTAATCCCGGAAAATTCCAACTCACAAGCCTTACCAATTTCATCCACGAATCAATATCATCAGGCTTTCCAAATAAAACTTCCATAACTATGTCCCTATGTCTATCCTTATGAATTCATACATTCAATTTTTATTCACAATTTTCAAAAGCTCCTCTGCACATTCTTCCTCGGTAAGCACTTCAAGAGAAATGTCAATTCCCTCTTTTTTCAGTTCATAAGCAAGCTGAGTTACCTGAGGAACGTCAAGCCCTACCTCGTTAAGCCTGTCCACCTGAGAAAAAATCTTTTTCGGAACATCGTCCATTATAATACTTCCGTTATCCATTACAACAACACGTTCTGCCTGAGCCGCCTCGTCCATATAGTGAGTGATAAGGATAATAGTTATCCCAAGTTCTTTATTTAGCCGCTTTATTGTGCTCATAATGGACTTTCTGCCTTTAGGGTCGAGCATTGCGGTGGGTTCATCCAGCACGATACATTCTGGTCGCATAGCAATAACTCCCGCTATTGCGATCCTCTGCTTTTGCCCGCCCGAAAGCTGATGTGCAGAATGCAGTCTGTATTTATACATATCCACCGCATTTAAAGCGCTGTCAACACGTTCTCTTATCTGCTCGGGAGGCAAGCCCAGATTTTCAGGCGCAAACGCTACGTCTTCCTCTACAATTGTAGCAACAAGCTGGTTATCAGGGTTTTGAAAAACCATTCCGACAGTCTGTCTGACGTCGTATATCTTTTCATCGTCAGAGGTATCTATCCCGTTGACGTAAACCTTGCCAGAATTGCCTACAAGAATACCGTTGAAATGCTTTGCAAGAGTGGATTTTCCGCTGCCGTTATGTCCGAGGACAGCCACAAACTGACCTTTTGGTATTTCAAGATTTATATCTTTTAAGACCTTATTTCCGCCGACAACATTTCCCTCGTCATCGGTCACGGGATATTCAAAATTAAGATTTTTTACTTCGATTATGTTCATTAACCAAATGTTCCTAACTTTTATTCAAAATTTACGATCGCTGTATTTCCGCACGGAATTGCAAGTCCAGTTTGCTTTACAGGCAATCCTATTTCCTCCGCTGTTATTTTAGTTTTTCTGTATTTTCCGATAGTCATTTTAAGAAGATATGCCATTACTGAAGGCGAAAGTCCTGTCGTATAGCTGTTTAAAAGAATAAACAGCGGTTTATCAGACAGTACCTGCTCACAGCGCAGCATAAGCTCGTAAATACAATCCTCCAACTTCCACATTTCGCCGTTTGTTCCCCTGCCGTAACTTGGAGGATCAAGAATTATGCCGTCATATTTATTCCCACGCTTTATTTCCCTTCCAAGAAATTTCATAGCGTCGTCTACTATCCAGCGAATAGGTTTATCGGATAACCCGCTTAACGCCGCATTTTGCTTGCCCCATTCCACCATTCCCTTTACGGCGTCGAGATGGCAAACACCGGCGCCCGCCAAAGCGCACGCTAAGGTAGCTCCGCCTGTATATGCAAACAGGTTTAAAACCTTAACAGGTCGACCTGCGGTTTTGATCAGATTATAACAATAATCCCAGTTCACTGCCTGCTCAGGAAAAAGTCCCGTATGCTTGAAACCTGTGGGCTTGACCATAAAAGTCAGATTTTTATATTTTACATTCCAGCTGTCTTTTAGCTTATGAGCATATTCCCAATGTCCACCGCCTGATGATGAGCGTATATACCTTGCGTCCGCTTTGCTCCATTCAGACGATTTGTCTGTATTTTCCCATATTATCTGGGGATCGGGACGTATAAGCGTAACGTTCCCCCAGCGTTCAAGACGTTCACCGTTCGATGTGTCGATAAGACAATAGTCATGCCAATCTTCTGCAATTCTCATATTCTTTAAATTTCCTGCTATCTGCAAAGCGCTTTCTCAACAACATCAACTATTTTCTCTGTCCAATACTTGACGTCATCAGCGTTTTTTCCTTCTATCATAACTCGTACCAACGGTTCTGTTCCGCTTTCTCTCACCAAAATCCTGCCGTTTTCTCCTAATTTTTCTTCAGCCTCTTTTATAACAGCCAGAATAGAAGGCGTTTTATTCCATTTGCCCTTTTGCTCATCTGTTATTTTTACATTCATCAACAGCTGAGGATAATCGGGAATGTCGCTTACAAGCTCGGAAAGAGTCTTACCTGAAGCTGCAATAAGATTTAAAAGCTGAACGGCTGTCAATTGACCGTCACCCGTAGTAGCATAATCAAGAAAAATAATATGTCCTGACTGTTCACCGCCAATATTGTATCCGCTTTTCAGCATTTCTTCAAGCACATATCGGTCTCCTACCGCAGTGCAGACAGTATTTATATTATTTTTTTTCATATATGTATGAAAACCCAGATTGCTCATAACGGTAACTACCGCGGTATTATTTTTCAAAGTCCCCTTTTTTTGCATATAATCAGATATTATTGCGATAAGCTTATCACCGTCAACGGTGTTTCCTTTTTCATCCACTGCCAGACACCTGTCCGCATCTCCGTCAAAGGCTAACCCAAGGTCACATTTATTTTCCACTACATATTTTTTTAGAGAATCAAGATGAGTTGAACCGCAATTTTTATTTATATTGCATCCGTTAGGCTCATTATTTATAAAAGAAACGTTTGCTCCAAGGCTGCAAAATAAATCCTCGGCGGTAGCCGATGAACTTCCGTTTGCACAGTCTACTGCTATTTTTATTCCTTCAAATAAGCATTCGGCAGTTTCTTTAAGGTGTAAAGTATATTCTTTAACAGCATCAGACATATAAGTGACGCGTCCGATATCACAACCGTCTTTTAACTGTATTTTTTCGGGAGTATCAAGTATCAGCTCCTCTATCTCGTTTTCAATATTGTCCGGAAGCTTAAAACCGGTGCTTGAAAATAATTTTATACCGTTATATTCCACTGAGTTATGAGATGCAGAGATCATTACACCGGAATCAGCGTTATGAGTCCGCACAAGATATGCTACGGCGGGAGTCGGAACTATTCCCATAAGCTCCACGTCTACTCCGACTGAAGTAATGCCTGCAACAAGCGCCGCTTCAAGTACATCAGACGATATGCGGGTATCTTTTCCTATCAGTATTTTTGCCTTGTCGGTTGAATTTTTGTGTTTTGTCAAAACCGTAGCTGCAGCTCTGCCGATATTCATAGCCATTTCACACGTCAATTCGGTGATTGCCACGCCACGAGCTCCGTCTGTACCAAATAATCTGCCCATTTTTTGCTCCTGATATATAATTATATTAAGGTTTGTTGCCCATCACTGTTTGTTTCTATTCCAAGGTGTTTGTAAGCCAAAGCCGTTGCCGTTCTTCCTCTCGGCGTTCTTGCAATAAAGCCCAGCTGCATAAGATAAGGCTCACAAACATCTTCAAGCGTGACCGATTCTTCTCCAAGCGCACTTGCTAAAGTTTCGAGTCCAACAGGTCCGCCGTTATATCCTTTTATTATCATAGTAAGCATACGTCTGTCCAGACTGTCCAGCCCAATCTCATCTATTTCAAGACAGTTGAGAGCCAAATCTGCAAGCTCCTGATTTATCTGACCGTTTCCTTTAATCTCCGCAAAATCCCTTGTACGCTTGAGCAATCTGTTAGCTATACGGGGAGTTCCTCGTGAACGTCGTGCCAGCTCCATTGCACCGTCTTTTAAGGTGGGAATACCTAGTATTACGGCAGAGCGCATTATAATTTCACATAATTGTTGATGCGTGTACAATTCAAGTCTTTCTATGACTCCAAAACGGTCACGGAGTGGTCCTGTAAGCTGTCCCGCCCTTGTTGTAGCGCCAATAAGCGTGAAATGAGGAAGATCGATCCTTATCGACTGGGCGTCAGGTCCTTTGCCTATCATTATATCAAGAGAATAATCCTCCATTGCGGGATAAAGCACTTCCTCAACCTGCCTTGAAAGTCGGTGTATCTCATCTATAAACAAAACGTCACCGTCTTTGAGTGTTGTGAGGATAGACGCAAGACTGCCCGGCTTTTCTATTGCAGGACCTGACGTTATTTTTATATTAACGCCCATTTCGTTTGCTATTATTCCTGCAAGCGTAGTTTTTCCCAGTCCGGGAGGACCATACAGAAGCACATGATCCAACGGCTCATTTCTCTTTTTTGCGGCTTCTATATATATTCTCATATTTTCTTTTACTTTTTCCTGTCCTATATATTCAGACAGGACTTTGGGACGCAGGCTGAATTCAATATCCATATCTTCAGGGGTGCAGCTTGCTTCTATAACTCTGCCTATTTGAATATCGTCTTCAGGCACGTTGGAGAAACCGCCCATTTCTATTGCCATGTGTTGTCATCCCTTCCAAATTATTCTTGCATAAAACAAAATATTCCTCTTTTTTCGATCATCTTCCGGAAAGACGTTTTAATCCTTCTTTTACAAGCTCCTGAACAGACAGACCCTCAGGTAATCCATCTATCGCTTTCTGCGCCTGAATATTTGAAAATCCGAGAACCATCAGTGCGGTAATAGCTTCAGAAACCGCGTTATCAGGACCTGCGCTGATATTGACATGAGGAATTTCCTCCGACATAAATGAATTGTCTTTTTTCAGCTTATCCTTTAACTCGAGCACAATTCTCTGAGCAAGCTTATTTCCTACGCCTTGAGCATGGGTGATTGTTTTGCTGTCCTCATTCACCACGGCAAGTGCAAATTCCTGAGGCTTCAAATCCGAAAGTATTGCTATCGCTACTTTAGGACCTACCCCGGAAACAGATATGAGCATTTTAAAACAGTTCAATTCGCTTTCATCGGCAAACCCGAAAAGCTCTGCTGCGTCTTCCCTTATATTCAGGTATGTGTATAGCTTTATCTTTTCACCGACTGTTGCTTTTGCGACAGCGGAAGATGTTGAGCGACATTCGTAGCCTATCCCTCCGCATTCTACTACTATCAGATTTTGTGAAAGATGTATGACCTCACCGTTTAAACTGTATATCATTGTTGTCCCTTTCATTACTTTTTATATGAAGACAATATAGAACTGTTGGTATGAGCATGACAAACAGCTATTGCCAATGCATCCGCAGTATCATCAGGTTTAGGTATCTGAGGCAGCTTAAGTATTCGTTTTGTCATTTCCTGAACCTGTTTTTTTACAGCCTGTCCATACCCTGTTACCGATTGCTTGACCTGTAAAGGTGTATATTCATATATCGGTATATGCCGCTGTGCGGCGGCAAGAACGGTAACGCCTCTTGCCTCTGCAACGTCAATTGCGGTCTTTTGATTATTCTGAAAATACAATTTTTCTATAGCAAGGCTTTGCGGCTTGTAATTATCAAGAATTTGAGATATGTCGGAATAGATTATCTCCAGTCTTTTCTCAAAGTCTATCCCTGCTGGAGTCGTAACAGCACCGTAGCCTATCACTGAAAAATTACTTTTCTCATATTCTATAACGCCAAAACCCACAATTGCATACCCAGGATCTATTCCTATTGTTCTCATTTACCTCGCCGCTTCCTTTAAAATATCATACAACCCCACTATAACGATTTATTATATCACATATTTTACTTAATGTCAATCTTGCAAAGGCTAAGAACAGACAGAAAAACGACGCCGTTACAAATCAAAGTCTGTAACGGCGTATTATTATGTGTCTGCTCTTTTTTTGTGCAAAAGATGAACAACAGGCTGCAGTAGTCTTTTATCCATAAGCAATATAAGTACAAAATAAACTGTTCCTCCCAATACTACCGAAAAAACCATTTTTATAATTGCATTAAAATTATCAAACAATATGTGATAAGAAACAAGGGCTGAAAGTGCACATGAAGCAGCTGCTATGAACGGTTTTACAAACGTATGCATAAATCCGCAGATGATACCAAGTTTTTTGTTTAAAACAGATATGCCTATAAGCATTACAGCCGCATGAGATAAGACAGTAGATATTGCGGCGCCCGAAACTGCTGTATAGGGTATATGCAGAAAAAGAAGGTTAAACACTAATTTTAAAACAGAACCTATGATCATCAATTTGATAGGAAGGTCTGATCGACCTACTGCCTGAAAAACAGAAAACAAACCGCCGCAAACAGATATCGGAATACCTCCTAGACAAAGAATAGAAAGAGGTAATGAGCTTACACTGACCTCCGCCATTCGCATTGGATATAAAAGTGACAAAACCGGCTCTGACAAAGCACTTAAAGAAAAACACAAAGGAAGCCCTATTAAAAAAATGCCGCTGAATAAAATATTTACCTGTCTGCATACCTCCTGATATCTTTGCTGCTCATATTCGGCGGAAATAATAGGCAAGGCGCTTTTTCCAACCAGCGATGTCAGCGAAGTTATTATCATAAAAAGAGATAAAACGATCCCTGTGTAACTGCCGTAAACAAAATTTCCGAAATCACCTGCTCCGGTTTCGTAATACGCAAGGGGAAAATGTGAAATAAAAAATTGCGGATCCGCTATACAAGCCTCCTTTATACCGCCTGAAATTGTCAACAGGTCTATCAATGAGCCAAGATTTATAATCACTGCTCCAAATGAAATGGGAAGGGATTGCAGCATTATATTTTTTAATAGATGGCTGCCCTTTGAAGGGGCGGCGCTTTCAGCTAATTTTTCATCAGAAATATAATCCGAACCGAATTTACTTCGCAGTATAAGGAAAACAGTCCCTATAAGCTCGCCTAGCGTTACGCCCAGCACGGCAGCAGCCGCAGCATAAGGCAAAACCTTTTCATCAGAAACATAGCCGTTTTTTCCGCCAAGAATCACTACCCATGAAAGGAATAATCCCATTACAGCTTTTATCACAGACTCGATAACCTGAGAAAGTGCTGTCGGCATCATATTGGACAATCCTTCATAATAACCTCTGTAAACGGCTGCAACACAGCAAAAAAGCACGGAAGGAGCGATCATTATAACAGACCAAAAGCTGTCGGGAGAGCTTGCCGCAAAGTTCGCAAACGGCTTTGCAAACAGCAGAATAAATATCGTACCGACTATGCCCAATAAAACAGACAAAACGATAGATACCTTTTTTATTTTTCTTGCCTCTTTATAATGCTTGCGGGCGGCGCTTTGGGCTGTCAGCTTTGTCACAACTGTCGGAAGTCCTGCCGCCAATACTGTGTAAACGGGATTAAAAAAGCTGTAAGCAGTTGAAAAATATCCCATTCCCGTACCGCCAAGCATATTTGTAAGCGGTATTTTTAGTACGGCACCTATAATTTTGGTCAAAAACATTGCCGCAAATAAAATCAATGTGTTTTTTAAGAAACTATTTTTTTCACTCATATAACGTTATCCCTTCAAAAATGTCTAATACATTTTATTCTTTCAGGACAGGATTATAACCTTATAATATAAAGGAAAACAATAAAATAAAAGCCATTTTCAGTGATACACTTCGACATCTTTTTTATGGCATGTGTATTATAATCTAAACGGTGGTAAAATGCGTGTGATTTATGTTGACATACTTTTATTCTTAAATTTTTATATAACATACTTCTTAGTGATAGGACTCGGCTGTATTTTTCACCGAAAAATTCCAATAAGCAGACGTATTTTGTCGAGTTTGATCGGAGCCGTTTCATCGCTTGTGATTTTACTTCCTGAACTATCCTTTTTCTTTAATTTTTTGTTAAGGCTTTTCATTTCCTCAGTTATCGTTTTTGTATCGGTAGGATTTCAAAATATAAAGGCATTTATAAAAAATATTCTTGCCTTTTTTGCCGTAAATTGTCTGTATGCGGGAGTAATGCTGCTGATATGGATGTTTTTTGCGCCTATGGGAATGGTCTATAATAACTGGGTATCATATTTTGATATTCCCCTTTGGCTGATGATACTTTCAACTTCAATTACATATCTTTTTTTGATTTTTGTAAGAAGAATATTGGATTCAAAATCCAAGCTGGATAAAAAATACCAGCTTACGATAATCACGAAAAAGGGAAGCATTACACTTTCGGCAATAGCAGACACGGGAAACAAGCTGACAGACTTTTTATCAGGCGCACCTGTGATTTTCTGTAATCTGACGAAATGCGCACAAATTTGTCCAAATGAAATAACACAGTACATTTACTGTGATAAGTCTGATAATGACTGTTTAAACGGAGTACGCCTGATTCCCTGTTCAACTGTTGCAGGAAATTCATTGGTATGCTGTTTTAAACCTGATAAAATCATTATAAATGACGAAACGACAAAAAAGGAAGTAAATGCGCTTATAGGATTTACAAAAAACAATGCGATAAACAATGAATATGACGCAATATTCAATCCCAACCTAATATAATCGAAAGGCGTGAGTTAAAATGTCCGCAAAACATCTTATTGAAAAGCTTTTTATAAAAATCCGAATAAAAGATTTAGGGAAAGTATTTTATATTAACGGTTCCGATACACTTCCCCCTCCTCTTACCAAAGAGGAAGAGCAAAGAATTTTTGATATGATGGACACCGACTTTAACAAGGCGAGAGAAGAGCTTATCGTCCATAATCTGCGTTTGGTGGTGTATATAGCAAAAAAATTCGAGGCCTCAGGAATAGGACTTGAAGATCTTATATCCATTGGTACTATCGGTTTAATAAAAGCGGTCAACACGTTCAGCAAGGAAAAAAATATAAAGCTCGCAACATACGCAAGCAGGTGCATAGAAAACGAAATTCTTATGTTTTTAAGAAAATCAAGTCAATATAAACATGAAATATCTATTGACGAACCGCTTAATGTTGACTGGGACGGAAACGAACTGCTGCTGTCAGATATTCTGGGCACTGAAAATGACGTAGTGAACGTAAATATAGAAAACGAGGTTGAGCATGAAATATTAAGGGAGCTTATCTCAGCACTTCCGGAGCGAGAAAAAACAATAATGGAAATGCGGTTCGGATTGAAAACAGGGATTGAAATGACTCAAAAGGAGGTTGCAGACGAAATAGGAATATCGCAAAGCTACATATCAAGACTTGAAAAGAAAATAATAAAAAAGCTAAAAAAAGATATGGAACGGCTTTGCAATTAAATAAGCAGGTTAGAAGAAATTACCAAGAATAATGAATTGCTCCTTGTCCATACTTTTTTTAGAAAAGCGGCAAGGAGTGATTATTTTGTACTATAATAAAGTAGAAATAAGCGGGGTAAATACATCAAAGCTGAAAGTTCTGAAGGAAAGCGAAAAAACCGAGCTGCTGAAAAAAATAAAAGAAGGCGACGCCTCAGCCAGAGATGAGTTGATAAAAGGCAATCTGCGGCTCGTTTTAAGCGTTATACAACGCTTTTCGGGCAGAGGAGAAAATCCAGACGATCTTTTTCAAGTGGGCGTGATTGGTTTGATAAAAGCCATTGATAATTTCGATCTTTCTCTCAACGTGCGGTTCAGCACATACGCTGTTCCGATGATAATAGGCGAGATCAGACGTTTTTTGAGGGACAACAGTTCAATGAGAATTTCAAGGTCCCTGCGTGACCTTGCGTATAAAGCGATGCAGGCAAAAGAAAAGCTTACGTCCGAAGGTTCCTCCGAGCCGACAATAGAAGAAATCGCAAAAGAAATAAACGCCAAACGTCAGGACGTTGTGATTGCTCTTGAGGCAATAACAGAGCCTATTTCTCTGTATGAGCCCGTTTTTTCCGAATCGGGAGATACCGTATATGTAATGGACCAGGTAGGCGATAAGAATAATGATACAAACTGGCTGAATGAAATAGCCCTAAAAGATGCGATCATAAATTTGGGGCAGCGTGAAAAAAAGATATTGAATTTAAGATTTTTTCAAGGCAAAACACAGGTGGAAGTTGCAAATGAAATAGGGATAAGTCAGGCTCAGGTTTCCAGATTGGAAAAAGGGGCTTTAAATAAAATTAAAAGTCAGATATAGACTTTTTGAGCAAAATATGTTAAAATAAAAGACAGTATATTTAATGCTGTCTTTTATTTTTGTAAAATCCTTAAAAAGAAAGGATATGATGATAAATGAATATCGTTGTTGTCGGTCTTGGACTTATCGGAGGCAGTATATGCAAATGCCTGAAAAAGCACACCTTTCACCATGTAATGGGAATAGACAGCGATGAAAACACTGTCAGAAAGGCACTGGAGCAAAATGCTATAGACGAAGCGGTATCCACAGAAAGATTGGGCGACGCCAATTTGTCCATAATCTGCCTTTACCCTGAAGCAATATGCAGGTTCGTAAAAGAAAATGCAGACAAATTCAGAAAAGGCAGCATTGTTATCGACACCTGCGGCGTAAAGAAATCCATAGTTGACGTATGCTCACCGATTTTAGATGAAAAAGGCGTCGTTTTCGTGGGAACTCATCCAATGGCAGGGCGTGAGTTCAGCGGTTTTGATTATTCTACCGATGATCTCTTTGATAATGCAAGTTTTATAATAACTCCAAGCGAAAATACGCCGCAAATTGCGATAGATCTGCTTTCTACACTTGCGGGAAGCATTGGATTCGGTAACGTAGTGACTGCAACACCTGAAAAGCACGATCAGGTTATCGCTTATACCTCGCAATTGGCTCACATAGTTTCAAACGCATATGTAAAAAGTCCGTCTGTGCTTGATTTCAACGGTTTCTCAGCCGGCAGCTTTTTAGACCTTACAAGAGTAGCAAAGCTAAATGAAAATATGTGGACCAGTCTTTTCCTGCACAATAAAAATGCACTTTTAAATGAAATAGACCAGATACTTAACAGTATAACCGAGTACAGAGACGCCTTGCGTGATGACGATTATCAGCGTCTTCACGATTTATTAAGGGACGGGCGTGTTCTGAAAGAAAAATGTAATGAGGTTTACAAAAAATAAAATAATAGGAGAGCTTTAAGCGAAAAATAAATGGCAAAAAATAATAATCTCAGCTTCAACATTGCTTACTGCGGGATCATAATCGCACTTAGTACAATTATTATGTTAGTGTCATTGATACCTTCACTGACATATGTTCTTCCTGCTGTTTCGGGAATTTGTATCTGGACGGTTGCAGAACAGATAAACAAAAAGTGGGGACTTTTATCGTATGCTGCATCTGCTCTGCTCTGTTTTATCCTTATTCCCGAAATAGAGGCTGATCTATATTATGCATTTTTCTTCGGATACTATCCGATAATTAAAGACATAATAGAAAAGATAAAGCCCAAAATTTTGTCTTGGGTAGCAAAACTTGCGGTATTTAACGCTGCGGTAGTCACAGCCTTCTGGATATTGTCCAAAATAATGAACTTAGAGCAAATACTTGAGGGACTTGAGATGTTCGGAGATATGGCGGTATATGTTTTATGGATAGCCGCCAATATCGCATTTGTTTTCTATGACATAGCGCTGGGATATGTATTTTTTGCTTTTAATAAATGGCTCAAGCCTAAAATCAACAAGAAAATAAAAAAGATATAAATAAAAAAGGAAGATGTTCACATCTTCCTTTTTACTTTATCAATCACTTACATAAGGGATGAGCGCAACCTGTCTTGCTCTCTTAATCGCTACTGTCAGTTCTCTCTGATGATAAGCACAGCAGCCTGTAACGCGACGGGGCAGTATCTTGGAACGTTCAGTCATATACTTTTTCAGTTTTGCAACGTCCTTATAATCAATAAACTCTGCTCTGTCAACGCAGAACTGACAAACCTTTTTTCTTGCACGCTTTATAGGGCGTACGCCTTTTTCAACATTTACGTCATGCTGCTTTTCAGCCATTGTTGTTTCCTCCTTTAAGCTCAAAACGGATAATCGTCATCGGAACCCGTTTCAACAAAATCACCACTGCTGTCCGATGCAGCAGCCGAATCTGTATTTCCTGCCGCTTCATGTGATGGAGGCGGAGGAGGCGGATATGCTCCATAATTGCCTGAAGACTTAGGTTCACCTGTGAAATGAGCGTTGCTGACTACCAATTCAACAACATTCTGAGTTGAGCCGTTTTTATCCACATACTGACGGGTCTGAAGTTCGCCCTCTACCAGTATCATTCTTCCCTTTGAGAAATAACGGGAAATGAACTCGGCGGTATTTCTCCATGCAACTACGCTGAAAAAATCCGACTTTCTTTCCTCGCCTTTAGCCTGATAAGCACGATCTACCGCAATTCTGAAGGATAAAACGCTGATCCCGCTTTGGATCGTCTTCAACTCCAGGTCGTTGCAAATACGACCCATTAAAATAGCCTTATTATACATTTTTCACAAGCCCCCGTTTTTACCTGCTGATTAAAACCAGTGAGCGAAGAACGCCATCAGTAATATTGATTATACGTTCAAACTCTGCGGGAAAATCAGTCTTGCTGCTGAATGTATAGACAACATAGTAACCGTCATTTTCGTAGTTGATAGGGTAAGCAAGCTTTCTCTTGCCCCAATCATCAACATTGATAAGCTCACCGTTTGCCTTTATAAGGTCGGTAAACTTGGTTACAAGAGTCTGTACCTGTTCCTCTCCGTTCTTGACGGAAAAAACTACCATTGCCTCGTATTTTTCGCCGAGCTTTGCCATACTTTAAAACCTCCTTTTAGACTTATGGCCCGCACTTTAAACATTGTGTGAGCAAGGATAAGATTGAAACAAACCGTTTCAATCTTTTGTATTATAGCAGAATGTGCAAAATTTGTCAAGCATTATTTCATATTTTTTAAAATAAACTTTTTCCAAATATCAGGCAAAGGACAGGATAAATGATAACCTGATGAAGAACATATATCCAAAGAGAGTATCTTCCCGCCAATGCAAAAAACTTAAAATGCGTTTTATAGAAAAATTCCGGCATAAGACCATTTTTTACATATACGCCGAAAAATGCGCCGGATATAAATAAAAACAACCAGGGAAAGAGTGGAAAATAGTCAAGCGAGCTGAAATTCTTCCCGGGGAAGCCTAACGGGAACATAACGTTGCTTGAATAGAGTATTGACGGCATTTGAAATTTAAATAATTCCCCTATGCCCGAATACCCGTAAATAAAGTTAAACGTCAGCATAAATATCAAAGCGCAAACAATTATGCCGATTATTGGCGGTATATGCTTTAAAATATTTTCAGACAGTCCGACTATCATCATACAAATCCCAAGGCAATGAAGTATTCCGAACATATCGGGTTCCTCCGGCATAACATACGCTGTAACGAACGTAAATACCATACCGATGAAAAAGCACTGAACGCCGCGTTTCAGATTGCTGCGTGAATAATTGCAGACTATTCCCGAAATAAAAATAAACAGTCCCGCAAAAAATGATCTGACTATATAAAACCAATCGTCAAAAAAAACAGGAACATCTACCTTGAAAATAAACTTCAAATTATACATAAGGTGGTAAACCACCATGCAGATTATAGCAAATCCTCTGAGTTCATCAAGTAAACCGACTCTTTTTTTAGTTTCCGTATCAATGCACTCTCCTTTGCTGCATTTATTCACAAAACAATTCATTAAAATTCATTGTATCACGCAGCGAAGAAAATTGCAAGCGATTATTTATTTTCATATTGTTTTTCGTGTATAAATTCAATATCGTCTTTATAATCTACCACTATCGTTTCCCCATTTCTTATCTCACGGTCAAATAATGCCTGTGCCAATCTGTCCTCCACCTTTGAAACGATTATTCGTCTTATAGGTCTTGCACCATACAGCTTGTTATAACCGAGTGAAGTCAATTTTTCCACTGTTTTGTCCGTATATGACATAAAAATACCTGTATCTAACGCTCTGCGGCACAAATCGTCAAGCATATTTCTGCATACAGACTGAGCTGACTTTATACTTAGATGCTCGAAAATTATAATTTCATCTATACGGTTGAGAAATTCGGGCTTAAAATACTTTTTCAACTCTGACATAACGTATGATTTATTTCTTTTAGCATCACTTTCTTCGTTAAATCCCATACTGACTGAATTTTCTGAAATCTTTTCTGCGCCTATATTACCTGTCATTATAATAACAGAATTTTTAAAATCGGCAGTTCTTCCGTCTGAAGATGTCAATACACCGTCCTCAAGAATTTGCAAAAGCAGATCAAAAACATCAGGATTGGCTTTTTCAATTTCATCAAGCATAATTACGGAAAAAGGTGTTTTTCTCACCGCTTCTATCAGTCGTCCGCCGTTTTCAAATCCCACATATCCTGGAGGCGAACCAATCAGTTTAGAGATAGAATGTTTTTCCTTGTATTCAGACATATCAAGACGAATAAGTGACTTTTCATCACCAAACAGTGCTTTAGCTAAGCTTTTACATAGCTGTGTTTTACCAACGCCCGTAGGTCCAAGAAAAATAAACGAACCAATGGGTCTGTTCGGGGACTTCAGTCCTGCCCTGCTTCTTTTAATAGCTTTGACAATTGTTTCTACCGCTTTATCCTGTCCTATAACCTCCCTCTTTATTTCTTCCTCCATGCCTTCTATTTCTGATATATCATCGCTTGAAATTCTGCCGATAGGTATGCCACTCCACCGTGATACGACATTCGCAACGTCGTTTTTATCAACAACACAAGCATTTTTGCCACTGTCTCCCTGCACTCCCGAAAATTCTTTATTCTTATCCAAACTTGCCGCTTTGGCAGGGCTGTCGGAATACATCTGCATATGCTTTACTGCCGCTGATTCATCAATAATGTCTATCGCTTTATCCGGAAGTCTACGATCCTTTATATATCTTATTGAAAGCTTTACAGCCTCTTTGATCGCCTCATCTGTTATTATTACTTTATGATGTTTTTCATACCTTTCTTTTAATCCGAACAAAATTTGTTCAGTCATATTTTGGTCAGGCTCTTCTACCAATATAGGCTGAAATCTTCGTTCCAATGCGCTGTCCTTTTCTATATATCTTCTGTATTCTTCATTCGTGGTAGCGCCTATGACCTGTATTTCACTTCTTGCCAATAAGGGTTTAAGAATATTTGCAGCGTCTACCGAGCCTTCGGCGGAACCTGCGCCTACAATATTGTGCACTTCATCTATAAATAAAATCGTTTCCTTGTCTTGTGCAACTTCATCTATCGCTGATTTTATTCTTTCTTCAAAGTCCCCTCTGTATTTTGCTCCGGCTACCATTGAAGTGATATCAAGAATAAAAATCCGCTTGTTTTTTAAGCATTCGGGCACATTTCCATCAACGATCTTTAAAGCAAGTCCTTCAACTATCGCAGTTTTTCCCACACCGCTTTCACCGATAAGACACGGATTGTTTTTTCTTCTTCTCAAAAGGATCTGTATCGTCCTTTGTATTTCATCTTCACGTCCGATTACAGGATCTATTTCTTTTTGCTCGGCAAGGACTGTAAGGTCCTTTCCGTATTTTTCAAGGACGCTGTCGGCTCTTGATTTTCTGCGTGAAAAAGTATTTCTGCTTGCAATCCCCGCAGAAAGTTTATTTGAAATGCAATCGTTCATACCCGACGCAATATCCACTCCCATATCCCTTAAAAGTATATTGCCGTAACATTCGGGGTCTGAAAGAAGAGAATAAAGGATATGCTCCGTACCTGCACATTTTTCATTTTCCGTTTTTGCCAGCGAAAATGCGTTTTCCAGTATTTTTCTGCTTCTTGGAGTAAAATCGGCTGCCTCAAGCTGAGTGGGTATTCCTCTACCTATGGACCTTTCTATTTTATTTATCAACATATCCTTCCGTATGCCCTGTGATGACAGGATATGCTCTGCCACGCTCCCTTCGTCCGACATCAGACCGCACAATATGTGCTCACTGCCCACATATGTGTGTCCCATTAAAGAGGCTGTCCTTATCGAAAGATTAAGCGCACTGCCTGCCTTTTCGGTAAATCCGTTAAATTCTGCCATAAATTTTCCTTTCATACGCACTGAATAATTGTAACACAAAAATCACTTTTTCATATATTATATTATGAAACGTTTCAACAAATATAAACAAGGAGGGCTTTACTTATGTGCGGAAATAATAATTGCAGTTGGGTAATCATCCTTATTCTCGTACTCAGCTGCTGCGGCAACAACAATCTGTTTGGCAACAACAATGATTGCGGCTGCAACAACTGCAACAACAATAGCTGTGGCTGCGGCTGCAACTAAAAACGTCAAACAACGGGGGAAACCCCGTTGTTTTTATTATATGTAAATGTACAGGCCATTGTGCATTTTTTCCAATTACACAGCTTTTCAGGAAAGCAAGATTATTGAAAAAATACCTTTATAAATGTAATAAAAAGGAGTATAATATAAAGTTGTGAAATTTTTTAATAAAATATAGCAGTTCTAAAGCAAGGAGACATATAAAATGATAAGAAATGATTTAAGGAACATAGCTATCATAGCTCATGTAGACCACGGAAAAACAACGCTGGTAGACGAAATGCTCAAGCAGGGTGGCGTTTACCGTGAAAATCAAGCAGTCGTCGAACGTGTTATGGACAGCAACGACCTTGAAAGAGAAAGAGGAATTACAATTCTTGCGAAAAACACGTCTGTATATTATAAAGATGTAAAGATCAACATTGTTGATACTCCGGGGCATGCCGATTTTTCAGGCGAAGTTGAAAGAATACTTAAAATGGTGAACGGCGTTCTCCTTTTGGTGGACAGCTTTGAGGGAACAATGCCGCAGACACGTTTCGTACTGCAAAAGGCGCTTGAGCTTGGACATAAAATTATTGTAGTTGTAAACAAGACTGACAGGCCTGACGCAAGAAATCATGAGGTAGTAGACGAAGTGCTGGAGCTTCTTCTTGATCTGGACGCTACGGAAGAACAGCTTGAAAGTCCTGTTGTTTTCTGTTCAGGACGAAACGGCGTCGCTTCATATTCTCCTGATTCTATGGGTGAAAACTTTATTCCCCTTTTTGAAAAAATACTCGATCACATTCCTGCTCCGGAAGGCGATGAAAACGGAGAACTTCAACTGCTCGTTTCTTCAATAGATTATAATGATTATGTGGGAAGAATAGCGGTAGGACGTGTTGAAAGGGGCAGAATAAGGGTAAATCAGGAAGTTATGGTATGCGACTATCATAACAGCGTTACTCCCTACCGAGGAAAAATCGTAAGTCTTTATCAGTTTGACGGCTTGGGAAAAACGCCTGTGGAAGAGGCTATGGTAGGAGATATCGTATGTTTCAGCGGCATTGAAAATATTACGATAGGCGAAACCGTATGTTCAGTGAATGCAGTTGAACCTTTGCCGTTTGTCAAAATATCCGAGCCTACTGTTGAAATGACCTTTTCCGTGAATGACAGTCCTTTTGCGGGAAAAGAAGGAAAATTTGTAACGTCACGTCAAATCAGGGACAGACTGCACAGAGAGATACTCAAGGACGTTTCTCTAAGAGTTAAGGACAGCGATACAACAGACAGCTTTGATGTGGCAGGCAGAGGAGAAATGCACCTTTCAATTCTTATAGAAACAATGAGAAGAGAGGGATACGAGCTTTCAGTCAGCACTCCCAGAGTCCTGTACAAGGAAATAGACGGTGTAAAGTGCGAGCCTATGGAAAGGCTGATTATAGACGTTCCCAACGAATCCGTAGGTTCAGTTATGGAAAAAATGGGAATACGCAAGGGCGAGCTTGTTACAATGAACCCCATTGGAAGCCGCACAAGACTTGAATTTGTTATTCCCGAAAGAGGCCTTTTCGGTTATAAAAGCGAATTTTTGACTGATACAAAGGGCGAGGGTGTAATGAATACTGTCTTTGACGGGTACAAGCCTTTTATGGGGGACATCCCCACAAGGACGACAGGCTCTCTTGTGGCGTTTGAAACGGGTACTGCCTGCGCTTACGGTTTGTTTAACTGTCAGGACAGAGGACAGCTTTTTGTGGACGCAGGAACTGAGGTTTATGAAGGAATGGTGGTCGGTGTTTCTCCAAAGTCAGGCGACATAAACATAAATGTCTGCAAAAAGAAACATCTCACCAATACAAGAGCAAGCGGAAGCGATGAGGCGCTTAGACTTATCCCGTACAAAAGAATGAGCCTTGAAGAAAGTCTGGAATTTATCGGCGACGACGAGCTTGTTGAAGTAACACCCAAAAATATACGCATCAGAAAACGTATTCTCAATAATGAGCTGAGAGCCAAGGACCAGGCAAAAAGAAAAAATGAAAAGTAAAGACCTTGATGAATAAAACGCTTGTTTTTTTAACCAAAAAATGTTATAATTATTTTTATGGATTATTTAACGATAGGAACTACTAAAATAGAAAAAACAGCAGGTCTTGCCCCTATGGCGGGAATGGCGGATACAGCGTACAGACTTATGGCAAAAAAATACGGCGCATCTGTCGTATTCAGCGAAATGGTTAGCTGCAAAGGACTTTGCTATACTGACAGAAAAAGCGCTGAATTGCTCAAGATCCAAAACGCTGAACGTCCGATGGCTGTTCAGTTGTTTGGGAGTGAGCCTGAATTTTTTCAAAAGGCTGCTCCTATTGCCGCACAGTATGAACCCTTTATGATAGATATAAACTGCGGCTGTCCTGTTCCAAAGGTTACGGGAACAGGCGCAGGGTCAGCTTTGATGAAAAATCCAAAGCGTATAGGCGAAATAATCAAGGCAATTAAAAAATCCACAAATATTCCTATAAGCGTAAAAATAAGGTCAGGCTGGGACGCTTCAAGTATAAATGCAGTAGAAACAGCTAAAATTGCCGAGGACAGCGGAGCATCAGTCATTACCGTTCACGGTAGGACAAAAGAACAGATGTACTCCGGAAAAGCAGACTGGGATATTATTTCCCGGGTAAAGTCCGCAGTTTCCATTCCCGTTTTCGGAAACGGAGACGTTACGGACGCACTTTCCTGTGCAAAAATGTATAAGGAAACCAATTGCGATCTGGTGCTTATAGGAAGAGGGACTTACGGTAAGCCCTGGATATTTGAAGAAATAAAGCATTATTTTGAAACAGGCGAGTTACTTCCCGAGAAAACGCTTGAGGACAAGTTGAACATACTTACTGAACACGTCAAGCTTATAACTGATTTAAAAGGCGAAAAGGTCGGTGTGCGGGAGGCTCGCAAGCATACGATATGGTATATTAAAGGGATACAAAACGCCGCTGCTTACAGAAATCGCTGCGGTCAGTTAAACACGCTTGACGACTTTAACAGGCTTATTGAAGAAATAAAGTATAATACAAGCAGATAAATACGGAGATATTACAATGAATTCTCTTGTTGATAATATGTTTATAGCATATGATGTAAATGAACATAATTTGTTGAAATATATCAGAAAAATTTACTCTGATAACTTTAATGACGCTGTTGACGGATATTTATCTTTATGCAGGACTTTACTTTTGTCAGGTCAGACTTTTAGTGAAGCTCTGCATGATATGTTTGTTTATTCAAATCAGGAGGTCGTTGAAAAATATATAAAAACAAGCGACCAAATACTTTTTAAAGCAATTGCATTTGACGTAAACAGGATAGCTGAAATCAGCAAAGCAAGTTCAAAGGAAATCAAAGAATATCTTTCAAATAAATTTAATTTTAACGCCGATAAGCTTCCTGAATTTGCGGGCGGTGATTTTTTCTATGATGCTGAATATTTCATAAATTTCTGCAAGGAAAACGGAAGCGGTTTGTTTGCAAAATACAAAGCGTTTATATACAGTGAAAATACATTAAAGCCCGTCTTATCTCCTGATCCGATAAGGTTATCAGATTTGAAATTGTACGAAGCGCAAAGAAATCAAATTGTAGAAAATACGCTTTGTTTTATAAACAACAAAGCGGCTGTCAACGTCCTTTTATATGGCGACAGGGGTACGGGCAAATCCAGCACAATAAAAGCACTTCTCAATGAATATCCTACGCTGAGAATGATACAGATAGATAAGTCAAACATTTCCGCAATCACTGAAATATATGAAATGCTGAGGAATATTTCTCTTCATTTTATAATTTTCATTGATGATCTGAGTTTTTCAGAGGATGATGAAGGATTTTTTGTCTTAAAGCAAGCGTTGGACGGTTCCCTTTCGGTCAAACCAAATAACGTTCTGATTTATGCTACCACAAACCGCAGGCATATTATAAAAGAAACTTCGCTTAACAGAAGCGAAAATTATGTTCACAAAAGCGACGCAGTGGACGATAATATGTCTTTGTCGGAAAGATTCGGATTATTTGTTACTTTTTCTGCACCTAATAAGGACCAACTGCTGGAAATCGCATTGAAAATTGCAGAAAGCAGAAACATCACCATCGACAGAGAAATCTTTGCCGCAGGATTGGACAGGTTTTCAATAAGACGCGGCGGACGTTCCCCGCGAATCGCAAAGCAATATGTAGATATGTTAGAAGCTAGACTGGCTTTAGGTTTGGACGTAATGTAATTTTTGAAAGAGAATATAAGATGAAAAAATTTTTTGTACTACTGCTTATCGTTGCTCTCGCATTATGCGGGTGCAGCAACAGAAACGGAGATAATATCGGCACTGTGACAACAACACAGTCCGAGGAGCCTATGCCGTATCCTTTCACAATAAACGGTGTAGAAGTAAAAAAGCAGCCTGAACGCGTTGTCTGCCTTTCTCCCGCAATCGCCGAAATAATATATGAGGTCGGATATGGTGATAAAATAATCGCCAGAAGCAGTTACTGCGACTATCCCGCAGATATTCTGGCGGCAGAAGACGTAGGCAGTTCTGCAAATCCTGATATTAGCAGGATAACCGACATGATGCCCGATATGGTGATCACGTCTTCTCCCATAGCGTCCAAAGACCTATTTACAATGGAACAAGCAGGTATAACTACTGTTATGATCCCTGCGCCTACCACGCTTGAAGGTTTTTCGTCCATATATTCTTCCGTTGGACTGATTTTTGAAGGAATGTTCACGGGAGCAGATAAGGGAAACGAAGTTTATTCATCTTTCTCTGAGCAGTTCAGCAATCCCGATAAAATAAATATAGGTAAATTCATATATATAACTGAAAATCTTTCCGTTGCGGGTGGAGATACGTTCGAAAGCGCTGTTTTATCAAATTTCGGGACGAATATTGCACAAAATTCTTCCGGGTATGAATATGATATAAATGAGCTTGCTGAAAATCAGCCTGATTACATAATTATAAATGATAAATATACTGCCGAAAATCTGGCGGAAAATGAAGTATTGTCGCAGTTAGATGCAGTTACAAAAAATAAAATAATATATGTTGACAATACTTTTTTTGAGCGTCCTTCCTCAAGAATTACACAAATTCTAAAAAAACTGACTGACGATTATAAAGCTCAAACGCTAAACTGATAAAAATAAATTATGAGAGGTATATAAAATGAAGTGGACAAGCCTTAATGATTTAAGAGAAAGCTACCTTAAATTTTTTGAAAGTAAGGGACATCTGAGAATGGATTCTGCTCCTCTTGTTCCACAGGGCGATAACTCTGTTCTTCTTATCAATGCGGGAATGACGCCTTTGAAAAAATACTTTCAGGGCGTTGAAACTCCTCCCTGCAAAAGAGTGACCACCTGCCAGAAATGCATACGCACTCCCGATATAGAAAACGTGGGCAAAACTGCGCGCCACGGAACATATTTTGAAATGCTGGGCAACTTCTCTTTCGGTGATTATTTTAAGCATGAGGCGACAGCGTGGGCTTGGGAATATCTCACAAAGGTGCTTGAAATTCCTGAGGACAGGCTTTGGGTCACCATATATGAAGAAGACGACGAGGCAGGCGATATATGGGCTAATGAGATAGGCGTTCCCAGAGAAAGAATAGTTAAGCTGGGTAAAAAGGATAATTTCTGGGAACATGGCAGCGGTCCATGCGGTCCTTGCTCTGAAATACACTTTGACAGAGGAGAAAAATACGGTCCTTTTATAGACTTTGAACAGGCGGGAGAATGCGACCGCATAATTGAAATATGGAACCTTGTATTCACTCAGTTTGACAACGACGGCAACGGAAATTACACCATGCTTGCGAATAAAAACATTGATACAGGTATGGGACTTGACCGTCTGGCCTGTGTAATGCAGGGCGTTGATAATATGTTTGAGGTGGATACGGCTCAGAATATCATCAAGACTATTTGCGAAATCACAGGAAAAAAATATAAGGAAAATGAAAAAGACGACGTTTCTATCCGTGTCATTACCGACCATGTCAGAGCAAGCACATTCCTTATCGGCGACGGAGTAAGGCCCTCTAACGAAGGAAGAGGATATGTTCTCAGAAGACTTATTAGGAGAGCCGCCCGTCACGGAAGACTGCTCGGAATGAGCGAGAGCTTTTTGTATAAAGTAGCTGACAGCGTTATAAATGAAAATGCGCCCGCATACCCCGAAGTGGTTGAAAAACGTGAATATATCAAAAAAGTTCTGCAAACTGAAGAGGACAGCTTTAACAAAACTGTTGAAAAAGGAACTCAGATCTTGCAGGACCTGATAGACAAGATGGAAACAAACAGTATCCTCAGCGGCGAAGAAGTTTTCAAGCTCCACGACACCTACGGCTTCCCTCTCGACCTTACAAAAGAGATACTGGCAGAAAAAAATCTCAAGCTGGACGAAAAGAGGTTTTTTGAGCTTATGGATAAGCAGCGTACCACTGCCCGTTCAAATCAATCCTTCAAAGGCGGCTGGGACGAGGCGTCGCTTGATTCGTTCAACGGTTATTCCACGAAATTTGTTGGTTATGAGAAGCTATCCTGCGATACCCAGCTTAAGGTTATCCTGAAAGACGGTCAGACTGTTGAAAGCTGTTCTGAAGGAGATGAGGTCGTAGTTTTAATAGAAACTACTCCCTTCTATGCTGAAAGCGGCGGACAGGTCGGAGATAAAGGTACTATTATAAACGGTGACAATGTACTAGCTGTTCTGGATACAAAGAAGCTTGGCGGCGGTCAGTTTGTATGTGAATGTCGTGTAGAAAACGGCTCATTCTATGCAAATGATAATGTGACCGCACGGGTAGATGAAAACCTTCGTATGGCGACTGCAAGAAACCACACCTGCGCTCACCTGCTCCAGGCCGCGTTGCGCCGTGTACTTGGCGATCACGTTCACCAGTCAGGTTCGTATGTTGACCCATATAAGTGCAGATTTGACTTTTCACACTTCAGTGCAATGACTCCCGAAGAGATCACAGAAGTTGAAAAAATCGTAAATGAAGAAATACTTAAAGCTACACCTGTTACTACCGAAGAGCTTCCTATTGAAGAAGCGCAAAAGAGAGGTGCAATGGCTTTGTTCGGAGAAAAATACGGCAAGATCGTAAGAGTGGTTACCGTCCCCGGATTTTCAACCGAATTCTGCGGAGGTACACATCTTACTAATACTGCTCAGGCAGGTCTGTTCAAAATTGTAACTGAAACCTCCGTTGCCAGCGGAGTAAGACGTATAGAAGCAATAACAGGTCTTGAAGTTATCTCTGCGTTTAACGCGTTGAATTATACGGTGGGCAAAATTGCATCTACTATCAGGGTATCAAGCGAAAGCGCAATTATAAGCCGTTGTGAGGCCTTGCAGACCGAAGTACACGATTTGAAAAAGGAAAACGACCGCTTAAACGAGCAGATTTCTGCCTCTCAGCTTAAAGGTCTGTATGATAATCCCGAAGAGGTCAACGGTATCAAGATAATCACTGCAATGCTTACAGGTACATCAGGCGAAAATCTTAAAAAAGCGGCAGATCAGATAAAGAGCAAGGAAGGCAGCTTTATTGCTGTTCTTGCGGGAGTGGCTGAAGGAAAGGGCAACTTTGTCTGCTGCTGCAGCAAAGAGGCAGTTGATAAAGGCGCAAACGCAGGTCAGATAGTTCGCAAGGTTGCGGAAATAACGGGCGCTAAAGGCGGTGGAAAACCTGATATGGCAATGTCAGGCATAGGCGATACTACCAAAATAGACGAGGCGCTTATGTCGGTCAAAGCAATAGCAGAAGAAATGCTGAAAAATTAATATAAGTAAGGAGCATAAAATGGAAAATTGTCTTTTTTGTAAAATAATCAATGGGGATATCCCTTCGTCAAAAGTGTATGAAGATGATGAAATTCTGGCATTTAAAGACATAAGCCCTATGGCGCCAGTTCACATTCTGATAATTCCAAAGACACATATTGACGGAGCAGATAAATTAAACGAAAGCAATTCTGCTGTCGTTTCCAAAATATTCACTGTTGCGGCAAAATTGGCCGAGGAATTAAAACTGGAAAACGGATTCAGAATAGTGACAAATGTAGGTGAGGACGGCGGTCAGACTGTAAGACATCTGCATTTTCACCTTTTAGGCGGCGAAAAGCTGAATACAAAGCTCTGCTGAAAACCGAACATATATAAAAGCTGAAAGGAGAAATGCTTTTCCCTTAAAAGCATATTGAAATTATGAAGCACAAATTAGGCTTAATAGGTTTTTCATACCTTGCTGGTCTTATTTGTGCTACAATTTTTAATTCCCTGATTATTTTTTGTTTATCAGGACTTATTTTCGCTGTTTCGCTTGCACTTGTATTTTTTAAGAAGAATAAGTTTGCAATAATGCTTTTTACCGCTTCCGCTGCAATGGCTGTATACGGAATATATACCGTACTGGTGTATGAGCCCATAGTTGCCAATGACGGAAAAACGGTTGAAATAACAGGCGTTGTATCAGAAGTGCGCCGTTATTCAAATGATACCGCATCATATATAATTGATACAAATATAGACGGAGTTAACACATCTGTCACTCTATTTTCATCAGATACACAGTGTGCGGTCGGAGATCATATAAGTTTCAGCGGAAAGCTGTCAAAGCTGACTGACAACACAGAATTTGCAGAAGAAAGCTATTATAAAACCAAAGGAATATTTTTAAAGGCAACCTCTTCTTCGGGAAGTGAAATCACGCCGGATGATTCGTTTAACCTCAAGTCTTATATAATAAATTACAGCGACTACATAGGAACAAGGATAAAGACTATGCTCCCAGGCGAAGAAGGAGACTTGCTTAAAGCGTTGTTCCTCGGAGACAAATCAGGCTTGTCAGATAAATTGTCGAGCAATATAAAACGTGCGGGGATAAGTCATTTTACAGCAGTTTCAGGTATGCACCTTACAATAATTTCTCATATCTTAATGCTTATTATAGCCGTCACTCCTCTGAGAAAACACAGATTTTTCAGATTTGCAGCGCTTTCTGTTCTGATTTTTATGTTTATGCTGTTTTTCAGAATGTCAGTTTCCGTTATAAGGGCGGGAATAATGCTTATTGTGTTTTACGGCTCTGAGCTTTTTATGAGAAAAGGAAGCACGCTCAACTCTATGGGGATAGCAGTTCTTGCAATAACACTGTTCCAGCCTTATTCCTGTCTTGATACAGGTTTGCTTTTGTCATTGGCAGGCACTTTCGGAATAGGAGTTTTATCTCCGTTTTTCTGTAAAAGACTGTGCTCTAATTCGTTTAAGCCCTTTAAGACAGCGCTTATCGGTTCGGTGTGTGCAACTTTGTGTACTTTTCCGCTGAGCTGCTTGTTCTTTGGCGGATTTTCTACTTTAGGCATTGTTATGAATATGCTCCTTTATCCCTTGTTTTTCCCTGCACTTGTATGCCTTACGCTTTTTGCAATAACAGGCGGCGTGGGATACGGATTGATGTTCGTTGCGGGTTTGTGCGCAAAGGTAATGATAGCGGCTATAAATCTGTTCGGCGGCTTTAAATACAGCTATATCAGCTTACATTATGATTTTCTGGGAATGATATTCGCCTTTTCTGTAATTTTTATAATTGCCGTCTATTTGATATTCAAAAGTCCTCAAAGAACGTCAATGGCGATAGGAATATCGTTTTGTGCTATTGTGGGCTGTGTTACCGCAGAAAATTGGCTTGATATGAATAAAACAAAGCTGCTTATGTATTCAGATGGAGATGACGCCTGCGTTATTGTTGAAAAGCAGTCGGCAATATGTGTTATTGCCAGCGATGATTCAAATGATATTCTGAATTATATTACAGAATATTTTCAAAACAGCTTTTGGGACAAATTATCGGTAATTAAAATAATAGACAGCACGCACAATAATATAAAAGCCTTTGAAGAAATACCTTGTCAGGTCTTTTCTCCTCCCGAAAAGGATGACAGATCATATACAGTGGGAGATGAGATAAGCGTTTCATTCGGGGAGAAATACGGAACGATAGCATTTGAAGGCACATCAGTGACTGTTTCGCCTGCCGCTGAGCCGAAAGACGACAGCATATGCGTTATTTACGGCTATAAGAAAAAAGTCCCCGAGCTTTCGGGAAAGGTTTTCTGTTCAAACAGAAGAATAGACGACAATTACGATTTTGTTAATCTTTATTATGATACGGCAGAATATTACGTAAATAAAACCATACTTCAAAATATGCATAGGTAAAGGAGAAAATATGCCTGTTATTACTGAAACCAAATTAAGCGCCGATATAAAAAAAGGCGTATTTTACCCGGTATATTTTTTTTACGGAGAAGAAGCATTTTTAACAAAAATGTATACCGAAAAAATAAAAATAAAAGTCCTGGGTGAGCAACCAATCGATATAAATCTTTTGGAAATGAGTGGCAATCCCGATTTATCGGTACTGTCAGAGCAAATTCAGGCTGTTCCCTTTTTCGCTGAGCATAAGGTGATTATGATAAACGACTTCAATATCGAAAAGGTAACCGACTCTGACATTGAACCGTTTAAAGAAATCATTCAAAATGTTCCGGATACAACAATACTTATTTTTTATCTGACAAATTGCACTTTCTCATTAAGGTCGGAAAAAGTAAAAAAGATATTTGAGGCTATTAAGGAAAACGCCTGCGTATGTGAATTTACTCCTCTCAATCAAATGAAGATAGGAGAACTGATCTGCAAAAAGGTCGCTAAGCAGAAACGTGTCATTTCAAGAACGACCGCTGAATATTTAGCCGAAATAACCGCTTGCGATATGACTATGGCGTCAACGGAAACCGCCAAGCTTTGCAACTATGTTGATGAAGGTCAGGAGATAACAAGGGAAATTGTAGATCGAACAGTTGCAAAACAGCTTGAAACAAAGGTATACACGCTGTCTGATGCGATAATTTCAAAAAATAAAAATAAGGCATTTACAATTTTAGGAGAATTATTTGAACAAAGAGCTAAAGCAGTACAAATTCTATCATCCCTCGGCGACGCTTATGCTGACTATTATTATGTAAAAACAGCAAAAGAAAAAGGAATAATACCTCAGCAGGTAGTCGAGGAATTCGGTTATAACAAAAAAAGAGCCTTTATCGTTTCAAAAAAATACAACGAATCTGCAAAAATGGATTTAGATGATATAAGAAACGCCATTGAAATAATTTTTGAAGCAGATACAAAGTGCAAATCAAGAAACGTAAACGAAAAGCTCCTTATGGAGGAAGTCCTATTGAAATTGTTATAAAATATCAGAAAGGACAGAAAATGCTACATCTGAAACAAGCGGTAATTGTTGAAGGAAAATATGATAAAATAAAACTTTCATCGATAATAGATTCTCTGATCATAACAACAGACGGCTTTTCGATCTTTAAGGATAAGGAAAAAATGGAGTTGATAAAGGAGTTAGCAGAAAAAGACGGAGTGATTATTCTGACAGACAGCGACAGCGCAGGCTTTAAAATCAGAAATTATATCAAAGGCTGCACTCCTAAAGGCAAAATAACAAATATCTACATCCCCGAAATAATGGGCAAAGAAAAACGCAAAGCTATTCCCTCAAAAGAAGGCAAGCTGGGTGTTGAGGGAATGTCAACTAAAATTCTTATCGATGCATTTGAAAAAATGGGAATATGCGTCAGTGAAACAGAAAAAAAATACGCTGACACATTTACAAGGGCAAGGCTGTTTGACGACGGATTTATAGGACAAGACAATTCTGATATAAAAAGGCAAAAGCTGCTCAGAGAGCTTTCTTTGCCGTCAACTCTTTCTGTGACAGCTATTATTGAAGTTTTGAACGCAATGTTCACCGAAGAAGAATATGAAAATGCCGTTAAAAAAATTATGTAAGGAAATTGTTACCGTTTTGTAATTGACTTAAATAACATTTTTTGCTATAATTTTCGTAATGTAATTTTAAATTTGGAAGGTTATTTCAATGGTATTTTCCAGTCTTACATTTATGTTTATATTTCTGCCGATAGTGCTTATAGTTTATTATATTGCGCCAAAGCAGTTAAAAAATCTGTTCATACTGATAAGCGGACTTATCTTTTACGCATGGGGCGAGCCGCTTTATGTGCTTGTTATGATCGCATCTACGCTTATCGACTATACAGCGGGACTTCTTATTTACAAATTTGACGATAAAAATGCTGTCAGAAGGCTTTGCCTTATAGTTTCACTGGTGATGAATCTAGGACTTTTGGGAGTGTTTAAATATGGCGGCTTTGTATTGGAAAATATAGATGCTGTATTTGGTACAACCTTCTATGACCCTCAGCACATTCTTCCCCTACCGATAGGTATCAGTTTTTTTACTTTTCAGTCAATGTCTTATACTATAGATATGTATATGAGAAAAATAAAGGTCCAGAAAAATCCTATTTCATTTGCCGCATTTGTGACGTTGTTCCCTCAGATAGTGGCAGGTCCTATTGTGAGATATGACGATATTGCGGCTGAGCTGGACGACAGAACGATAAATTTAGACTGCTTATATGAAGGCATAATCAAATTTATTACAGGACTTGGAAAAAAGGTACTTATAGCAAACAATATCGGAATGTTATGGACGACCGTCAAAGGGTTTGAAACAGGAGAATTGTCCGTACTGACCGCCTGGATCGGAATAATTGCGTATACGTTCCAGATATATTTTGATTTTTCAGGCTATTCGGATATGGCTATCGGGTTAGGAAAGATGATGGGATTTAATTTCCCGCAGAACTTCAACTATCCGTATCAATCAAAAAGTATCAGCGAGTTTTGGCGCAGGTGGCATATAACATTGGGCGCATGGTTCAAAAGTTATGTTTACTTCCCTCTCGGCGGCAGCCGCAAGGGTATGAAAAGAACAGTTTTTAACCTTGCCGTTGTCTGGCTGCTTACGGGTATATGGCATGGCGCAAGCTGGAATTTTATTTTGTGGGGCGTTTTGTACGGAGTTGTAATAATACTTGAAAAACTATTTCTTGGAAAAATACTTGACAGAATACCGTCATTTTTCTCATGGCTTTATACAATGTTGTTGGTCGTTTTAGGCTGGGTATTGTTTGACACCGCAAACCTGCCTACCGCTTTCGGATATATGGGCTCTATGTTTGGCGGAACGGGAATTTTATTTGACGATCAGGGATTGTATCTGCTTAAGAATTATGCAGTTATGCTTGTCGTTGCGGCATTTGCCTGCACAGACGCTTTCAAAAAGCTCATAGAATGGGCGAAAACGAAAATCCCTGTGGTAATAAATTATTCTACTCCTATTGCGAAATTTGCAATTTTGGTTTTCTCCACAGCATATCTTGCAAACGCAACATACAATCCGTTCCTGTATTTTAACTTTTAAAAGGAGGTGCAGTTACAGTGAAAGAATTTTATAAAAAAATAATGATAGGGTTATTTGCGCTGTTTTTGATAGCAATTCCTGTTCTCACCTTTGTTTATATGCCGAAAGAAGAAAGACCTTTTTCCGAAAACGAAAATGAGTATCTTTCCGCTTTCCCGAATTTTTCATTAAGAACATACAAAGACAAAACGTTTATGAACGGTTTTGACGAATGGCTTTCTGACAGGTTCCTTGCACGGGAACAATGGATAATATTCAAAAATAATACTGATATGGCAATCGGCAAGGACGAAATAAACGGCGTTTTTATAAGAAACAATATGATGATGCAGGTCTGGAAAGATTATGATGAGGAGCTGCTGCAAAAAAATATAAAATCAGTAAATAATTTTATTAAAAATCATCCTGACATTGAAGCCTATTTTATGCTCGTTCCAAACGCTCAGGAAATATACTCTGACACACTTCCCGAATTTGCTGTTGTGGGAGATCAAAATAAGTTTATAAATGATTTTTACTCATCACTTGACGGATTTGCAGGAACGATAGACGCTTATTCCATTCTTTCTCAGGCAAGAGAGGACGATTCTTATATCTATTACAGAACAGACCACCACTGGACCAGCTATGGTGCTTATCTGGGGTATAAGGCGGCAGGAGAAGAGCTGGGATATACTCCTAAAAAAATCGACGAATTCTCAATAGAGCATGCAAGCTATGATTTCAGAGGTACGCTGTTTTCAAAAACGCTTGATTTTAATATTACGCCTGATGTAATAGATTATTACACCTTAACTGAAAATGAACCGAAAGTTAAAGTATCGGTGTACAACGAAAACTCAAACGTATTGAACGGTAATATTAAGTATGATGAATATGACAGCTTGTACTTCAGAGAATTTTTGGATGTGAAAGATAAATATTCTTCTTTCCTCGGGCAAAACTCTCCTATTGTGACCATTGAGTCGGATATTGCAGACAATGACCGTTCTTTGCTTATCATAAAAGACAGCTATGCTCATTCGATGATACCGTTTCTTGCCAAAGAATACAGCAAGATAACAATGATAGATTTAAGATATATACGCACTGATTTTCAGATGTTTGTTTCTCCTGATGATTATGACCAGTTGCTGTTTTTATACAACGTCATAACCTTCTCAGAGGACGAAAACATCGTCAAGCTCAATTTCAGCAAATAAAATTTTCCCGCTTGGCCTTCCTTTTGACAAAAAAGCTCCCCTTTGAAATACTGTCAAAGGGGAGCGTTTCATATTTAAAACTTAAATAAAAGCGTTTTGAAAAAAATATTTAATATGTATCCGCCGCAGGCAACAGCGCCGAGCTTTTGTATTTTGTATGTAAACCTACCGTTCGGGTCAAGCGCCCGACAGCTCAGTGCCATAGTCAGAAATCAGCGGAAAACGCCGCAACAGAGTTTGTCAAGGCAAGTTGAGAGATGAGTATGATTATCTCCCGAACAGGCTTCCAACCCACTCCTTGATACTGTCGATAATACCCCCGGACACAGCTAACTTCAAGCTGTTCATCGGAGAGTTCTCCGTCGTTACATACCAACATATCCAGAAGTTCCTTTGCCTTCGCAAGCGACAGAAGTTCTTCAGGAGTTTTTTGCGGTTTTTAAAAGTTCATCACAGTCCATAGCTTTTTCTTCGCCTTTTGGGAAAATCAAACGTGGGGATACAGAGTTGGCGTATAATCAGGATTTTTTTCGGAAAGCCCATTTGCGGCAGATTTGTTTCCGTTTAAAGATACCGACGGCTTATCTGAAAGAACGGTGAAGGTTCCTCCTGCAGCAGCTTCAAGCTCGTCATCGGTAAGCTCAATGTCGTTTTCTTTTGCAAGAGCACGAATTTCTTCAACAGTTTTTTCCTTTTTGAGGGTCGCTAAAAATTCCTCTTTCTCCATAATACTAATAAACTCCTTTCAATAATAATTTACTTTTTGTTGAGAATACTGTTTGTAGAATTCATATTTGAAATATTTTCCAATGAATCCTTTTTCACAACACCATTGGAAATAACAACAGACTTACCTCCCGCAACCGTTTCCAGTTCGCCTTCAGAAAGCTCAACATCTAAATGGAGCTCTTCTTTATTTTTTACTTCCTTTGGTTTTTGAATAAGATCGTTTTTCATAAATAATTCCTTTCCTTATAATGTAACAACGTATAGGTTTTACTTGCTTTAGATCACAGGTGCTTATTGGAGAAATCCTTGACCTTATCCACAATTCCGCCTGCAACAGAATCAAGAATATCATCGTTAAGCTCACCGTTGGAATTAAATTTATCAAACAATTCCTGTGCTTTCTCCTTAGCAAGTTCAACACCGTTTGCCTTGGCAAGATCTATCATTTCATCGACAGACTTTGCCTCTTTCAGTTTTGCAATAATTTTTTCGTCCATTGTAATTTCTCCTTTTTTAAATTTAAAGTCCTAACATATCTGCAAAGCCTGTTTGCTCCAAAATAGATAAAACAAGCTCATTAGGCTGTTCAAACGTCAAAGCGTCATTTCCGACATGCTTTATCATTTGAAGGATAACACGCAGTCCCGCTGAGGATATATACTCAAGCTCTCCTGCAAAAATTGTGATCTTTGTTATCTCATGCTCTTTGAGCATATCCTGAAAAAGCTCTAACAGCTGCGGTGCACTGATAGTGTCCAAACGTCCGATCAGGGTCAGATTTAAGCTACTGTCGGAAATGCTGTTGGTTATTTTTAGTCCTTTCGCAGTTGTACTGACCGTATCGGCACTCGCTGCTTCATCAAGGCTAACCACCCATATATAAACCTTTTCCAAGCAGGCAGTAATCTTTTTGCGCATATCGTCGGGATAAGCATCAAGCTGAGTCAAATGAAGATCAGGCGACCACATTGGGTGTTTTTCCACTAAAAGTCCGTTTTCTTTCAGCAAGCGTTCAGCCTCGTCAACAGGAACGGTTTTTATGGTTGCATCAGACTGACGGTTAAACTCCTGATGATCTTTTCTTAAAACTTCCATAGAGCGTTCACCCATCATAGCGGCTGCAACCGCTTTAAAGGAAAGACCCACCTCAAAATCCGTGGTGACCCATACTCCGCCGTGCTTTGAAAGAACATCATGAATACTGCGCCACATTGCCTGTTTTTCCGAAATATCCAGATATACCATAACTCCTTCACTAGAAATTGTTACAGGTCCCTCCATTTTGTCCGCAGCTGCCAGCACGGAAGCGCTGTTTGTAACATCTGTCGCAACATAAGTTCCTTTGCCTTCCATAAGCATATCGTTCAAACGATCCATCACTTTAGTTACTGCAGGAAGGTCACCTCCGATGTAATTGTATCCGTTGTTGATAAGGTATTTGCCTCTAGGTGTGTACCCGCAGGCCAAATCTAACACATTTTTGTTCCCTGCAAGTGCTATTTCTCTGTTGGCGATATTATAACGCAACTCTAGCATAAGTTTGTTTAAGCTTTCAAGAGGTCCGCTTGAATAAAATTTTTCATCTGCTGAATATTGGCTTGTTTCGGGTTCTAATTCATTCAATGCATTTTCAAATTCAACCGCTTCCGCTACACCTGCCTGAACAAGTTGGTGTAATGTTGTCTTTGCCGTATTAAATATCGGGTTGACCTCTTCGTATAAATTTGACATTCTCGCCCCTCCTATCTGTTATGTTGAATTGTTGTATGTTCAATGAATATCATATCCTGTCAGCTTTGCGATATCTGCCTTGCTCCAAAAGTTATTTTCCCAGTAAAAAACTCGTTTTTCCTCTTTTAAAATATTCTGAACGTCATATCGATATTATCATAAATATGATATATATCAAATACCTCAAGCAACTGAGGAATAAGCGAAAGAGCACGATAGTATCTAGCTTTTGCACATCGCGACCACCGGAAACAAATCTTCGCATTACACGGTGAATATTTATATTCACATCTGCCGTTAAAACATAAATACAGCGGATAAAAAATAACCTTGTTCCTTTGCACTGCGAAGGAGATCTATATTTCATTCGGTAGACATAACAATTTCAAATGTAAAAGTTTTTATGTACATCTAAAACTTATTCACGCATATCCTTCTGCTAATTCAGCCGCCTCAAATCAGTGCATTGAGTTGCCCTCTTTATGTCGTCTGCATTGATGTAGGGGTAAATAATTTTTGTCGTCTTTGTTACAGTGCTTTTTCCACTTCCGTTTGGACCTGCAAAGACGATTATCTCAGGATTCATTTCCATAAATACGTCTCCCGTCCGGATATTTTATATATGATGCTTTTTTTCTAGTGGTCGTAACCGGTAACGGGCAGTCTTTGACTTTGATTTTCCTCGTTTTTATCTCTTCACGAAAGCGCTTGACAAGCTCATCATCTGTTATCCCGCAGGTAGAGTCAAGTTCGTTTGGCTTCGGAGGTTCGTTGTCCTGCTCTTTTAACGCTTCATGGAAGCTTTTCAGTAAAAATTGCTTCTTTTTAACCTGCTCAGTTTTTTGATCATTTTGATTGTACATGATTGCTTTTTCTACTTTTTATCAAGACGATTCTATGTTTTTCAGTATTCAAAAAGCTCATTTTCGTCTAACAATTGACGAAGTTTTTTTAGTGCGCTATGCTGCAAAAAACGTTCATTTGCATAACTGACTCCTATCAATTTTGCTGTTTCCTGAGCCGACAAGCCATGATAAAATCTGTAAATAATAATGTTTCGTTCTCGTTCAGGAAGTTGCTCCAATGCTGATGCAAGGGCTTCCAGCGTGTCTTGCATAAATACATGGTCGTATCCTTTGTCAGGCAGGATAGCAGATTCATCTAACGCAACAGGAACAGGTTCATGCGCCTTTTCCCTGTAATAATCAGTCACCGCATTTCGAGTAATTGCATAAAGCCAAGTACCGGGCGCACTCCTGGAAGGGTCATATTTATCCAAAGACGAAATTGCTTTCAGAAAGACTTGATGAAGGAGGTCTTCCCTGTCATGCTCGTTTTTTATATGAGCACTTATGTATCGTGCAACCTTAATGTGATAGTCACTATAAAGTTCTTCGGGAGTGATGACAGTGTTCATAGCTTTTTGTTTTCCTCCGTACGAGTCCGCCATGTATCAAACTCTCCGGCAGCATTGACTTCCAGTTCACTGTCATTCAACGGTATGCCAAATGCATTTTTACGATCTAAACCTATTATTTTATCCAAGTGCACATTTCCTTCAAACCGTTGAAAATCAAACAGCGCAATCAAAATATCTTCTGTTTTATCCATTATATATTCCTCATATAGTCGTTTTTTCTATCTCAACACAATAAAATTATATAGGTTAGAGTAATCATTTTGATCAGTTAATTTTGTTTTCATATATTTATACGGAACAAATAAAAAATTGTTAGAATTTTTTGTTATTTTTTATTTAACCTCTAAACAACTGCCTCTTTTGTCATTTCAGACTCGCTGTCAAGACGCTGCCTTGCAACCAATTCGGCAAATTTGCCTCCTTTTGCTATCAACTCCTCATAGCTGCCGTCTTCAACAATCTTACCTTTTTCAAGATATATTATTCTGTCACACTGTTTTATTGTAGAAAGTCGATGTGCAATAACGATTCTTGTGCATTTCAGCTTATCAAGAGATTGAGATACAATTTTTTGAGTAATATTGTCCAATGCGCTTGTAGCTTCGTCAAACATAAGAATTTTGGGTTTGGGAGCAATAGCTCTTGCAATCATAAGACGCTGCCGCTGTCCCCCTGACACTCCGCCGCTTCCCTCTGAAATCAAAGTGTACATACCCATAGGCATTCGGCGAATATCGTCTGCAATTCCGGCAAGCTCAGCCGCTTCCCATGCATCGTCCATAGTCAACCACGGTGCAGAAATTGTAATATTTGAGAATATGTCGCCTTGAAACAGTTTTCCTTCCTGCATAACTGTTCCCACGTTACGGCGGAGAGATTTCAAGTCAATTCCGGAAAGATCATTTCCGTCATAATAGACGGCTCCCTTCTGAGGTGTTTCAAATCCAAGCATAATACGCATAAGAGTAGATTTTCCACACCCTGTTGAACCAACTATTGCAACATACTGACCGGGTCTGATTTTTAATGATAAATTATCTATAACATTCGGCATACTCTTATTGTAACTGAAAGAAACGTTACTGAGTTCAACGCCTCCGGACAAGCGTGTAATGACCTGCTTTCCCTCTGATACCTCCGGAACAGTGTCCATTATCGGCTTTGCTATATCAAGGATCGGTTTGATATTTGCAGCAGTAAGAGCAATAGCGGCAAGTGACATAAATGTTCCCGATACCATACCATAGGCCGTATTGAAAGCATAATAGTCAGCTACCGATACATTGTTTACAACAGCCATATAATAAATAACAAATGTACCGACCAGTGTAATAAGCGTTATAATGACATTATTGTATAATATAATTTTAGGTGGATGATAAGTAATTTTAGTCTGATCAGCATAGAGCTTTCCCCATCTTGCAAATGCGCGCTTTTCTGCTCCGGCAAGCTTTATTTTCTGAACGCCCGAAATCAAAGCATAACTCATACCGCTGACTTTTGCGCTGCATTCCAATTGCTTTTTTGATACTTTCATCTTGGCAAACGCAGAAATTACAGAGAATAAAACTGTAAATAAAATAACGATCAGTGCAGGAGCAGCCAAAGCAGGTGTAAAGAAAAATATCTGAGAAATATAAATAAGAGAAAAAAGTGATGTAAGTCCTGCTGCAAGAACCGTGTCGACTAACATAGTGCAAAGCATATTTATATGCTGCATACGCATAGCTAACTCGCCCGAACTGTATTCCTTAAAAAATGAAGCAGGAAGCGACATAACACGTGCCATTGCGGCTGCCTGAACAGTAACATTCATTTTAGTAGATATTCTTGCCATAATAAGGGATTTTATCGCTCCAATCAGCTGTGAAGAAATAGTCATACATACTAAAAAAACAGCTATGGATAAAAGCAGAGTAATATCTCCATTTTCAACGACCGTTCCAAATAACAATTGATTAAGCTTTGGACCGAGCAAACCGATCATTGTAACGGCAAGTGTGGCAATTGCTACCATTACATAATCCGAAACAGAAAGAATTTCAGCTATATAACCAAGCAGTATCCTTATATTTATTTTTTTCAAAGGAAAGGGCTTATAAAAAGCAATTGCTTCGATCTCAAAAATATCTTCGTTTTTGCCGGAAATTTTTATATTCTTTCCCGTTCCGGCATCAAAAAATGTATATCCTGACATGCCGACCGGAATCAAAGCCACAATGGAACCGTCGGATTTTTTTATTCCAAGCATAGCTCCGATAGCATCTTTATGCCAGCCCTTTTCTAAATGGACAGTTCTGCGCATTATACCATGAGGACGCATAAGATATTCCAACTGCTCGTTTATATCTTTAATGGATTCAGGTACATCTCTAGTCTTTACATGATAATATTTTAAAATTTCATCTATAGCATCTTTTGCACGACTTTTTTCGTCGGCAAATACTGATGAAAAATGTGAACCTGTAACAGCATCGGAAATTCCTATGAATGCTTCCTCAAAAACGGTAGAATCATATTCTTTTCGCTGCTTTATTTGTTCGTCAAACCAACCCATAAGAACCCTCCCTATTCATTGGAGATGAGCTGTGTATAATAGCCGTTCAGCGCATACAGTTCGTCATGCGTTCCCCGCTCAGCCACCTTTCCGTGATCCAAAACAATTATCTCATCACAGTCACGAATCGTAGACAGCCTGTGAGCAACAACAATACACGTGATACCTCTGTCCTTAATAGAGCGAACCACGTCATACTCCGTTTTTGCATCCAATGCGCTGGTAGCCTCGTCCATAATAATAATTGTAGGATCCTGAGCCAAAACACGAGCAATTTCCATACGCTGACGCTGACCGCCTGAAAAATCCTTGCCGCCTTCGGTTATAACGTAATTATATCCGCCGTCACGCTGCATTATATCTTCATGCAGCTGAGCGTCTTTCGCTGCCAGTATCATCTCAAAGTCCTCTATTGAGGAATCCCACATTTTAATATTGTTGCGAATCGTATCTTCAAAAAGAATAATATCCTGATCCACAACAGCCAGCGAACCGGTAAACACACTGCGGTCAATATCCTTTATAGGCTTTCCGTCAAACAGTATCTCTCCACTCCAAGGCTGGTACAACCCGGAAATCAGCTTTGAAAGAGTAGATTTGCCGCAACCCGAGCCACCTACAAAAGCAACACGCCTGCCCGGTTCTAAAGTAAGATTGAAATTTTCAATCAAAGGCTCATCAAGGCGTGAATATCCGAAAGTTACATTCCTCATTTCCAGCCTGCCAGAGAGTTTGTCATATTCTGTATCACCGTTATCGTCTGTTTCATTCTTATAGTTTATATCAGTAGGATACTCCATTACATCTTCAATTCGTTCCATTTGCGTGCGCATTTCCTGTATTGTTTGACCAGCAGAAATAAGCGTCATTGCAGGTTCGGTAAACGATGTCAAAAAGCCCTGAAACGCCATTATCATACCGACAGTGAAATTGCCTTGTATTGTAAAGAAAACACCGAGTATCAGTACGACAATACCTGTAAGCTGCGACACAAGATTCGGGATCATTCCGAGATATTCATTCAGCTTTGCATATTTTACCTGCTGAGTATTTACACTTGCCTGATATCCGGACCACTTTTCAAAATATCCGTTTTCTGCGCCACTCGCTTTAATTGTCTCGACCATTTCAATTCCTGCAACGGTCGAACCGGCCAGTTTTCCCTCATCACGCATCTGAACACGGGTGATATTCACACGTTTTTTTGAAATAATACGTGACATTATCAGATTTATCAAAATGGAAGCTATACCTATGAGAGTAAGTGCCCAACTGTATCTGAGCATAACCGCAAGGTAGAATATCATCATGATCGCATTAAGCACAAGAGGAGCAAATGTATTAACAAGATCGTTTGCAATAGTACCGTTTGAATCTTGACGCTGCTGTATGTCTCCGGCCATACGTTGAGAGAAAAATTCCATCGGCATACGTAGAACTTTCCAAAGAAAAGATGTATCTCCAATAACTGCCAGCTTGCCTTCAATCAAATGTTTTGATTTTGCTTCAATAAATGCCACAATTATTTGTATGACTGACAAAAACGCCAATAAGCCAAGAAACGGATAAAACCACTCGGGATTTTCATTTGTAAGCAGCCTGTCTAAAAAAATTCGTGCAAAAGCCGGTTGGATCATTCCTATCAATGAAGTAATAACGGTGGCAAGGACTACAAAGGCAATAGCAAAGCCAGTGCCGACTAAACGTTTTTTTGCAAAAGACAATACACTCTTAGGCTTTCCTCCCGGTTCAAAGCTATCAGTAGGCTCAAACATCAGGCAAATTCCGGTAAAGCTCTTATCAAATGTTTCCATTGAAACAGAATAATTGCCGTTTGCGGGATCATTAAGCACTGCTTTATTGCCTCTGAATCCGCATAAAACAACAAAATGGTTAAAGTTCCAATGGATTATGCACGGAAATTTTCCCTTTTCCCTTAACTGTTCAGGCTCGTAACGATATCCCTTGGCAGTTAAACCATAACTGCGAGCTGCTTTTAAAACATTTTTTGCATTGGAACCGTCACGGGATACGCCGCAATCTTTTCTCACCTGTTCCAGCGGTATCCACTTGCCGTAATAAGCAAGTATCATTGTAAGAGATGCTGCGCCGCATTCCAAAGCTTCCATTTGCATAACGACAGGGACCTTTGCAACGCCTTTTGTTATAGGTCCAAGTACAATTTGCTTTTTATTAGCCATTGCCGCACCTCAATTAAACAAGAAAGAAATTGGCGAAACACTGTCTACTATGATAGAAGCAGCATAAACGCCATCCGGAAGCGAACCGTTTAATTTAACAGAATATACCCATTCTCCCGCCTTGAGATCACCAATATGCAACGCATAATCAGAAAAACTCTCATCTACGGCAATGGGTTCAGAAAAAATTTCTGTCACGGTATATTCATAATCACCAATATGTACAACGTCGCCTTTCTCAATATCTGATATTTCAGCTTCCTTAATATAGCATATAATTTTATCTGAACCGGAAACGGCAACGGTATTTACTTTAGTTTCAAGAGTACCAACAACGCCCCACACGATAAAACCTATCAGCAAAATTATTACGGCTGATAAAGTGACCAATATACCGGGTTTTGCCACTCTTATGTAATCATTTAGCTGTTCGGGCGAGGAAACACGCTGCATGCTCTTTTCTCTGAAAATAGTTTTCATCATGTTATATTCCTCTTTTTAAATTTTTTGTGCTCATACAATAAAATCAACAAAATGTTTTCTTTTAATTACAAGTATCCACAGCTGTCCTTTTAAATCTTTGTATTGTCTGTATGTACTTAATCTGACTCTAAACTTTTTAATTTTTCCGTTTACATCAAATTTCAGAAAAAATAAGTATTATTGGCAACAAAGTTTACATCTAAATCAGTAGATTGCCTTCTGCAGATAAATGTAGCCTTCACTCTTTCTTCCGGTGCTTTTTCATTCAAACGACGATTTAGCACTATTATAAAAATTGAAACGGCTATCAAAACTACAAAAATAATTATGGGAACTATTGTTGAAAAGTGGTCCATTTTTATTATTCTCTCTTGCTTTCAATTATAATTTTTTTGTTATTTTTAATATATTTTTGCCATCCTTATATTCATACGCTATGGCATCCATACTTTTTTTGACAATAAATATGCCGAGTCCCCCGATCTCTCTTTCGTCGGCAGATAATGCTGTATTAGGATCAGATTTAGCCAAAGGATCATACGGAACGCCATTATCCATAAATGTAATAATAACAGAAAGCGGAGCCTCGGTCAGTTCCACATGCACAGTTGCTGGACCGATTTGCGGATTATAAGCATAGTGGGCAATATTACCGAATATCTCATCAATTGCAACATCGATTTGCATTTGAACCTTCATAGAACAATTATGTTCTTCAAGCTTTTCATTTACAAAATCTGTTACAATAGGAATATTTTCTATCGTTGCGTCAATGGTCAGCTCTTGCATATTGACCCTCCTTCTGCTTTTATATTCAAGGCAAAGCATTGTAATATCGTCAAACTGAGGCGCTTTTCCGACAAAAAAATCTATATCAGCTTTAACAGCAGGAAGCAATTCGGCAGGACTTTTGTCCTTGTTGGCGTTAAGTACTTTTTCCAGACGCTCCATTCCGTAAAGTTCGTTTTGCGAGTTTGTTGCTTCGGTAACACAGTCTGTATATTGGAAAATCTTGTCTCCGGGTGAAAGAGTCAGACTCCCCGCTTTATACATCATTCCCTCCATACCCGCCAGAACAAATCCTGGTTTGATTTTATGAACCGAATAGCTTTCTCCGGAATGGCAGATAAACGGCATTTCGTGACCTGCATTGACATAATTAAATTCTCCGCTTACAAGGTCAAGTACACCCTCAAAAGCCGTAATAAACAATCCTTCGCTGTTTGATTCGCATAGAAGATCATTGACCTCACTGAACACATCTCCAAGATCAGTTTCAGCAGCGGTGTGGTCTTTGATAAACGTCTTACCTATAACCATAAATAATGCCGCAGAAACTCCTTTTCCTGATACGTCAGCCATAACGATGGCAAGGTGACGGCTGTCCACCATAAAGAAATCATAGAAGTCACCGCCGACCTCCTTTGCGGGATCCATTGTAACATAAATATCAATTTCTTTGTGCCCCGGAAAAGCAGGAAAAGTGCACGGCAGCATAGACTTCTGAATATGTGTGGCAACATCGAGCTCAGCGCCGATACGTTCTCTTTCTGCGGTTACATGGCTAAGATTGTGTATGTAATCATTAAGCTCGTGTACCATATGCTGGAAGGAATCGGCAAGATCTCTGACCTCATCTCTGGATTTTTATATTTACCTTAAATTCGTCAAGATGCTCCATATTATCGCTCACCAAGCCTATAACTGCGTGATGAAGCGTACTAAGCGGCGTGATAAGGGTTTTTCTGATATAGATATAATAAGCTATCGTAGAAAAGAGGAGTACCACTACTGTAACTCCCAGCGTCAGGATCATAAACTTTGTTATATGCTCTTTTACTCTTTCCATTGATATTCCGACAATAGAAAGAGCAACCGGATTATTATCGCTGTCAACAACGGCGACATATGCCGAGGAAATGTTGTCAGTAATAAGAACAGTACGTTCTACGTTGACAGCGAAAGCATTGTGCATAGCTTCACTGACGTCATCGGCACAGAGAGTGCATTCACCAAGGTCACAGATTGCATCATTATCTTCTATGCCTGTATCCCATATGTAAACCATACCATTTTCTTCAGTCACGACAACACAAAAATATTTTAATCCCATTCTTGCTTTTACATTATTGAGATAACCGCTTATCTCTCCATAATAGTCGTCCTTTTCACCTCACTGACCATCGTGATAATACGATTTTATTCGGTCACCGTCAATGGTATCAGATGCCATAGACGCTTGAGCAAAAGTGACCTGTGAATAATATTCTTCAATCAGGATTCCAAAAAGCCATGAAATGGTTGAGATGATCGAAAATGCCAGAACTACTGCCATAATCACCAATCCAAGCAACAGCTTGGGCTGAAGACGAAATTTCCATTTCTTTTCCATTATTATTTCTAAGTTGAATGAATATCGATCCTCAGATGTCCGTTGATATAACAGACGGTTCTAAGCAAAAACGATTTTTAATTGCACACTTTACTATTCAACTGTCAAAATGTCAACAAAACCTGTTATTTCAAATACTTCCATAACAGTCTCATTAGCATGCCGTATAACCATTGTCCCCTGTTTGTTCATCACTTTCTGTGCGGCAAGCAATACACGAAGACCTGCCGATGATATGTATTCAAGTCCTGTAAAATCAAATATCAACTCAGTAATACCGTTGACACTGCGCTTTAACTCTGCCTCAAGCTGAGGAGCCGTCGTTGTATCAAGACGACCTTCCAGTATGATTTCAAGCTCTGTTCCCTGTTCTTTTTTGTTAATTGTCATTGTTATAACCTCCATTTAAATATCTATTAAAACGTATTTGAAATCACACTATTGCTTTTATTGACCGACAAAATAACTATCTAAAATGCAATTTTACGGCGAATTTTTATAAACACTTTAATATTATATCATAATATTGTATTTTTTTCAATGCAACAATATTGACGTTTACGAAATCAAATCTGATTTTTACGAAATGAAACAGTGGTAAACAGGACGATATCTGCAGAGCTTGTAATACATAAAGCGCAAAAAACATTTGACATAAAAAATGCTCCACTTTCGTTAGACTGTAATTTTGATATATTTATATACCATATTGTCTAACAATTGAGGAGCAGTTCACTTTAAAGCATATCATCTACTATATTTAAAATCAATAATTCTCAGCCATAATTCTGAAATATGCCTGGGGATGATTGCAAACGGGACATACTTCAGGCGCAGATTTTCCTATATGTATATGACCGCAATTGGAGCACTGCCATACCATATCGCCGTCACGGCTGAAAACAAGTCCTCCCTGAACGTTTTCAAGCAACTTCAGATAGCGTTTTTCATGCGCCGCCTCGATTTTGGCAACACCTGCGAAAAGGTCTGCTATCTCGGTAAAGCCTTCCTCTCTGGCGGTCTGCTCAAAGCCCTTGTACATATCTGTCCACTCGTAATTTTCGCCTGCCGCGGCGTCTTTGAGATTATCGACTGTATTGCCTACAGCACCACCGTTAAGCAGCTTGAACCAGATCTTTGCATGTTCCTTTTCCTGCTCGGCGGTTTCAAGAAATAGATCTGCTATCTGCTGATAACCGTCCTTCTTTGCTTTTGAAGCGTAATAGGTATACTTATTTCTCGCCTGGCTCTCACCTGCAAAAGCTGTTTGCAGATTAGCATATGTTTTTGAATCTTTAAATTCCATAAAGTAAAACTTCCTTTCTTATTTATTAAATATCTGTGTAAAGCAGATATTGTGTTTTAAGTATAACACGGTGAAAAATCTTTGTCAATAAGCTGATTTATGTTATACATTTTCCTCATCGGAGTTATCTGTAATATAATGTCTTATCCTCAGAGGAAGTCCGCAATCCTCTTTTGCTCTTATTTTGCAAAGTTCTATCTCTTCCTCGCCAAGCTCCTTATCCACGATGGTCAGCATTACGTCGGGAACATATTCCTGTATTGCTATAGCAAAATGAAGCATTGCATTATACGACGGCAAGCCGTATTTTGGATGAGTAATTCGGAGATATTTTTCAGGGTCGGAGGCGTTAAGACTTATTGAAACGGCGTCTATCTTCCACTTGAATGATGAAATATCGAATGACGGGTCCATCAGTGCAACTAAACCGTTGGTGTTGACTCGTATTTTCATATTGGATTTGCTTTTTACATATTCAGCAACCTGCAAAAGCAGTTCTGCTCTCATCATAGGCTCGCCGTATCCGCAGAAAACCAGTTCATTTATGCCGGTTTTGTCAAAGCTGTCAAATGCGCTGATAATTTCTTCGTAGCTGGGTTCATGTTCAAGCCATAAGCTGTCGTTATCTCCTACGCTGTCGCCGTTTTTTCTTATGCAGAACTCGCAGGAGCAAGGACACTGATTTGTGATATTGGCGTACATTTTTCCGCAATATTTATAAAATATAGTCATTACGTTCCTCCTCTGAAATGTTATATAAATTGTACCATATCCGCTTGGATATGGTACAATTTTAATATCATCTTATACTAAATCGTCGTCGTTAAAGGGGTCGCCGCACTCAGGGCAGAACTTCGGAGGATTTTCAGGGTCTTCAGGAGTCCAGCCGCATTTATCACATTTATATTTTTTAGGCGCGGCGGGTTTGGGTTTTCCACAGTCAGCGCAGAATTTTCCTGTGTTTGTTTTACCGCAGGAGCATACCCACTCGTTTGAAGCAGGTGCTGCGGGACGAGGAGCGCCCTCTTTGCTTGCTCCGCACTGCGCGCAGAATTTTCCTGTATTCTGAGTACCGCAGGCACTGCAGGTCCAAGGCTCGGGTTTTTTGTTTCCACAGCTTGAGCAGAACGCACCTGTATTCATAGTTCCGCAAGTGCATCTCCAGCCGTTCGCCTGAGCCTGCTGATTATTGTACTGCTGAGCAGAGGCGTCCATTTGTCCGAGGATATTTCCTCCTGCCGCCTGAGCCATATTCATTCCCATAAAGCCCATCATAGCGCCGCCTTCGTTTGAACCGGCAGCTTCAATACCACGGGCAATGCTTCCTGCCATCATAGCCTTCTGAACGTTGGGATCAAGCATAGTGTCAGCTTTAAGTCTGTCGCCAAGCAGCTCCTTACTCTCTTCGGTGATCGTAGGAGCGCCCATACCAATATTAGTGACCATAAAGCCGCGCTGCTGCCAGTTATTTACAGTTGCCTTCTGAACGCTCTCGGTAATCTCTCTCAGCTTTGTGGATATCTGGCTGTAAAATACTCCCTGAGTTGACAGATTGCCAAGCGCCTCAGTCATTGCCTGTATAAATTCCATTTTATACTGTTCGCTGCTAAAGATGGTGTCAACTTTTATGTCGCCTGATTCTACGCCCTTGCTGGCAACTTCCTGATAGAACTTGACAGCTGCTTCTGCATCAGGTATCTGAATTTCAAAAGTACCATAGAAACGAATGTCAATAGAAGTATTATATTTAGGGTCAAAATAGGGTATTGGAGGAGCTGTGCCAAAACGAATTCCGGGCAGCTTCTGAAGATTGATATAAACTACTCTCTGCTCATATGAAGGTACACCGCCATATGTGAAACGTGACAGAAAATCCTTGGCAGAATCCTTGAGCTGTCCCGCAAAAATAGACGGCGCAGAAGAATTATCAAGAGTATATGCACCGGGCTCAGTTACAATATTTGTTATCCTACCGTTATCAAGAGTAAGCATACAGGTATTTTCTTCTACCATTATATTGCTTCCGTTGCTGATAACATTTTCAGTGCCCATGGTATTGCTGTTTCTTGATGAATTCTGATTCATCTTTGTTCCTTCACGCAGAATGACGGTGTTGTCCATAGAAGGACAGTGTATCGCTTCCTTCCAAGTGTCACCGAGGGTCCCGCCCAAAGCGCCGATAGCAGCCTTAATAAGTCCCATTTGCTTAGTTTCCTTTCAAATAAATAGAATTTATGCTCATTTCAACAGCTTAAAGCTGTCGATTTGCCAGATTTTATCCACGACCGGCACAAGTCCCGATCCGCAGTAACTGCACTTTCTGCTTTGTATGTCTTCAATCGGTGCGCCGCAGTTAGGACAGTTTGCTTCAAAATAACTCTGATCTGTTTCTTTTCCCTTTTGATTGTGCATAAGAACAATAGAAAAAAGATTTTGCGTCGGTTTTGTATTAAAACCGCTTACCACTGCTCCGTTCTTAGTCCGATATGCAAGGCTTTGCAGAGAGATCTGAAAAATAACAGAAGCGCTGGACTGATTGCTGACATAGTTTTCTATTCCAACAGCGTGAATCTCAACATTGTCGTAGTGAATATCCTCCTGACGCCTTGAATAATCCTCAATAATGATTTTTAACTGATTTTTTAAGGTTTTGGAAGCATTTTCAACATCATCAGGTCTTTTGCTTTCCACTGCATTAAGAATAGAAATAATACCGTTTCTTGCCATAGCCTCCATACGTTCATATCCGATTTCGGGAAAATCACGTTCAATTTTCGGTTTGTATGCAGCAGTCAGATTTGGCACCGGATAAGGGGTTTGTTCGGAATTCATTCCGGCCGCCAACAGATCCGCAGTCATTCTGGCAGTACTGCTGTTCAAAGCCGAATGGATCGCATTTGACAGCTTGATCATCAACACACGCACAACAACAATAAATATGGCAAAAAATATTAACCCTATCAAATATGACGACATATAAATTCTCCTTATTTTACTGCATATCTTCAGGAGGAACTCTTATTCCGTCGTCAACGGTATCATTGCGTACAGTGGTAAAATCAGTGAGTACCCATGAATAGTCGCCCGTTGAAACTGTTGAACCACAGTATGAACATACACCGGAAGATGTAATTTCAAGCGGAGCGCCGCAGTTAGGACAATTGTATTCCTTTGCACCTGAAACCTTGTCGTTGGTAGTTACGCCTATACCGCGGACATATTTCATCTTATAGCGCATATCCCAACGGGTAGTCTTGTCGCCGCGAATAATATTTCCTGTTTTTTCATCCACCTGATAGTCGATCATTCTGGCGTTAAGATAAACCGTAAGATACTCAAAATCCTTATCACGCACGAAGCTGGTGAGATAAGCAGTGTTTATTGCAATATTCTCATAATGATAAACGATTCCCTGCTTTATCTTATCCTCGACCTGTCTTTGAGTAGTGTTGAACAGATTTTGATGCATAACAGGTCTGACAGGGGTCATATCGCGATTGCACCATGCGGTCTCAATATCAATAAACACCTGCTTGGAAAAGGTAACAAAATCATCTGCCGAGAAATTGGGATCCTTCTTACGGATGATCGTTTGTATCTCGTCATTTCTGTTAGGCAAAAATACATTCGCTCCCTGAGAACCCTGTCCCGAACGGACAGTAGGCGTTGTTCCCTGTCCCTGTCCTTTTCCTTTAGCATTCTTCAGAATTATAATTACAATAATAACAGCAACAACTGCGACAGCAGCGGTTATTGAACCGCCTCCACCACCGCCGCTGCTGCTCCCGCCGCTGTAATCGTAATCATAATCGTAATCATTTCCTCCCCAATCATTACCGCCGCCCCAGTCACCGCCGCCGTAATCATTTCCGTCAAAAGCAGTAACGGCGGTACAGGATATGACTGCAAGCAGCAGTGCCAGGGCTGTAAAATACAAAATTCTTTTTTTCATATCTATAAATCCTTTCGGGATTTTTTTCCTCTCTCAATTATATATTTATCGTTTTTCTACTACGAAACACATTGCCGTCCTTTCTTCGCCGTTAATGTTGATCTCCGAAAACGACGGAACAGCGACAATTTCAGTGTTTTCTTCTTTCATATAGACGCAGGCAATAGCGATAGCTTTAACGGCTTGATTGACTGCGCCGGCGCCAACAGCTTGTACTTCAACTATTTTTCCTTCACGTATTATTGCGGCAATAGCGCCTGCTACCGCCTTTGGGACAGATCTTGCCGAAACCTTTACCGTATCCATACTTGCACCGTTCCTTTCCTAAATTAAATTTTCGGAAAACACGTACTGCTAATATGTTGACTGTAATAAAAACGTATTCCCGTTATTGACATATACGCTTTATGCTGCGGCATATTCCTGTTTTGTTGTCTATAACGATAGTTACCGCATTGACTGTTGTAATTCCTTTGGCATAAACATGACGTTTAGGATAATATGTTGTAAATCGGGATATTATCACTTCCTTATCTATTCCTAATATTGATTCCTGAACTCCCGTCATTCCCACGTCTGTAATATATCCTGTGTGTTCTTCAAGAATGCACTCGTCTGCGGTCTGAACATGAGTGTGGGTTCCTACAACGGCAGATACTCTGCCTGCAAGATAATAGCCCATTGCTTTCTTTTCCGAGGTAGTTTCGGCATGAAAGTCAACAAGTATATTGGGAGTATTCAATTCATTTAAAATTTTATCCGCATAAAAAAACGGATTTTCAACAGGCTGCATAAACGCAGTGCCTATAAGATTAACAACAGCAAGAGAAAACGCTCCGAAATCAAGAACACAATATCCTTTGCCAGGACAGCCGTCGCCGTAATTTGCAGGGCGAATTATAACAGAACTGCTTTCATATAGATCGTCCATTTCAGGACGTCTGAAGCTGTGATTACCGGTAGTTATAACATCTACCCCACAGTCAAACAGCAGTCCTGCGGAAAATGGAGTTATACCGTTTCCATCGGCAGAATTTTCGCCGTTTACTATAACAACGTCAATATTATGCTGTCTTTTTAACGAAGGCAGTATTTCTCCAAAATCACGGCAGGCGTTTTGTCCTACGATATCACCTACAAAAAGAATATTCATCTGCTTATCTTTCTATTATTTGTGTACGATCAGGACCGTTCCCTATCATTGAGATCTTGCAGTCGCAAAGCTCTTCCAAACGAGTTATGTATGCTTTGCAGGAAGCGGGTAAGCTTTCAAAATCCCTGCAAGCGGATATATCTTCATCAAATCCACTTAACGTCTCATAAATGGGCTTGCAACCGGCAAGTTCTTCCAGTGTGGGAGGAAAATCTGTTATTTTGTTGCCGTCAGGCTTCTCATATGCTACGCACACTTTAAGGTCGCCTATGCCGCTGAGAGTGTCCAGCTTATTTATAGCAAGGCGAGACAACCCGTTTACACGAACGGAATGGCGAACAATAACAGCGTCAAACCAGCCTGTTCTTCTGGGTCTTCCTGTTGTGGTACCAAACTCTCCGCCTTTATTTCTTATGGTATCGCCTATTTCATCGTCCAATTCGGTGGGAAAAGGTCCTTTTCCTACACGGGTTGTATATGCCTTGGCAACGCCGATGATGTCGTTTATCATCATAGGTCCTACGCCTGTTCCAACGCAGACTCCTGCTGAAAGAGGATGAGAGCTTGTAACATACGGATATGTGCCGAAATCTATGTCTAGCAAAGTAGCCTGTGCGCCTTCAAACATAATTGTCTTTCCTGCTTTATTTGCATTATAGACAATTACCGATACATCATCAACGTACTTCGCAATTACCTTTCCGTACTCGGTATATTCCTTAATCACTTCTTCAAGATCAATAGGTTCTCCACCATATACGTCGGTAATGATCTTGTTTTTTAATTTGCCCGCTGTGCGAACCTTTTCGGCGAATACCTCGGGATGTACAAGATCGTAAACTCTTATACCGCTGCGCTCATATTTGTCCATATATGCGGGACCGATTCCTCTTTTTGTGGTTCCTATGTCCGCATTTCCACGGAATTTTTCGGAAAGTCCGTCCAAAGCTATATGCCACGGCATTGTAACGTGTGCTCTGGGGTCTACTTTAAGATTATCGCAGGAGATTCCTCTTGACTGCATACTTTCAATTTCACCCACAAAATCCTTTGGGTCAAGCACAACGCCTGCGCCTATAAGGCAAAGTGTATTTTTATATAAAATACCTGACGGAATGAGATGCAATTTATAAACCTCACCATTGCTTACAACAGTGTGTCCTGCATTGTTCCCGCCCTGAGAACGTACAACTACATCTGCTCTGGAAGCAATGATGTCTATTATCTTTCCCTTTCCTTCATCTCCCCACTGTGTTCCTACAACTATGCTTGCTGACATTAAAAATCAATCCTTTCGCAACAGTTCGACATAACGCCAAATCTGCCGATATTACCTATTTTACCTATCGTAATAATATTATAACAAATAAATCTATTAAATGCAAGTATGATTTTCTTTTCCTGACACGGTTAATTTAAGACTCAGGCTGTTCGATGACAGGAATCTCTGTTGAAGTCATTGTTTCTTCCTCTATCGTAACAGGCGGCTGAGTTTCGGTTTCAGATGAAATCACAGGTTCTTCAGACGTGCTTGTCTCCGGCTCCGTAACTTGTGAAGGTTCGGTTGTGGTGTCAACAGGTTTCTTTTCTGCTGAAGATGAACCGTCGGAAACATAGCTAAGATTGCTGCGACCGATATAACTTTGTATTCCTGCAATGATTTTTGATGCAATATTCTTTTGATGCGTGGGATTGGCGAGAGCAAGAGCGTCTTCCTCATTGCTGACAAAGGCGGTTTCGATAAGTATAGATGGGAAATCCTGCTGAAGAGTTACTCTGTAATAGCTGTACTTATCGCCTCTGTTTTTATTTGCACCGTCGGAATATACATTGTTTGTAAAATAACCTGATATTTGCGAACAAATTGCGTTTGCCAAAGGCTGACTGTACGGAGTGAAATAATATACCTCGGTTCCCCTTACGGACGGATTGCCTGCTATATTATTCGCATGTATGGATATAAACAGATCACAGTCGTTTGCTCGTCCTATAACAGGTCTTGAATCGGTCAAAACAAATTCGCTCTCCGACTTCATACGAACAACGTTTGCACCAAGCGCTTTTAGTTGCTTTTCAAGTTCTTTTGCAATTCCCAGATTAGCGTCAAATTCTTTTATGTAACCAACCGCTCCGGGGTCAAGCACACCTTCGTATTTGCAGTATCCGTGACCTGGGTCGATCGCTATTGTCATTCCCGCTAAACTGTTTGTGATAATGTCAAATGAAAGCTCAAGCTCACCGTTGGAATTATATGTTGCACCGCAGCCGGCATATACACCGGGCTGACGCAAGGTAAGAATTAGACGAAACTTCGGTATTCCGCCAACTGTTACAGTTTCCCATTTTCCGGCGCTGAACACGTAATTATATTCAAAACTCGGCAATTTGGTAACAGAAGTTACATTATCAAAAGTTATATAGACTTGAGTTGCTGTAAAATCATAAAGGTTGAAATCTCCGTCTCCGCCTGAAAAATAGTTGTTCCCGACAAGAGTTATATTATAGCTGATTTTATAGTCCAAATCTATTTTTATATATGATGAACCGTTTGACGTTCCCGTAGATTTTACAAAAAGTGCATTTGTTCCAAGACCTGTGTCGTTGAACGTAGTAACGGCAGTTTTCTTGAAACGCTTGCCTGATTCTGTTATGTAATAATCGCCTGACGACGCAAGCAAATAATCCAAAGTCCCCGCAGGAAGCTGCGCATAATCTGGTGTGGGTATCGAACCTGCGGTTGCGCCGTTATATACGAGAGTGTAGTCATTAGCAACGCGAACATACTGAACGTTTTCCGTATCGGTATGTATGGGGTCTATTCTGCCGACTACTTCACCGCTGCCCGCCGTATCCTGATCTTCTATCTCCACCGTCACATCTTCCTTAGGAGGAGTCGGCAAAGCTAATACCTTTACAGATGCACCATATAATGAATTGGTATAACCTGATTGACTTGAAGAAACAAGAATATTTCCAAGATTCTGTTCTGCTCCGACAATTCCCTCAGGAACGGTATATGTGCCCGTAAAGGTAACAAATGAACTGTTAATTTCAGAATCGAGCAGCGACTCTTTCTCTTTGAGAACTATCGTTTTTCCGTTCAGAGTCGCAGTAACATATGAGCCTTTATAAGCTGTACAGGCTATTTCCAGCTTTGTCCCGCCTGTAACGCTGAGGGATTTTCCGCTTTCTATTGAAGAATCCAACGAAAGCAAGGTTACGATCTGACGCTCGATTTTATATGTATATACCTTTCCTTTATGTTCAAAAGTAAAGGTATTAAGACCGACGTCAAGAGGTTCTTCAAAGTAGAAATTGCCTGCGCTGTTAAGGACAACAGGCTCTCCGTTAAACAACAGCTCAAAATTCTCATCAAACGTGCCCATAAAATCTACATACGGTTCATAGGTCACAAAACTCAGCTTTGCAGGCGAGGTTATCTGAAGTTCTTCAAAAAGAGTATTCTCGTTTATTTCATCGCCGTAAAACTTCATTATATTGTCTGTTGCTTCTTTATCTTCCAGCAAGGTCGAGCAGGAGTTAAAAATGCTTCCTCCAAAAGCAGAAAGCTCATCTGCGACAGAAAGCTGACGCAAAATCTGGTCTGAACCTCCCCAGCCTTCCGCATCGGTACACTGTCGCTCATTAAAATGAAGGATATACATTGTTATCCCGTTTGTATGCGCAAGGTCGTCCCACCATGCAGTCACCTGTTCAAAAGGAACGGTTGTGCTGTCGATCGAGCCGTAAGCGCTTACAATGCAAAAATCAGCATATCCGTTTTCCAAATATTTTTTTGTATCAGAAAAACCGTCGTACAATGCCTGGAAAGTATCTTCGGTCTCACTTCCATCACTGTTTGAAGATGCGTTAGCCCACATATCGTTTATCAATATGCCCACGGGAACACTGTTATTCGTGATACGTACAACATCGCTCAAAGCCTTGAAATAAAGCTCATTAGTATCATAGAGCCAGTTTTCATAGCCTATGCCCGAACCGTTCTGCATATAGAATGAATAACTTTCGGGAGATTTTAAGGAATAATAATTTTTTATCAGTATGCCGTCACAGCGGTATTTTAACACGAAACGGTGTGCTGTTGAAATCAAATAATCAAGAGGTTCTGACTGGTCATCACAATTAGACAGAACAAAGTTCATATCAAATATAGTATATGAACATAAATTGTACTCATACGCTTTCTCAATAGCCAAAGCAGTATAATCAATATCATCGGTTACGTTCATATCTGTGCTGAAATAGGCTTTATCGTCATATACAGTATTTATATAAACTGTATTTATGCCTATTTCGGACAACTGTCCGTAAAGCTCATCAAGTTCTGTTTCTACGCTGGTCTTGTCCGTTTCTTCTTTCAAGAAGTCAACAGTAGGCGTAACAATGGTAGCCCTTTGGTTTGTAGGCAAATTGATATTAGGTATTATAGGCGGCTGCTCTACGACATCATCCTGTGTCGTTTCTCCAACAGTATTTTCTTCATCGGACTCCGCCGCATAGATAGCAGTAGAAGAAATCAGCATAAGCAAGGCCATAGCTGACGCAAAATATTTCTTTATGTTCATATTTTTTTCCTTTCAGAACGTCACTGAAAAAGTGACCTGACAGCATCCATTTCTGCTTTTATTTGATCAATGCAGGACGTAGGCTGAAATACATAGTTATAACTATATAAAATCGTCCCGCCGTAATTTCCTGTTTTCATAGCGGCTTCAATCTGCCGCCTGATTATTTGCTTGTCGGTTATCCATTCATATCGTCCGTTGCTTCCGCCAAACCCATCTTCTGTGCCGATTTTATACACGGCAAGTCCAGGAATAAGACGGACATTTGTACCGCTGACCATATCCTGCCATTGTGAAAGAACTTCTTCATACGGTTGAGCAGCATTTTTAAATCCAAAATATATCTGCGGGGCTATATAATCAATATAGCCAGAGGTGGAACACCATTTTTTGACATCTGCGTACATATAACTGTAATTATTCTGAACGTTTCCCTGAGGAGCAGCTCCGAACAATGCTGTACTGTTTCCTGCTTTTACGGCGTTATACAACGCCTTTACTGCTTTATCACAGTTATTCATTCGGTAATCAGTGAGAGAAGAAAAACCACTTGATGAAAATGACTTATAATCAAACGAAGCGTCGGTCGTCGGATAAAAATAGTCGTCAATGTGAACGCCGTCAACATCGTAATTTGCAACTATCTCTCTCGCTCCGTTTGCTATAAGGTCAATAGCCTCAGAATAGCCAGGGTTAAGATAACAATAACTTCCGACATTTACAACTCTGTCGCCGTATGAATTTTGATACCAATTTCCCGTCGCATAGTCCGAAGATATTTTTTTCATATCATCAGGCGTGCCGAGACGAAACGGATTTATCCATGCCTGAAAAGACAATCCCAGTGAATGCGCCTCGTCAACCATTATTTCAAGCGGGTCAAACGCAGGAACGCCGCCTACGCTGCCTGTGACATATGCCGACCAAGGATAGTAATCAGATTCATAAAATGCATCGCCATGTGAACGAACGTGTACATACACAGTATTAAGTCCCATATCCTTGCACTTCTGGAATGCACTGCGTATTGACGATGTAAACTGAGCTTCCGATTTGCCGGTTAATATGGAATATAACTCTATGTAAGATATCCAGACGCCTCTTACTTCTTTGTAATTAAGCGCATTATACCCATTTGTTCCTGTTTGAGGAACGATAGGTATCTGCTCCTGAGGAGTTGTTTCTTCCTTTACAGTTGTTTGCGATTCGGCAGTCTGAGGAACAGTCACTTCAGCATCTGTCGTCGGAATTGCTACATCTGTTGCAGGCTGTTCGACCGTTTGAACAGGAACTGACTGGCTTTCCAGTGTGGAAGTAAAATCGGTTTCAGAATCTAACGTATTTTCTTCTTCATTTTGCGTAGATGAAGAATTTGATGTTATTTCTTCAGGTTCATATGTATTTGCTGACGGTATGGAAACAGGTTCGGCTATTGAATTTTCTGTTTTAAGCAAAAATCCTTCATATCCGTCTGCATTTATAACAATATCCTGGCCGCCGCTGTTACAGCCGCTGAGAAATAACAACGCTGAAAGAGCCAAAGCTGTTATTCTTTTTTTCATTTATAAATAACTCCATAACACACTAAATCAAAATCTGTCTGCATAAACACAATACAGCAGAAATTATTTTTTGTTACAGGCATAACTTTATAGCAATATATAAATATACAGTAGTATTATAACATCTTTTATTCATAAAGTCAACAATATTATACAATATAAACAAATAATAACTGTTTTTTCTAAAACACAATATACTCTGTATTATTGACAACAAATTCAATCTATTGTATAATTGTTGTATATTTAGCAAATATTTAGGGGGAAAAAGAAATGGGCTATACTCTTACCGAAAAAATTATCAGAGAGCATATCGTTGACGGAGAACCTGTCAAGGGCACCGAAATAGGTCTTAAAATAGATCAGACCCTTACGCAGGATGCAACTGGAACAATGGCTTATCTGCAATTTGAAGCAATGGGCGTAGATCAGGTCAGGACAGAGCGCTCCGTTGCATATATCGACCATAATACTTTGCAATCAGGATTTGAAAACGCAGACGATCACCGTTTCATCGGTAGTATCGCAAAGAAACACGGCATATGGTTTTCACGTCCCGGAAACGGTATCTGTCATCAGGTTCACCTTGAACGCTACGGAAAACCTGGAAAAACCTTGATAGGCTCCGATTCTCATACTCCCACAGGCGGAGGTATAGGAATGTTCGCATGTGGTGCGGGCGGGCTTGACGTAGCCGTTGCAATGGGCGGCGGTGCATATTACATAACAATGCCACAGGTAGTAAAAATCAATCTTACAGGAAAGCTCAACGATTGGGTATCCGCTAAAGACGTTATTCTTAAAGTGCTGCAAATATTATCTGTAAAAGGCGGCATAGGAAAGGTAATGGAGTATACGGGAGAAGGAGTTAAAACTCTTTCCGTTCCCGAACGCGCTACCATAACAAATATGGGTGCGGAACTGGGTGCTACCACTTCTATATTCCCTTCTGATGAAATCACAAGAGAGTTTTTGAAGGCGCAGGGGCGTGAAGAGGACTGGGTAGAGCTTAAAGCGGACGACGACGCAGTGTATGATGCAGAAGTAAATATTGATTTGTCCGAGCTTGTTCCTCTTGCTGCTTGTCCTCACAGCCCTGACAACGTTAAAACCGTTGAAGAAATAGGAAATATCAAGATAGATCAGGTATGTATCGGTTCCTGCACCAACTCATCACTCCAGGACTTGCTTAAAGTTGCACATATTTTGAAAGGCAAAACTGTTCACCCTGACGTCAGCCTTGCTATTGCTCCAGGCTCAAAACAGGTCTATAATATGATGGCTCAGTGCGGAGCGTTATCCGACCTTATAGACGCAGGGGCAAGAATACTTGAATGTGCCTGCGGTCCCTGTATAGGAATGGGACAGTCACCTAATTCCAATGGCATTTCCCTGCGTACTTTCAACAGAAACTTTGAAGGCAGAAGCGGTACAAGAGACGGACAGATATATCTTGTTTCTCCCGAAACAGCGGCGGCCTCTGCAATTGCAGGTGTCTTTACTGACCCGAGGACTTTGGGAGCAATGCCTCCGTATGTTATGCCTGAAAGATTTTACATCAACGACAATATGGTCGTTCCCCCTGCATCGCCCGAAGACGCAAAGAATGTTGAGGTATTAAGAGGTCCTAATATAAAGCCTTTCCCTGTCAACACGCCGCTTGCAGAAAGCATTGAGGCTGAGGTAACGCTTAAAGTAGGCGATAATATAACCACCGACCACATTATGCCCGCCGGAGCAAAGATACTACCTCTCAGATCAAATATTCCTGCTATCTCTCAGCACTGCTTTGAGGTTTGCGATGAAACGTTCCCCAAAAGAGCGCTTGAAGCGGGAAAAAGCATAGTTGTAGGCGGTGTAAATTACGGTCAAGGTTCATCAAGAGAACACGCCGCCCTTGCTCCTCTTTATCTTGGAGTAAAAGCGATAATATGCAAATCATTTGCACGTATTCACAGGCAAAATCTTATAAATAACGGAATTTTACCTTTGGAATTTGTAAACGGCGATGATTATGAAAAAATAGAACAGGGTGACAAGCTGGTTATTGCAAATATCCGTGAAGTAATCAAAAACGGCTCTGACATAATTGTAAAAAATGAGACAAAGGGCATCGATATTCCTGTGAAATGCGAGCTTTCCGAAAGAGGAAAGGGTATGATACTGGCAGGAGGTTTGCTGAATTATACTAAACAAAACGGATAATTTGTAATCAAAATAAGTGTAATAACATTTTCTGAAAAAAATAAGAAAGGAAGACAATAATATGAGCAAAATTAAAATGGTAACGCCCCTCGTTGAGATGGACGGAGATGAGATGACAAGGATCATCTGGAAGATGATAAAGGATATTTTGCTGGAGCCTTATATTGAACTGAATACGGAGTATTACGATTTAGGACTTGTTCACAGAAACGAAACAAACGACCAGGTGACTATTGACAGCGCAAACGCTACAAAAAAATACGGCGTTGCTGTAAAATGCGCTACCATTACTCCAAATGCTCAGAGAATGACTGAGTATGACTTAAAGGAAATGTGGAAATCCCCTAACGGTACGATCCGTGCCATACTGGACGGTACTGTTTTCAGAGCGCCTATAATCGTGAAAGGAATAACCCCTCTTATCCCCACGTGGACAAAACCTATTACCATTGCACGTCATGCTTACGGTGACGTTTATAAAAATACGGAGATGAGAGTTTCCAAGGGTAGCAAGGCTGAACTGGTGGTTACCGACGAAAGTGGAAATGAAACAAGAGAAACTATACATGATTTTGCAGATACAGACGGTATAATCCAAGGACTGCACAACACAGACAAAAGTATAAGCAGCTTTGCCCGTTCCTGCTTTAACTTTGCTCTTGACGTCAAGCAGGATCTTTGGTTTGCTACAAAGGACACTATTTCCAAAAAGTACGACCACCGCTTCAAGGATATTTTCCAGGAGATATTTGACGCAGAATATGCCGATAAATTCAAAGAGGCGGGAATTGAATATTTCTACACGCTTATCGACGACGCTGTAGCGAGAGTCGTACGTTCAGAAGGCGGATATATCTGGGCTTGCAAAAATTATGACGGCGACGTTATGTCCGATATGGTAGCTACCGCTTTCGGAAGTCTTGGTATGATGACTTCTGTCCTGGTTTCTCCCGATGGAGTTTACGAATATGAGGCTGCTCACGGAACGGTTACACGCCACTATTACAAGCACTTAAAAGGCGAGGAAACATCTACCAACTCTGTGGCTACATTGTTCGCCTGGACAGGTGCATTGAGAAAAAGAGGTCAGCTTGACAACACTCCTGAGCTGTCTGAATTTGCAGACAAGCTGGAAAAGGCGACGATACAGACTATTGAGGACGGAGTTATGACAGGCGATCTGGTTGCACTGTCAAAGCTGCCAAACAAGAGAAAAGTAAACACGGAGCAATTCCTATTAGAAATAAAGGAAAGACTTGAAAAGCTGCTTTAAAATGAAGATAAACGAATTTGAAATTTCTCATCACAGCAGAAAACTGCTTTGTAAAACTTATTTTCCTACTGATAGTGAACAATTCCCTGTTGTAATATTCAGCCACGGATTTAACGGTTATATTGACGACAGAAAAGAAACGGAGCTTCTCCTGGCGGAAAACGGTATCGGCGCAGTTGCATTTTCGTTCTGCGGCGGAGGTCTGTCTGACAAAAGCGGATTTCCAACCGAAAAAATGACTGTTTTTACAGAAACTGAAGATCTTGAAACGGTGCTTGAAACTGTGCAAAAGACAGATAAAGCAGATAAAAATAACATCTTTCTTTTTGGTGAAAGTATGGGCGGTCTTGTATCTGCATTGACGGCTGAAAAGCACAAAGATGAAATAAAAGGTCTTATACTGCTTTATCCTGCTTTTTGCGTTGACAATGACTGGAGAAGGCGTTATCCTAAGCTGGAAGATATTCCCGAAATAGACGAGCTTTGGGGAGTTAAGCTGGGAAAATGCTTTGCTGAAAGCATTCATAATTTCTATACGTTTGATGAAATAGGCGGATTTGACAAAAATATTCTTATTTTTCATGGTGACAGCGACGGCATAGTTCCCCTCGAATACAGTATCAAGGCAAACGAAATTTATAAAAATTCAACGCTGGAGGTATTTAAAGGAGAGGGGCATGGGTTTTCTCCAGTTGGCTCTAAAAAGGTTTCACAAATGACGTTGGATTTTGTGAAGGAAAATCTGTGAAGATATAGGTAGAGATTTGTGGGGAGCAAAATTATGAGCGAGAAAACAAAAAAGGTTCTGACAAGAAAGAAAAAATCAATAGGAACAAATTTTTCTATGTGTGTTCAACCCTCTTTTATTATCGGGACAAATAACAAAGATGGTTCCCATAACTTTGCCCCCATTACCTGGGTAAGCGTTACATGTGAAAAAGATGATTATATTATTGTCATCAGTATTTTCGGAGCAAAAAGAACAAAGCAAAATATCGTAAGAACAGGTATATTCAGCGCTAACCTGGTTAGTGTTGATATGCTTGAGCTTATGGATTATTTCGGTACGCACCACGCAGAAGACGGAAATAAAGGTGATGTTTCATACGATGTGTCCAGAGGAGATGTATTAGATGTTCCTGCTCTCGGAGCAAGTCGTTGGGTATATGAATGTGAAGTAGACAAATCTGTCGAGGTTGGAGAATCAACTACATTCTTTTGCAGGATCAGAAACATTCAAGCGGATGAGAATTTTATATGCAAAGACGCATTTGACATTGATCTTACAAAACTGGATCCCGTCATTTATTCAGGTATGTACCACAGTGTTGGGAATTTATTGGGAAAAATAGGAGATTATTCAGGCCAGTAAATTCAGGTTTTTCTATCGGCAAAATTTTTAGCGTTATTTTCTATAAACAAAAAAAGCAGACTTTTCAGTCTGCTTTTACTGTTTTATGCTGTTCCTATCGCTATTTTTACTTGATCATGGACGCAACTTCGTCAGCAAAGTTTTCTTCTTTCTTCTGAAGTCCTTCGCCCTTTTCAAAACGAACGAAATCTACGACCTTAATGTTCTTTCCAAGTCCTGCAATATACTTCGCAACGGTAACATCTGGATCCTTAACATAGGACTGATCCATAAGGCAGATCTCTTCAGTGAATTTCTTCATTCTGCCTTCAACTATCTTTTCAAGAACGTTCTGAGGCTTGGGCTTTGCAGCAGATTCGTTTTCCTTCTGTACGAGAGCCATCTGAACTTCCTTTTCCTCGTCGATAACGCTGGCGGGAACATCAGCCTGATTTACAAACTGAGGAGAAGATGCTGTGATTTGGAGCAGAAGGTCTTTAGCGCACTGCTTTACAACTTCATCGTTTGCGTCATCACAGTCGAGCTTCAGTATTGTACCGATAATGCTGCCGCCGCCGTTGTGGATATAAGTGAACAGGTTGCCTTCGAGCTTTGCAAAACGTCTGATCTTAATATTTTCACTGATCGTAGCGATACGCTCAGTGAGAACGTCCTGAACAGTTTCGTCAGTGCCACCCATCTTAACTGCAAGCAGTTCGTCAACAGTTGATACGTCATTATCAATAACGGTCTGAGCCACCATTTCAACGAACTCTACAAATCTGTCGGATTTAGCTGCAAAGTCTGTTTCGCTGTTTACTTCAACGATAGCGCCGACTTTTTTTGCCTCGTCTACCTTTGCATATACAAGACCCTCAGCGGCAATTCTTGCAGCCTTTTTAGCCGCCTTTGCAAGTCCCTGCTCACGCAGATATTTTACAGCGGCGTCAAAGTCGCCGTTGGTCTGCTCCAAAGCACGCTTGCAGTCCATCATACCGCAGTTGGTCATTTCTTTAAGCTGTTTTACATCTTGTGCTGAAATAGCCATTTTGTTTCTCCTTTATATATTTATTCTTCAGTTTCAGGCTGAGGTTCAGCTGCTTCTTCTGCAGCAGCTTCCTCAACTTCAGCTGTTTCTTCTTCCTGTACAGGTTCAGCCTCTTCGCCTGTTACCTCACCGGTCTCGCCCTGATTGCCTTCGATAATGGCGTCAGCCATTGCGCCTGCTATCAGCTTAACGGCACGAATAGCGTCGTCATTGCCGGGAATGATATAGTCTATCTCGTCAGGGTCGCAGTTTGTGTCAACGATAGCGACAATGGGAATACCCAGTTTCTTTGCTTCTGCAACGGCAATTCTCTCCTTGCGGGGGTCAACTATAAACAGCGCGGCGGGCAGCTTGTGCATATTCTTGATACCGCCGAGGAACTTCTCCAGCTTTTCGATCTCAAGATTCATCTTGCTGACTTCCTTTTTGGGGAGCAGATCAAATGTTCCGTCAGACGCCATAGCCTGGAGCTGTTCAAGTCTCTTGATACGTCTTTGGATAGTGGCAAAGTTGGTCATCATACCGCCGAGCCATCTTGCGTTTACAAAATGAGCTCCTGCTCTTTCAGCCTCTTCCTTTATGCTGTCGGAAGCCTGCTTTTTAGTGCCTACAAAAAGAATTTCTCCGCCTTCCTCAGTCACTTGACGAACGAACATATACGCTTCATCCAACTTTTTAACGGTCTTCTGAAGGTCGATGATGTAAATTCCGTTCCTTTCAGTGAAAATATAAGGCGCCATTTTGGGGTTCCAGCGTCTTGTCTGATGTCCGAAGTGAACACCTGCTTCAAGAAGCTGTTTCATTGATACTACTGACATTTAAGTATCCTCCTGTTTTTTGGTTTTTTCCTCCCAAATGCGTTGTCTTTTCCAACTGCGAATGCAGCACCGAGGAAAACAGCATAAGGTGTGGATTTGCGGTCAAAAAACCGCTTTATAATTATAGCACAAAGCTGTAATTATTACAATAAAAATATTTTCGTCTATTTTAACAAATTTTTCAAAAATCCACCGCCAGATTTTGTATTAGGTGGAAAATCACAGGTCACAAGAATAGTATCCTGTCCTATAACGTCAATATTGCACCAGGGAATAATAAAGTCCTCTTCCCTGCCTAAAAGCCCGAACAGCTTGGCTTTTCCGTAAACAATTATCTTGCATATCTTCGCTGTACAGGTATCAAATTCGATATCATCGGGAAATCCCAGCTTGCAGCCTGTTTTAATATTTATAATTTCCTTGCACCGCAGATCGTCAAAACGACATACCATAAAAATCACCTCGTTTTATGGTATGTTCGTATGACAAAATTAGAACAGGCTTTCCAAAAAAGGACAAATTATTTAAGCTCGTCTTTTAAAAGATCCATTAAAATATGGTCGTGATATTTTCCGTTAAAATAATATGATTCTCTCAGACAGCCTGCCTCTTTAAAACCTACTTTTTTATAAACGCTTATCGCCGTTTCGTTGAATGAAAATACCCAAAGATGGAGAGAATGTAAATTCAAATTATCAAAAGCATACTTGCAGGCAAGGCGCAGAGCCTCACTGCCATAACCCTTTCGTCTGTTCTCTTCTTCGCCGATAAATATCCGATATTGGCGGTTCTTGATATATCATCTATATCTTCTATGCCTATGTTTCCTATGAGCTTATCATTTTCTGTAAGGACAATTGCATAGTAATGTGTTCTTTCCTTATGTACACGTTCTATGTATTCCCTTTCGCCAGAGGCGGAATTGACTCTTCCGTAAAGCCCTATTCTTCCCGAAACATATTCGTCATTGAGCCATGTGCAATATGTTTCGGCGTCTTCAATGCACATAGGCGATAAATAAACCTTTTCGCCTGTGATTTTCCTGAAATATTTCATTGTTATCACCGTTATGTTTCTTCTTTATGATTAGCCCGCCAAGCCATATAATTTTCAAGTATAACTGCCGCCGCCACTGCGTCTATGACTTCTTTTCTCTTTTTTCCCCGTTTGTTCACGTCGTTCATCATCTGATGAGCAGTAACGGTAGTTGAACGCTCGTCCCACATAACGACAGGCACTTCTACATAATTTTGCAAAAGATCGGCAAACTGTCTGCAAATCTGAGAACGAGGCCCCTCACTGCCGTTCATATTTATCGGATTTCCCACAACGATAAGTCCGACTTCATATTCGACTGACGCTGCCGCTACTTTTTCAACGCATATATTAAAGTTTTTTTCATTGATTACTCCAAGGGGAGACGCCAAGGTTTCAGTTCTGTCACAGCAGGCAAGGCCCGTATGACTATCGCCGTAATCGACTGCCATTATTTTCATTACAACAGTTCCCTTTCCAATACTATAATTAAATCAGAAGCGGCTTTAAAAAGCCGCTTCTGCCGATTATTGCTGTTGTGCCTGTTTTAATGCCTGAGCAAGTTGATCGGGACAAGAGGTATTTTTAAATCCGCATTTTATTCCATCAAGGCGTTTGATAACGTCCTCCACCTTCATTCCTTTAACAAGGTTGCATATTCCCTTAAGATTTCCGTTGCAGCCGCCTATAACGGAAATATCCTTGACAATGCCGTCCTCAACTTCGATCATCATTTTACGGGAGCATACTCCCTGGGGTGTGTACTCAATAGTCATTTGTTTATACTTCCTTTCTGTTTATTTTTTCGTTATTCCATGCATTTGCTACTGCATCTGCAACTTTATTTGCAACTTCTTTATTTAACGGGCTTGCAATTATGTTTTCGGGAGTTATTTCATTATCGGGTATTACTGAGGCGATAGCATACGAAGCAGCGCGTTTCATTCCCTCAGTTATCTCCTTTGCCCTGACTGACAATGCTCCTTTAAATATTCCGGGAAATACAAGAACGTTATTTATCTGATTAGGAAAATCGCTTCTGCCTGTTCCCACGATATATGCTCCGGCTGCTTTAGCTTTATCAGGCATTATTTCAGGTACAGGGTTTGCCATTGCGAAAATTATAGGTTTATCAGCCATTGATCTTATCATTTCTTCAGTAAACAAATTCGGCTTTGATACGCCTATCAAAACATCTGCGCCCTTTGCGGCGTCGGAAAGCGTTCCCTTTCGTACATTTTTATTTGAACGCTGCGCTATTTGAGCGTGAGCAGGATTTTCATACTTATCGTCTTTGTTTATTATACCGCAAAGATCGACCATTATCAAATCACCTATGCCAAGCTCAAGCAAAAATGAACCGATAGCAATTCCCGCTGCTCCTGCGCCGTTTATTACAACAGTGAGATCGGAAATTTTCTTGCCTGCACATTTAGCCGCATTTATAAGAGCAGCGCCTACAACAACAGCAGTTCCGTGCTGGTCGTCATGAAATACGGGAATATCAAGTTTTTCTTTCAGCTTTTTCTCAATTTCGAAGCAACGGGGCGCCGCTATATCCTCAAGATTAATTCCGCCAAAGCTATCGCTGATCAGCTCAATAGTTCTGACTATTTCATCAACGTCCTTGCTCTTAACACACAACGGAAATGCGTCAACACCTGCAAATTCTTTAAACAAGCAGCATTTTCCTTCCATTACAGGCATTCCTGCAAGTCCGCCTATGTCGCCAAGTCCAAGAACAGCAGTGCCGTCGGTTATCACTGCTACCAGATTTGAACGCCGTGTCAGGGAATATGAAAGCTCAGGATCCTTTTGTATTTGAAGGCAAGGCTCTGCAACTCCGGGCGTGTACGCAAGGGACAGGTCTTCTCTTGTATTTATCGGAGCTCTGGAAATAACTTCAATTTTCCCCTGCCATTCATAATGTTTTTTTAGTGCTTCTTCCTTTATGTCCATTTTATTTATCCTTTATGTGCAAGTATTTTTTCCAACGTATTTTCAGGTGTAAGATTATATCCGATAGAAATGGGATAATGATTGTAAAAACCATGAAAATCGCTTCCGCCTGTTGCAAGCAGTCCGTATTTTTCACAAGTTTCTAAAAGTGCTTTCTCATTACTCGGTTTCAGGCTTTGGTGCCACACTTCAACGCCGTCCAGCTTTTTTTCTTTCGCAAGCTCTTCGATAAGTTCAAAATTGTCAAACACCGTAGGGTGAGCCATTACAGCAAGTCCGCCTGAGGAATGTATCAGATCCAACACAAAGTGAATTTCAGGATTAGACATCGTTTCGTTGCTGACCTCATCGGCGCAAAGTCCCGTTTTAGAATCAAAAAGCTCGTTGTATACGTCGCCGTAAAGCTCGGTGGTATAACCGTAATCCATAAGCGCATGCATTATATGCCCTTTGTAAATCGCCTTGCTGCCTGCGGAATACTTAACTATATTTTCCAGCGTAATAGGATAGCGCTCAATTACCTTAAACGCCATTTTCTTACCGCGCTGGCGGCGCATTTCGCTGTTGCGCATACACAGTCCTTCAAGGCGGGCAGGCTTTTGCGGCATATAACAAAGGATATGCGCTTTGCTGCCGCGTTTTCCGTCAAAAGCGGAAAATTCGACCGCAGGAATTATCTCAATGCCGTATCTTTGCCCAAGCACAGCAGCTCTTGAAACAGAAGATATACAGTCATGGTCTGTTATGGCTAAATAATCAATACCGTTTCTCTTTGCCTGAGCTATTACTTCCTCAATGCCCAAAGAGCCGTCTGACAGTGTGGTGTGACAATGTAGATCCGCTTTTATCATTTTAACAATTTGCTAAAAAGCAATTCTCCTTTTGGGTTTTATCGTTTAAGGTCGTATTTACTTAATTATACGCCCAAAGCCTTTTGCCTGACGTTTTGGTTTTATTTCCTGTTCGGTGCCGCCCCTGTCTGTAAAGATATGTTCTTCTTCGGTGACTTCTTCAGGAAGTTCGGGATTATGTTCCCCTCTCGACTCATAATACGGATTTATTATATATTTTTGTATTATGGGATAACAGTTAAACGCATATAAGAACATTAGCCAGCCGAAAGGTATCACAGGCAGCAGGAAGGTTGAAAACGGGAAGAACAGATATATTGCAGCTCCAAATAAAAGAGTGATCAGGAAATTTATTATATTTACCTTTATTCCCATAACGGTAAGGAGCAAAGCGTTTTTGATTATCTTACCGAGAGGGAGAGAGAGGCTCACTATTTCCAAATAAACATAAAAATTCGCCATAAAAACATATGAGGCAATAGCGGTAGAAACAATAAGCATTGCATAATTTTCTGCAGTAGGCGCATTCTCCACTACCTGAAGGTAAAATATCGCTCCATATATGAACATTCCAAAAAACAAAACGTCAAAAATCCCTACTGCAAGCGCTTGAAAAAAGTTTTCTTTGTATGCCTTTTTAAATTCGTCGAATACAAAAATCGGCTTTTCAAGAGTAAACTTGCGCATTACCTGCATAGATGCGGCACTGGCGGGTCCAAAACCTATCACAAACGGAATCGACAACAGCATCCAGCGCATATCTAAGTATTGACCTGTCAGTATTGCTCCGACCAGAACCAATACCATACCGCTGAAAATAAAGAAAAGTAAATTTATCAGCAGTATCTTCCAGAATTTACCGATAAACTGTTCCCAAAATCTAAAAAAAGGTTTCTTTTTCGGTCCGTTTTTGGCAACGCCCTTGCCTGACGTTTCATAATTATAAAAGAGTCCCAATTCTTTTCCTGCTTTCTTTTGGTATATTCAGTAAAAAATTCAACTTAAAATATTATACTATATTTTATATTAAATTGCAATAGCGGGTTTATATTATTTGCATATGCCTGAGCATATGATATAAGCGTCCTACGGGCAAGCCCATTACGTTATAATAATCTCCCTCTATGCCCTTTATCAAAAGTGCGCCTTTTCCCTGTATTCCGTATGCTCCTGCTTTGTCCTTCGGCTCGCCGCTTGCGATATAGCTGTCAATTTCATTTTCGCTCAGTGTAAAAAACTCTACCTTTGTTTCCTCAAAAAAGCTGTTTACAACACCACCGTTTTGGGCTATTGCAACTCCTGTGATGACGGTATGCTTTTTCCCTGAAAGGAGCGTCAGCATTTCCCTTGCGTGTGCTTCGTTTCTCGGCTTTCCCAGTGCTTTACCGCAACAAAACACCATAGTATCTGCGCCGATAACAAAATCATTTTTATGTTCGGAGGAAACCTCTATGGCTTTTTGTTCCGCCAGCTTTTTGACCAAAAACTGAGGTTCAAGCGTATCATCAGCTTTTTCCTCACCTTTAGCGGGAATTATTGTAAAATCCTCGGTTATAAGAGCGAGCAGTTCGCGTCTTCGTGGAGAGGCACTTGCAAGAATTATGCCCATTAGTTATTTTCTCCGTATTTGTCCTTATAATTTTGTATGCACTGTTTGATAATGTCGGACGCTGCTTTCTGACCCATTACTTCATTTACCGCTGTATGCTTATTTTCAAGCTGTTTGTATACGGTAAAGAAATGCTGCATTTCCTGGAAAATGTGCTGAGGAAGAGCCTCTATGCTCCTGTACGAATTATACGTGGGGTCTTCAAAGGGAATTGCGATTATTTTTTCATCATTTTTACCATTATCCACCATTGTTATAACACCGATAGGATAGCACTGAACAAGCACTAAAGGGTCAATAGGCTCGTTGCACAGAACAAGGACGTCCAAAGGGTCGCCGTCATCAGCTAATGTTTTGGGAATGAAGCCATAATTTGCAGGATAGTGGGTAGAAGTATACAGGATCCTGTCAAGAATCAGTATACCGCTTTCCTTATCCAACTCGTATTTGTTCTTGCTTCCCTTGGATATTTCAATGACAGCAAGAAAATTGTAGGGGTCAATACGATCGGGGTTGATGTCGTGCCAAACGTTCATTTTATTTTTCCTCTTTTCTTTTATTTTTCAAATCTGAAATAATTAAAATCAAAATTGCTCCCGGGAAGGAACGTAAACGAAACGTTACCTTTTCCTGATATCCCGCTGACGGAAAATTTACGCTCTGTATACTCTGAACAGCCTTCAAACTCCGCAAGGATTCGCTGAGTATCTCCGTTTTCCGATTTAAAAATAATATGGATACTGTTGAGAGGGAGAGTGGATCTTCCCGATATGATAACTGCAGAAGGATCATCTTCAAAGTCAAACACACCGAAATCCAAAACTACATTGTTGCCTATGCCGATGACTTCAGTATTGTTTTTTTCAAAGCTGTCGCCATAAATTTTTTCGCAGTTCCCTGCAAAATGCTTTTCAAAGGAATCGTTTTGCTTTTCAAAGGAAAAGCCCTTTACATGATAATGGTGAGAGGACTGCATTACGAACGTACGTATGCCTTTCAGCTTTTTGGTCAGCTTGAAGGTGTTCGGCTTATATGTAAGCCATTCAGGCAGCTCGTGATACATAAAGTCGCCGATAAGCTCGCCGCCCTTTTCAGGTATTCCATCATAAAACTTAATATTTACAGGCGTAGTGCAATTTGCGTAAATCGGAACAGTGACGGTATCACTGCCCATTGCTCCGAAATCTGTGTTCTCAAATCCAAACCAGGCGTTGTCGCTTTCAAAGCCTGCGCCACGTTCTATTCCGTTTCCGACACTTCCGCCGCTGACTGTATAAAGTCCGCCTACCACAAAATCATACGGGTCAAAGCAAGCTGAGCCAAGTCCCTGAGCGTCAAACTGCAAAGCGGTAAGCACTCTGTATTTATCAGTGCCGTTTTTGCATAATGCTCTGAGGTAAAATCTTCCGTCTCCCTTTGCATATATCCTGACAATGCCGTTTTCGACAGACTTTATTTCCGCAAGGTTGGTAGGTATTCCGACTTCATTTGTAAGACGGTACTCTATTTCATCGGCATATGATGAATTTGTGGGTCTGACAAAAGTTTTTACAACAGCTTCACAATTTTCAGCAGTTAATTTTAAATCAGAAGCCGACAATTCAATTTTGCGAACAGGTATTTCATCATATCCGCACCTGCTGTCAGGAGGAATATCCATATTCTCTTCCAAGCAGGAAATTCCGTCGGGAATATCATTTTCTGTCGATGTAAGGGTTAATTCAGCAAAAGGCAACTTGGGAGAAGTTACTTTTACGTTTATGTCACCGCAAACGGTTTTTGCGGCTATTATCGCAAGCAGCTTTCCCATAAACAAACGGCGGCTTTTGCATTTATACTGTTCAAAATCAGTGCTGTCCCCGTTGTCCAGTCCTATCAGCCGTCCTGCACCTGTTACTGCGACATTTACACGGTTATTGGCATTGGCAACAAAATTTCCATTTTCATCTTCAGCGGATATTTCAACAAATATCAGATCTCTGCTGTTTGCCTTCATTTCTATTTTATCAGGTGACAAAATCAGTTTTGCAGTATCTCCGAACGAGCGTTGAATGTCTTTTGCTATCTCTTTTCCGCTTTCATCATAAGCTATCGCAGTAAGCTCGCCTTTTTCATAGGGAATAAGGTAATCGGCGGTCAATGTTTTCCCGTGGGCATGGTCGATATATTTTTTGCCTAATGATTTTCCGTTGAAAAACAATTCAGCATAAGGTGCGTTTGTGGTCACACGCACATCTATTTCCTGCCCATCGGAAAAATCCCAATAGGGGAAAATATGTATCATGGGCGCAGTCTTGTAATCAGTCCATTCTGATTGGAAAATATAAGAACCGTCTTTTCTGAAGCCTGCCGTGTCGATTTGTCCGAAGTAACTGTTTTTTGTGCTGTAAGGAGTAGATTCTCCTATGTAATCAAAGCCACTCCAGATAAACTGACCTGCGCAGTATTCTGCGTCCCTGTCAGGGATTATGCAGCCTTCAATATTCGGTGCCGCCCAGCCTGTTGTGCTGTTTCCGAGAGATGAGCACTGCTCGTCATCATCTGCCAGAACAACACGGGAAAGTGGGAAGTGATATACTCCTCTGCTTTGCACAACAGAAGCGGTCTCGCTTCCGTATATCATCCAGTCAGGATGCTTCTTGTGGTGTTCTTCATATAAACGTTCACCGTAATTGTAGCCTGCCAGTTTCAGAATATCAACACATTTCTGGGCATTTTCCCACTGTAGATAATTAGAACCGCAGGTTATATAGGCATTTTTGCGTGTGTCGTGCTGTCTTATAAAAGACGCAAGGCGAGTAGTAATCTCCTGCCCATGCGAATCAGCGTGCATATCGTAGATTTCATTTCCTATGCTCCAGCCGATAATGGAAGGGTGATTTCTGTCTCGACGTATCCAGGACGCAACGTCACGTTCCGTCCAGTCTTTGAAAAAGCGTGCATAGTCGTATTCAGTTTTTGAGCGTTCCCACATATCAAAGCCTTCGGAAAGGACAAGAAATCCCATTTCGTCCGCCAGCTCCATAAGCTCAACAGAAGGCATATTGTGGCTGGTGCGAATAGCATTTATTCCCATCTCGCGAAGCTCCAGCAATCTGCGGCAAAGAGCCGTTTTATTCTGCGCTGCTCCAAGCGCTCCCAGATCGTGATGTTCGCAAGAACCGTGCAGCTTTATATGCTTGTGATTGAGGAAAAAACCGTGGTCGCAGGTAAATTTGATACTGCGAAAACCAAATATTGTTGTTTCTGCGTCAATTACCTTGCCGCTTTGTATAAGTTGAGTTTCAAGTGTGTAAAGATATGGAGAATCAATATCCCAAAGCTTTACGTCATTAACCTCTATATTTTGGAGCGTTGCGGCATAACTGTATTTTTTCTGTCTTACAGCAAGAGGAATGACTGAAATATCAAGAGTGGACACCTGAGCAGTGTTCTCCGCAATGATGTTTCCGTCACGGTCTTTTATAATTTGTTTAACGCAAAAGTCACAAGAAGCATCAACAGGCCTACATATTTCCGTTGATATGGTCGCAATACCTGTTTCTGGCGACGCGCTTATGTATATTCCGTCAGGGGAAATATGTGCCGACGGCATTTCTTTTATCCAAACGTTTCGGTATATTCCTGCTCCCGAATACCAGCGGGAATTTGGGCTTTGGTAGTTTACTCTTACGGCAACAATATTCTTTCCATCCTTGAGAAAATCGCTTATCTCAAATTCAAAGGTGGAATAGCCATACTTCCATTCTCCAACTAAAGAACCGTTTACATAAACGACGCTGTCCATATAAACGCCTTCAAATCTTAATGAAACAACAGCGTCTAATTTTGTATGATCAAATATCTTTCTGTACCAGCCTGTTGAGGTTTCATAAAGATTTTTTGTATCGTATATAAGCCAGTCGTGGGGAATATCCACTCTTTTCCAGTCAAAGTCATCTGAATAATCTGTGCCGAAGGGCTGCTTTGAAAATTCCCAACCGTCACAGAAAAGTTTTTTTGAACTCATAAACGCTCCTTGAACCTAAAAATAAAAACTACTATTATTTTACATTAAAATAACAATTTAGTCAATGCAAAAGTGAAAATTATCGTAATTTTTATGGTTGCATTGAAAGAATTATTATGATATAATTTATGGGAAGATTTATACAGATACATTGAAAGGATACAACATTATGCCCATAAAGATACCTGACGGTCTTCCCGCATTCAAAACGCTTTTGCAGGAAAACATATTTGTTATGGAAAGCGGAAGAGCGTCGGAGCAGGATATACGTCCGCTTAAAATAGGGATAGTAAACCTTATGCCTACAAAAATAGAAACAGAAACGCAATTACTCAGACTGCTCAGCAACACTCCGTTACAGGTCGATATAACGCTGATATATACCGAAACTTACCTTCCAAAAAACACTTCATGGGAGCATTTGCAGAATTTTTACACAACGTTTGATAAGGTAAAGGACCAATACTTTGACGGAATATTCATTACAGGGGCTCCTGTGGAAAAACTTGAATTTGAGGAAGTTGAATATTGGAATGAGCTTTGTCAAATAATGGAGTGGACAAAATCTCACGCTTTCTGCACTGTACATATTTGCTGGGGAGCGTTCGCAGGACTTTATTATCACTACGGTCTGAAAAAACACCCTCTGGAGAAAAAACTGTTCGGCGTATTTCCGCATAAGGTAAATGCTTTTAATCATCCACTTATGAAAGGCTTTGATGATGTTTTCTTTGTTCCTCACTCACGTTATACAGAAGTGAAAATGGAAGAAATTGATATGATACCAGAGCTTGCGATACTGGCTTATTCAGACGATGCGGGGCCTTATATCATTTCGGACAGGACAAGCCGACAGATATTCATTACAGGTCATGCGGAATATGACAGAGATACATTGAAAAACGAATATTTCAGAGATCTGGAAAAGGGACTGGATATTGATATTCCGAAAAACTACTTCCCAAACAACGACCCGAAGCTGACGCCTCTGATAAGCTGGCACGGACATGCAAGCCTTATGTACAGCAACTGGCTTAACTTCTGCGTATATCAGGAAACACCTTATGATTTAAAGGAATTGGAGTCGCTATAACATATAAATTTTAAGGAATAGGGTAAGCAGGTAAATTTCTTTTTGAAAGGAAGATAACTATGGGACTTAATGAAACGCCATCTGCCAACAGAGTGCATATTGGCTTTTTCGGCAGAAGAAATGCGGGAAAATCCAGCCTTGTGAACAAGGTAACAGGGCAGGAGCTTGCCGTTGTTTCTGATGTTGCGGGCACTACAACCGACCCTGTTTACAAAGCTATGGAGCTTCTGCCGCTGGGACCTGTTATGATAATTGATACGGCAGGCTTTGACGATGAAGGCAAGCTTGGAGAGCTGAGAGTAAAAAAGACAAAGCAGGTTTTAAACAAAACAGATGTTGCAGTGCTTGTGGTAGACGCAAATGAGGGACTGGCAAACTGCGATAAAGAGCTTGTAGAGTTGTTCAGGAAAAAGGATATCCCTTATATAATCGCTTATAACAAATCCGATCTATGCAGTGTTCAGTCAAAAGACGAAGAAAACAGCATATATGTAAGCGCAAAAACAGGAGAAAATGTTTATGAGCTTAAAGAAAGGATAGGAAAGCTGGCAAACACTGACGATTACACGTTGAAAATCGTAGGTGATATGCTGAAGCCTGATGATTTTGTTGTTCTGGTAGTTCCAATCGACTCAGCTGCGCCGAAAGGCAGATTAATTTTACCCCAACAGCAGACTATAAGGGATATACTTGAGGCAAACGCTGTTTCTGTTGTTGTAAAAGAAAGCGAGCTTAAAGAAACGCTTGAACATATCGGCAAAAAGCCTGCAATGGTCATAACCGACAGTCAGGCGTTCCAGCAGGTTGCAAAAGATACTCCTTTGGATATTCCCCTTACCTCTTTTTCAATTCTTATGGCAAGATTTAAGGGATTTCTCGATATTGCTGTCAAAGGAGCAGCAGCAATCGACAAATTAAAGGACGGAGATACGGTGCTGATATCCGAAGGCTGTACTCACCACAGGCAGTGCGACGATATAGGAACGGTAAAAATTCCTCGTTGGCTGAAAGAGTATACGGGAAAAGAGCTTATCATAAAAACTTCAACAGGAACGGAATTTCCTGATAATTTGTCGGAATATTCGCTGATAATTCACTGCGGAGGCTGTATGCTGAACGAGCGAGAGGTTAGATATCGTATGAAATGCGCTGAGGACGCAGGAGTACCTATTACAAATTACGGTACGGCTATTGCACTGATGAAAGGAATACTAAAGAGAAGTATTGCGATTTTCCCTGATTTGGCAAGCAAAATTGAAGATAAATAAAAGAAAAAGCGTCTCCCTGATATCGCAAGGAGACGTTTTTTCTTTATTCGGTAATTATCCAAAGGGCGGCAGCGGAATGTGTGTAATCCTCAGTCTTTTCAAGGTATACAGACGCGTTGAGACCATACCAGAAGGATTCGCATATAGGCTGTAAGAACATCTTCATATCCCAGTGAATGAAATTGCTCATCAAATCTTTGCGGACATAGCGAAGAAGCAATGTTTCAACTTTATTGGTTATTGCTTCTTCATATTCCTCGGCAATGGGTTTTAATACTTCATCAATCATCGCTTTGATTTTTTCATAAACAGAACGTGACATTATTGGAAGATTTACTTTAAGTCCTTTGTCTGTTTTTGTTATAAGTCCTTTTTTGATAAAATCAGCCGCCTGTTCCTCCTCATATTTGTTGAGAAATTTGTCGGGAGCTTTTGCAAGCTGTATCAGAAGCGATATGTTATTTCCGTCTACCCAGTCGTTTCTGCTTAAGGTATCATTATCAGGAAACTGTGAAGGAAAGGGTGTACAGTCAAAATCGTTTATATATTCTAATCTGCCAAAATTTGCGGTTCTGTACACGGCATGACTGTTTGACCAGTTCATTCCGTGCCAGTCACCTCTATACATGGAATAATCCAGCGTTTCATCAGGAGGAGTAAAATGCGCTGTTATTCTGTAACTGCGTTCAGGTTCATCGGGATATTTTGAGTTGTATTTTGCCGAATATATTTTGTCAGAGGTTTCAGCTATACTATAACCTGCCAAAACATACAAAAACCACATAAGGTAGTTATAGTTGAAATCATTACCATAAAAGTTAAGAGCCGCTATTTTATCCTTCAGCTCCCAAAGCGCTTTGCTTATCCTTTCGGGGTAATTGTTATATATACGTACAGCATAAGCTTCGTACTGAGCATTTATATAAGCCTGCCCGGGAAATACGCAGAAATTTGTAAGGTATTTGCCCTGTGAAGATTTTGTAAGAAGCAAGGCGTTTGTCATTTTCTCAAGTATTTCCTCCAGATAAACAGGCGCTATTCCCAACTCATCTGCTATCTCATAAACGGTTTTAGGATCTGATCGGCAAATAACAACTGTCTGCTGTGCAATTTTACCTTGCATTATCTGTGACGCTTCGCCGCAGTTGAAGCCTAAAAAATAGTTTACATCCGCCGGCGCATAGGCTGATCTTCCGATGTTGTTCATATTCGTTATCCTTTCTTTAAGATTTTTTCGGGCCTCAAAAAGTCTGCTTTTGACTCTCCCTTCGGGAATATCAAGCTCGCAGGCTATCTGAGAAATTGAATGTTCTTTCAAGTAATAATTGATGATAACTTCACGGTGAATATCGGCAAGTCGGGAAAGAGAATGATTTAATTCATTCAGTTCTTCCCTGCCTATAAGAGATTCTATCGGCTGGATATGATCTGACATTATTCCTTCGGCGCTGTCCAAAGGTATCGCAGGATCGCTTTTAGAAGCTATGTATCGGGCAACTTTATTTCTCGCCATTTTCCAGTACCAAGAATAAAAACTGTGAAATTCTTTATTTTTATCAATTGCCTTTAATGCCTCATAAAGAATATCCTGTGAAATGTCCTTTGCAGACTCACTGTCATATATCCTGCTCCTGCAAAACAGGTAGGTGTTTTCTATCAGTTCTTCCGTAATGTAGCCGTTCATCATTTATTACCCCTTGCAACCGGTTTGCATATAATAAGTGTATTTTACAAATAAAAGGTTGGATAACTTTTAACAATTATACAACAATTTATATTTTGCTGCAAGATAAAAAGCCCCGACGGGTTATCCCGTCGGGACATTTTTATATAAAGCAGGTAAGTCCCAAATTCCTTGGGTGGCTGTGGCTCTTCATGAATGCAAAGCATTACCCTCCGCCCTCACCTACGGGATTCCCTGCTCTATATAAATATATGCCGATAGCTTGTAAAGGGTAGGTTGTACAAAAATGTTTTTATGTTTCTTTAAACGTAAGCAGCTTCCATACACCTCTGATAAAAGGCACGGTAAAAGCCGCAAGAACGGACAGCATAAGTTGTTCTGCATTTAATGGGATCATATTGAATATGCCTGCCAGACTTGGGATATAGACAACGATCAGGCTGACAAGAAGGCTTATCAAAACGGCGGGAATAAGCTGAAGATTAGTAAGATAGCGGGCGTTGAATATACCTCTGTTTTCATTTTTACATTCAAATACAAAGATAAGCTGAGAAAGGCTGAGCGTTATAAAAACACTTGTTCTTGCCAGCTCTAAATTTCCTGCTGAAAAAGGGATAATAAAGCTGATAATCGACGCTATTCCTATTAGTAAACCACGAGCTACTATACGCCACATCATTCCGCCTGCAAAAATACTTTCATCGGGAGAACGAGGTGCTCTGTCCATTATATCCTCGTCAGCAGGCTCCATTCCCAAAGCAATTGCAGGCAATCCGTCGGTAACGAGGTTTACAAGCAGAAGATGAATGGGCAGCAAGACAACAGGCAACCCTAATATCATAGCGAAAAGCATTGTAAACACCTCGCCTATATTGCAGGCGAGCATATATCTGATAAACTTTCTTATGTTGGAATAAACCGTTCTTCCCTGCTCAACAGCATTAACAAGAGTAGCAAAATTATCGTCCAAAAGCACCAGCTTTGCTGCCTCACGGGTGACGTCAGTACCGCCCTTGCCCATTGCTACGCCAATTGCCGCCTCTTTTACCGCAGGCGCATCGTTTACACCGTCTCCTGTCATTGCTACAATGTTTCCATGCGCTTTAAGGGATCTTACGATCCTAAGTTTGTCCGCAGGACTGACACTTGCAAAAACAGACGTGGTTTTTAACTGTTGTTCAAGCTGTTTATCGCTCATTTGTGACAGCTGTGTCCCTGTGCATGCTGTATCACCCTGCTTCATTATTCCCGCTTGCGAAGCGATCTCAACAGCGGTATTTATGTGGTCGCCTGTGAGCATTATAACTCTTATTCCCGCTTTTTTGCATTTTTTGATAGCCTGCTTTATTTCTGGGCGCAAAGGGTCTTCCATTCCCTGAAGTCCTATGAAAATATAACCGTTGTATTCTGCGGAAGAATATGCAAATGCAAGGGTGCGCAGACCTTTGGAAGACATTTTCTCAGACGCAAGCATTATCTTCTTTTTATCGGCGGAGGAAATTAATTTTATTCCGTTTGAGTTAAGCAAAAATGAACATTTCTGAAGTACAGTGTCAGTGGCCCCTTTCATAAACTTGATCGTATTACCTGAAGCCGATTTTGCGGTAACCTCCATAAATCGTGTGCTGCTGTCAAAGGGAATTTCTTCTGTTCTTATGTAAGATGAATATTTTATTCCCGCTTTCTGAGCCGCAATTACGAGCGCCGCTTCAGTGGGATCGCCGTTTTCTCCGTCGGAATTATTGCATACGGCGCCGCAGGTAAACAGCAATTTTGTTATATTATCATTTGCAATAATATTATCGGTCGTCTTGCCGTCTGCATAAATTTCAGTAACGGTCATTTTGTTTGCTGTAAGAGTACCTGTTTTGTCCGTACATATCACGTTGGCACAGCCGAGAGTTTCTACCGAATGGAGCTTATTCACCAGCGCTTTTTGTTTATAAATACGACGAACCGCCAAAGCAAGAGCAATTGTGACCGTTGCGGGAAGTCCCTCAGGGATAGCGGCGACTGCAAGGGTTATCCCCACAAAAAGCATATCAAATATTTCGTTTCCCCGCAAAATGCCGATCGCACTTACGACAATGCATATAACGGCACAAGCTATTCCTATTATTTTGCCCAGTTCGCCCAAACGTTTCTGCAAAGGACTTTTTTCTTCTTCTATTTCACCCAGCATATTTGAAACCATTCCCATCTGGGTTGATTTTCCCACAGCAAATACTTCCGCCTTACAATGACCTTTGGTAACGACAGTCCCCATATAAACTGCGCCGCTTTGATTAAGTTCGCCTTCTTTGATTGGTGATAAGAATTTTGATACAGGAATGCTTTCGCCTGTAAGGATAGATTCATCACACTGCAAAGACATACTTTCAAGTATTCTGCAATCGGCGGGTATTTTATCGCCTGCTTCCAACGAAATAACATCACCCTTTACAATGTTTTCAGCCGACACGGTAACGAGTTTTCCGTCGCGATATACTTTAGCGGTAGGGGCGGCTATCGATTTTATAGTTTCCAGCGTCTTTTCTGTTCGATATTCCTGTATAAATCCCATTACAGCGTTTATGACAACTATTATAATGATAGTAAGAGCGTCATATATCTCACCCATAACTATCGATACAACGGTTGCCGCCAGAAGTATCATTACCATTACGTCACGAAATTGCCCCAGGAACATTTTCGCAGTAGAGCTTTTCTTTTTATCTCCTATTATATTCGGACCGTCACGTTTTAATATTTCTTCAGCCTGAGCAGACGTAAGCCCATAAAGCATTGCTTTTTCCTTGTGCTGCATTTTTTGCCTCCCTTGTCCTTTTTTACAATAAATATGACGGGAAACATAAAAATAGACTTGTACAAATCAATGCTTTGAAAAGGGTTGTAATGATAAGTAATCATCCTGCATATAAATTTAAAGACCGAAATTTTATGCGGAGGGGCGATACAATGTCACAACAAATAAACACGTCTATGGTTCAGGAATTCGGAACAAAACAAGAAAGATGCGTAAGCCTCGGAAAGTATATCGTAGAAAACGGCGCAACTGTAAGAAGTGCCGCAAAAGTCTTTGGAATAAGCAAAAGCACAGTACATCAGGATATAACAACAAGACTTGAAAAGGTCAATCCGGCGCTGCAAAAACAAGTAAAAGACGTACTTGAAAAAAACAAGCAGGAAAGACATATCAGAGGCGGTATGGCGACAAAGAAAAAATACAGCGAATTAAAGGAAGCAGAAAAATAAAAAATGCGTTGCAGATAAAATCTGCAACGCATTTTGTTGTTATAAGGTTCGTTCACATTCTGTGAAATTATGAATTTTCATCGGAAACTACTATAAAGTTGGACTTTCCGTTCTTCTTAATGCTGTACATTGCGTCATCGGCAATAGATATTATTTCGTCTACGCCCTTGGAATTATTCTTAACAAGATGAATTCCTATGCTTACGCTTATTGACAAGCGAGCGCCGCTATCACATACAAATCCTGCTTTGAGCTTTGTAAGGATATCCTGAGCCACTCTCTGAGGATTGTTAGTGGAAATATTGCGGATGCATACTATAAATTCATCTCCGCCATAACGTCCGATAAAGCCGTATTCCTGAATTATTTCGCTGACAGAATCGGTAAGGAACTTGAGGACTTGGTCGCCTATCGCATGGCTGTACAGGTCGTTATAAATCTTAAAGTCGTCTATATCCACAAACAGTATCGCAAATCCGTCGTTGCCGTCAGCAACTCCCTGAATTTCATTTTCGATTACGTTTTCAATAGTTTCACGGTTGTATACGCCTGTAAGAGCGTCATAGCTTGCCTGCTTTCTGAGCTGCATTTCACCCTTCTTTGCACGGTCAACGTCAGAAAGTACGCCTATGATTTTTACTATGTTGTTATCTGTATCACGAATAGTAGATGTGGTAACGGACATCCAGATATAATCGCCGTAAATATTCTTCCAGCGGTACTGGTTATTTTTGAAATCAACACCCTGCTCCAGCTTTGCAAGGTCGCTGCGATATCTTTCGTTATCCTCCGGATGAACCTTTCCTTTCATAAAGAAGCTGTCGCTGAAGTGGTCTGACGCTGCACGGAAACTGAATTTCTTATTGAAGTTGTTGGAGAAGGTGATATTATTTGTCTTAAGATTCCATTCAAATACGATATCATCCGCCATTTCAACGATCGTACGATAACGCCTTTCACTGACTACCACGTTGTCAATAAGGTGATTGAATGCAGCGGAGATCTCACCGTATTCGTTTTTGCTGTTTATGTCTATTCTTGACTCATGATCGCCGCGATGAACCATAGTGAGAGTGTTTTCAATTTTATGCAGAGGCTTTGTGATAGCAACTATTATAATAACGTAAAGCACTATGAACAGGACCGATACGCCTACAACTGTGCCTAGAAGCGTTCCAAATGCAGAAGACGAATATTTGTAAGCCTGATCAGCCTCAGCAAGCGTTGTTACACACCATCCGCACTGAAGAGCTTTTACCATATATGCAATACGCTGGGTCCTTCCTATTTCAAAACGTACCGGCGTATTTAACTGGGAATCATTCTTAGCTTTTCCAATGACAGAATATTCACCACGGTCATTTTCACTTATAAGACCAATATAAGTGGAGTCAATTATATTATCCAACCCGTCCACAAAAACTACTCGACCGTTTGTGGGGAAAAGTCCCGCTTTAATTATGCTGTCAAACTTGTTCTTATTAAAGTAAACTATGATCTGCTTGTCATCTGCTGATACAAGCGTTGCCAGTTCATAATCCGCAGGATTGCCTTCGGCGTCTAATATACGGCTTACATAAACATCACTGTTCGAGCTTGTCATTTTTGAAATCTCGTCCGCTGTAAACGTAAGCGCATAGCCGTTTTCTGTACTTGCAACAAGATTCCCGCCGTTGAGCAATGCGATTCTGGAAATACCGGTTTCCTCACCTATGTAGGCGCCGGCCTTTTCGATAGCAGAAGCGCTGTCGTCTGCGGTGAAACTCATAATAGTTGAATCATCTGCAACTGCATTTGCTTTCTCGATCAGAGATTCGACGTAATCGGTAACAAGCTCAGCTTCGCCGTTTGCAATGTCCGTATACAGACTCTCATACTGCTTCTCAGCAATTTGCCCCATACTGATCGAACTGTAAACCGTATAAGCAATTATGGACGAAAGTGAAAAGAAAGTCAAAGCCAGAATAAACGTAGTACGTATTTTCATCGATAGTCTCCGTTTTTACATCAAAATATATTGCAACGGTTATAAAAAGGTTACAAAAGGATATTATAATCCATTTGTTATTTTAACACATTTTTATCAAAAAGTAAATGATAGTAAAATGATTTGTAGAAAAATCTAAAATACAACTATAAAATTTATATAGTTTGCACAAATGGTGGTAGAAAAATATTGACGCTGCTATAAAATTACCATAGCATTCCTGATTTAGTATTAAAATCTTACGTTTTTATGATATTATCTTACGTTTTTATGATACTCAAATCGAATTTATTGACAGCAAATTATTCAGAATGATATAATTTTTCCAGAAACGATATAAGATAATATTTCCTTTTTGAATTGGAGTATAACAATGAGATACCTTAAATACGCCGTGAGGACCGAGCTTTCTGATAAAACGGGATTTATAATAAATCTGACTGTTTCAGTGCTGGTAATATATTTTATTTTGCAGTTTTTCGGAGCGTATAAGGCTACAACAAGAAATATGTTTGAGGGAAACGTGGCGCTGACAGTTTCCGCCGAGGTAAACAAAACACTGCCTGCTGAAAGCTATCTGAGCCTGAGAGATCTCAAGGGATATTCGGACGTAAGTCTGGTCTGCGGCGAAACGGGAATGCCGTCGGGCAACAATTTTTTACTTTACGGCAGAATGGAAAATATTCCCGAAGAACTTTTGCCGGAGGGAACGCCGATAGCGGACAATGCGGCCGAAAACGCTTTGTATGTTCCTGATTTTTATGCTGAGGCGACAGGCAAAAATATAGGAGATACAGTCTATTTTTTAAGGCATAAGGCAAATGATGCGATTTCTGTTTTTGACGAAACGTCGGGAAATATAGATGATATAAACAAAGAGGTGTTTGACGTTATCCCTCTTATCATCACAGGCACATACACAAACGGAGGAGACGGTATTTTTTATGTCCCGTTAAACACTGCTCTTGCACATTTTAATGTCACTGAAATCTATATTGTTTTTAACAGGACATATTTGACAGAAAGTGAATATAACGATGTGCTCAAAGAGATAGAAAACATTTTCGGCAACGCCGACGACAGCTACTCTGATTTTGACACGGTTTATGCGGGAAATCTTATGATGTCAAGAATAACAGCTATGGTCCTTTTCCTGCTGGGAATGATGTGCATTGTATTTTTGTATTCCTTTATCCTGTCAAAAAGGTTAAGAAGATTTTCAATATGCAGGCTTTGCGGAGCGTCTAAAGGGGCAGTGATCTTTATGATCACAGCAGGCTGTTTAATGACCTACATTATCAGTTTCGGACTGGCTCTTTTTCTGGGACTGGCGTTGAACTACTGCATATTCATTCCTGCTCTCGGTTATGACAGCTTTGATCTGAGCGAATGGGGCACGCTGTTTATACTGACGTTCGCTATATATTTCGCAGTTATGGCAGTGTATATTTCAAAGTTTATAAAAAGTTCCGCTGTGGGGATTTACAGGAGGAGCGAATAATGCTGACTATACTGAACCTTGCAAAAAATCTGTGGAAAAAGAATATGGTTTCCAACATAATGGTTATGATAATTCTTTGCCTCGCCTGTTTGGTGACAAACGTTACATACAATATTCTGCACCAAATGTATTACGACTATGACTTTTTTAAGGACACACCGCTGAATAACTCTCTTATGTATATGGGTGGAGCAAGGGACGAAAACGGAAATTTAAAAGCGGAAGACGTAGAAAAAATGAACGCTGTTGCAAAAGATAACGAAGATATAATAGAAGGAATTTCAAAAATGATGAACTTCAGCTGCTATTCAGCCGATCACGCTGACGGTTCATTTTATGTTTTTGACCAAATAACTGCCTCCTATATGAAAAAAGGAATACAGGGTGAAGGAGAATGGCTCTTTGACAGCGCAGAAAAAGACGGATATTATCCCATAGTGGTATTTAACGGCGAATTGACGCCTAAATACGATATGGACGGAAATCTCATTGCGGACAAAAACGGCAGACCTGTTTATTTTCCCAAATATGACGATACGGGAGAAGTAATTAAAGACAGTGAGGGATATCCTGTGGATTTTCCTTTATATAAATTGGGTGAAACGGTAGAGCTTGATGTTTCCGCATATATGCACGTTCAGCAAATCGGCAAAATTATCCCTCCAAAAGAAATGACCTTAAAATGCAAGGTGGTAGGTATAATTGACAGCATAGAGCCTTTTACCTTTTTCCTTGGAAATCAATACGGGACTTTGACGAATGACGTGAGGAACACCTTCAGCTTATCCGACAGCAGAGAGCGTACCTGCATATTTTTCCCGTACAACGAGGAGCTTTTCGGGGATTTTGATTTTTGTAACGGGACTGCGTTGTATTATTTCAAAAACAATGCTCCTGTGGAAAGAATACAGGCTTTTTGCGCCGACGCCAAAGCAGCAGGCTTTTGTACCTTAGGAAGCGATATCATACAAAAAACCAAAGACGTGGCCGACAATGAGTTCAACAACGAATTCTTTCTGTGTTATACCTTGGCGGGACTTTCGCTGATCTCCATTATATGCGTTTCATTTCTGAATATAAGAAAGCTGACAAAGCAGATGGCTATATACCGCCTGAACGGCTGCGGCTTTATGAAAAGCGTCATGATATATTTTACCTATTTTGCCGTTACGTACGGTATCAGCTTTATGATGTTCCTCGGCGTATTGCTGATCATCAAGTTTTGCTTAAGTGGAAACGATATAAAAGGATTTCTGACTGTATATACAACGAACTTTACAACTGCGGCAGTTATTTTTCTTGTGGGACTGGCGGTTTCGGCAATCGCCTCGCTCATACCGTTTATTTTCATAAAAAAGAAAACTCCGATAGAAAATCTGAAGGTGGGATAAAATGGAAAAAATAATAGAGATAAGCGGGCTTTGCAAAAGCTATAAAAACGGCGATAAGAGTATGTTAAAGGTGCTTGAGGGTTTAGACCTCACGGTAGAAAAAGGCGAAATGACAGCCATTATCGGAAAAAGCGGTTCGGGAAAGTCCACCCTGCTGAATATATTAGGCTGCGTGGACGGATTTGACAGCGGAAAATATCTCTTTTGCGGCGCTGATACAAGCAAGCTGTCTGACAAGAAACGCTCGGCGTTAAGGGGCAGTGAGATAAGCTTTGTATTTCAGGATTATGCCCTTATAGAAGAGGAAACAGTTCTTCAAAACGTGATGACTCCTCTGTATTTCGGCAGCAGCGTGAAATTCGGACAGCGCCGTAAAGCTGCTGTTAAGGCAATTGAAATGACAGGTATTTCCGAGCTTGCCAAAAAGAAAGTCTCCTGCCTTTCAGGCGGGCAGAAGCAAAGGGCTGCGATTGCAAGGGCAATAGTAAGCGAGCCAAAGCTGATACTGGCGGACGAGCCTACGGGAGCGTTGGACTCTGAAACGGCAGAATCCATCTTAAATCTGCTTTTTGAGCTAAATAAGGCAGGAACAACAGTCATAATTGTAACTCACGACGATGATGTGGCAAAAAAATGTAAACGAGTTTTAAGTATATCAAACGGTAAAATTACAGAAGTAACAGGTTAAAATAAAGTGAATATTAAAAATGCTCCCGTTTTATGGGAGCATTTTTGTTTCAGCTTTATTGCAGTGTGCTTTGTCGTCAGAATAGATTTTTGTCGAAGATATAAAAAGCACGCTCCCGTTATCCGAGAGCGTGCCTAAGCGGCTCAGCCGCTGTGATATTGTTACCAAAAGATTTTTGAGTGATGAACATAAAAATACGCTCCCGTGTACTAGGAGCGTATTGAGTCCAGCGTCACGCTGGTGGCAGGGGTGGTAGGAATCGAACCCACGTCAAAGGTTTTGGAGACCCCTATTCTACCATTGAACCACACCCCTGTATTGAAAAGGCTTTCGCCTTTTCAATGCGGAAACCGCTCCTTTCGGAGCGGCGAAAAGAAGAGTGGTGCGCCAACAGGGACTCGAACCCCGGACCGACCGGTTATGAGCCGGTTGCTCTAACCAACTGAGCTATTGGCGCATTAGGCGGTTTTACCGTTGATTAAGAAGCGGGTGACCGCTGGTGATCCACCCGGGAATCGAACCCGGGACACCCTGCTTAAAAGGCAGGTGCTCTGCCGCCTGAGCTAGTGGATCGCACTTTGCCAAATTTGCAACGTTAATATTATAACAAACTTTTTATCAGTTGTCAATAGTTTTTTTGAATTTTGTTTGAGCATTTTGATAGCAACTTATGTTTTTGGGATAATAATTATCAATTATCTAATATATATGGTATATACTTTTGTCACCAAGGGTTTTATTGCGGTTACATATAAAAATATTATTTTATGAAATGAAAAAATAAAATGTAACCTGTGTTCAACGGTCTGTCCTTATATAATAGGGATATATTACTTTGTTATGTTACATTTTTGTATATTTCTACTGATAAACTATCCAAAAACAGGTAAAAAATCAAAAAGCCTCCAAATCCGTTCAAAGCCTATTGACAAAGCGTTTTATTAAGATTATAATCAAAATACCGAGTAACCTAAAGTCCATTATTTATTATTACAGAGTTGAGGTAACAAGCATGAAAAAACTGACAAAGATCACGGCAATTATCACAGCAACTGCTTTGGCAGTAACAGCAACTGCTGTATTCCCTGTTCATCCATTGGGAAATACTGTTTATGCATCTCAGGACAGCGCTGAACATTATTTTTATTATCAGCTGCCCGATGATGCAAAGGTGTTTTATGACGCAATGGAAAAAATGAATGAAACAGGAATTTTCAAAACAGGAAATGGAGATTATGACCTTATAGCCAACGGACATTTTTCCAATGAACAAGCAGAAGCGTTTGCTGAAGGAAGTACACAGACAATGAAAATGTTTGGTGCTGCAAGAGACGCTTTTTATGCTGATCACGCCGATATTTTCTATGTTGACTTTTCAAAGCTTTCAATAAGAGTTACCAACGACGATGAAAAATATCACATATACCTGGGCTCAGGAAGAATAAGCGATTACTATACAGAAGGCATTTCCAATAAGGATCAGGTGGACAAAGCAATTTCGGAATACGATAGTGCAATTGGCAAGATAGTAGATGAAGCTAAAAAAATAACTGCTGAAGAAAAAGAAAACCTGACGCAAAAACAAATAGAATTTGTTCACGATTACATAACCAATCACGTTTCATATCGCCTTGAAAACGCCTGCAAGCCTGAAAATACAGGATTTATCCGTACTGCTTACGGCGCCTTGGTAAAGGGCGAAGGAGTATGTGAGGGTTATTCAAGAGCTTTCAAAGCAGTAATGGATCGTCTGGGAATACCCTGCGTTCTTGTAAACGGCATATTTAGGCATAGCGAAAACGTTCCTGAGCTTCATATGTGGTGCGAGGTTCAGATAGACAACGCATGGTATGCTGTTGATACTACAATGGACGACCCGAAAAGCAAAAACGGAGTTAACGGCATAGACGGATATGAAAATCAGAATTATATGCTCGTCGGCGAATCGGTTATAAGCAGACAGCACGTACCCAGCGGCATTATGTCGCCTGCTGAATTTGAGTTTGAATACCCTGCGCTCAACCCTGACAGCTTTAACGTAAAGGAAGTTTCCAATTACAACGGTCTCTCAGTCAAATACAAAAGCGACGGAGAATTTGAAGACCTTGAAGCAGGAATATTCTATGTAAGCTATTACGGAATGGGCGTTGCCAAAGCTGCCGAGCAAGGAAAATATCTTCTTTGCAAAACGTCTATCTACTATGAGCAGACAGACGAATGGGACATAGGCGAATGGGGATATATCCTCCCAGAAATTTATCCTGCTATTACGGACACCGATACGGAAGTTATTCTTCCCTTCCCTCATATCAACTATGTTGAATTTGCGGTAACGGATATTGCTCCTCCCGCATATGACAAAAATACCACATCGCCCGATTTTTCTTATCATGGCGACCCCATGCTGTTTGAATCCTATACAGGAAGTATATACAACCCCTCAGGTTCCTATGTAAGAGCTCCTGTTGTCAGCAAGATAACCCCGAGCAACAGCGGAAGAATATATTATGGCAAAACATATCATGTTGTGGCAACATATGACGATGTGCTTAAACTTGAAGACGAAAACGTTGAACCTTACTATATTCTTACTGCAACAAACGCACATAACAACGGCGCAGGCGATTCGGCAGAAGAAAACAGCAAGATAGAAAACTTCAAGTGGGACGGAGAAAGCACGATAGAATTTGACTTTACGCCCAGCGAAATGTGGCTTGATGACTCGGTAAACTACAATTTCTCCATAAAGGGTCTTATCGGCAGCAAGAGCCTGAAGGCACCGAGAGATTTTGCTTACTACGTCTGCGGACAGTGCGCGGTTTGCGCTTACCGTTCTCAGGGAATACAGTGGAACCTGTTCGGCAAACCCTCCCTTATGGAAAACTTTGACGTTGATACCACCGACTGGCAAAGTGCAAGCGGAGAGGAAATAGCAGACGAGCTGCGCAGCAGAATGGTGCTTGTAGTTACAGAGCCTACTCATTCACAGACAGACGAAATGCTGGATATGATAGAGGACGAAAGCGGAGAAGAAATATTGTCACAGCAAACTTACAATATCAATCTTTCTATCTGCAATCTTCAGGTCATCTCCACGGGAGACGGTGTTAGAATACAGCTTGGTTTCCCTGAAGGCTACGGTCCCGAGGACGAGGGAGTAACATTTAAAGTATATCACTTCTTTAAAGATGAATCGGGAAATATCACAGGCGTTGAAGAGATACCGTGTGTTATCACCAAATACGGTCTGGTAATTATCTGCAAATCTTTCAGCCCGTTCGCTATTGTTGCAGTTCCTGAAAACGAAGAAAAAGAAAGTAATGCAGATAAAACAGTTTTGCTTTCCGCAACAGAGGGCGGTGAAGTCAAAGGCGCAGAAAACATATTCACTTTGAGCAAGGGAGAAAGCAAAACGCTTTCGATCACTGCTCAGGAAGGATATGTTATCGACAGCGTTGCCGTTGCAGGTGAATATTATGCTGAAGCAAACGGCAAAACAAAGGCTGAGATAACTGTAAGCTATGATGACTTGGCTGAATCCAACGGTATAATAGACGTAAAGTTTGCGGCTGAAACCGTAGTTGAAAAGGATAAAGAAAGAAATGAATCAGTGGTCCTGCCTCACGCTCTGCCCGCTGAAATAGAATTTGAATATGATACTCAGTCTGTAACAGTGGGAGAAAATCTCGTTATCACTCCGACCGTTACAAGCAAAACAGAAGGTGCAATTGAAACTTATCAATGGTATAAGGACGGCAAGCTGCTTGAAGGTCAAAAGTCAAAAGATCTGACAGTTCAGAATGCAGATTATGCAGACGCAGGCGAATACACATTGGAAGTTATAACCGCCTCAAACGCAACGGCCGCAAAGGCTGAAGGAACGGTCAAGGTAGAAGTTGTTGACTGCAAGCATGTGTTCGGTGAATGGACGGTAGACAAGGAAGCAACCTGTACTGAAAATGGGCTGGAAAAACGTGAGTGTACTCTCTGCGGTTTTGTTGAAAAACGCGAAACAGAGGCAAAGGGACACGTTACAGAAATCCAGAACAAGAAAGACGCTAACTGCACTGAAGACGGTTACACAGGCGATACGGTCTGCACAGTTTGCCAGGAAGTGATAGAAAAAGGAACTGTAATTGACGCCCTCGGTCACAAAACCGAGTTAAAGAATCAGAAGGACGCCACTTGCACAGAAACAGGATATTCAGGTGATGAGATTTGCACGGTATGCGGTGAAACGGTTTCAAAGGGTGAAACGCTCCCTATGACGGAACACAAATTTGTGGACGGAAAATGTGAGGTATGCGGCGCAGAAGAACCTGAAGAGCCGAGCACGGATACTTCAACGGATACCGAACCCTCGTCTCCGACAAATCCGCCTGAGACTGACGAACCTGACAACACCGACGATAATACCACATCATCAGAGCCGGCTGATACAGACAGCGATTCTGAAAGCGGCGGCGGAAATACAAATGATAATCCAAATACTGCCAACAGCCTTATTCAGATTCTAATACTTACCGCCGGAGCAGCATCTTTGCTGTTCGTAAGCAAAAAGCGTTCTTAATCCAATAAGAAAGCTCTGAGAATTTTTCTCAGAGCTTTTCTTTTTAATTTACATCTATTGTAAAATCAAGATGAATATCGGGCTGTGCAATTTTATATTTTTCAGCCAAAGCAGGTCCGCAGGACGCTGAACCAACGCCTATCATTCCGCTGTCCACACAAATAATATTATGTTCACTCTTTTGCAGTTCAAAATTGTGACGTTTACCTGAAAGCTCCTCCTGTGTATATTCAGAGGCGTTGAATGAAAACTGACTTTCGGAGGTAAATTTCAAAGCTACACCGTCGCTTATTACATTAAGATAGTCACAGCCGTAATGTGATGAATTTTCCTGCGGTCGTAAATAATCCTCGTACATATCGGATATGTTCATTACAAATTTGTCAACGTAGCTACTTTGATGTTTATCAATATAACTTTCATGCGGTCCATAGCCGTAAAATTCAACTTTATCAAAGGATTTCGGCAGGAACATTCTAAGTCCGAAGCGTGGAAGCGTGGAAACCTTCTCGCTTGTAACTGCGTTTGAAACAACGTTCACTTTTCCGTTTCCGTAAAAAGTCCATTTTGTTTCAGCTCTGGAAAAAGGCTGATGTATGCTCCAGCCAAAAGAATGCAGGACTTTTATGATTATTGTATTTTCTACCTGCTCTGTTGAAACAGAATATATTTTTTGCACATAATCGTTAAGATGCGCTCTGTACCAATCTCCCCTCATTGTATCATTATCGGTGGGCGCACGGAAAAAGTTAAATTCTATCGGTTTTCCCATAAGCTCGATGTTGTTTTTCTTTATAGAAGATATACTTCCCTTCCTTAAATCAAATAAATATTCTGTCTGACCTGACTTTATAGTAAAGCTGTTCCCTGTTTTGATAAGAGCAGGCGTTTTGTCAAAGACGAAAAGCTCTTTGACGGGCTCTTTACAGAGTAAAAGCTGTTCAAAGCAGACAGGATAACCCTTTTCGCACCATAGCAATTCATTCTTTGCGGTAAAATCAAATTTAATATACAGACTTTCTCCGCTTATTCCAACCGTTTCAGGCAAATATATAACTGTACTTCCCATCGGAGGAACGGTGAAATTGATTTCTCCGTCAGACAAAAGCTTGCCTTTTTCCTTTATTTCATAATAACAATCAAGATATTTTCCTGCATCTTCAAAGCATAGTAGGCTGCTTATAACAAATTCGCCGCTGTTTTTTCCTTTTGTTACCCTTACGGGGCGATATACCTGCTTTGCCTCCAAAAGACCTGTATGAGGAGTTCTGTCGGGATAAACAAGACCGTCCATACAGAAATTCCCGTCATTATGACGTTCTCCGAAATCTCCTCCGTAACCGTATTTTATTTTTCCGTCAGAAGTTTTGCCAAGTATGACGGAATGGTCGCACCACTCCCAGATACAACCGCCTGCGAAACACTCATCAGAATAAAAGGTATTGTGATAATCCTCAAGATCACCTGAACCGTTTCCCATAGCGTGACTGTATTCGCAAAGGAAAAGCGGTCGTTTTTCCTGCTCGTTTTGCAGGAATTTCTTCATATCTTCGCTTGAAGGATACATTTGAGAAACTACGTCAAGAATATCGTTCGGAGTATCGTCAAGGCGGTGTGTGCTTTCATAATGCAGCAGTCTGGTATTGTCAAGACTTTTTATCAGCTTTGCTGCGCAAAGGACATTTTCGCCCCAGCCACTTTCGTTTCCCAGTGACCACATTACAATGCACGGTCTATTAAAATGCTGAGTTACAAGTCGATTAGCACGGTCTGTTATCGCCGCTTTAAAGCGTTCGTCTCTTGCGAGAAGGCAAATACCGTTATATCCCCTGCTCCACGAAAAATCGTTGTATACCTCAACACAGCCGTGGCTTTCAAAATCCGCTTCAGCTATAACATAAAATCCGTATTCATCACAAAGCCTATAAAAAAGCGGGGAGTTGGGATAGTGAGAGGTGCGTATTGCGTTGATATTATGTCTTTTCATAAGGATGAGATCTTTCCTCATCTGCACTTCTGACGCATAATATCCTGTTTCGGGATAGCTATCGTGTCGATTCACGCCGTTGAATTTTATGGGAACGCCGTTGAATTTAACAACACCTTTTTCTATAATAATATCTCTGAATCCCACCTTTTCGCCTATGATCTCATCTTCCGTTTCAATTGTAAGATAATAAAGTACAGGTTTTTCAGGCGACCAGAGCTGAGGTGACGAAACGTCAACGTTCAGAGTCGTGCCGTCAATGACAGGAGAAGAAAACAGCTTTTCACCGTTGGGAGAACGAAGAGTTACCTCTGCGTTACAGCCAAAAACAGTAATATTAAGAACGGCGCTTTTTTCGCCAATGTCGGTAGTAATACGGTAATCTTCAAGGTAATTCTCGGCTCTGCTTATCATATATACATCACGGAAAATTCCTGAAAGGCGTATTTTGTCCTGGTCCTCAAGATAAGTTCCGTCGCACCACTTTAATACGGCGGCAACTATTTGATTAGTTCCCTCTTTTAAAAATGACGTAACGTCAAACTGAGAATATGAATGGGAAACCTGAGTGTATCCCGCAAATTTTCCGTTGATATACAGATACAGACAGCTGTCAATGCCCTCAAAGGTCAGTATGCGCTTTCTTCCGTCGGGAACATAGTTATATTCCCTTTTGTACACTCCCACAGGGTTGTCATCGGGAACGTAGGGCGGGTCATAGGTTATAGGATAACAAACATTGGTGTACTGCGGTCTGTCATAACCGTAAAGCTGCCAGTTTGACGGAACGGGAATAGTTTTTTCAAAATCCGCCGACGTAAAATCGTCCTCAAGGTCTGCAATACTGTCGTAATAGTGGAAAAGCCACTCCCCGTTGAGCATTTCAACAAAATCGGACTTTTCTTTTCCCTGAAACGGGTCCTGACATCTGGCAAAAGTAACGAACCACGCTCTTGACGGCAACGTACCAACGTGCAGCATTGAGGGGTCTTCATGATATATCATTTTGCTTTTGGGAGAATTTGCTTTTGAAATAAGCGACATATCCATATTTGTTATCCTCCGTTTAAAAAATGGCGTTTACCTAATTATAGTATATTTTCGCTGATAAGACAAGATAAATATAAAATTTTTCTTGCAATTATCAATCAGCTATGATAAACTGTAATTATAAGTTATCTGCTCTTGATTTGGAAAGGAAAACATTATGAGTACCGAAAAGGATCTGGCAAAAACAGCTTTTAATAATCGTGAATATATGATAGAGCATATGCCTTATGAACGTGAAATGGCATTTTTCCAAAGCATAAAAGCGGGAAATGAAGAAGAAATGAAGCGGCTTTTCAAGCCTTTGGGAGTAGAGGGCATGGGAAAGCTCAGCGACGACAAACTGCGAAACCTAAAGTATCACCTTATCATAACGATAGCTTTCATCACAAGATACGCCATTGAAGGCGGAATGACAATGGAAACTGCATATAATCTGAGTGATATTTACATTCAAAGGCTGGACAAATGTCAGACGGAACAGGAGATACACGTTATACATAAAGAGGTGGCGGAGGATTTCACCCACCGTATGCATATGATAGTCAAGCACCATTTATATTCAAGACCCGTAACTATCTGCATAGACTATATTTATAATCATCTTCACAGCAAAATGTCACTTTCCGACCTTGCCAAAACTGCCGATCTGAGCAGTTCGTACCTTTCAAAGCTGTTCAAAAAGGAAACAGGTGTGACGCTTTCTCAGTATATCGCCCAGAAAAAGGTAGAGGCGGCGGAAAATATGCTGAAATACTCGGAATATACCTGCACGGAAATTTCAAATTATCTCTGCTTTAATTCTGAAAGCTATTTTATTCAGGTTTTTAAATCATTCACCAAGATGACTCCAAAGGAATACAGAAATAAGTTCTTCAGAACACGCTGGGGCGACGAGGAGAATGTTGAGTCAAAAATTTGATATAAAAAATATAATTATGGTATGGCTGTTTGGATTTTCCTTGTAAAATAGTATACAAAGGAGAAATGTATCTCCTAAAAAAATGAAAGGAAAATTATGCTATGAAAAAAGCAAGATTACTTACCGGTATTGCTGTTGCAGCTACCGCAGCAATGGCAATGACCACCATGGCTTCCGCTTATACAATTGACAAAAGCCTTGGCAAAAACTGGAGCCTCAATGCAACAATACCTGCTTCTGAATTTGCAGAGTTGAGCGAGAAGCCTTACGTTACAATCACCTTTACAGTTGAAGCTGACGACCTTAGCAACGAAGCAGAAAATTACTGGTCAATCAAGCCTATGGATTCGTCCTGGACATTTATTGACCCCAACGGCGTAGGCGGTCCTGAGCTTGCAGAAGCAAAGGATGCATATCCTGTTGAACAGGACGCTACTTCCATCACTTTCAAGGTACCTGATGACTATATCGACGTAATCAAGGAAGGCGGAATGATAATCATCGGTCACCGTCTCCACCTCAATGAAATGACACTTTCAGCTGAAGCTCCCGCAGCTCCTGCTCCTGATGACGGCGGAGATGAAACACAGGCTCCCGACAACGGAAACACCGACGCTCCCACTCCTGACAAGAACACTCCTGATACAGGCGTTGAAGGCGTTGCAATCGTAGCTGCTCTGGCAATCGTTGCTACCGGTGCTGTTGTTGTAGCAAGAAAGAGAAAGTAATTATTTGATTTCCGTTAATATATTTTATCCCTGCCTATGGCAGGGATTCTTTTTATATGTTTTTATTGCAGGGTAAAAATATTAAACCTATACAACTGTATAATAATTGACCATTGCACTAATGACAATTAAACAGCGTTGTTCCATGCTGACGTTTTAAACATAGCATACCGTTTAAAAGCTATTGTTGCCTGTTGTTTTTAAATCATAATAAACGCACGATACAATAAAGGATTTACTTACGGAAATCGTTAATCTGACCCGTACATTTTAAAAGCTGCTTGTACACTATCGAGCAAGCTGTTGCAAATATAATTACAGAAAAGGACCGCCTCTTTCGAGACGGTCCTCCCTTGGATGGAAAACATTAAAACAAATGAAAATTATCTTTGATTATTCAAGCGAGCCGTTTGCCTTGTCGATCTCAGCCTGAACGCTGCCGTAAATAGAATCTCTTGTGCTGATCCAGGAAACTTCATTGTGATAAGCGTCCTTGGTAGGATTGTCAAGAGCATCATTCATTTCATCGGAAACGCCCTTGTAATATTCAAATACAGGATGTGCATCGGACAATTCGTGGATCTTCTCCCACATATCCCACATTTCTTCAGTCCAGCCGTATTCGTTAAAATACTGATCCTTGGTTATCTCATCGGATTTCTCGCTGGTTGTTGCAGCTGCCTCGCAGTACATGTAGCAAGCAAAGCCCTCAGGGTTCTTTGCGCCTGAGCAGAGCATATAACCTACAACACGGGAAGGAATGTAGAGCTCATCTGCACCGGGGCACTTAGGTACGGGAACGAAACCTACGTCAGCGGCGTCATCAGCGTAATTGGACAAAGCGTATTCGCCTTCAAGCTGAGTCAGAGCCCATTCGCCGCAGGGGAAGAACAATGTAGTGCCAAGACCTACGTTTCTTGCATTTGCCGTCCAACCGTTATCCCATACGGGGTAAGCCATTGATTCTCTGTGGATATCCAGCAGAAGCTCCTGAGCCTGCTCGATGAGAGAATTGTTAAGGTTGTTTACTAACTTGCCGTCTTCTATTCCTACGAAAGGAACGCCGGTGGAGTTGCAGAAGCCCTGAGATACCCACCAACCGTCGGTAGCATAATAGCCTTCACCGTTCTTGCTGCAGAAATCCTGCATCATCTTCTTGCAGGTGTCCCAATCCCACTTGCCTTCTTCAAGGAGCTTGGCAGGATCTTCAAAACCGTTTGCTTCAACAACTTTCTTGTTGTATATCATAAGTACGTCAACAGCGGTTCCGATAGCGCCTACATAGTGCTTGCCCTGGAATACAAACTTGTCGTTTAAGGAATTCAGGTCTTTCCACCACTGGTCGTTGTAGTCGATGTAATCGTCAAGGGGCTGGAACATATGGTTGATAGCACCCTTGGGGAATGCGTCCATATCAGCAGCAGAGAAGAAGTCAGGAGCATCGTCTGTTGATATCAGGGCAGCCAGTCTGGAATATCTGTCAGCGTCAGGAACAGTGATATCTTCGATCTCACCGCCAAATCTGCTCTGGAACAGTTCAATGGCTACGTCCTTGTTTTTACCCTTTGCAGGGTTTCTTGGCCATGAAGCAAGGAAAGAAATCTTCTTGTTTTCAAGTTCAAATTCCTTTACTTCGATCTCTTCGGCTTTGCTCTGCTCTTCCTGACCCATAGTAGAGGGAGCAGGAGTAGTTCCGTTGGATGCGGACTCAGAGCCGTTGCCGTCGTTTCCGTTGCCGTTGTTTCCGCCCTGTGCATTTTCAGCACATGCGGTCAAAAGGCTGAGTGAAGTGATGACCGCTAACGTTGCGGATATCAATCTTCTTTTGTTCATAAAACTTTCCTCCTTATTGGATTTTAACGTGCTGTGGTTGTAATTTGATTTTCCGCTGATTTAATTTTACAATATAGCCAGATTTTGCAATATCAACTTTTTGTCTTTAATATCGTATTTTTGTAGCAAAAATATGGCATACAAAACGGTCATATTTCATTGAACGGGCGTATAGCGTATCCACATATATTCTGCGGTCACAGGGAGGGCTGTATCGTTAAAAGCGTTCAGCCAACCGTCAACTCCGGTGCCGCACCAGGCGTTCATCATTATCTTTCCTTGGGTAACAGGTATATTTTCGGTCACGCTGTGGACTTCTTTTCCGTCCACATACCATGTTATTTTATCCTCCAGCCATTCAAAGGCATAAGTATGAAAATCCTCAGAGGCGTCAAAGCCGAGGTCGTATAAATATTCATGATTGCCCTTGCTGTCTGTAAAATAGTTGAACTGAACCTTTGAAGTATCCTTTCCAAGTATCTCCACATCTATTTCGTCCCAGGGATTATTGTCTGAAGGCCCTGTGTACGTAAAAAATGAAGAAACGACGCCGTCGTTCTTTATAGCTTTCATATTTACTTCATAAAGACCATAGCCGTAAAAATCCTTGCTCCTGAATTCCCCGCCTGAATAAGGTATTCCGCCTGAAGGAGTCGGGTCGTTTGCAATAACGAGCTGCATTTTTCCGTCATTGAACGTGACGTTATCTGCTCTCCAGGTCACGTTGAACATACTGCCGTTCGTCCAGCCGTCAGAGCTTTCAAAGCCATCAGGCATACCGTTTTTAAATTCCGCATATACGGCGCCCTCAGGCAGCTGCTCATTCTGATCGCTGCAGGCGGGCAGGAAAAGAGTTGATAAGATAAATATGGCAGGCAAAATTTTTCTTACAATTTTAATATTCATAGTAACACCTCCTGTATTTAAAATTTTATCATTTCGGCTTTTAAATTGATATAAAAATTATATTTTTAATATCGTTTTTATGTCCTTACAACTGCTTATCGCCTTGATGTAATCGTTTTATTTTTCTAAAATGTGATATAAAAAATAAATATTTGATATTATCATAACTTGCATTATGATATACTGATTTCGTCAGCAGGCGGATAAAAATATCTGCTGATAAAATACACGGAAAGGTGGAAAATGAAATGCTTAAACTGAAAGAAAAAGGGTTTTACAGAGGCGTGGATCTGGGCGGCTGGCTGTCGCAGTGCGATTACAGCGAGGAAAGACTCAACAACTTTATTAAAGAGGAAGATTTTAAGAAAATAGCATCGTGGGGTCTTGACCATGTGAGACTGCCAATAGACTACAATATTCTTGAGGACAACAACGGCGGATATATAGACGAAGGCTTTGAGCGTGTGGAAAAGGCTTTGCTGACTGCAAAAAAATACGGTCTGAACGTTGTTCTCGATTTACATAAGACAGCGGGATTTTCCTTTGACTTCGGAGAAAAGGAAAGCGGATTTTTTGAAAACGAAGAATTGCAGGAGCGTTTTCTCAATCTGTGGGATAAGCTGGCGCAGAGTTTCGGAAAATACTCTGATACTGTCGCTTTTGAACTGCTCAACGAGGTAACCGACAGAAGCTATAATGATGTGTGGAACAATATTTCATTAAAATGTGTTGAGAGAATAAGAAAATATGCGCCCGATACTCTCATATTCATAGGCGGATACTGGAACAACAGCCCTGAGGCAGTAAAAGATCTTGCAGACCCGTATGACGACAAAATAGTTTATGTGTTCCACTGCTATGCGCCACTGAAGTTTACTCATCAAGGCGCACACTGGACAAGGGAGATCGACCCCGAAGAAAGATACAGTTTCGAAGATATGAAAATAAACGCCGATATGTTTGAGTATATTTTCAAAACTGCGCTGGAAAAAGCCCAAAAATGCGGGACCGACATTTATTGCGGCGAATACGGCGTTATAGACAAGGCTACTCCAAAAGACGTATTGGAATGGTATAAGGTGATAAACGGCGTGTTTGAAAAACACGGTATTGCAAGAGCAGCATGGTGCTACAAAGGTATGGATTTCGGAATTACAGACAGTTGGCTTGACGACGTAAGAGACGAGCTTATAAAATATCTGTAAAAGCTTAAAAGGCTTTCGGTACAAATACCGAAAGCCTTTTTTATTTTGTTTTTGCGCATACACGCCTGATAATGGAATTTTTCGGAAATTCCCTTTCGCATACCGCTTTAAGTCTTTCTGTCGCTTTGTTTGCGATTTTGATTTCCTCGCCGTTTGAATTATACAGGTGCTTTATGCAAAATTTTACAGGCTCGCAATGCGAACTTAACACCTCAAGCTCATCATCTGACGTAAAATAATTTCGTTGAGTTATCAAGACCATTCCGTTTTCACTGCCGTCGACTATTCCGACAAAATCACGACTGCGGACGTAACCGCTGCTTTCATATACCTGTTTAGGGTCATAAGCGCCGAAATAAAATCCTGTGCAATAATCACGGTGACTTACGCAGAAGACCTCGTCCTTTACCCACTGAGGGACAGGCTTTTTATCGGCGGCGCATTGTAATGCGATACTGTATGCATTCGTGACGGTTGCAACATAATATGCCGATTTTGCTCTTCCCTCAATTTTAAAGCTGGTTACTCCGGCGTCTGCAAGCTTGTCCAGATGCTCTATCATACACATATCCTTTGCATTGAGAATGTATGAGCCGCCGTCTTCCTCGTAAATCGGAAAGTATTGCCCGGGGCGTGTTTCCTCAACCAGATTATACTTCCAGCGGCAGGGCTGGGCGCATTCGCCTTTATTTGCATTTCTTCCTGTCATATATGCAGACAATAAGCATCTTCCTGAAAAGGAAACGCACATTGCGCCATGGACAAATGCCTCTATATCCATATCATCGGGAATATTATCACGCATTCGTCTAATCTCATCTATTCCCATTTCTCGTGACAGGACTATCCTTTTTGCTCCCATTTTATAAAGTTCATTTGCCGCCGCATAGTTTACAACGCCTACCTGAGTTGACATATGTATGTCAAGGTCAGAAGCATATTTTTTTATAAGCGACATAACGCCTAAATCGCAAACGATAGCGGCGTCAATACCTGTTAACGAAGCATTTTTTATAAAATCGGGAAAAGCGTCTATTTCATCATTGGAAGGTAGCGTATTGCAGGTAAGATATACTTTTACGCCATGCGAATGGGCATAATCCACTGCTTTTTTCATTTGCTCAAAATCAAAGTTTTTTGCAGCGGCTCTCATTCCATAGCTTTTTCCGCCGATATACACGGCATTACAGCCGAAATTTACAGCGGCCTCCAGGCATTCATAATCGCCCGCAGGTGAAAGTAACTCAAGCATAAGTCCCCCACATTTTTATGCGGCGTTTACATACAGCCAGTAAACGCCGCAGATATTTTTTAAACAAGTCCTGCTTTTTCAAGATTTGCCTGATGTTCCTCCGCAGTAGACGCAAAGAACGTTTCGCCTTCATCGTTGGCGCAGAAATAATAGTACGTCGTCGGAGTATCGGCAAGCACTGCATTTATAGCATCTATTCCGGGATTGCATATCGGTCCTGCAGGAATGCCGACAGCAACGTATGTGTCATATGCGTTAGACACTGCCTGAAGTGAGACGGACATATCATAATCTTTGTAGTAAGGCTCTATGCAGTCCTGAACATAAAATACCGTTGCGTCGGATTCCAAATGCTGAAATGTTTCACCGTTGCGGATTCGGTTCAAGAAAACAGAGGCAACGTTTTTCATATCCTCGGTATCGCCTACCTCCGCCTGTACCATAGAGGCGAGAGTTATCAGCTGGTCGAGAGTAAGACCCATTTCATGCATTTTCTTATACATGGATTTTGTTATTTTAGAGTTGAAATTGGAGTATATTTTTCTTGCGGCGGCTTCCGCCTCTTTTGATGAATCTATATCGGCGTCAGGATCGTCCTGCAGTTTATTCATAACGTAAAATTCATATTTATCGGGGAAAAGGTAGCCTTCCATTTGATTGAACTCAAGAGGTCCTTCCTCAACACGCCTTTCAAAATCATATACGTCCATCTTATTGCGGTAGAATTTCACAAAATCTTCGGCTCTGCAAACATAATTCTCCTCTAAAAGCTCTCCTATTTCAACGGCAGTCATTCCTTCGATTATAGTCACTTCAACCGTTCTTAATGCAGTTTTTGAGGCTTGAAGAACGTCTACTATACTTCCGTAATTCATGGCTGATGATAACTTAAACGTGCCGCCTACAAAATCGTTCTGTCTGCCCTTCATTTCAACATACATCTTAAAAATATTTTTTTCAGTAATGATACCGTTTTCGTCAAGAGCGTCTATCACCTGATTTAAGGAAGGATTTTCAGGTATTTCCACTTCTACCTCAAATTCGTTAGTGCTTATTCCCGTGTAATCCAGGATTATATTAAGCAGTGTTGAGCCGAGCTTTGCACCAACTGTTATTACAGCGGCGGATATAATTATTCCAAGCAAAATACGCAAAACAGTCTTTCGGCTTTGACGCTGCTTTGAAAGCTGTTCAACGACTTCAGCTACCTCTTGGTCCTGCTCTTCTGCAGCGTCTGAGTCATCCTGTTCTTCACCGTCATCTTCAAAATCTATATCATGCATATCCTCATCTTCGGAAGCATTATTTCGATTTGATGAACCGAAAGCAAACGGATCTTCTTCGCCGTATTCAGCCTTGGAAATCCCGCTGTCATTATGAGATGTTTCCGCTTCACTTTCGTTTGTATTGTTGAGAAGCTCTGATAAATCTTCGTTTTTTTCTTTGTTGTCGTCCATTTATAACCTCCTGACCTTGCACTCGGTAACGATGATATTCACCTTGACGTCATTTTCATCAGGTGAAAAGTCCGTTATGAAATCCTCAAAACCGACGCCCAGTCTGACACATTTGTTTTCGGCAAAAAATCGGTCATAAAATCCTTTGCCGTAGCCTATGCGATAACCGCTGACATTATAGCAGACAGCAGGTGTTATACAAAGCGTATTTTCCGAAATGTCTGCCTTACGGCAGTTCTCCGAAGGCTCAGGTATGGAAAAAGCACCTTTTTGTAAATCGCTGAAGCTGTTTATATATTTGAAAATCAATTTATCTCCCACGCATACGGGAGTGGCTATTCTTTTTCCCGATTTAAAGCAGTGTTCAAAAATACAACGCGTGGGCAGTTCGCTGTCAATGCTGACATAGCATAAAACAGTATCTGCATTGATAAATTCATCAAGTGAAATAACGGTCTGCGATACACAATGTCCCGCTTTCTCCAGAAATTCGGGAGAAAGAGTGCTCCGCTGTAACAGAAAGCGTTTTCTGACTTCCTCTTTTATCTGCATTGCAAGGATGCCTTCATTGCCTGAGCAGCATTGGTGCCTTTAAGCAATTCTAACAGTTTAAGGCCAAATTCCTGCGCTACTCCTGCACCTTTTGCAGTTATAACGCTGCCGTCAACGCATATGAAATCATCAGAAAGTTTTTTGCAGTCAAGCTGTTCCTCAAAACCCGGGAAACAAATCGCCTCTTTGTCCTTCAGCAGTCCCTTATGTCCAAGTATTGAAGGCGCAGCACAAATTGCCGCAATATATTTTCCTTTCTGAACGCAGAAATCTATCGCTTTTTGAACATAAAGATTGCTCTCCAGATTGAGAGTTCCGGGCATACCGCCGGGAAGAATTATCATTTCCAGTTTATCGTCAAGCTCAATCTCTGCCGCTGTGATGTCAGTATATACGCTTATACCGTGAGAACCTGTTATTATCTCCTCGCCAACGCCGACCGTCAGCACATCGCATTCTCCTCTGCGAAGTATGTCCACGGGGCAGAGAGCTTCCATTTCTTCAAATCCGTTAGCTAAAAAACAGTATATCATTTATTTTTCTCCTTTCAAAGGGTTTTGACGATTTTATTTCAACAATTCATCCATTATGTCTTTTATCATATTATGGATAGTATCGATAGATTTCGGTTCATTATTTTCAGAGCAATCAATAATATGCCAGCCCTCCAGCTTCGCAACGTACAAAGCGGCTCTGCGGCAGGCAGCCATAAATTCCAGATTGCTTTCATGCGCATCTAAACGTGATGAATCGCCGTTATATCGTTTTAGCAAAAGCTGTCTTGAGATATCAGGCGGCATATCAAGAAAAATCGTAGCCGTTGGTCTGGGAATTTTAAATCTGTTGTATTCCATATCAAACAGCCATTCCATATATTCATTCCAATTGCTTTCAGGGAGCTTTGTCATCTGATAAATAGCGTTGCTGCTGACGTATCTGGCTGATATTATGGTTTTTCCCTCTTGAAAATCCTTTTCCCAATCCGTCTTGAAGCTGGTGTATCTATCGATCGCATAAAAGCTGCTCGCTGTATATGCGCTGACAAATTTATCGTTTTCACTGTATACACCGCTTAAATAATTACTGACTATTTTGCCGGAGGGAGAATCATAATTTGGAAATGTTATATATCTGAAATCCGTATATGTTTTTTTCAGCAACTCAAGCTGTGTGGTCTTTCCGCCGCCGTCCAGCCCTTCTATAACTATCAGTTTACTTGCCACAGAAATTCTCCGTTTCATTATTTGTTAAAAGCTGAATGATCTGAAATATATAATCAATAGAATTTTACCACAAATTTCTTTATTAGTCAAGTTCGGTCATTTGTCTTTCGATATTGATGATAGGGTTCAAGGTTTTATCCTTTTGATGTATGAAAGCGGTGACATCTTCTCTCAACTGCTCGGTGCCGATATTGAATTTGTAAGGAATAACCAGGTCAAAATGTATTGTAGAGCCCGTCAGTCTGAAATCATGCACCGAAAGGGACGGCTCGATAGATTTTATAAATGATATGATACTGCTCAGCAGTTCATCTGATTTTGTATCGTTTACATCAACAGGGTCAATGTGGATAGTGGCTGTGCAATGGAATTTTTGCTCAAGCTCTGTTTCTATCAGGTCAATAAGAGCATGAGCCTCCGAAAGGCTGACACAGGAAGGGACCTCAGCATGGAGTGATATAATGCTGACGCCAACGCCGTAGTTATGTATAAGAAGATCATGTATTCCTATTATTCCGTCATATGAGCAAACAGTATCCTTTATGTTTTCGGAAAGCTCTTTGTTAGGCATTTGACCCAATAAGGGAGAAAGGCTCTCTTTTGCTGTTTTTATTCCTGAATAAACAATAAAAAGTGAAACCAGCAGTCCGATATACCCGTCTGCGTTAAGGTGAGCGAAATAATTTATCGCTATACCGATAAGGACTGCAGCGGTCGAAATAACGTCTGATATGCTGTCGGTCGCAGTTGCTTTCATAGCAACTGAATCTATCATATTACCCATTTTTCTGTTGAAAATATACATCCAGAACTTAAGAGCGATAGATATGCAGAGTATTATCACAGTAAACAGGTCATATTCAGGAGCTGAGGCAAAAATTATTTTTTCAACAGAAGTTCTTGCAAGTTCGACGCCCATGAGAGCGATAATAAAGGAAATTATCAGACCCGCTACATACTCCGCCCTGCCATGACCGAACGGGTGTTCCCTGTCAGGCGGAGCAAGAGCGATTTTAAAGCCCACGATATTCACTATTGACGAGCCTGCATCGGAGAGGTTGTTAAGTGCGTCGGCTACTACTGATATTGCGCCCGAAAAAATTCCCGCAAATATCTTTCCGATAAAAAGCAGAATATTTATGAATATTCCTGTCAAGCCTGACAGAAAACCGCATTTTTTCCTTATCAAAGGATCGTCCTTGTTTAAATCGGCGCCTATAAACAGCTTTATGAGAAAATTTGTCATAGGACTGCTCCATTCTTGACTTTTTTAATTATTTATGGTAAAGTATAACAGAAAAGCAGATGTTTTTCAAGGGGAATAATGTAAATGCGCCTGTGGTGAAATTGGCAGACACGTTAGATTTAGGTTCTAATGCCTTACGGTGTGCAGGTTCAAGTCCTGTCAGGCGCACCACGTCGTTAGGAAAAATGCCCTCAAAGAGGGCATTTTTTGCAAACGGGAAAAGGCTTCGTCCTTCGCCTTACGGCTCGTCCTCAGCACTTTTCCATGTGCAATTTTTCTTGAATTTCCCTTAAAGAAATTCATTTTGCGTGCGCAAAACCGAAAAATCGCGCAGCGCGCTCCCAAGGAGGATGGAGTATTTTTTATTCATCGCTCAAAATATCTTTTTGGTAACAACATCACACCGGCGTGACGCTGGACCCAATATGCTCCCAGACAACGGGAGCTTATTTTTAAATTCTGCGGCAAAAAATCTAAATTGCAACAGGAAAATTTGTAAAACATTTTTTCAAAATAGTAAATTTAAAACGAGGTACGCATATGAAATTGTTGGTTATTTTTGCATCACAAAGACTTGGCGGAGAGAATAAAAAGATCGAAGCTGCAATGAAAAGTGCTGAGGGGAACTTTGAATTTGACTTTGTTCATCTTGCAGATAACAATATTCATAGCTGTATGGCTTGTATGGGCTGCGCTGAAACCGGTCGGTGTGTTTTGCCTTCAACGCCTGATGATAAATTTCAGGAGATTTTTGATAAAATGCTCCTGTCAGACGCGATTTTTATTATTTCACCTGTTTATGCAGGGATCCCATCAAGACTTACCGCTTTATTTGAGCGAATGATAAGCATTCTTTTCTTCTCCGGACGTATCAATACCGATAATAATCCATTGCTTGGCAAAAAGGCAGCTATTTTTTCATATGCAAGCTGCGGAATTTGTGATGAAACTCCGATCAAACTCATTTTTGATAAATTCGTTATGAAAAATTATCAATTTGACTGCTCTACATATGAATATCTAAACAATGCAGAAAATCCGAAGGCTGTTTATAAAGATATTACAGAATATGTTTTAGATACACTGAAATCACTGAAATAAAGTGATTGAAATCGAAACAAATTGAATATATAAAAACCGTTGTTTTAATGCAAATTCCTTTAAACAACGGTTTTTATTTTTTAATTCAACTGATATACTTATAAATGTATTCTGTTCTTTATACGCAAGGACGCTTCTGTGTGCATTATCCAGTGCCTTGAAAAAGGCATTTGTATAAGTCCGCCGATATTCTTGCCGCACCAGTAATCAATAAGCCAGACGGCCTTTTCATTTGTGCTTACAACATTCAGCGACTTAAGATACTCTTTCATTTCTTCTGATATTTTCCTTTTCAGATCAGTAAAAGAAAGCTCTTTAACTATATTTTCCGTACTTTCCTTTACTTCTTGAGCATACGAGTACAGCTCATTCAAATCAAGCAGTTGTGAAAAATCCGATATTTGCTGTTTTATAAGCTCATTTCCTGTCGTTATTATAGGAGAATTTATACGCTTTTGATAATCGCCTGAAAAAAATACCTGTTCATCTTTTTTTATCAGCGTATGAGCGACTATATCCTCAATGCGAAAAATATGCCATATGGAATAAGCAATAGTTTTGCTGTGATAGCCGTCAGCGTTTATAAAAGGAATAGCGTCAAATTCATCTCTGTGTAATTCGGTTTTAAAAGAGGTCAAGGTTTGCATTAGTTGATTTCGCAGAGAAAATAGAGTTTTAACTCCCTCTTCAAATGTATCCTGTTTTTTCAGTTGTATCTGAAGCAGTTTGTTTAACTCCGACCATTCTCTGTTCATATGTTATCTATATCCTCCATAACCTTTGAACCTGTTGCCCCGGTCTGCCCTTGATATTTTCCGTTATAAGGATTAAGGGCAGAATCGTCCATTTCTGCAAATACCAATTGTCCGATCCTGCGTCCTGTTTTCAGTTCTATTGCACATCTGTTGGCATTAAATAATTCCAAAGTTATTTCACCTTTAAAACCGGGGTCTACCCAACCTGCATTCTGAATAAATAACCCCATACGACCAAGCGAACTTCTGCCCTCTACAAATGCAGTTATGTTATTGGGCAACTCAAAATATTCCATAGTAGTTGCCAGAACAAACTGCCCCGGAAGTATTAAATAAGTATCAGTGATAATTGACTTATAGTTGATTTTCCTGTCCAACGTAATTATTCCGGTCGGAGTATCATCAACAATGCTAAAAGTATTACCTAATCTTATATCCACACTTGCCGGCTGTATCTGTTCATCAGTCAGCGGATTTATAATCAATGATTTTTCATCAAGCATTTTGATTATTGTTTTATCGGACAAAATCATATCAGTACCTCAATTTATCCCGATGTATTGAGCAAGCCGAAACCTATCCTTTCGTATATATTGTACTAAATCTTATTGAAAAGTCAGGCTTTCACACCAAGTGCTCCTCTCAAAATTACAATTTTATTTTGCTGAGAACTTCACCTATTTTTCCCTCTATAACGAGGTCGGCAGAGGAATCGGCAGCTGTTGCGGAAAGGTTTATTATCACCAGCTTATTTCCACGGTAATAATTTATCAGCCCAGCCGCAGGATAAACGGCAAGCGAAGTCCCGCCGATTATCAGCATATCACAGCTTGCTATCGCTCTGACCGCTCCGTTTATCACATTTTGGTCGAGAGACTCGCCGTATAAAACAACGTCGGGTTTTATAAGTCCTCCGCATTCGCAGTGAGGAACGCCTGTGCTGTTCAACATAAAGCGGGCGTCAAAATTCTTTCCGCATTTCTGGCAGTAGTTGCGGTGAACGGAGCCGTGAAGCTCATAGACCCTTTTGCTTCCCGCCATCTGATGAAGTCCGTCTATATTCTGCGTAACTACCGCCGTCAGCTTTCCAGCCTTTTCCAGTTCCGCCAACTTTAAATGCGCCGCATTGGGCTTTGCGTCAAGGCAGAGCATTTTGTCACGGTAAAAACGGTAAAATTCTTCTGTCTTGCCGTAAAAGAAATCATCGCTGAGTATTGTTTCGGGAGGAAAGTCGTATTTTTGATTATACAATCCGTCAACACTGCGAAAATCGGGAATACCGCTTTCGGTGGAAACGCCCGCCCCGCCGAAAAACACCACGCTTTCCGCTTCTTTTATCATCTGGTTCAATTTTTCAGTCTTATCCATAATTTAAAAAGGCTTTGAATCCTTCAGCTCAACTATTCTGTTGAACACGTTGTCATATTTTGAATCCTTACAGAAATAACCCAGGCGGACAAACTGGAACTTATCTCCCGCCTTGGCGTCCTCAAGGCTTCTCTCCAACTTGCAGCCGACTTTTTTTACTACCGATTCGGGGTTGAGATAATCGTCAAATGTCTTTCCTTCGGGTATTGCGTTGGTGTTTTCGATAGTGAACAGGTTGTTGTAGATATAAACATTACTGTCAATGCAATCACTTGCGCTTACCCAGTGGATCGTGCCTTTTACTTTTCTTCCGTCAACAGGATTTCCATTGCCGCTTTCAAGGTCGGCCGTACAGATTATCTTGTCTATCGTTCCATCCTCTTTGTAAATTACTTCCTTGAATTTTATGATATATGCTCCCATAAGCCTTACTTCGCCGTCGGGCTTGAGTCTGAAATACTTTGGAGGAGGAGCCGCGGAAAAGTCATCTGATTCTATATAAATTTCCTTTGTGAATTTTACCTTGCGCTTTCCTGCGGTCTCGTCGTTTGGATTATTGGAGATCTCAAAAAATTCCTCTTTATCCTCAGGATAATTTTCGATAACTACCTTAATAGGGTCAAGCACTGCAATTCTTCTTAAAGCGGTTTTGTTAAGCTCATCCCGTATGCAATGCTCAAGCAAAGCAATGTCGACAACAGACAGGCTCTTGCAGATACCCGCAAGCTCCACAAATCTGAAGATAGACTGGGGAGTATATCCGCGCCTTCTCAATGCGCAGAGCGTAGGCATTCTGGGGTCGTCCCAGCCGTCAACTACGCCTGTTTCAACAAGCTGTCTGAGATACCTTTTGCTCATAACGGTGTTCGTTACGTTAAGCCTTGCAAATTCGTACTGATGAGGCGGCTGTTCAAAGCCGATATTTTCAATCACCCAATCGTAAAGAGGTCTGTGATTTTCAAACTCTATGGAACACATGGAGTGAGTTATTCCCTCCAGTGCGTCCTGAATGGGGTGCGCAAAGTCATACAGAGGATAAATGCACCACTTGTCGCCCTGACGGTGATGTCCCATATGAAGAATACGATAAATAGCGGGGTCCCTCATATTCATATTGGGACTTGACATATCTATCTTTGCTCTCAGCGTGCAGTAGCCGTCTGGGAACTCGCCGTTTTTCATCTTCTCAAACAGCTCAAGGTTTTCTTCAACGCTCCTGTCACGGTAAGGGCTGTTCTTGCCAGGCTCGGTGAGCGTTCCTCTGTATTCTTTCATCTGCTCGTTGTTCAGATCGCAGACATATGCTTTTCCTTTTTTGATAAGCTCAACCGCAAATTCATAGGTCTTCTGGAAATAGTCGCTGCCGTAAAATATTGCGTCAGGTTCAGCGCCCAACCATTTCAGATCCTCGATTATCGCCTCAACGTATTCGTTGTCCTCTTTTGTGGGGTTGGTATCATCAAAGCGCAGATTGAACAGACCGCCGTATTTTTTTGCGGAGGTATAGTTGATGTAGATAGCCTTGGCGCTTCCTATATGAAGATAGCCGTTAGGTTCAGGAGGAAAACGTGTGTGTATTTTCTTTACTCTCCCTGCCGCAAGATCACTCTCCATAATATCCGTAAGGAAATTGGAGTTGTCCTCGCTTTCTTCTGTCACTTTCTTTTCTTCGTCTGCCATTATAGTGTCTCCTTAAATTTATTTATTCTGTTTATAGTTTCTTCTTTGCCTAAAATTTTCATTACGGCGCAAAGGTCGGGGCTGTTCAGCTTACCTGTCACAGCTACTCTTATAAAGGAGCTTACGTCCCCCACATTCCCTTTCCAGCCGTCGGGATTTGCCTTGTATTCCTTTATATTGGGGCAGAAACCGTTTTGCTCGCCTACCGCCTTTACCTTTTCAAACCATACGTCCTGCGGGTCGTTTTCGTCATATCCTGCCGCAAAGCCGTCAAGGCAAGCAATAATATCCGCTTTGTCAAATCCTTCTATCACATCCTGATAGCTGAAGTATTCAGGATAGAAAAATCCCATATAGCCTTTGGCGTCCTTCCATGTTTCAAGGTCTTTTCTGGGCTTGTTGCCGCCTCGTCCTATCTGAAGTATCGCCTTTGTGTAAGCTTCGTCACGGGACAGAACCTGATAAAAGTCGTTGTCAAATTCCTTTGCCCACTTTGTCAGTCTGTCATACACCTGTTCGGCGGTCATTCTGGAGACGGTGTTTTTGCTCACGTCGCCCAGCTTGACCAAGTCAAACAGCGAACCGCTTGAACTTATCTTCTTCACGGAAAAAGGAAAATCGTTTATATCTGCGTCAGGATTTGCCCTGCGCCAGTCCTCGAAATTGCTGTTGAGCAGTGTCATAACATATTCCACAACGCTTTCGGCGGGATAGCCGTCGCTTATATAATCGCTCATTCCTGCACCCTTATCTCTCTTGGACAGCTTTTTCTTTGAATCTCCCTCTTTTTTCATAAGCTGGGACAGATGAAGATATTTCGGCAGTTTAAAGCCAAGAGCATTGAAAAGCTGAATGTGGTAAGGCAGACTTGAGAGCCATTCCTCGCCTCTTACCACATGAGTTGTTCTCATCAGATGGTCGTCCACCGCATGAGCAAGGTGATAGGTAGGCATACCGTCGCTTTTCAGCAAGATATGGTCGATATGATTTTCAGTTACCTCTATCGTCCCTTTTATAAGGTCGGTGAATTTTATCTTGTGTTTGGGATCGCCCTCTGAACGCAGACGAAGTACATAAAGCAGACCCTTGTCAAGTCTTTCCTTTACTTCTTCAAGGCTGAGGTTCCTGCACTTGACGTATTCGCCGTAATAACCAGGAGTTACCTTTTGAGCCTCCTGCCTTTCTCTAAGCTCTTTCATCTCTTCTTCGGTGCAGAAACAGGGATACGCTTTGCCCTGACGTACAAGGTCCTTTGCGTAGGTGCGATAAATTTCCCTGCGCTCGCTTTGGCGGTATGGACCGTAGGCGCCTTCTTTAACAACGCTTTCGTCAAAGTTTATGCCGAAATTATTGAAAACGTTGATAAGGTCGTATTCTGCGCCCTCAACTGCTCTTTTGGAGTCAGTGTCCTCTATCCTCAGATACAGAACGCCTCCGCTTTGATGTGCAAGCCTTTCCGATACAAAAACGGGGTAAAGTCCGCCGAAATGAACAAATCCCGTGGGGCTCGGCGCAAATCTTGTCACCTTTGCGCCCTCGGGCAGATCTCTTTCGGGATAGAGCTTTTCGTAATAATCGGGAGTCTTGTCCACGTCGGGAAACAACAGTTCTGCCAATGCATTATAATCCATATTTATTTCAGCGTTAGGAACGCTTCTCCTTTCCGCACCCTTTTATTTATTTTTGTTTTTATTATGATACCACAAACAGCGCTGAAATGCAAGAAAAATTTTACTTTCCTGCATAGACTGACATATTTTTAATTTCTTGACAAGAATGAACGATTGTGATATCATTTATAAAAAGCTTTATTTTAAAATGAAAACGGGGTTTTGATATGCTTAAATACGGAACGTGGGATCTGCCTGGAGAGGACTATTTTCAGGCAAAAAATTCTTTTAAGGGGAGTAGGGATAACTTAAGATTTATTATTTCTCCCTGCGACGACGGCATAAAAGCGTCTGTATGGAAAGGCGAAAAGTGCCTTGAATTATCCGAAATCATTGCGGAAAAAACATTTGAGCTTTGTGAACAATCACTGTATGAAATAAACGAATACCTCACCGCACAATATAACTTGCTTAATTCATAAAAATAAACTTTCCGTCGTATATTGTAAAAAATATGCGGAGGAAAACGTTTATGTATGACCGTGAAAAAGCCGTTGCATACGCAAGGAAATGGGCGTATATGCGCAATCCCGAATATTATGCATTTGATGAAATAGGCGGGGACTGCACCAATTTTGTTTCACAATGCGTTTATGCGGGCTGCGGGACGATGAATTATACAAAGGACACAGGCTGGTATTACAATAACATCAACGACAGAAGCGCCTCATGGACAGGGGTGGAATTTTTCTATGATTTCATCACATCAAACAAGGGAAAAGGTCCGTATGCCGAAGAACTGCCGCTGTCGCTGGCGAAGGTCGGCGACGTGATACAGCTTTCATTTGACGGGGAAAAATTTACTCACGCTCTTATAATTACAAAGATTTTTCTTTTTCCCACGCCTGAAAATATATTGATAGCCTGTCATTCCTATGATTCGCTTGACAGAAGATTGAATACCTATGGCTACAAAAAAGCCCGTCTTATACATATACTGGGTTCAAGATAAATAAAGAAAGGACAGCAAAAACAATGGGAATGTGCAATTATCCTGAAAATATAAGGAATTTTTGCATAATAGCACATATAGATCACGGTAAATCCACTCTTGCGGACCGTATTCTTGAAATGACAAAGACTGTCGCTCAAAGAGATATGGAGGAACAGCTCCTTGACAATATGGAGCTGGAAAGAGAAAGAGGAATAACCATAAAAGCAAGAGCCGTAAGACTGAATTATACCGCAAATGACGGAAACGACTATATTTTTAACCTGATAGATACGCCGGGGCATGTGGACTTTAACTATGAAGTATCACGCTCTCTCAACGCCTGCGAAGGTGCGATACTGATAGTGGACGCATCTCAGGGAATTGAGGCTCAGACCCTTGCAAACACTTATCTTGCAATAGAGCAGGATCTGGAAGTTGTCCCCGTTATCAACAAGATAGATTTGCCCTCAGCACGCCCTGATGAGGCAAAAGAGGAAATAGAAAGCGTTATAGGGATACCCGCCGACGACGCTCCCTGCATATCCGCAAAGCTGGGGATAAATATTGAAGCTGTTATGGAGCAAATAGTAAAATGTGTTCCACCGCCAAAGGGAAACAAAAACGCTAAACTGAAGGCTCTGATATTTGACAGCTACTACGACGCATACAAGGGCGTAATTGTTCATATCCGTGTAAAAGAAGGAACGGTAAAAGTTGGTGACAAAATAAGAATGATGGCTACAAAAGCCGAGTTTCAGGTCACCGAGCTTGGATATATGGGTGCGTTCGGGCTTATCTCCGCAGATGAACTTAAAGCGGGGGAGGTAGGGTATATTGCCGCCTCGATAAAATCTATCGGAGATACCAAGGTAGGCGACACTGTAACACTTGCGGACGATCCCGCCGACGAACCGCTGGCAGGTTATCGCAATGTCAATCCGATGGTATTTAGCGGAATTTATCCTGCTGACGGGTCAAAGTACGGAGATTTGCGGGACGCTCTTGATAAATTGCAGCTTAACGACGCTTCCCTTTCCTTTGAGCCTGAAACCTCAATTGCTCTGGGGTTCGGTTTCAGATGCGGTTTTCTTGGTCTGCTCCATATGGATATTATACAGGAACGGCTTGAAAGAGAATATAATCTTGACCTTATAACTACTGCTCCGTCTGTTGTATACAGGATAACAAAGACAAACGGCGATGTGGTGATGATAGACAATCCTACAAACTATCCCGACGTGTCTGAAATACAGCTTGCCGAGGAACCTATGGTGAGCGCGCATATTTTCTCTCCGTCGGATTATGTGGGGAGCATTATGGAGCTTTGTCAGGATAGACGAGGCGTGTTCAAGGATATGAAATATCTGGACGAAAAGAGAGTGGATATACACTATGAGCTACCACTCAATGAAATAGTTTATGACTTTTTTGACGCCCTTAAATCACGATCAAGGGGTTATGCAAGCTATGACTATGAGGTGATAGGCTTTGCGCCGTCAAAGTTAGTGAAACTGGACGTAATGCTGAACGGTGACGTGGTGGACGCTCTGTCATTTATAGTACATGCGGACAAAGCTTATCCAAGGGCGAGGAGAATAACGGAAAAGCTGAAGGAAAATATCCCCCGCCAGCTTTTTGAAGTGCCTGTTCAGGCGGCGATAGGCGGAAAAATAATCGCCAGAGAAACCATAAAAGCTATGCGCAAGGACGTGCTTGCAAAGTGCTACGGCGGCGACATAACCAGAAAAAAGAAGCTGCTGGAAAAGCAAAAGGAAGGCAAAAAGCGTATGAGACAGCTTGGAACGGTATCTGTTCCGCAGGAGGCGTTTATGGCTGTTTTGAAGTTAGACGAGTAATTCGGAGGGCAAGAATGAGCAGAGGGCTTTATATCCATATACCGTTTTGTCTTTCTAAATGTCCTTACTGTGATTTTTATTCGGTAAAATATAACTGTGAAACCGCAGAAAAATATAAAGACGCTGTGATAAGGAACTTGCTTTGCTATAACGAAAAGTTTGATACGGTGTACTTCGGAGGAGGTACACCTGTTTTGCTGTGGAAAGAGATATGCGAGATACTGGAACACATAAGTCTGGAGGAAAATGCGGAGATAACCGTTGAGGCAAACCCCTGCTGCTCCGACAAAGAAAATCTGACAGCTTTGAAAAAAGCAGGAGTAAACCGCATATCTTTCGGAATACAAAGTCTTAACGACAAGGAGCTTATGGCGCTTGGGAGAAGGCACGACGCAAAAACAGCGGTCAAAGCAGTGGAAACTGCATATAACTGCGGATTTGACAATATTTCCGCTGATATTATGCTTGGAACGCAGGGGCAGACTGTCATAAGCGTTGAAAATACCATAAATGAGCTAAGCCTTTTGCCGCTTTGCCATATTTCCGCCTATATGCTGAAAATAGAGGAAAATACGCCTTTTGCGAAGATGAGGCTTGCTCTTCCTGACGAAGAAACGGTATGCGATATATATCTTTCAGTGGTTGAGCAGCTTGAAAATATCGGTATGCATCAGTATGAAATAAGCAATTTTGCTGTAAACGGAAGAGAGTGCAGGCACAATCTGAAATACTGGAACTGTGAAGAATACGTGGGAATAGGACCTGCCGCACATTCATACTATAAGAGTGAAAGGTTTTTTGTGGATAGAAATATCGACGACTTTATAAACACAGAATTTCAGGCAACACATAAGGAAACAGATCTTGCAGGAGGATGTGACGAGTATGCTATGCTGAGACTCAGACTCACGCAAGGACTTACGTTATCTGAATATGTAAAAAGAGGCGGGAACGCAGAGGCGTTGGAAAGAAAGTTGAGCCTTATCCCACAGCATTTTTTCAGATTTAACGGCGAACGGCTGTATTTGACCCCTGAGGGATTTCTTGTGTCAAACAGCATTATCGGAACGCTGTTAAGCTGAATAAAGGCGATTTTGTAATAATTTTGTCGAAGCTGACATATAAAAGTAAAGACGTTATTCAGCAGGGTTTTTCTCTCAGGTGAAATATCACGGGGAAAAAACCTGCGCCAAACTAAAGCGGGTCTTACCGTCCAATATACAGTCCCCCGATTTTATTCGGGGGATTTTATGCATAAAGCGGAAAATGGTCACTTTTTCTTGACAAAAAATAGCAGGAGATATATAATAAATTAGTTAGGATATTATTGAGAGGTGCGCTTTGTTTACTGAAATAAACGGGTTGAAAATCAATTATGCCGCAGAAGGAAACGGTGAGGAAAACGTTCTCCTGCTGCACGGCTGGGGCTCAAATATAACGCTTTTCTCCGCTGTGATAAATCATTTGTTGCAAAAATTTACCGTTTATGCTCCCGATATGCCGGGATTCGGAGAAAGCGACGAGCCGAAAGAGCCTTGGTGCGTGGACGATTATGTGGATTTTGTTATCGCTTTCTGCAAAAAGATGGATATAAAAAGCTGTTTTATTCTTGGACATAGTTTTGGCGGCAGAGTTATAATAAAGCTGATGTCAAGAAATAATGTTCCATTTTCAGTGGTAAGAGCAGTGCTTACGGACAGCGCAGGGATACGTCCAAAACAGACGCTGAAGAAAAAAGTAAGGACACGCTGTTATAAAATAGGGAAAAAGATTCTTTCCTCAAAAATATGCTCAAAGCTGTTTCCAAACGCATTGGAGAATTTCAGGAAGAAAAACGGCTCGGCGGACTACAACGCCGCCTCTCCTATAATGAGACAATGTCTGGTCAAGGTCGTAAACGAAGATTTGACGCCGCTTATCCACAATATAAATGTTCCAACTTTGCTTGTATGGGGCGATAAGGACGACGCTACTCCCCTGTCGGACGGGCAGATGATGGAAAAGCTGATACCCGACGCGGGGCTTGTGGTTTTTGAGGGCTGCGGGCATTATGCATTTCTGGAGCAGGGACAGCGTTTTTGCAGGATACTTGATTCATTCTTTGATGTAAAATGAGGTAATTATGTCTGAAATATTGACTGTTGTGTCGTACGTTGTTTTCTTTGCCGCTTTGCTGGCTAACTTTGCAAACAATTTCATACGGTATATGCATATGTTCCAGCTTAACTCCTATCACGCAAAGGAGCAGGTGAAGTGGCTTGGCGGAAATATGCCAGAAATCATAAAAAGGCACTTGTGCGCTGTAATAATGGCAGTATTGCTGATAATATTCCCGTTCGGCTCAATTGCGGGACTTTTGTCCTGCGGGGCTGTTCTGGTGCTGTTTTTACTGATAAATCTTCCCAAAAAAGCCAAGAAAAAGCTGGTGTATACTCCAAGAGTCATAAGAATGTGCGTGACGTCGGTGATAGTATATGCCGCTTTGGTGGTAGGAGCGTTTATCTGCGGGCATTACTTCCCTATCGTGTATATTATAGCTTATCCTGTGATACAGCTTTTGTCGGCGTTTATGGCGATAATAGCAAACGTAATCAACAAGCCTGTTGAAATGCTTATAAACAAGCATTATATAAATGACGCAAAAAGGATAATAAACGAGCTGCCAAATCTCACTGTTATAGGAATAACGGGAAGTTACGGCAAAACCTCAACTAAATTTTATCTGAACAAGCTGCTTTCTGCAAAATACAATGTTCTGATGACACCTGAAAGCTATAATACGACAATGGGGGTCGTAAAGACTGTAAGAGGCTCGCTCAGCGCCGTTCACGAAATATTCATCTGCGAGATGGGTGCAAAAAACGTGGGTGAGATAAAAGAGATATGCGACATCGTTCACCCCAAGCATTCTATGATAACCTCTATTGGGGAACAGCACCTTGAGAGCTTTAAGACAGTTGACAACATCATAAAGACAAAGTTTGAGATAGCGGACTGTATCACAGACGGAATGGTATTTTTGAATTATGACAATGAGCATATAAGAAATCATAAGATCGACAAAAACGTTATTTCATACGGATTTTCAGATAAGTTTGAATATTATGCGGACAATATTGCGGTGACGTCAAAGGGGACTTCCTTTACCGTTCATCACAAGGACGAGGAGAGCGCAGAGTTTTCAACAAAGCTGATTGGCGAACATAACGTGCAGAATATAGTGGGCGCTATTGCTGTGGCTAACAAGCTGGGCATAACGCTGAATGAGCTGAAAACGCCTGTAAGAAGGCTGGAGGCAGTTCCCCACAGAATGCAGATAATCGACAGAGGAAATTCTGTGATTATAGACGACGCTTTCAACAGTAATCCCGCAGGGGCAAAAGCGGCGCTTGATACTCTGGGACTTATGGAGGGCTTTAAAATACTCATAACGCCCGGAATGATAGAGCTGGGAGAAAAAGAATATGAGCTTAACAAAGAATTGGGAACAAGAGCCGCCGCAGTTTGCGATTATGTTATGGCGGTAGGAGAAAAGCAGGCGGTGCCTATTGTTGACGGACTTAAAGCGGCAGGTTATCCTGAGGAAAAGACATATGTGGCACAAAATCTGAACGACGCACTTGCTAAAGCGGCGAGCGTAAAAACAGGCGGAGCAAAAAAGATTATCCTTTTGGAAAACGATCTGCCTGATAATTTCTGATAAAGCTGACAGGAGATATGCTATGAAAATCAAGATCGGAGTTTTTTTCGGCGGAAAGAGCGTGGAGCATGAAGTATCAATTATTTCCGCTATTCAGGCGTTTAACGCATTTGACCGAAACAAATACGACGTTATTCCCGTTTATATCACCAAAAATAATGAATTTTACACGGGAGAAGCGGTGGGTAAAATAGAGGAATATAAAAATATTCCTGCACTGCTGAAAAAAAGCACGAGAGTTCTGATAGTGAGCGACGGAGGGAAAACAAAGCTCATCTGCTACCCTATGAAAAAATTCGGAGACAGCACCGTTGCTGAAATAGACGTTGCTTTTCCTGTCGTTCACGGGACGAACGTGGAGGACGGAGCGTTGCAGGGCTTTTTCCAGACGCTGAATATTCCTTATGCGGGCTGCGACGTTGTTTCTTCCGCTGTGGGAATGGACAAATATGTGATGAAAACAGTGCTTAAGGACAATGATATTCCTGTGCTTGACTGCGTTATAAAAACCGCTTTGGAATTTTCAAACGACCCTGACAGCGTTGTGAACGACATAAAGGAAAAAATAGGACTTCCCGCAATTGTAAAGCCTGTAAACCTCGGCTCCAGTGTGGGTATCAAAATAGGACGTGACGAGGAGGAGCTGAAGGAGGCGCTCGACCACGCTTTTGGCTTTGCTGGAAAGGTGCTGGTGGAGCGTGCTGTGGAACAGCTCAGAGAAATAAACTGTTCCGTATGCGGAGACGTAGACTTTGCGGAAGCAAGCGAATGTGAGGAACCTGTAAGCACTGACGAGATACTCAGCTTTGAGGACAAATACGTAAGCGGCGGTTCAAAGGACACAAAGTCAAGTGGTATGGCGTCGCTGAAACGCAAAATTCCCGCCGAAATATCAGAACAGACAAGAGAAGAAATAAGAAATATGGCGGTAAAGGCGTTCAAGTGCCTTGGGTGCAGCGGCGTTTCAAGAATAGATTTTATGATAGACGTAAAGGAAAACAAAATTTATCTCAATGAGATAAATACGATCCCGGGAAGTCTTGCATTCTATCTGTGGGAGCCTTTGGGTACAAAATACCCTGCGCTTTTGGACAAAATGGTCTCACTGGCGCTGAAAAGAGACAGAGAACAGAAAAATCTCAACTTTACCTTTGAATCAAATATTCTCGCAAACGCAAAGCTGGGCGGGATAAAAGGAGGAAAGCTGAATGGTTAGAAGCACGTACATCATCAATCTCGCCTTTGACGCATGGCAAAATCAGGTGTGGTTCTGCGATACTATGAGCGATGAAAGCTCGGAAAGACGCTGGGCTGACGCAAAGCAGACGCTTGAAGACGTGGGAGAAAGATGTTCAAATCCCAGCGAATTTTTCAACGAGGCCGTAAAACATTTTGAGAAATACGGCTTTGTGAGAATACAAAAATGAAAAAAGAGATAACGATAGGTCAGAACGATGCGGGACAAAGGCTGGACAGATTTCTTATAAAAGCTTTTCCCTCTCTGACTGCGGGTGTGATAAACAAGGCGGTCAGGAACAAGGATATAAAAATAAACGGAAAGCGTTCTGAAATATCCTATAAGCTGAAATGCGGCGATTTTTTGTATATTTTTATGCCTGACCGACTGTTGGAAACAAAAGCCGAAAGTGAAGATTTTACACAGGCGGGAAATAAACTGAATATAATTTACGAAGATGAAAATATACTGCTTGCGGATAAGGAACAAGGGCTTGCGGTACATTCGGACGAAAGCGGGAACGTTGATACGCTGATCAACCGAATAAAAAAATATCTTTACGAAAAAGGGGAATTTCAGCCTGAGAATGAAAGTTCCTTTGTTCCCGCACTTTGCAACAGAATAGACAGAAATACAGGCGGGATAGTTATTGCCGCAAAAAATGCCGAGGCGCTGAGAATACTCAATGAAAAAATAAAAAACAGAGAGCTTACCAAAAAATATCTTTGTATAGTTATCGGAAAACCTGATAAGGAAGAGGCTCTGCTTACTGCTTATCTGCAAAAGGACAGCGAATTAAATCAAGTTACGATAACGGACAAAAAGACAAGCGAAAATCTGACGATAAAAACAAAATACAAAGTTTTAGACAGCTTTGGGAAGTTGAGTTTGCTTGAAGTGGACTTGCTTACGGGAAGAACTCATCAGATACGCGCGCATATGGCGCATATCGGTCACCCGCTGTTGGGGGACGGAAAATACGGGATAAACCGTATAAACAAAGAATTCGGATTTAAAATGCAGGCGCTTTACAGCTATAAGCTGCGGTTTGATTTTGTTGAGGACGCAGGAACGCTGAATTATCTGAATAAAAAGGAATTTACAGTGCAATTGGTTCCCTTTTTAGCTCAATATAAAAAACTAAAAGAAAAATATACCGAAAGGACATAAAGAAAATGAAATATGTAGTATTGCTTTGCGATGGAATGGCAGATTTGCCGAGAGACGACCTCAGCGGAAAAACTCCTATGGGAACGGCAAACAAGCCGAATATGGACAAGCTGGCAAAGGTTTCGGAGGTGGGACTGGTAAAGACAGTCATTGACACGCTGAAACCCGGCAGCGACGTGGCAAACCTGTCTGTACTGGGATATGACCCGTCGGTTTACTATTCGGGACGTTCGCCGCTGGAGGCGGGCAGCATAGGGATAGATATGAAGCCCACAGACGTTTCATTCAGGTGCAACCTTGTCACGCTGTCTGATGAGGAAAAGTATGAAGATAAGACTATGGTGGACTACTGCTCGGGGGATATTTCAACTGCCGAGGCGGCGGAGCTTATAGCTTTTATACAGGAGAAAATGGGTAATGAGGAATTCAGTTTTTACAGCGGAGTAAGTTACCGTCATTGTCTGATATGGGATCACGGCACTTTGGACGTGGGAACGCTCACTCCTCCTCACGACATAACAGGCAGAAAGATAACCGAATATCTTGGTGCAAACGAAAACGGCGCAAAGTTGATAGATATGATGAAACGCTCGTATGATCTTCTTAAACATCATCCTGTCAACTTGAAGAGAATGGAAAAGGGACTTCGTCCCGCTAACAGCCTTTGGTTCTGGGGCGAGGGCGTGAGAAAAGACCTTATGCCTTTTGAAAAGAAGTACGGGTTGAAGGGCGCCATGATCTCGGCGGTAGACCTACTCAAGGGCATAGGAAAGTTTACGGGAATGGAAGTTATAAACGTTCCCGGAGCGACAGGCTACATAGATACCAATTTCTCAGGGAAGGCTGACGCTGCAATAAACGCTTTGAAAGGCGGAAACGATTTTGTTTATATTCACGTTGAGGCGCCTGACGAATGCGGACACAGATTTGAAATTGAAAACAAAGTAAAATCTATTGAGCTTATCGACGAGCTTATTCTCGGTCCGATACTAAAGGCGTTTGAGGGAGAAGATATAAAAATACTTATCTGTCCCGACCACCCAACGCCGCTGGCGCTGAAAACGCATACCAACGCACCTGTTCCCTACCTTATTTATGACAGCAGAAAGAAAAATAACGGCGTGGACAGATTTGACGAGGAGTCTGCGGAAAAGACAGGCGTTTTCGTAAAGGTCGGTCATACGCTGATGGACAAATTTTTGGAGAAAAATTAAAAAAGGTTAAATGGAAATAAAGACGTTTAAAAATTCATATTTAAGCAGTACAAAGGACGCATTAAAAAGCGCATTTTATCACGAGAACAGCAATGAACGCTTTAATGAATGGGAGTTCGCGGAAAATCTGCTGAGTTCTGAGGGATATTTGCCTGAGCTGTGCGTTGTGGCTTTGGAGGGTGAAAATGTAGTAGGATATAACGCACTGACTAAAGCGAAAATAGGCGATCATCACGGTCTGGCTCTTGGTCCGCTGGGCGTACGAAAGGAATATCAGAATATCGGGATCGGCACTGCTCTGGTGAAAGAGTGTATCAGCAGGGCGAAAAGAATGGGATTTTCGTGGATAGCCTTGCTGGGCGGAGATTATTATTCTCGATTTGGTTTTGAAAGCGGAAAGCAATACGGGATAACCGTGACAGAAAACGAATTTGACAATGAGCATTTGCAGATCTTGTTTTTGGATCAATCAGCTGAAAGAAACATTTGTGGAAAGCTCGTTTACTGCGACGCATTTTATGATGATAACGGGAATTTGCTGTGAATTTATTAATATAAGCCGAGGCTTTATGCTTCGGCTTTTTATTTTGACACAGCATTTTTTGAATGAACATATTGCGCATATTTTTTCCCGATAGATTGTGGTTTTTGTGCAAATGCGATAAAATTAAAATACTTCTTGACAATTTAAATCCATTCTTTTATAATTAAATTAGTATTTTATTAAAGCCGCCTTACGGCGTAACAAAAAACCGTTCAAATCGGTATTATTTTTTCATGGAGGCATACTAAAAATGAGAGTTTACAATTTCAGTGCAGGTCCGGCTATGCTGCCGGAGGAAGTCCTCAAAAAAGCTGCGGCAGAAATGCTTGAGTACGGCAGTTCAGGCCAGTCGGTAATGGAAATGTCACACCGTTCCAAAGAATATCAGGCTATAATCGACGCCTGCGAAGCTTCTCTCCGTGAAGTTATGAATATTCCCGACAATTACAAGGTGCTTTTCCTTCAGGGCGGCGCTTCAATGCAGTTCGCTATGGTTCCCCTGAACCTGATGGTAAAGGGAAAGGCTGACTTTGTAGTTACAGGTCAGTGGGCTACAAAGGCTTATAAGGAGGCGAAGAGATTCGGTATTGCAAACGAGGTTGCTTCCTCCAAGGATAAGACCTTCTCCTACATACCTAAGCTGGACAGCAGCAAATTTGATAAGGACGCGGATTATTTCCATATCTGCCTTAACAATACGATTTACGGCACTAAGTTCCCTGTTCTTCCCGAAACGGGCAACGTTCCTCTGGTGGCCGATATGTCCTCATGTATCCTTTCCGAGCCTGTGGACGTAAGCAAGTTCGGCCTTATCTATGCGGGCGCTCAGAAGAATATGGGTCCTGCGGGTCTGACTGTTGTTATTATCCGTGAAGATCTGGTTCGTGAATTCCCCGAGGACAGCAAGGTACCCACAATGCTCCAGTATAAGACTCACGTTGACAACGGCTCTATGTTCAACACTCCTCCCACTTATGCTATCTATATTCTGGGACTGGTTCTGGAATGGCTGAAGGGCAAGGGCGGACTTCAGGCTATGAAGGAAATAAACGAAAAGAAAGCAAAGGTAATCTACGACTTCCTTGACAACAGCAAGATGTTCAAGGCTACCGTTCAGGGCGCTGACCGTTCTCTTATGAATATTCCTTTCATTACAGGCAACGAAGAGCTTGACGCAAAGTTTGTCGCTGAAGCCAAGAAGCAGGGCTTTGTAAATATCAAGGGCCACCGTTCAGTCGGCGGTATGAGAGCCTCTATCTACAACGCTATGCCTATCGAGGGCTGCGAAGCGCTTGTGAAGTTTATGGCAGAATTTGAAAAGAACAACTGATTTGTGAGGTAAAGAGATATGTATAATATTCAGACGCTTAACAAAATTGCACATTGCGGCACTGACCTTATGGATAAATCCAAATACAACGTAGGCGAGGACGTTGCCAATCCTGCGGCGATACTGGTGCGTTCCGCAAGTATGCACGAAATGGAGCTGGGCGACAGTCTGCTGGCTATCGCAAGAGCAGGCGCAGGTACAAACAATATTCCTATTGACAAGTGCAGTGAAAAAGGTATTGTTGTTTTCAACACTCCAGGCGCTAACGCAAACGCTGTTAAAGAGCTTATACTTACAGCTCTGCTGATCTCCAGCAGAAAGATCCCCGCCGCTATCGACTGGGCAAAAACGCTGAAGGGTCAGGGCGACGAGGTAAGCAAGCTCATCGAAAAAGGCAAGAGCCAGTTCGCAGGTCCTGAAATCAAGGGCAAAAAGCTGGGCGTTATCGGTCTTGGCGCTATCGGTGCAATGGTCGCAAATGCGGCCGTTGATCTGGGTATGGAGGTTTACGGCGCAGACCCGTTCCTGTCAGTGGGCGGTGCGCTCCACCTTTCTACAAAGGTAAAGTACGTCAAGACGACTACCGACGTAAAGTCCAATAAGGAGATCTTTGAAAATTGCGATTATATCACTCTTCACGCTCCTGCGACTCCTGATACGAAGAATATGATAAACGCTGAAACGATAGCGATGATGAAGAAGAACGTTCGCCTGCTGAACTTTGCAAGAGGCGATCTGGTTGACGACAAGGCGGTTATTGAGGCACTGGCTAATGGCGGAATGGCGGCTTATGCCACCGACTTCCCCACCGACGCTCTTATCGGCGTTGAGGGCGTTATCGCTCTTCCTCACCTTGGTGCATCAACTCCCGAAAGCGAGGACAACTGCGCTGTTATGGCTTGCCAGCAGCTTATTGACTACATTGAAAACGGAAATATCAAAAACAGCGTAAATCTTCCCAATGTTTCAATGGCAATGTCGGGCGACGCAAAGGTTTGCCTTATTCACAGAAACGTGGAGGGACTTATCAACAAGATCTCCGCAGTTACCGCTGAGGCTAAGATAAACATTGAGAATATGGAGAGCAAGTCAAAGAAAGATATGGCGTATACCGTTCTTGACGTTAAGGGTAGCACGGACGGACTTATGGAGAAGTTCAAGGCCATCGACGCAGTGCTTAATGTAAGAATAATCAAGTAATAACAACGATTTATCAGCGGGCTGAAAGGTCCGCTGATTTTTTGGTTGAATTTTTCTTTCCTTTCCACCAAGCGGTTATTGTAAACGAAAAAAATAGGATATATAATAAAAGCAGGAATTGTGAATACAGGAGGAAGCGTATGAAAAAGATAATCGGCTCAAATATCGCAAGGTACAGGAAAGAAAAGAATATGACACAGCAGGAGCTTGCAAATCATCTCAATATATCATTTCAGGCGGTAAGCAAGTGGGAATGCGGTCAGACGACGCCTGACGTTTATTTGTTGCCGCTGATAGCGTCGATCCTCGGAACAAGCGTTGACCAGCTTTTGGGATATTCCCATAATTTTGACGGCGCTGTTATCACTGATTATGAGGAAAGATACAGGACAGATGAATACTACTGGGGTGTAAAGCCGTCGAGAATGTGTCTTGAGATACTCAGACTTATTCCGCCGCAGAACAAGGCGATAAGCGTTATCGATATCGGCTGCGGCGAGGGAAAGGACGCTGTTTTTCTCGCTCGCTGCGGGTACAAGGTGAGCGCTTTTGACGTAACGGATACGGGAATTGAAAAAACAAAAAGGCTTGCGGAAAAAGCGGGTGTTTATGTGGACGCTTTCAAAGCCAACATAATGGATTTCAGGCTGGAAAGAGAATATGATATACTGTTTTCAAGCGGCGTGTTTCACTATATTCCTCCTGAGCTGCGAAGTGAAATAGTTGAAAATTATCAGGAATATACTGCTGAAAACGGGTTGAATGTGCTTAATGTTTTTGTGGAAAAGCCGTTTATAGAAGTTCCGCCTGACAAGGATCAAAGAGAACGCTGTCTGTGGAAAAGCGGAGAGCTGTTTATGCTGTATCATGACTGGTATTTTGAGGAATGCCTGGAGGAAGTGTTTGATTGCAATTCGGGCGGTATTCCTCATAAACACGCTATGGACAGGCTTATTGCGAGAAAAATAAAGAAAATTCAATAAAAAGGAACAGGCAAAGCTGCCTGTTTTTGTTTTACTGCTTATTGAAAATACAAAGGCTCTGTGATATAATTTTAATCGGAACGGAGTTGGGAAAATGGACGTAAACACAGAAATCATAACAGAAAAAATCAAAAGAATAATAAAATATATAGCAACATTCTTCAAGTGGCTGCTTCTGAGTGGGCTTACCGCCGTTGTGTGCGGTGGGGCGGGCTGTCTTTTTCATATACTGATTGAACAGGCAACTGCACTGAGAGAGGAACACACCTTCATTCTTTACTTTCTTCCGCTGGGCGGCGTTGCTATCGTGGCGATGTACCACTTGTTCAAGCTGGAAAACATAGACGGCACAAACTATGTGATACGCTCAATAAGGAAAGACGGAGAGGTTCCCTTTCGTATGGCTCCCGGAATACTTATAAGCACGGTCATAACTCATTTTTTAGGCGGCTCGGCGGGACGTGAGGGAGCAGCGCTCCAACTGGGAGGAAGTTTGGGTTCTTCTCTTGGTAGGATCTTTCACCTTGACGACAAGGATATGCACGTTATGGTGCTTTGCGGAATGAGCGCAGTATTTACAGCTCTTTTCGGAACGCCGCTTACGGCAGTTATTTTTGTTATGGAAGTCATAAGCGTCGGGGTCATTTATTACAGCGCAATAATGCCATGCGTTTTCAGTTCGGTGTTCGCTTATTTTCTCACGCTTATACTCAATATCCACCCTGTAAGCTACATACTGGACAACGTGCCTGAAATCGGCGCTGAAAGCCTGCTTCAAACTATGGGGCTTGGAATAGTGTTTGCTCCTGCAAGCATACTGCTTTGTCTGTCGCTTTCAAAAGGGTCAGAGATATTGGGGAAAATACTCAAAAATGATTACATAAGGGCGTTTGCGGGAGGCGTGGCGATAATACTGCTCACGCTTGCTGTGGGAAATCAGGATTACAACGGGTCGGGAATGAATATTGTAGATAACGCTATTCTGAACGGTTCTGCCCGTCCTGAGGCTTTCATACTGAAAATAATTTTTACAGTCATAACGTTAGGCTGTGGTTTTAAGGGCGGCGAGATAGTTCCTACATTTTTTGTGGGCGCAACGCTGGGCTGTACGTTGGCGCCGCTTATAGGAATGGATGCGGGATTCGGCGCTGCACTGGGACTTGTGGGAGTTTTCTGCGGAGCAACGAATGCGCCGCTGGCGTCACTGATACTCAGCATTGAGCTTTTCGGAGTAAAGGGACTTCCCTACTTTGCAATAATCTGCTCCACCTGCTTTATGCTGTCGGGATATTTCAGCTTGTATAAATCGCAGATAATTGTTTATGACAAGCTGAAGGCTATTTTCATAAACAGGAATACAAAATAAAAAATTTACACTGTTAATATACAATTTTATTAACAAAGAAATCATGTAAACTTAATAGAATAGCAAATCGGCGTGTCCAAACGGATACGCCGATTTTTGTATTGGAAGTTACATTTTTGTAAATTCTTTGCTCCCAAAGCCTCTTCCTGCTTTCCTCAAAAGCAACGCCGTATAATGCCCCGCGCAGACAAACGTTCCCATAACTGCAAGATAGTCCGACAGATACAAGGCAAGCGGCTCGTCAAGGTCAAAGAAAACAAAATGAATTTGCAGAAACATATATCCCGCAAAATCCCGCTTGATAAAAGCGTAAATGCCGTAAGCGGCGATAAGCCAGCCTATCAGGCGTACCGCCCATTTGCTGACAGGCGAGTGTTTTTTGAAAAGCCGCCCCGCCATATTCGTTATGCTGTTCCAATGTAGCCCCAAGTGCAGCGACAAAAACACAAATCCCCAGTATGCGCACAGCATATGCAACATTTGCGCCTGCGCCTGCCAAGGTCTGCCGCCGAGGAATGTGAAAACCGTTCGGGAGAGCAGCACGCCGCTTATCATAGAGCCGAGCATTGTGAGCAACACAAGCAGTACTGCCGCTGTCTGAGCTATGCGATAGGGAGTGTACTTGCCCTTAAACAGCGCTTTGCTCCACCTTACGTTTAAGATATGGTGGAAAATGAACAGTACGAAGATCCCCACGCCAAGCCATTCGTGTGCGCTTTCGCCCACTAAGCTGTACGCCATAAGCAACAGCAGGACGGCGGTCATTGCCGCATCAACGAAAATTTTAGGTATAAGTTTCGCGTTCATAAACTAACTCTCAAAAAATATCGGCAGCGCATTGTAAAGATATTCCTGCACGGCGTCGAAATCGTGATAGCCGCCGTCCTTTTGATAGAACACATAATGTTCGGGGGTAAACACGTCGGGTCTTGCAAGCATTTCATCAGCCTGCATAAGCGTCTGGCTTTTTACCGCGTCCTGCGTTCCCACCGCATGATAAATAAAATATCCACGTTTGTCAAGATCGTTTTCCTTTACAAGCTGTTCGATAAAATCAACGTTCTTTTCCGTCTGAAAATCTCCGTAGGTGCCGTAATACCAGCAGGAACCACTCATCGGCAGGAAGTATTTTATATAATCATAGTCATAGCAGAATTCCAGCCACGTTGTGACCGAGCCAAGGGAAAATCCGCCGAAAACACGGTGATCACGGGAGGCGGCAAGATCCTCTGTGCCGGTTGAATCTGCATAGGTGTGAAAATGTCCCTCCACCGCAGGCATAAGGTTCTCCTCAAAGTCACGGTGAAACTCTCGGAACTCGGCTATCGAGCTGCTGAAGTCAGTGCTGCTGTTTTTGTTGTAAAAAGTCGCTGATACAATGATAACAGGCGGGATATCCCCTTTTTCGATAAGGTTGTCAAACATATTTTTCGTTGGCGTGTATTCAAAGTATTCCCCCGCGTGACCGCCCCAGCCGTGCATTAAGTAGATAATGTCATATCGGGTCGAGCTGTCGTTTTCATCATAACCGTAAGGCAGATAGACGTATGCCGTTTTGGTTATCGGCGAGCTATCACGCAAATAGTCGAGAGAATCATACTGAAGCTCCAACACCTCGCCTTGCTTTTCGGCGGTTTGCTTGTATTCGTCGGGAATGGCTGTTGTAAATCCCGTTTGAGGGATTGAAACAGGTGCGGTTTCAGAGTTACTGTCAAATGATGTTGATGAATTAACGTCAGTTTCCGAACTCTCTGAAACTGCCAAATTATCCGATTTACCGGCGCTTTCAGTTGAACTTTCACTTGCATTGTTTTGACAGCCCGCAAGCGATAACGCCATAAATCCCGACAAAAACATACTAAAGACCTTCTTCATTGCAACTCCTTAACAACATTCGTTCAAAACTTCAAGCAACTCCGCTTTCGTGAATTTCTTACAGCAGCCGCCCGTCAAGACCGTACTGTCCGCTATCGCCTTGAAATCAGCATTTGAAATGCCCATTTCGGAGAATTTTGTCGGCAGACCGACTTCTTTTATAAAGTCGGACAGCGCGTTTATATATTCCTCAGCAAGCTGTTTTTCAGTTTTGTCGTCAGCCGAAATTCCCCACACGTTCACCGCAAGGCGTGAAAACTGCGCCTGCGCCTCGGGAAGCATATGGCGGTACAAAACAGGGTGAATGACGGCAAGTCCCTCGCCGTGGTTGCAGTTTGTGTATGCGCCAAGCTGATGCTCCAGCATATGCGCCTGAAAATCCGTTGCCTTGCCGATCTTCAGCATACCGTTTTCAGCCATTGCCGCCGCCCAGATAAGCTCGCTGCGTGGGTTTATGTCGTTGGGAGCTTTAAGCGTCGCACGAAGATTTCGGATAATATTTCTCTGGCAAGCCTCGTTTATCTCGTCCGAAAGATTTGTTCCTCTTGGACTTCCCATATAGGTTTCCATACAGTGTGAAAGCGCATCGAATGAACCTGATATCACCTGTTTCATCGGCATTGTCATTGTGTAAGCGGGGCCTAATATCGCAAAATCATAGAACGCTCCCCAAAGTGCGCCCTTTATCTTCTTTTCCTCGTGGGTGATGACTGCGCCGTTATTCATTTCTGCACCTGTTCCGAACGCTGTGATCACCGCGCCCATAGGGATAAACCTGCTTGGGCGTTCCTGCTTTTCATTTTCAAATTCCCACAAATCGTCACTTAATTTTGCCTGCGTGGAAATCACTTTACAGCAGTCGATAACGCTCCCTCCGCCGACAGCGAGAATGAAATCCACCGCATTTTCCTTGGCGAGCTGTGCGCCCTCTTGGACCTTTTTGTAAGTGGGATTTGACATTATCCCCGAAAATTCGGTGACGTTCTTTCCTGTGGCTTTAAGTATGCCCATAAGCTCGTCATACACGCCGTTTTTCTTTATTGAGCCGCCGCCGTAAGCAAGCATAACGTTTTTGCCGACTTTATTAAGCTCGGCAGGCAGATTCTTTTCTGCCGCCCCTTCGCCGAAGTAGACCTTTGTGGGATAACTGTATGTGAATGAGTTCATCTTTACCTCCGTATTTTTCAAGCGGCGCACCGAAATTTTCACGGTACGCCGCAGGTCTTATTTGAATCTTCCGTGCAAAGCTCTTACAAAATTCGGGTCAAAGTGATCGACTATCTCGCTGTGACCGATGTCCATTTTTGAGATCGCCGACATATCCTCGTCCGACAGTGTGAAGTTCCAGATGTCCATATTCTGCTCCATTCGCTCACGGTGAACGGATTTGGGAATGACTACAACGCCGCGCTGTACGTTCCAGCGGAGGACTACCTGTGCCGCGGATTTACCGTACTTTGCACCTATCTCTGTCAGCACGGGATCTGTGAAAATGCCGTGCTTTCCCTCCGCAAAGGGTCCCCACGCCTCGGGAGTCACTTCGTATTCCTTCATCAGTTTCAGCGCGTTTTCCTGCTGGAAGAAGGGGTGCAGTTCCACCTGATTTACCGCAGGGATAACCTCCACAGTCTCGCAAAAATCAGCTAAAACGTGGGGATAGAAATTGCACACGCCGATAGCGCGGATACGCCCCTCTTTATACAATTCTTCCATCGCTCTCCACGCGCCGTAATAGTCGCCCATAGGCTGATGAATGAGATACAGGTCGAGATATTCAAGCCCCAGCTTTTTCAGTGAGCTTTCAAAAGCCTGCTTTGCCTTGTCATAGCTTGCGTCAGATACCCACAGCTTTGTTGTGATGAACAAGTCCTCACGGCAGGCTCCGCTTTTCTTTATGGCATTGCCGACAGAATCTTCATTCCCATAAGATGCCGCCGTGTCAATGAGCCTGTAACCTGCGCTTATCGCGTCAAGCACCGCCTGCTCACATTGTTTGGGGTCGGGGACCTGGAAAACTCCGAAACCCTCCATAGGCATTTTTACGCCGTTGTTTAAAATTGTGCAGTCCATAATCGTCCTCCTGAAAAATTATTTTTTATTCTGCTTTATCAGTCCGCAGGCTGCCACGAACCGAGACTTGCCTCCTGCTGCTCAAGCGTCATATTGTAGAAACGCTTGTGGTAGTCAAGCTTCTTGATCTCAGCCATTTCCTCTGCTGTAAGTTCAAAATCAAAAATGTCAAAATTATCTCTCATATGCTGAATATTTGTTGTTTTCGGGAACACGATATTTCCCTCCTGAATATGCCAGCGAAGAATGATCTGGACGTTGCTCTTACGGTATTTTTCCGCCAGACGGGTGAAAAGAGGCTCGCTGATAAGTCCCTTGTCGCCGTGACCTATGGGATACCAGCTTTCAATTACCGTGCCATATTTTGCGATACGCTTTTTCAGTTCATTCTGCGGATAGTACGGATGACATTCGACTTGCAGAACAGACGGCTTTATTTCTGCAAATTCACAAATTTCCTCAAGACGTTCGCTTTCAAAATTACTTATACCGATAGAACGGACTTTACCTGCTCTTACTGCTTTTTGCATATCCTTCCACGCGCCGATATAATCCCCGAACTGCTGATGTAAGAGGAGCAGGTCGATGTAGTCTGTGTCAAGCCTTGCAAGCATTTTTTCAATAGCTTTTTCGGTTTTGCCCTCGCTGTATTCGCTTGGCCACAGCTTTGAAGTTATCCATATTTCCTTTCTGGGAACGCCGCTTGCCCTGACTGCCCTGCCGACGCTTCTTTCATTCTGATAAGCGTGTGCGGTATCTATGTGGCGCACTCCCATTTTCAGCGCGTCAAGTACGGCGTTGTACGTCATTTCTCCTTCGGGTACCTGGTATACGCCAAGCCCGAACTGCGGGATCTCCGTTCCGTCGTTGAGTTTTAAATAAGTCTGCATAATAAACTCTCCTCAAATTGAATTTTTCGCCCATTGTGAAATTATTTTTTCCGACCTTGCCGCGTCCGCGCCGTGTACTGCAAGACCTTTTCCAATCTCTGCGCCTTTGCATATTTTTTTAATATCACGCTCGCTGCTGCCAAGTCCGCTGCCCTCGTGGGTCATCAGCGGAATAACCTTTTTGCCTGTGAAGTCAAGCTTTTCAAGCTGAGAGAAGATCGCCAAAGGGAATGTTCCCCACCAGCACGGTCCGCAGACGAAAATGTTGTCGTACTGCGAAATATCCTGCAAATATTTTTGAAGCTCGGGTCTGGCGTTTTCCTGCAATTCCCGCTTTGCCTCCTCAATGCAGATGTTGTAGCTTTCGGAATAGGGCTTTACCGTTTCGATCCTGAACATATCTCCGCCCACGGCTTTTTGGATAAACTCTGCCGCAATTTCCGTGTTGCCCTTTTCAAGAATTTTTAAAGAACCGTTTACGTAATTCTCGCCTTTGCGGGAGTAATAGATGATAAGATTTTTTGACATTGAAATTCCTCCTGAAAATTATTTTGAAAACAGCCAGTTCATAATATCCTCATCATAAGCCGCAAGTCCACCGCCGCCGTGTTCGCTGCCTATGCCGCGGTCGGTGAAATACTTGTGTTCCTTGATGTCAAGTGTGATCAGCTGTGAAATTTCATCTCCCGAAAGCCCCTTGCTGCGGTAAATTTCCGTCAGTCTGTCATAAGCCTGCTGTGACGGCTCGGAGCCGTAATACTCGTCATTCTCGCCCACAAAAATGTACACGGGAGTTCTGCTGTCCGCAAGGGTTTCAAGCTCGCCGTCCCATTGGGAACTGACGTGAAGATACGCCGTAAACAGCTCGGGACGCTTTCCCATAACTATCGACATTGTTTCGCCGCCGCCTGAATAGCCGTCGGCATAGACCTTTTCACGGTCGATGTTGTAGGCGTCCAGAAAGTATTCTAAAAGCGCTATGGTCTGATTTGCGGAGGTTTCGCCCCAGTCGGAAAGCTGAGGAGCGACAACTATCATCTTGTCGTTGTACTTCTGCGCTTCAAAGCCGAACGCCTCCGATTTCAGATTTTGCGCCACGCCCTGAAAATACAGTCCCTCATAGCCGGGAAGCGTTAAGAACAGCGCATAGCTCTCACTGCCGTCATAGCTTTCGGGGATATAGACGTTGTAATGGATATCCCCGTCGGAGGGGGAATAATAAACGTTGTCAATAACAAAGCCGTTGTAGGTTTCGGTCCCGACTTCAACATTATATTTTTTGTCGGGACCCTTTATAGCCCCAAGCTGTCTACCCACTCCTTAACCGTGCTTTCGTCCTCTCTTGACCGGAAACGCTGTCCCTCAAGCCAGTTGCCTGTGCCTGCCTCTTCGGCGAGAAGCGTACCACTGCTGCCAAGTCCTGATGTTGAGGAGGTGCAGAATGGAATGACAGTTTTTTCTGAAAAATCGTTAGCTTTTACAAAGCTGTTTGTAGGCCACGCCGCTATTCCCCACCAGATCGGATAGCCAATAAACACCGTGTTGTAATCCTCCCAGTTTTCCACCGTGGTCGTGGTAAGCTCACATCACGTAAGGACTCGTCGTCATGCTCACGGCTGACACGGCTGTCAGGGTCTGTCCAGTTCAGATCGTCGCTGGTGTACGGCTCTGTGGGCGTTATCTCAAACAGATCAGCGCCCGTTGCGGAAACGATATAGTCTGCTATTGCTTTCGTATTGCCTGACGCCGAATAAACTACCACAAGCGTTTTGCCGCCATTGCTCGGTGTTTCGTTTGGTGTGCTGTCCGCTGAGGTTTCATCATCGGAGGAGCTTGTCGGTTCTGCCGCTTCGCTTTGCATTTCACTGCTTTGTGAGCTTTGTGAATTGTCGGAAGAATTTCCCGCATTGTCACAGCCAGACAAAGCAAACACGAGCATAACGCTTAAAATTCCTGCAAATAACTTTTTCATAAACATTTCCTTTCTTTCTACAAAATGAGATTGACGATCATTCCCGTTGCGAACGAGAACAGTATTACAAACGCAAGGTATAATAAAAACCGCTTCACGCCCAGCACGATCTTGAGTGCGCCGAGGTTTGTTATCTTTGTTGACGGTCCTGTAAGCATAAACGCTGCCGCGCTTCCCATACTCATACCTGAGTAGAGCCATTCACGGATCAGCGGGATCGTCCCGCCGCCGCAGGCGTAGAGGGGAACGCCGATAGTCGCCGCCATTAAAACGCCGAAGCCCTCGCCTGCCTCCCCAAAGAGAGCCGCAAACTGATCCGCAGGAACATACCGCTGAAACAGCGCTGACAATAGCACGCCCACGAGAAACCAGGGGGCTGTCGCCTTTATGTTTCTGCCTATGTTCTTGATAAGCCGCAGGAACAAATTCGGGTCTGTGTCGTGATCATGCGGTTCATCAAAGCCGTCAAAATTGAAAAAAGGTTTGTTTTTATAAAACACACGGATCAAAATACCCGCCGTGCAGCCGCAGACAAAGCAGGAAACGATACGCACCGTCAGCGCATCAGGTCCCAGCGCTGTGCTGTAAATGATGAGCTGTGGATTTAAGAGTATGGAGCTCATCATAAACGCTGCCAGCCAGTCGTCCCGTATACCACTTTTGGAAAAAGACGCCGCAAGCGGGATCGTCCCATACATACACAGCGGCGAAGCAATTCCCAGGATACTTGCGGGAATAATACCGAGGACGCCCAGCTTTTTATCGCCCATTCTGCGGAAAAGTCCGTGAATTTTGTCCTTGACGAAGACGGAGATGACCGAGCCGAGTACGATACCGAGGGCGTAATAGAGGGCGATCTGCCTGAGCTGAACGGTAAAGTAGTACCATACATAGACAAATTCCCGCTGAAGCACCTCCCATATCTGTTCCAAAGCCGTTCACCTCCTTAAGTTCAAGGTATTTCTTAACCGTCTACTGTTTCCAGCCGATAGGCGCGGCTGCCAAGACCGATAGCTTCGCCCGCTTCCAGAACGTGTTCCGCGTTCTGTCCCTCCATACGGCGGACAAAGCTCTCGTTGCCCTCCGCCTGATAGATAAGATCCACGCAAGCCTGATCCAATGCCACAGGGTCGGTGGAAGCAAGGATACCTATGTCGTGAATGTCAGGCTCAGACGGATTTCCGTCACAGTCGCAGTCGATGGACAGCCTGTTCATCACGTTGATAAAGAGAATGTTTCCGTCCAGTGCGTCCACCACTGATTTTCCTGCGTCCGCCATGGATTCGAGGAAAGCGTCCTGATCGCCGCCCCATGGGCTTGTATGGCTGCGTCCCGCTGTATGGATAAGGCATTTGCCTTCCTGAGAGCCTATCCCGATGGAGATATTCTTGATAGCTCCGCCAAAGCCTGCCATTGCGTGACCTTTGAAGTGCGAGAGTACAAGGAAGCCGTCAAAGTCCCCGAAATGAGCGCCCACATAGTTTTCGGAAAGCTGCTGTCCTCCCTCCACGGGAAGTATCATTGATTCGCCGTCCTCGTCCATTATGACAAAGCCCTTGCCGAGATCTGTAAAGCCGTGATCCTCCGCCACCTGATAGTGCATAGCCGTTTCGGAACGGGAGCCGCCGTAAGCGGTGTTGCACTCCACGATAGTGCCGTCTACACGCTCCACAAGATTACGGATAAGATCGGGGTCAAGATAGTTGGACGCAGGCGGTTCGCCTGTGGAGAGCTTTACTGCGATATTATTACCGACAAGCTCCACACCCAGAGCCTCATAGACTTTCATAAGTCCCTCAGGGGAGATGTCCGTCGTCATATAGACCACGGGAGCGTCATTCCCTGTGCCGTCATTCAGTGTTTGCGAGTTTTCGCTGCTTTCTTCTGCGTTCTGTTCGGAATCAGAGGAAGAACCCGCAACATTGTGGCTCGTCCTGTCTGTTTCGGAATTTCCTGCCGTACCTGAGCCGCTGTTTTCGCAGGCTGTAAGGGAAAACAGCATAATAAAGCTCAACAGCAGCGCAGCTTTTTTCTTCATATCGTAATGCTCCTTTCAAACCCTGTCTATTTCTTCATCTGCCGTTCCCAAAAGGCGACGAGGTAAATATAAATATCATAATCATTGACAGCCCAAACGCTGTAAGTCGTTTCATACTCTTTTCACCCCATTCAGCATCTGGTATTTATGCTTTTATTATACAAAAAAAGAGACCTCGTGAGAAGTCTCGATTAGTTTATCAGTTATAACTTTAAGTTTCAACTTATACACACCGTAAAAATACTGTTTGCTTGCTGTATCAATTTACAAAGAGCAAGAAAACAACAGCATAAATTCAAACTCCATATATTTCATATTCATCTGCATTGGTCGATTTCGGAACATAACCGCTTTTTTCCAGCACATTATTTTTGCTCTGAAGATACGCTTTTAAAATTTCACGGCTCATATTTGTGATATCATCGCGTTTTACAGCGTCTACTGCTGAAATAAGCAGAACCTCATTGTTTTCATATCCGTCTGATATCGGCTCGCCGCAGATATACTCCGTTGTAAAAACAATACACCATTGCTGAGGTTTAAATTGTACCGAAAAAACAGCTTTTGCCTTTACGGTGACCCCTGTTTCTTCCAACACCTCTCTTTCGGCTGCTCTTGAGGGAAGCTCGTTTTCATTTACATAGCCTCCGGGAATAAGTATCCTGTCTTTTGCGGCTCCGTAAGTGTGACGAACCATAAGGATTTTTTCATCTATATCAACTATTGCACACACTGTAAAAAAATTATTGTTCATAATCAAATTCACCTTTTATATTACCGCCTTCACCGCCTCCAAAAACCGTTGGACTGTGCGGGACGGCTCGTTGGAATACAGCACGCCGAAGGGTATACAATGTTCCCACTCCACGGGGATTACCTTTAACATAGGGTGGACGCAGTTCCAGCTTTGTATTACCAGCAGCACGTTTTTCTCCTGCTCACAGCGGTTGAAGATATTTATATCGTAAAAGTCAAAATCAACAATTTTTATTTGCCTATGCTCGGTCAGCTCGTCACGCAGCCTGTCAACGTAACTGCTCCAGCCTCGGTGCATTAAAAGCAGCTCTTCGCCGTACAAGTCCTCCACCATCAGCTTTTCCTTTTTAGCAAGCGGGTGATAAATGGAAACCGCACAGCAAAGCGGTTCTTTCGATATTTCAAGTCCCGCGCACCTGCGCACTTCAAGCAATGTATCGTCAAAAAGTCCTGTCACCACGTCAATATTCTGACCGAGATTTTTTAAAATTTCCCGCGCGTTTTCGGGCGTATTCTCAAACGGCACAAGCTGAAAGCTGATGTCAGAGCAATGCTCGTGTATCTTCGGCCACAGGTCGGTGAGTATCTGCGCGGGCGT
>CANQXF010000002.1 GCA_947627695.1 uncultured Ruminiclostridium sp. | reverse complement strand
GGCGATAAATGCCGCAGAAATTGCTTTAATGCTGTTTTTCATAAAAGTCACCTCTTATGCTTCACGCTTTATGACCTCAAGGCACATTCTTCCGTTGTGGTAGGGGCATTTCCACGGCTCAACAACAGGCTTGAACACGGCGTAATTCCCCTGTTCGTCCACCTGAGAGTGCCATTCGCCGCCCTCACGCTTGTCTACGATGTTGTTTTTGATGTACTGCCATACGGTTTGGGAGATCTCACGGTATTTCGGCTCGTTATAACGCTTTGAGGCGTTGAGGAAACCTACTACCGCTTCCGCCTCCACCCACCAGATGCGCCATTTGTTTATTTTATCATTTTCACGCTCGTTGTTGAGAGCGCCGTTTTCAAAGGCTATTTCAGCTATGTTGGCGACGATCTTCCTGTTCATAGCGGAAATTTCCTTGGTAAGCTCGCTTTCGCCTATAATGTCACAGGTGCGGTCTAAAAGCCATGTTGCTTCAATATCGTGACCGTAGGAGTGAATGTCGCCTATGACCTGCATTTCCCTGTTGAAAAATACAAGCAGTTTGGAATTTTCCTTGTCGTATATTTTATCAAGAGTAAGGCGAAGCTGAAATTCAAGGCGCTCCAGCACGCGCTTGTCAGAATTCACACGGTAAAGCTCGGTGTATGCCTCAATAAGGTGCAGAACGGTGTTCATAGTCTTATCCGCCATCAAGCCGTTTTCGGAAAGGGCGTCGTTTTCTACAAGATGAAATTCCCTGCTCTGCGCCTCAAGATACGCCACGTCGTCAACACATTTTTCCTCCACCGTTTCAAACACGCTCATAGCAAGGTCTAAAGCGGCTTTATCCTTGGAGGCGTCGTAGTAGCTTGCCATAGCGTAGATGAAAAATGCTTGGCAATAGGTGTGTTTCATACTGTCATTTACCGTGCCGTCGGCGTTCATCAGCCAGTATACGCCGCCGTACTCACGGTCAACGCAGTATCTGCTGAGAAAGTCAAAGGCGTGCTTTGCTTTTTCAAGGCAGTCCTTTCTGCCTAAGGTGAGATAGCAGTTGGAATAGAACCAAAGTATGCGGGAGTGAAGGATAACGCCTTTGGATGCGTTTTTGTCAAGGTTAAGCCCGCTGTCCATAAAGCCGTAAAAGCCGCCCCTTTCATAGTCGCAAAGGCTGTCCCAGAAAGGGATTATGTGATTTTCAAGCTCCTGCTGTATTTCCTGCTTAAACATAATATTGCCTCGTTAAAAGATTTTGTTCATCACAAGTCCCGTGGTGAGCTTGGGATAGAAGTATGTGGATTTCTGGGGCATTTTCTCCCCTGCCGCCGCCACGTCGCGAATTTCCTCCACCCTTGTGGGATTGAGGAGGAATGCGCAGTTGGCACGCTTGGCGTCAACTTCGGCAAGGGCCTCGTCGGCGCTTCTTGTGTATGTAAGGTTTTTCTGATTTGCCATATTTTCCTTGTCAATGCCGAAGATACGCTCTAAAACAAGGGTATGCAAAACGCTGACGTCAAGCTCGCGGAGAGCCTTGCTGCCGCTTGGGATAAACTGCTCCATAACGCTAACGTCTTTAAGCTCAAGAAGGGTATAGTTGTTGTCGCCTGTAAAGAGGACGAAGGCTTTTCTTCCCTCGGCGTAGGCTTTTTCAAGACCCTTTTCCCCTTTTTCACGGTTGAGATAGGGGGTCACGTTAAAGTATTCGCCGCACTTTTCGCACACGGCGTTGTAATCAAAATATGGCAGGTCGCGGACTATCCTGTGGGTGGGAAATACCACCAAGCCGTCGTTTTCCATATTTACAAGCATCATTGTGACGTAGTCGCTTGTGCCTGTTTCGTCAAGGTTTTCACTGACGTATTTCTGATAGTTCAGGGCGGTTTCGTAGCGGTGGTGTCCATCGGCGATATACAGCTTTTTGTCGGACATTTTTGCTGCTACTGCTGAAATTATCTCAGGGTCGTCTACGCACCAGAGCTTGTGTGAAACGCCGTCGTCATCGGTAAAGGCGCTGTCGGGAGCTCCCGCCGAGGCGGAATTTATCAGGCTCATCACCGAGCCGTCACCGTCCATATAAAGGGAATATATCTGGCTGAAATTGCAGCCTGTGGCTTTCATCAGGTTGAAGCGGTCGGTCTTGGCTTTGGAGAGAGTTTCCTCATGAGGGAGGATAACGCCTTTGCTGAAGGGCTCTAACTTTACAAGGGAAACAAAGCCTTTTACGCTGTAATTCCCGCCCAAAGCGGAAAAGTCCATTTCGTAGATATAAATGCAGTCCTTTTCGTCACGGCGGAGGATATCCTCATCAAGCCACTGGCGAAGAGTTGAGGCGGCGTCCTTGTACGGCGCCATATCCTCGCTCCCGCCGATGACGGGAAGCTCCAGCCTTATGAGATTGTGGGGATTTTTTGCGATAAGCGCGTCACGCTGGGCGGCGTTTATTATGTCATAGGGAGGACAGCAAAGCTGTCCTATATCTCCCGCTTTTTCGGTGTAGCGAAGTCCTTTGAAAGCTTTTATTTCAGCCATTGTTTTCTCCTTGAAATCAGTCGTTGGCGCCGCAGCACTTTTTATACTTTTTGCCGCTGCCGCAGGGGCATGGGTCGTTTCTGCCCACTTTTTTGCTTGCGGGCTTTTTAACGGGAGTTCTTGCGCCTGCGTTCTCAGGGTCGGGCTTTATCACCTGTTCACGCTGAGGGGGCTGTTCCACTCTCACTTTAACTGTGAGTATCATTCTCACAGTGTCCTCACGGATAGAGGCTATCATTTCGTCGAACATTGCAAAGCCCTCAAAGCGGTATTCCACAACGGGGTCACGCTGACCCATTGAGCGGAGGTAAATTCCCTTTTTCAGTTCGTCCATAGCGTCGATGTGGTTTACCCACTTCATATCAACGTTTTTCAGCAGGACGATACGCTCCACTTCACGCATTATTTCGGGAGTGAGCTCCTTTTCCTTTGCCTGATAAAGCTCATTTACACGGTTGTGCAAAAATTCTTCTATCTGCTCCTTGGTGAGGTCCGCCTTTTCCTCGGCGGTGTAGCGCAGATCCTCGGGAGTAGTGATAACGCCGATAAGGCTCTCGCGAAGTCCCTCTATGTTCCAGTCGTCGGGAATATCTCCCTGGCAGAACTGGTTCACCGTTTCGGTGATGTATTCCGTCATCATGGACTTTATGCTGCCGCTTACGTCCTCGCCGTTCAAGACCTTGGCACGCTGGGAATAGATGGTCATTCTCTGCTGTGACATAACGTCGTCAAAGTCAAGCACGTTCTTACGGATAGAGTAGTTCCTGCCCTCTATCTTTCTTTGTGAGGACTCTATTGTTCTGGTGAGGACCTTGTTTTCGATAGGCATATCCTCGTCGATGTTCAGCGTGTCCATCATACTCTGGATACGGTCGCCGCCGAATATCCTCATCAAATCATCTTCCATTGAGATGAAGAAACAGCTTTCGCCGGGGTCGCCCTGACGTCCTGCACGACCTCTCAGCTGATTATCGATACGGCGGGATTCGTGGCGCTCTGTACCCAGAATGAACAGTCCGCCCACCTTTTTAACTTCCTCCGCCTCGGGAGCGATCTCTGCCTTGTATTTATCGTTCAGCTCCTTGAAGAGCTTTCTTGCGTTCAGTATTTCCTCGTTGTCAGTCTCGGAGAAGCCTGTTGCCTCGTTGATAAGCTCGTCGTCTATCTCCATTTTTCTCATCTGAGCCTTGGCGAGGTATTCGGGGTTGCCGCCCAGCATAATATCGGTACCACGGCCTGCCATATTGGTGGCGATTGTAACTGCGCCTTTTTTGCCTGCCTGAGCGACTATTTCAGCTTCACGCTCGTGGTTCTTGGCGTTCAATACCTCGTGCTTTATGCCTGTTCTTTTCAGCAGCTTGGAGAGCAGCTCGGATTTTTCGATAGAAATAGTACCTACCAGAACGGGCTGCCCCTTTTCGTGGCACTTCTTTATCTGCTCGATAACAGCTTTGAATTTGCCGTTTTCGGTCTTGTATACCTGGTCCTGATGGTCCTCACGGATAACGGGCTTGTTGGTGGGTATCTCGATAACGTCCAGCTTGTAGATACCTCTAAATTCCTCCTCCTCGGTCATAGCGGTACCTGTCATACCTGACAGCTTGTCGTAAAGGCGGAAGAAATTCTGGAAGGTGATGGTGGCTTGGGTCTTGCTCTCGTTCTTTACCTTTACGCCTTCCTTTGCCTCGATAGCCTGGTGCAGACCTTCATTGAAGCGGCGTCCGAACATAAGACGTCCTGTAAATTCGTCTACTATGACTATTTCGCCGTCTTTTACAACGTAGTCAACGTCAAGGTGCATTATGCCGTTGGCTTTTATCGCCTGATTGACGTGGTGGAGAATGGTGAGGTTGTCGGGGTCCATAAGGTTCTCGATACCGAAATACTGCTCAGCTTTCTTGACGCCGCTGGGGAGCAGGGTGGCGGTCTTTGCCTTTTCGTCTATCAGGTAATCCCCGTCGTAATCGTCCTGCATTTCCTTGGAGTCGGTCTCTACCATTTTAAAGCTCTTCAGCGTTTTTGCCAGCTTGTCGGCTTTTTCGTAAAGCTCGGTGGATTTTTCCCCTCTGCCTGAAATTATAAGAGGAGTTCTGGCTTCGTCTATCAGAATGGAGTCAACCTCGTCCACGATAGCGAAGTTGTGTCCGCGCTGTACCAAGTCCTGCTTTCTTACAACCATATTGTCACGCAGGTAGTCAAAACCAAATTCGTTGTTGGTGCCGTAGGTCACGTCGCAGGCGTATGCCTGACGGCGCTCGGCGTTGTTCTTCTCGTGAACGATAAGTCCCACGGAAAGTCCCAGAAAGCGGTGAACACGACCTATCTGCTCGCTGTCACGCTTTGCCAGATAGTCGTTGACGGTAACGACGTGAACTCCCTTGCCCGTCAATGCGTTAAGATATGAGGGGAGAGCCGCAACGAAGGTCTTACCTTCACCGGTTTTCATCTCGGCGATACGACCTTGGTGAAGCACTATTCCGCCCAAGATCTGTACGGGATAGGGCTTTATGGCGATAACGCGCCACATCGCCTCTCTGCATACTGCAAATGCGTCGGGAAGTATATCGTCAAGCGTTTCGCCGTTGGCAAGGCGTTCCTTCAATATAGGAGTCTGCGCCTGAAGCTCCTTGTCGGTCATAGCGGCGTATTTCGGCTCTAAATCAAGAGTTGCCTGCTTTTTTCCTTCTATTCTTTTAAGTTCTTTTTCGGAATAACTTCCGAACATCTTTTCAAAAAGACCCATGATTTTTTCCTTTCAGCTGTTTGTTCTGTACATTCTGTTTTATTATACACCTAAATAAAGAGATTGTCAAATAAATAAGAAGATTTTTATTCCGAATTGACAAAATATTTGTGTGAGATGTATAATTACTGCGGAGGCTTGAAAATGATAAGAAGAATTATGACAAATTCGGGAGTTATCTCCTATGAAATAAAGCGCAAAAAAGTGAAAAGGCTCAATCTCAGAGTCAGGGAAGACGGAAGCGTTTACGTTTCAGTTCCCTATTACGTTGCGTTCGAGCAGGCGGACAGGTTCGTCGCAAAAAATCTGCCTTTCATAGAAAGGGCGAGAGAAAAGTTGTCCAAGGCGGCTGAAAAGGCTGAGGAGGACGAGGGCTATGCTTATTTCCTCGGAGAAAGGCTGAAGATAAACGCCGTCAGAGGGGAAAAATTTTCCGCCCGGGTGAAAGGCGGAGAGGTCTTGCTGACGGTGAAAAGCGAGGAGGATATCCCAGCCGCAAGAAACAAGTGGCTGAGGGTGGAAAGCGAAAGGCTGTTCCCTGAGATTTGCAGGGAAAAATATCTGCTGTTCAGGGAGCAGGGCTTTGACGTTCCCTTTCCGAAAATAACCTGTCGGAAGATGAAAAGCCGCTGGGGAAGCTGTACGGCGGCAAAGGGACGAATAACGCTGAACGTTATGCTGATGGAAAAGCCTGTGGAGTGCATTGGATACGTTATCGCACACGAGCTGGCGCATTTTGTGGTGCAGGATCATTCCAAAAGGTTTTACGGAGTGTTGGAAAGGGTGGTTCCCGACTGGCGGGAAATGAAGAAAAAGCTAAAATAAAATTCGGCGGAGGTGATTTCCTCCGCCGATTTCATTTTTCGGTTCAGCTTTGCTTAGTTTGCTCTCTGTACCTTGCCGGAACGCAGGCATCTTGTGCATACGTTTACTCTGCAGGGAGTACCGTTTACGATAGCCTTTACCTTCTGAACGTTGGGTTTGAAGGTCCTGTTGGTGCATCTGTGTGAGTGAGAGACCTTAATACCGAAAGTGACACCTTTTCCGCAGATATCGCATTTTGCCATTGGTGAACACCTCCCTTTCAAAAAATATATTTATTTAAGAAAACTCAGTATAAAGCCGTTTTTTGAGCTTTAAACAGGATTTGCTGTAAATACCTGTAATATTATAACAGGTCTTGGATAAAAAATCAAGTCCTTTTTTATATTTTTTTATTTTTACTTCCAGAAAGGCTCTCTTTCGTGCTTGCCGGGGCGGGTCATAAGGTTCTTTACCGCCTGGGGAGGCTGAACGCCGCAGAAGCATACGCTGTAAAGTTGCTGGGTTATGGGCATCTGGACGTTTTTCTCATCTGCAAGGGCTTTTGCTATCTTACAGCAGTTGTAGCCCTCTACCGTTCCCACCTGCTGTATGGCGTTTTCCACCTTTTCGCCCTTGCCTATCAGAAGTCCTGCTCTGTGGTTGCGGGAGTGCATGGAGGTGCAGGTGACTATCAGGTCGCCTATGCCTGCAAGTCCCGTGAAGGTCTCCCACTTTGCTCCCATAGCTACGCCAAGGCGGGTTATCTCGGTGAGCCCCCTTGTCATAAGGGCGGCGAGGGTGTTGTCGCCCAGACCCATTCCCTCCGCTATACCGCAGCAAAGGGCGATAACGTTTTTCAAGGCGGGAGCAGTCTCGCAGCCCACCGTGTCGTCGCTGATATATACACGGAAGTCGGAGTTCATCATTATGTCCTGAACGTATTCCGCTTTTCCCTCAAAATCGCTGGCTACCACTACTGACGTGGGAACGCCCCGTCCCACCTCCTCAGCGTGGCAGGGTCCTGCCATCACTGCAACGGCGTTATTGGGGAGCAGCTCGCTTATCACCTCGGAAAGACGGCGGCGGGTGCTTTCCTCAAAGCCCTTGGCGACGTTTAGTATCACTGTATTGGGAGTAACGTAGGGGGAAACGGCGGTCACCGCTTCACGCATATAAAGCGAGGGTATGGCGGCGATGATCATATCCGCCCCGCTGACGCAGGCGGGGTCTGTGGTAAAGCCTATGCTTTCGGGTATTTTCACGCCTGGAAGGAGCTTTTTGTGTTCCCTGTCCTTCAGTATTGACTGTATCTCGTCCTCGTACTTTGACCAGCAGGTCACAGTATGACCGTTGTTGTTCAGCATTACCGCAAGGGCGGTGCCGAAGCCGCAGCCCAGCACGGTTATCTTTGCCATTTTATGCTCCTTTCGGTCAGTCGGCTTTGGGAGCCTTCTGACCTAATTTTTTCTCGGTGTGATTTTTTAGGCGCTTTATGTTTTCCCTGTGCATAAAGATTATCAGTCCGCCTATCATAGCGCTGAAAACCGTGTTTGCAATAAAAGACGGATTATTCTCTATTATCCCGAAAATAAACACGGCAACAGGATAAAGCGCCGCCGCTATGCATGAACCTAACGACACGTAACGGCTTGCCGCCACTATCAACGCAAATATTCCCAGAAGGATAACGGCGGGGAGCCAGTCTATCGCAAGCAGCACGGCTACCGTCACCAGAACGCCCTTCCCGCCCTTAAAGCCGTAATAAACGGGGAAAACGTGCCCCAATATGGCAAAAACGCCTGACGCATAAAGCGTCCATTCGTAGCCGTTTGCAACGTTTCGCACGTCTATCCCGCCGATGTACTGAAAGCAGAGGGAGACGATTATCACTGAAAGGACCCCCTTTGCCACGTCTCCCAGCAGGACGAACAGTGCCGCAGCCTTGCCCTGCGTTCTCAGGGTGTTGGTAAGTCCCGCATTGCCGCTGCCCATGGTGCGGATATCCTTGCCCGTCTTTATTTTAGTGACGATGATGGCGCTGTTTATTCCGCAGAGAAGATACGGAAGTATCACCATTATCGCGTAACAGATAATAAGCATTTTGTCTTTCTCCTATTCCTCTCCACGTTCTCTTACAATAAAGCGTATGGGAGTTCCGTCAAGCCCGAAAGCCTCCCTTATCTGATTTTCGATATACCGCTGATAGGAAAAGTGGAAAAGGTCTTTTCTGTTGCAGAAGCAAACGAATGTGGGCGGCTTTACTGACGGCTGGGTCATATAAAACAGCTTCAGCCGTCTGCCCTTGTCCGTGGGCGGCTGCACTCTCGCCACGGCGTAGCTGAGCAGCTCGTTCAGCTTGCCTGTGGAAATGCGGCGGGCGTTTTGCTCGGCAGTGTAATTTATAAGCTGGAACAGCTTGTCCAGCCGCTGTCCCGTTTTGGCGGAAATAAACACAAAAGGCGCGTAGGACATAAAGCTGAAATCCACCTGGAGCTTTTTGGTAAATTCCTGCATGGTCTTTCCGTCCTTTTCGATAAGGTCCCACTTATTGACGGCGATAACAGTTGCTTTTCCCTGCTCATGGGCGTAGCCCGCTATCTTGCTGTCCTGCTCGGTGAAGCCCTCCTCGGCGTCTATCATCATAACGCACACGTCAGCTCTGTCCACTGCCATATATGCTCTCAGCACGCTGTAATGCTCAACGCTGTCGTTCACCTTTGATTTGCGGCGTATGCCTGCGGTGTCTATCAGCACGTACTTTGAGCCGTCGCGCTCTATTATCGTGTCCACTGCGTCACGGGTAGTTCCCGCTATATCGGAAACTATCATACGGTCAGTCCCCGCCAGCTTGTTCACAAGGGAGGATTTTCCCGCATTTGGCTTGCCTATGACGGCAACTTTTATATAATCCTCGTCGTAGTCGTCCTCTTCCGTTTCGGGAAGATGTTCAACAACTGCGTCCAGCAGGTCACCTGTGCCGTGTCCGTGAACGGAGGAAACGGCTATGGGGTCGCCAAGTCCCAGATTGTAAAACTCGTATATCTCGGGGGGAAGGTCGCCTACTCCGTCGCATTTGTTTACGCAGAGAACAACAGGCTTGCCGCTTTTTTGGAGCATTTGCGCTACGCTTTCGTCGGAGGCGGTGACGCCTGTTTTTATGTCGGTGACGAAAATTATCACGTCGGCGCTGTCTATGGCAAGCTGCGCCTGCTCCCTCATCTGGGAAAGGATAACGTCCTTGCTCTCAGGTTCTATGCCGCCTGTGTCCACCAGCATAAATTCGCGCCCGCACCAGTCAGCCTTGCTGTAAATTCGGTCGCGGGTGACACCGGGAGAATCGTCAACTATGCTCATACGCTTGCCGATTATTTTATTGAAAAGAGTGGATTTGCCCACGTTGGGGCGTCCCACGATAGCTGCTAATCTCATTTTCTTGTCCTTTGCCTGTACATTATTACATATATTATACTATATTTTCAGGTCGTATGTCAATTGTTACGGCAAAAATAGTTTTTTCATTCAGGTGAAGATTATTTCACAAAAATCGGGAGATAATATCCTGTAAAGAAAACAAGGAGGTTTTTGCTATGAATATGCTTACACCGTTTGAAAGGCGGAATTACGACCTGTGGGGGACATTTAGGGACATTGAGGACAGCTTTTTCGGAGGAAGAGCCGCCTCGTTCAAGACCGACATCAGGGACGAGGGGGACAAGTACGTTCTGGAAAGCGAGCTGCCGGGCTTTGAAAAGGAAGATATAGGCGTGGAGCTTTGCGGGGACTATCTCACCGTGACGGCGCAAAAAAGCGGCTCAAAGGAAGAAAAGGACAGCGGGAATTATCTTCGCAGAGAGCGTTCCTCCTGCTCATATCAGCGCAGCTTCAACGTCGCTTCCTGCAACGGGGACGGCATTGAGGCAGAATACAAAAACGGTATCCTGACGGTAGTGCTGCCAAAGCAGGAGGAAAAACAGCCGCAGACCAAAAGGCTGGAGATAAAGTGAGCTTTGAAAAGGCAAAGAAAAAGGCTTCCTTTCGGAAGCCTTTTGTTGTTTAAGTGATTTACGCACGTTATTATGCAACAGTTGCGTTTATCTCGTCAATTCTGTTTCTGATAGTGCCTTCGTATTTTGTTCTCAATGAGGAGAAGGTAGCGGGGCTTCCTTCCTCGTCATCATTGATGCAGTTCAGATAAGGGATCTGAGTCAGGCAGGCAACAGGGTTGTAAACGCTGTTGGGGTCAACTATGTCTACGCCTATACCTTCCTTGAAGTCAAATACAGGGGTGAGAACGCCGCCGTACTGCATTTCGTCGAACAGGTCGAGCATTTCGTCGGTATACTTGTTGTTTTCCTTGTTCTGCTCACGTCCGATGGCGATAGTCTCTTCCTCGTAAGCGGTAGCGATAAGGCACTGAGTCCAAGCCTTGAAGCCCTCTACGTTGGGAGCGCCTGCGCAGAGCATGAAGGAGTCGTTCTTGAATACCTGATAATACTTGTCAGCTTCGGGGTCCTTGGGGAAAGGTACGCAGAATACATCGTCGGTATCCCACTTGTATCTTTCGATATAAGCCAGGAAAGTATCTTTATAAGCGGTGGTAAGGTCGCACATAAACAGGGTGTTGCCCTTTACCCACTCAGCTACATTGATGCCCCAGCCGTTCAGCTCATGTCTTGGGTAACGGTAGTTCTGCTTGAAGATAACGTCGATAACGTTGGTCATACATCTTTCGATGTCAGCATTGTACAGATTATCCTGGAGCTTGCCGTCAACTATGCCTATGAAAGGAACGCCTGTGGTGCTTACAAGTCTGTCGGGAACCTGCCAACCGTCAAGGCCCCATTTTCCCTCGCCTGTCTGCTGCCATGCGGCAAGCATATCCAGCATAGTGTTCCAATCCCATTTGCCTTCCTTGTAATACTCGTAAGGCTCTTTCAAACCGGCCTGTTCAACAACGCTGCGTCTGTACCACATAACCTGGTCAAGGTTCAGGGTGACGATAGCGCAGTAGGTCTCTCCGCCCCACTTGAACTTTTCCATAACGTCTCTGGTGGGATCCCACAGAGGATCGCTGAAGTCGATGATGTCGTCGATAGGCTGGAACATCTTTCTGTATGCGGCGTAAGGATAGTTCGCTATCTCAAACTGGAATATGTCGGGAGAATCGCCTGTGGATACCATAGTACCCAGCGTGTCCCAACGGGATTTGTAATCAACAAAGATATAGTCGAATATCTTGTCGGCGTCGTCGCCATAAGATGTGTCGCCGTTTTCGGGAATACCGTAAACGTACTTGAACAGCTCTGCTGCTGCCTGAGTCTCGTCGATCGCCCAGTGGGACAGCCATCTTATCTTCTTTTCTACCTTGATGTCGGTATCTACCCTGTCGGTCAGTTGGGTAACGTGCTCTACCAGCGGCTTGTAGCTTTCAAACGTGCTGACGGCAGGCTGCTGGGTGTTTTCGCTCTCGGAGCAGGCAGTTACGGAAAGAACCATTCCAAGGCACAGCACCGAGGCTATTGCGGTTTTCAATGTTCTTCTCATGTTTTCCTCCTATGTAACAGCAATGCGTCTTTGTAAAAGCGCATGGTTATAATACTGTTTGCAATTAAATTTTATCATTTTTCACTTAACGTGTCAATCATTTGTTTAAAAAATTTAAAGTGTAATTTTTGGATATTTGTCACAAATATTTTTTGTAACTTACTTAATTTTTACTTAATTAGCCCATAGATATTTTAAGTAAAATGCAGGTAAAAATTACTTTTATTTTAGTCTTGATTTAATGGAGCGTTTCTGCTATAATATTATATTAAAGTATGCAGGTATCACGAAAGGACAGGAGATATGTATAAGATATTGAAGAAACGTCAGCTAAACGAAAACGTGGTGCTGATGGAAATAGAGGCGCCGTTCGTTGCGAAAAAGGCGCTGGCGGGGCAGTTCATTATACTGAGGGTGGACGAATACGGGGAGAGAATACCTCTCACCGTAGCGGACTATGACCGTGAGAATGGGACTGTGACGATAATTTTTCAGATAGTGGGAGCAACTACAAAGCTGCTGTCCACGCTGAACGAGGGGGACTGCTTAAAGGATTTTGCGGGACCTCTGGGCAAAGCTACGGAGCTGGACGGAGTTAAAAAAGCCTGCGTTATCGGCGGGGGCGTGGGGTGCGCTATCGCTTATCCCTCCGCTAAGGCGCTGTTCAATAACGGCGCGCAGGTGGACGTTATAGCGGGGTTCAGGAACAAAGACATCGTTATACTTGAAGAGGAGTTCAAGGCTGTTTCACACAATCTTTACATAACCACCGACGACGGGAGCTACGGGGAAAAGGGCTTTGTCACCGACAAGCTGAAGGCGCTTATCGAGGCGGGAAATCAGTACGATCTGGTGCTTGCTATCGGGCCTGTTCCTATGATGAAGTTTGTCAGCAAGACCACCGAGCCTTACGGCATAAAGACGCTGGTATCACTTAATCCGATAATGATAGACGGTTCGGGAATGTGCGGCGGGTGCAGAGTTAACGTCGGCGGAGAGATAAAGTTCGCCTGCGTGGACGGCCCCGATTTTGACGGACATCAGGTGAATTTTGACGAGCTGATGAGGCGCAATTCCGCTTATAAGGAGCAGGAAGCGCACAGCAGGGAAAATTGCCGTTTGTATCAGAAGGAGGCGGAGTGAAATGCCGAATATGAGCCTGAAAAAAGTCCCCATGCCTGAGCAGGCGGCGGACGTGAGAAACAAAAACTTTGAGGAAGTTGCAAAGGGCTACACTGCGGAAATGGCGGTGGAGGAGGCAACACGCTGTCTTAACTGCAAAAATAAACCGTGCGTGGGCGGTTGTCCGGTTAACGTACATATCCCCGATTTTATCGCAAAGGTTGCGGAAGGAGAGTTTGAGGAGGCGTACAGGATAATCACCTCAACAAACGGACTTCCCGCCGTATGCGGACGTGTCTGCCCGCAGGAGAGCCAGTGCGAGGGAAAATGCGTGAGAGGGATAAAGGGCGAGCCTGTGGGCATAGGACGTCTTGAGCGTTTCTGCGCAGACTATCATATGGCGAACAGCAGTGAAAAAGCAGAAAAGCCTCAGTCCAACGGGAAAAAGGTGGCTGTCGTGGGGGCTGGTCCGTCGGGGCTTACCTGCGCGGGAGATCTTGCTAAAAAAGGATATGAGGTTACCGTTTTCGAGGCGTTCCATACCGCAGGCGGAGTGCTTGTGTACGGTATCCCTCAGTTCAGACTGCCGAAGGAGATAGTCGCAAAGGAAGTAAAAAATCTTGAAGACCTTGGCGTTGAGATAAAGACGAATATGATAATCGGAAAGACTTTGTCGGTAGACGAGCTTTTTGAAATGGGATACAAGGCGGTGTTCATCGGCTCGGGCGCAGGACTTCCCTCCTTTATGGGAATAGAGGGAGAGGATCTGATAGGAGTATACTCCGCAAACGAATATCTCACAAGGACAAATCTGATGAAAGCATATCGTGAGGAGTACGATACTCCTATTATAAAAAGTAAGACCGTGGCGGTCGTTGGCGGCGGCAACGTGGCGATGGACGCCGCAAGATGTGCAAAAAGACTGGGCGCTGAAACGGTATACATAGTTTACCGCAGAGGGCTGGAGGAAATGCCCGCAAGAAAAGAGGAGATACATCACGCTATGGAGGAGGGCGTCATCTTCCGCAATCTTAACAATCCCGTAAGGATAATCGGGGACGAAAACGGCCGTGTAAAGGCTATGGAGTGCGTTGAGATGGAGCTGGGTGAGCCTGACGACAGCGGCAGGAGACGTCCTGTGGTGAAGGAAAACAGCAACTTTACGCTTGATGTGGATACGGTCATTATGGCAATAGGTACTTCCCCCAATCCGCTGATAAGAAGTACCACGAAGGGACTTGAAACTAACCGCAGAGGTTGTCTTGTGGTCAATGAGGAAACTATGCAGACCACCCGCGAGGGCGTTTACGCAGGCGGGGACGCAGTGACGGGCGCAGCTACCGTAATTCTCGCTATGGGCGCGGGGAAACAGGCGGCTAAGTCTATTGACGAGTATCTGGGGGGCAAGTGATTCGGCAGGGTGGATTTGATGAGAATAAATATTTGAATGACGGAGTTCGGAAAGGCGGTAGGATTATGGAAAAAAAGAATATTGGGATTTACAGCATAATGACCTATGATGATTATGAGTGGGAAGAATGTGTATCAGCGTGGAGTTTTATTCATATGGATGAGCTGAGAAATCGCAAGTATAATCAAGGATTTAACCACAAAATTTTTGAGGTTTATGATTGGGTTTTTGCTCATCGCGAAGAAGTAAAAAGTTTAACACTTGAACAGCAGGAAGAAATGATGATAAAAGACGGCGTGCTTACCCGTGAGGATATATAATAAGAATTTAACGAGAAAATAAACAAAGCAGAGGTAAAAAGCCTCTGCTTTTTTCTTTTCAGAAAGGAGGCATTAAATGATAAATAAACTAACATTGGAATAAAATAATTTTAAGCGTTCCCGTTATGGGACGCTTTTATTTTTTCTGAAATTTCCTTTCACCTATTGATTTAACGTTCGGTTTATGCTATTATATATACAATGTAATCGTTTTTACGGCAAGGAGGTTTTTTATGCCTAATCCTTTTCTTCCCCTTTGGGAATATATCCCCGACGGAGAGCCGAGAGTTTTCGGGGACAGAGTTTATCTTTACGGCTCGCACGATAAGGCGGCGTCTGGCGCTTTCTGCGACTGGAAATTAAAAGTGTGGTCTGCGCCGCTGAACGACCTTAACAACTGGCAGTGCCACGGGGACAGCTTTCATACATTGCCCGACGAGGATCACCCTTCGGATACGGCGGAATGGACGGAGCGTGAGCTGTACGCTCCCGACGTGGTGGAAAAGGACGGAAAGTATTATCTTTACGCCTATATCCTTTGCTCGGACGGGTGCGTTGGCGTGAGCGACAAGCCTGAGGGTCCGTTCAAGCTGCTGGGAAGATACGAGTACGACAAGGCGGACGGCGGGGACGGCGGCATTTTCAACGACCCCGGCGTGCTTGTGGACGACGATGGAAGAGTTTACATATACTACGGCTTTGAGCGTTCTCATTTCGGGGAGATAGACCCTGAGACGATGATAACAATAAAGAAAGGCTCGTATATCGCCGACCTTATACCTGAAGGGAAAGAGCCTGAGTGCTTTTTCGAGGCAAGCTCACCCAGGAAGATAAACGGAAAATACTATCTGATATATTCACCGAGGAAAGGGAGCAGGCTGGATTACGCCATTGCAGACAAGCCGCAGGGTCCTTTCAAGCGTATGGGGACGATAATCGACAACGGAATAGATTATCCTGCGGGCAACGACCACGGCTCGGTGTGCTGTATCAACGGTCAGTGGTACGTTTTCTATCACAGAATGACTAACGGGACGATAACCTCAAGGCGGGCGTGTGTGGAGAAGATAGAAATTCTTCCCGACGGGACTATACCGCAGGTGGAGATGACTTCGCTGGGATTTGAGGAATCCCTTGATCCGTACAAAATAACGCCTGCGGACATCGCCTGCGTGATAAGGGGCGGAGGATTTGTCACCGAAAAGGACAGCTTCACAAGAATGATAAGCGGGATAAAAGACGGCACGGTGCTGGGATACAAATATTTTGATTTCGGAAAAGATTTCGGAAGTAAGACGATGGAATTTGCCGTTGATATTATGGGAACAGGCTGTCCCTGCGAAATACATATACTTATTGACGACCCTGATAAAGGCGAGGAGATAGGCGTGTGCGAAACGGGGCTTTCCGACGGAGAATATAATTGCAGGATAAAAGCTGTTACAGGGCGGCACGCTGTGTTCCTTAAAATAAATCATACTTACAGCGGCTGGATAGCGGAGCCGTTCAAGGACAGAGAATTGCTGGGAGTAAAGGCATTCGTATTTAAAAAATAGGAGGAGATACAATGAAAGCGAGAAAATTACTCAGCCTGCTTATTGCGGCGGCTTTAAGCGTTTCAACACTGCTGGGCGGCTGTGCGGATAACAGTCAGGTGTCTGACGGCAGTCAGGACAGCTCCGTTTCGTCTACCCCTGCTGAAAGCGATAGTTCTGCCGAGAATACCAAAGATAAAACCGACAAGGTCCCTGAGGGGCTCGGCGGCGACAACAGCGGAAAAACAGCGGTTGAAATAGCTAAGGAAATGGGGATAGGACTTAATCTGGGCAACACTATGGAAGCCTATGAGGCGACGAACTGCGAAAAATCCACCTATACCTGGATACCGAAGGTGGGAAGCAATACCCCGCAGGATTATGAGACCTGCTGGGGAGCAACCGTCACCACTCAGGAGATAATCGACGGAATGAAGAACGAGGGATTCAACACCGTGCGTGTGCCTGTGTTCTGGGGAAATATGATGGAGGACGACGGGACTTATACCATAAACAAGGACTATATCCGCAGAGTTCGTGAGATAGTGGAATATTGCCTTAAGGACGACCTTTATGTTGTGATAAACTGCCACCACTTTGACGAGTTTATTATAAGAAGGAACGACCTTGAGGACTGCGAAAGGATATTCAACACGCTGTGGACGCAGATAGCGGAATATTTCAAGGACTACGGCGACAAGCTGATATTCGAGGGCTTCAACGAATATCTGGGAGGACAGCGATTTGACGAGTCGGGGGTTCTCAAAGACAGACCTGACGACGAGGCTTATGAGCTTACCAACGCTCTCAATCAGACTTTTGTTGACGCTGTGAGAGCTACAGGCGGGAACAATGACGACAGAATGTTGATAGTTTCAGGGTACTGGACGAACATCGACAAGACGACGGGAGATAAGTTCGTTATGCCCACTGATACGGCTGATGACAGACTTATGGTCTCGGTGCATTACATTGACAACGCCTGCTACTGGTCCAACAGCATAGGCAATCAGAATTGGCTCGACTATATAAAGGATCAGTGCGACAAGCTGAAAAAGAAATTCACCGACAACAATATCCCCGTTTTCGTGGGGGAAACTACTTCTATCTACCCCCAGAGCAATATGGCGGGGGATTCAAAGTACGACAGCTCTTCCGCCTGTCTTGAGGAGCTGCTGACGTGGGCGACGGACTACGGCTTTATCCCCGTGCTGTGGGATACGGACAACAACGCTTATTCCAGAACGGAGTGCAGGATGAAAAATCTTGCGGACAGCAAGGTCATCAAGAAAATAGCCCTTAAAATAGCAAACGGCTGAGAAAGGTGATAAAAATGAAAAAGACAAGACTTATAAGTATTTTAACGGCGCTGTCACTCAGCGTTTCAGTCCTGCTGTGCGGCTGTGACAACGGTCAGCAGGGCGGAGGGGACGTTTCGGATAATTCTCAGAGTTCTTCCTCCTCTTCATCATCTTCCTCCTCGGAAGAAACGCCCGCAGAGCCTGCGGGATTAACTGAAATCAGAGATATGACAACTATGGAGCTGGTCCACGATATGGGTCAGGGAATAAATCTGGGGAACACGATGGAGTCCTGCGGCAACTGGATAAATCCTGACGGCGGGGTGAGAGCCTATGAAACTGCCTGGGGCAGTCCCATAATCACGGAAAAGGTGATACAGGGCTATGCGGAGCTGGGGTTCGGCGTGCTGAGGATCCCTGTGGCGTGGTCGAATATGATAGCGGAGGATTACACTATCAGCGAGGAATATCTTGACAGGGTGACGGAGATAGTCGACTGGACGCTGAACAGCGGTATGTACGCTATCGTGAACATACACTGGGACAACGGCTGGTTCGCTAACTTCCCCACAGAAAAAGAGGAGTGTATGAAAAAATACACCCGTATCTGGGAACAGCTTTCCGAGGCGTTCAAGGACTACGGCGACAAGCTGATGTTCGAGTCCCTCAACGAGGAGGGCGGCTGGGACAGTCTGTGGAACAGGTACAGCGGCAGTACCGACGGGAAGGCGGATTCCTACGGTCTGCTGAATGAGATAAATCAGACCTTCGTCGATATTGTGAGAAAGTCGGGCGGAAACAATGAAAAGCGTCACCTGCTGATAGCGGGATATAATACGGACGTTGACCTTACCTGCGACGAAATGTTCCAGATGCCTGACGACCCTGCGGGTCATTGCGCTGTTTCGGTACACTACTACACTCCCTCCACCTTCTGCATACTGGAGGAGGACTCAAGCTGGGGCAAGGCAAAAGCTACATGGGGCACTGAAAAGGATATTGAAGAGCTGAACAAGTATATGAATATGCTCAAGGAGCGTTTTATTGACAACGGCGTTCCCGTTATCGTGGGAGAATACGGCGTTGCGCAGAAAAACAAGACTGAGGAACAGATAGTAAACTTTATGTGCACCGCTACCGAGGCTATGTATGACGCGGGTCTTTGCCCCGTTATCTGGGACACGCAAAAATCCTTCTACGACAGGTTGAGCTATCAGTTCCTGTTCCCTGAGATGTTGGAAAGAATTATGGAGTCGAGGGACGCGCATAAGTGATTTTTTGGACGGCTTGAGGTGATTTTTTGAACGGTGAATTTTGGGAAAAGCTGTGGTCTCGTGAGGACGGCGATACGCTGCTTTCGTATCTTGAACGCTTCTGCGGGCTGAAGTCGAACGTTATTGATATTTTCAAAGACTTCGGCGCTGTGCGCGTCTGCGACGCCGCCTGCGGTTACGGAGCGTATTCTGTCGCTCTCGCCTCCAACGGGTTTGAGGTTTACAGCTTTGACGTTTCTCCCTCTGCGGCAGGATTTACACGAATGGGACTTGAGCATTACGGCTTTGACGGCTCGAACGTAAAGTCCGCCGACATTTTGTCCACGGGATATCCGAACGCTTTTTTCGACGGAGTTATTGCTAACTCGGTACTTGACCATATGAGCGTATCGGACGCAGAAAAAGCTCTTGCGGAGCTGTGCCGCATAACAAAGCCCAGCGGTCTTATAATGGCGTCGTTTGACGGGGCGGACGATGAAGATATGTCAATGCCGCACGATATGCTTGACGACGGCAGTATACTTTACACGTCGGGGAGCCGCTGCGGAATGATATTCCACCCATATGACGAAACGGAAGTGCGGAGGCTTTTAGGTGAAGCTGAGATAGTGTATACTGAATTAAATCCGCAGGGAGAGCAGGTCTTTGTGTTCAAAAATCCGTATTGAACCGACGTATTTTAAAGGATAAGCGTTTTTCGGTGTTGTTCTCACAAAATTTCTCTTGACAGGGGGAAAATTTTGTGATACAATATACCTGCTGTTCAAAACAGCAGAAATAACCTGCCCTCGGCTTTGCGGAGCAAGCCCTTTTGGGAAGCACCTTTTCCCTTGGCTGAGTGTATGGAAATAATTTAAATGAGGTGTAAAAAATGTTACTGAAAGAAGAAAAGACCGCTATTATCGAAGCGAACCGCACACACGAAAACGACACAGGTTCTCCCGAAGTCCAGATCGCAATTCTTACAAAGAGAATTTCCGACCTTACCGAGCATCTGAAGACTCATCCCAAGGATCACCATTCACGCCGTGGTCTGCACAAGATGGTAGGTCACAGACGCAACCTGCTCAACTATCTGCAGAAAAAGGACATCGAGCGTTACCGTGCAGTTATCGCAAAGCTGGGTATCCGCAAGTAAATTTGTTGCCGAAGGGCAGAACAGGCGTTCTGCCCTTTTTGGGTATATTTCGGAATTTTATTTCAGAGATATTCCCCTAAAATAAAATTTTGAGGAAGGCTGTCTGTTCCTAAAAAAGTGTACACAAATTTCAGCCCGAAACCGCTGTAAATGCATTTTCGGTTTCATCAACGCCGCCGCCCTTGCGGGTTGAAATTTGTTGACACTTTTAAGGAGTCAGCCGCCTTTCCTCAAGGAAAAGGAGAAAAAAGATGTTTGAAAATTACAAGGTTTTCAAGACCACGTTTGCAGGCAGAGAGCTGACCGTTGAAACTGGAAAGACCTGCGGGCTCGCTAACGGCTCTTGCTGGGTGCGCTACGGCGAATCTGTCGTTATGGTAAACGTGACCGCCAGCGAAAAGCCCCGTGAGGGAGTAGACTTCTTCCCACTGTCTGTTGACTATGAGGAAAAGCTCTATTCTGTGGGCAAGATTCCCGGCAGCTTCTTAAAGAGAGAGGGCAGACCCAGCGAGAAGGCTATTCTTGCCTCCCGTGTAGTCGACCGCCCTATGCGCCCCCTGTTCCCCAAGGATATGAGAAATGACGTTTCCATAGTTATGACTGTGCTTGCGGTAGACCCTGACACACAGCCTGAGATAATCGCTATGATAGGCGCGTCTATCGCCGTTTCTATTTCGGATATTCCATGGAACGGTCCTATCGGCGGCATTTCCGTGGGACTTGTGGACGGTGAGATAATCCTTATGCCTGACGCTGAGCAGAGAGCAAAGTCCGATCTTCAGCTCACCGTTGCTTCCAGCGAAAAGAAAGTCGTTATGATAGAGGCGGGAGCAAATGAGGTTGACGACGACACTATGCTTGACGCTATAATGAAGGGTCACGAGGAGATAGTGCGCTCCCTTATTCCTTTCATAAATAGCATTAAGGACGAGATTGGAAAGCCCAAGTTCACCTTTGAATCAATGGACGTTGACCACGATCTGTTTGAGGAGATAAAGGCAAAGTATACCGATAAGGTGAATTTCGCTCTTGACACGGACGACAAAAACATTCGTGAGGCAAGGCTCCAGCCTATCAAGGACGAGATACACGCAGAATATGACGAGGCGTGGCCTGAGCAGATACCTATGATAGACGAGTGCATTTATAAATTGCAGAAGGTAATCGTTCGCCGCTGGCTTTTGGACGAGCAGAAGCGCGTTGACGGCAGAGGAATGGACCAGATGAGACCGCTTGCCGCAGAGGTGGGACTGTTGCCCCGTGTTCACGGCTCAGGCCTTTTCACAAGAGGTCAGACGCAGGTGCTTACAATAACTACCCTCGGTCCTGTCAGCGACGCTCAGAAGCTGGACGGACTGGACGATGAGGAGTTCAAGCGCTATATGCACCACTACAACTTCCCCTCCTACTCCGTGGGCGAAACAAAGCCCAGCAGAGGTCCCGGACGCCGTGAGATAGGTCACGGAGCGCTGGCGCAGAGAGCGTTGGAGCCTGTTATTCCCTCAGTTGAGGAATTTCCTTACGCAATAAGGCTTGTATCGGAGGTGCTTTCCTCAAACGGTTCTACCTCCCAGGCATCTATCTGCGGCTCAACTTTGTCGCTGATGGACGCAGGCGTTCCCATAAAAGCGCCTGTTGCGGGTATTTCCTGCGGACTTATCACCGAGGGCGACCGCTGGATGACTATGGTGGACATTCAGGGTCTTGAGGACTTCTTCGGAGATATGGACTTTAAGGTGGGCGGTACTCACAAGGGTATCACCGCTATACAGATGGATCTGAAGATAGACGGTCTTACTCCCGAAATCATAAAGGACGCTTTTGCAAAAACACACAAAGCCCGTGATTATATACTTGACGAGATAATCCTGAAGGCTATTCCCGAACCCCGTCCCACTGTCAACAAGTGGGCGCCCAAGATGATCTCAATGAAGGTGCCTGTTGACAAGATAAGAGAAGTTATCGGCACAGGCGGAAAGGTTATACAGAAGCTGTGCGCCGATTATGAGGTCAAGATAGACATCGACGACGACGGCAACGTGTTCATCTGCGGTCTGGACGACCAGAAGTCCAAGGACTGCGTGGATATGATAAACGCTATCGTTATGGTGCCTGAGATCGGCTCTATTTACAAGGGCAAGGTAGTGAGAGTTACAGGTTTCGGCGCGTTCGTTGAGTTTGCTCCCGGCAAGGAGGGTATGGTACACATTTCCGAATTGGAAAACAGACGCGTTGAAAAAGTGGAGGACGTTTGCAACGTTGGCGACGAGATAATCGTTAAGATAATCAAAATTGACCAGCAGGGCAAGATAGGTCTTTCCAGAAAAGAGGCTCTTGCGGATATCGAAAGAAAACGCAAGGAAAAAGCGGAGCAGGGTGAATAAAAATAAAAGGCGGTTTAATAAACCGCCTTTTTTGTTTGTCATTTTGAGGAGGACGGGAGTTGGTATAAAGGCGTTGGGTTTAGGGGATTTTTTTGTAAATAAATACATTTGAAAAAATTTTGCGGTATCGCTGTCATAAACAGTACAGATACCGCCTTTTTGCGTGATTTGGGATTGACAAAGAAATGTGAGGATGTATAATAAATCTGGAATAAAATTTATCTTTCAGCAAGAGGGAGAATTATATGGTCGCACACATACGTCCCACAGATGAGAAGGAGCAATCGGTTGAGGAGCATTGTCTCAGCACTGCAAGGCTGGCGGAGCAATATGCGGTTGCCGTGGGAATGAAAGCGCTGGCAAGGGCGGCGGGCAAGCTGCACGATATGGGAAAGCTGACGGAGGCTTTTGAAAGCTATATTCGGGGCAGGTCATCGGCAAAGAGGGGCGATATAGACCACTGCTTTTCAGGCGCAAAATATTTGTCGGAGCTTGCGGGAAATGATAAAATGTTAAAAGATACCGCCGCTTTTGTCGGAAGGGCGGTATTGTCACATCACGGGCTCCACGACTGGATAGATGAGGACGGGGAGGATTATTACAGCAAGCGCACCGCAAAAAACGAAAGATATGATGAGATACTTCAAAATGCGGGAAAGTGTTCCCTGCTATCGTGCTGTGAGGACGACTTAAAAGAGGCTGAAAAGGAATATCGGGCGCTTACCGAAAAAGCAGCAAACGCAGTGAAAAAAGCGAAATATTCCGACAAAAACAGAATGTATCAGGCTGTGGCTTTTTATATGGGAATGGGGGAAAGACTGCTCACTTCCCTGCTGACCGACGCAGACCGAACCGATACCGCCGACTTTATGTCGGGCGTTGATACAGAAAGGCATTTTGACACAAAGGCGCTGTGGGAAGAAATGCATATTCGTATGGAGGAAAAGCTGAGGGGCTTTGAGGGCAGGAACGACCCGATTTCCCAAAGGAGAAAGAGCATTTCCGAAAGGTGCAGGGATTTTGCGGGAAACGACGTGAAAATCTGCAGGCTGGTAGTTCCCACGGGAGGAGGAAAAACGCTTTCCTCTCTGAGGTTTGCCGTTGAATACTGCCGAAAAGGAAAAGCGGACAAGATAATTTATGTTGCTCCATATCTTTCAATATTGGAACAAAACAGCGACGAGATACGCCCTGTCGCAGGGGACGACGCATTTTTGGAGCATCACTCCGATATGCTCGCTGAAAAGGCAGAAAAAGAAAATGAGGAGGAGCTGGACGAATATGAGCTGAGGACGGAAAAGTGGGACAGCCCTGTTATCGCTACCACAATGGTACAGTTTTTCAACGCTTTGTTTTCGGGAAAGTCCTCGGCGGTCAGGCGTATGCACAGGCTGTCAAACGCTGTCATAATCATTGACGAGGTGCAGTCGATGCCGCTGAAATGCGTTTATTTATTTAATCTGGCGATGAATTTTCTTGCGTATTGCTGTAACAGCACCGTCGTGCTTTGTTCGGCGACACAGCCGCCGTTTGAATTGATGAAAGCGCACCCGCTGATACAGGACGAAAATGCAAGTATGACGGGGGATACCGCGGAGGATTTCGAGGCGTTCAAACGCACTCGAATTATCCCGCTGAACGACAAAAAAGGCGGATATACATACGAAGAAGCAGCAGAGTTCTGCATTGAAAAGCAAAGAGAACACGGGAGCCTGCTTATGGTGGTGAACACAAAAGCCGCCGCTTTGCAGCTTTATAAGCTGATAAAGGAAAATACCGAGGCGCAGGTTATCCATCTAAGCACAAATATGTGTCCTCAGCACAGAAGAGACACAATCGAAACGCTGCGCATACTTCTGGATAAAACAGCGCCTGTTATCTGCGTCACTACTCAGCTTATCGAGGCGGGAGTGGATATTTCTTTCGGCTGTGTGGTGCGTTCTCTGGCGGGAATGGACAATGCGGCTCAGGCGGCGGGACGGTGCAACCGTCACGGGGAGTTTGAAAAGGTTTGTCCTGTTTATCTGATAAAAATAAAGGACGAGGCGCTGAGATATCTGCCTGAGATAGCCAATGCGCAGGATATTTCAACGGAAATGCTGTACGGCTTTGACAGCGAGGGTGAAACGGACCTTCAGGGCGCTGAGGTGATGAGGGATTATTTCAGCAAGCTGTACGGGGAAAACAAGGAAAAGCTGTGTTATCCCGTAAGGGGAGATAATCTGCTGGATATGCTGTCACTTGATAAGGAAAGATACGGTATTTGCGGCAACAAGGCGCTTATGTTCTGCGGGCAGGCGTTCAGGACTGCGGGAGGGTTGTTTGACGTTATAGACAGCAACACGCAGGGGGTCATCGTTCCCTACGATGACAAGGCTGAGAAGATAATAACAGAGCTGAACGGAGAATGTTCACCTGACAAAGCTGTTTCCCTGCTGAGAAAGGCGCAGAAATATACGGTGAACGTTTATTCCTCCACGCTGAAAAGGCTGGAGGAGGAAAAGGGGCTGATTCAGCTTGAATGTGGGGCGCTGGCCGCCGACAAAAGGTACTATAATGCGGAGCACGGACTTTCTGCCGACGCAGAGGAACGTGAAACGCTGATATTATGAAAGGAGTGATGTTATGAACACCGTGAATTTTTCGTTGAGTGGACCGTTTGCGCTTTTCAGCGATGTTCTCACCAGGGCGGGAGGTGAAAAATGCACCTATATGATACCGACCTATGAGGCGCTGAAGGGCGCTCTTCACAGCATTTACAGCAAGCCCACGTTGATCTGGTACATAGACAAGGTGAGGATAATGAATCAAATACAGACAGTGCGCAAAGGTATGCGGCCAATAAAATACAGCGGCGGAAACGACCTTGCTTACTACACTTATCTTGAGGACGTGTGCTATCAGGTTCAGGCGCATTTTGAATGGAATATGAACAGACCTGAGCTGGAACAGGACAGAAACGAGAAAAAACACCTTGCCATAGCAAAGCGAATGATAGAACGGGGCGGCAGGCGGGACGTCTTTCTCGGCACGAGAGAATGTCAGGGATATGCGGAGCCTTGCGTGTTCGGAGAGGGAGAAGGCTATTACGACAACGTTGAGGAAATGCCGTTCAGTCTGATGTATCACGGGATAACCTATGCGGACGAGGCTGTTCTTGAGGACGACAAGGGCTTTATGACGGTGAGATTTTTCCAGCCTGTTATGAAAAAGGGCGTTATCGAATTTCCCAGACCTGAGGAATGTACGATAAAACGGCATATTCATAAAATGGGGATAAAGCCTTTCGGAAAAGAGCTTAGCAACTTCTCGGGGACAGAGGAGGACGAGCTGGTTCATCTGACGGGAGGTGACGCTGATGAGCTGGGCGAATGAGCTTTACCGTGTGTATGAAACGCAGTGCGGCAGAGAGTTTGAGGACGGGATAGTGCTTATGCCCGTCTTTCATTCAATGACCACTGCAAAAATTGAAGTGACTATCACAGAAAAAGGAGATTTTGTAAATGCAAGATTTTTAAGCAAGAGCGAGGGGGAAAACACGATCTTTCCCGTTACAGACGCATCGGCGGGTAGCAGGACAAGCACAAATTTACCGCCTCACCCGCTTGCAGATCAGATAAAATACCTTGCAGGCGATTATTCGCCTGACGGCAGTGGGGATAAACCGTTTTACAATTCCTGCTTCAAAAAATACATCAGCCAGCTTGAAACGCTGAGAGAAGTACACCCTGCATTTGCCGCCGTATATGCTTATCTTTCCAAGGAACATCTTTGTGAAGACATTCTTAGCAGTTGTACTAACGGCAGAGTAAATATTCAAAAAATGGAAAAACAATTTGTACGTTTTCGTATAAATTACACCGACTTTCAAAGGGAAAGCAGGACTTGGAAGGATAACGAGTTGTACAACTGTTTCATTTCTTGGACAAATGGGCAGGCCGTACAAAAACAGCTGTGCTATGCAACCGGACAATATCTGCCGATAACTACAAAACATGTAAACAAAATCCTTAAAACTTTTCCTACCGCAAAGTTGATATCTGCAAACGGCACTGACGGATTTACATACAGGGGAAGATTTATAAATTCAAATGAAGCAGTATCGATAAGCAGCGACTTTTCCTATAAAATGCACAATGCGCTGAAATGGCTGATAAAAAAACAGGATATGTATTTTGGCTCAATGGCGCTTGTCGTGTGGGCGAGCGATCTGCAGGCGCTGCCTGATATAAGATGTGAGGCGTTTCCCATTGATGATAAGCATGATGCTAAAGACATACTTGGAATGCTGATGAAGGATTTTTCCGCTCCGCCAGATACAAAGTCCATCTATCAGAAAATGTTGAAAAAAATGATATTCGGTTACAAGGAAAAGATGAAAGCGGATACAGGCGTTATGATATTAGGCGTTGACGCTGCAACCAGGGGAAGAATGTCAGTGGTGCTTTATGATGAGCTTGCAGGCTCGGATTTTCTGCGAAATATCGAAAACTGGCACAGGGATACCGCCTGCCTGAGGTGTTACAAAAAGCATAATGCAAATGTGTACAACTCTTTCAGCGTTTATGATATTTGCAACTGCGCTTTCGGTACGGAGGTCGCAAAGGAGTTAGAATGCAAGGATGATGTGCTGAAAAACACCGTACTTCGCCTTATCCCCTGCATAACCGAGGGAAGGCCGCTGCCTGCGGATATAGTGAGGGCACTGTATCGCAAGGCGTCAGATCCTCTTGCCTATAATAAGGAGGATAATCACCGCAAGGTGGTGGAGACCGCCTGCGGTATGATACGAAAATACAATATTGACCGAAAGGATGGAATCACAGCTATGGCTTACGACCCAAACGAAACCGACCGCAGCTATCTTTACGGCTGCTTGCTTGCCGTCGCTGACGCCGCTGAGCGCAGCACCTATGAAAGTGAGGACGGCAGAGTTACCAACGCAAGGCGTTACTGGAGCGCATTTTCAGGCAGACCTTACCAGACGTGGCAGATAATCGCAGAAAGACTCATACCGTATCTGAACAAGATGGGAAAAGGCAGTGTGAGATATGAGAAAATGTTTGAAGAAATAATGTCAAAACTCACTATGGACATATTTTCTGACAACAGTGCGCTCAGCCCTGCCTACCTGCTGGGCTATCATCACTACAAGGCAAAAATTTATACTTCAAAAAATAAAGAGGAGGAACAAACCGATGCTTGACCACAAAATTGATTTTACAGTTCTTATAACCGCCACCGGCGCTAATCCCAACGGCGACCCGCTTGACGGCAACCGTCCCCGTATGAATTCTAAAGATCACGGTGAAATTTCCGACGTGTGTATCAAGCGCAAGATACGCAACTACTTGCAGGATCATGGAGAAAAAATATTTTTGCAGTCGGACGACCGATGTGATGATGGGTGCGACAGCCTACATCAACGTGCAGATAAAAACGAAAAATTAAAAGAAATATTTAACCTGCTCAATTCGAATAAATCCAAAAAGAATGATAATAAGAAAAGCAGGTGGGAATTGGAAAAAGAATATCACGATATCGCTTGTGCGGAATGGATAGATGTGCGCAGCTTCGGTCAGGTATTTGCTTTAAAAAACAAAACAGATAAAGATAAAGATAAAAATAAAGGAAAAGGAAAAGAAAGCGAAAACGAAACTGAAAAGGAAGAAGAAGAAAAAGGATCCATTTCAATACCTGTACGCGGTCCTGTTACCATTCATCAATCGATCAGCGTTTCTCCTATCGATATAATCAGCATGAAAATAACAAAAAGCGTAAACAATGAAAGCGATAGTAAAAAAGGTTCGGATACTATGGGTTACAAACACCGCATTGCTTTCGGGCTATACGTAGTCAACGGCAGCATGAACTGTCAGCTTGCTGAAAAAACAGGTTTTTCCAACGAGGACGCTTTAAAGATAAAAGAGGCGCTGATAAATTTATTCGAAAACGACGCTTCCTCTGCAAGACCTGAGGGCAGTATGGAGGTATGCCGCGTATACTGGTGGGAGCATAACTGCAAGACTCCCAAGATAAGCACCGCAAAGATACACCGTTCGGTAAAGATCTCGCTTAAGGAAGGCGTATCTGTTCCCGCAAAATTTGAGGACTATGATATCGCTTTGGAAGATACGGGAGTAGCTCCAGAAATAATAGACCTGATGTGATAAAATGTACTCAGAGGACGAATATTTACAGCTTTCGGGCATACAGCATTTTATGTTCTGTCGGCGGCAGTGGGCGTTGATACATATTGAACAGCAGTGGGAGGAAAATTTCCGCACCGCCGACGGACGGATCATGCACGAAAATGCGCACGACAGCTCTTTTCGTGAGAAAAGAGGAGATATCATAACTGTGAGAGGGCTTCAGCTTTTCTCTTCAAGGCTGGGGCTAAGCGGAGAATGCGACGTGGTGGAGTTTCACCGTGACGAGAAAAACGGCGTTGAGATACCAAAGCTGGGCGGAAAATACACGGTGGTACCTATCGAGTACAAGCGAGGTTCCCCGAAAGAGGAGGACTGGGACAGGGCGCAGCTTTGCGCGCAGGCGCTTTGTCTTGAGGATATGCTTTGCTGTGAGATAAAAGAGGGATACCTTTTCTACGGCGAAACGAGGCGCAGGTCGGCAGTGGTATTTGACAGCGAGCTGCGGCAAAAAACCGAAAATATGACGGAGGAGATGCACAAATACTACCGTCAGAAATATACTCCCAAGGTCAAAAGGACAAAAGCCTGCAACGCCTGTTCCCTGCGGAATATCTGTCTGCCTGTGATATGCGGAGCGTTGACCGCCTCGCAGTATATTGAGGAAACGCTGAGGGACGAATTATGAAAAAGCTGCTTAATACTCTTTATCTTACCACGGCTGAAAGGTATCTTTCACTTGACGGAGAAAACGTCGTAGTTTCTCAAAGCGGAGAAAATATAGGAAGATTTCCGCTGCACAATCTTGAAAGGATAGTTGCCTTCGGCAGCGCAGGGGCAAGTCCCGCCCTTATGGGGAAGTGCGCCGAGGAGCAAAGAGAATTGGTGTTTTTGTCACGCTCAGGCAGATTTCTTGCAAGGGTGGAGGGCGAAACAAACGGCAACGTCCTGCTGAGAAGAACGCAGTACCGTGTTGCTGACAGCGAAGAAAAAAGTCTTGAAACAGCAAAAAATATCCTCACCGCAAAGCTGTTCAACAGCCGCTGTGTTCTGGAAAGGGCGGTGAGAGATAACGGGCTGAGGTTAAACACGGAGCTGTTCCTTCAAAAGTCAGAATATTTGCGGACGGCTTTGGCAAAGGCAAAGCAGGCGGAAGATCCCGACAGTCTGAGAGGAATAGAGGGAGAGGCGGCGCAGGTATATTTCTCGGTGTTTGACGATATGATACTCCGTCAGAAAGAGGATTTTAAATTTCATGGCAGGAGCAAGCGTCCTCCCCTTGACGAAGTGAACGCGATGCTTTCCTTTGCTTATTCTTTAGCGACGGGAATGTGCTGTTCCGCGCTGGAAACAGTGGGGCTTGACCCGTACGTGGGATTTATGCACACAGACCGCCCCGGGCGGCGTTCGCTGACGCTGGATCTGGTGGAGGAATTTCGCGCGGTAATGTGCGACAGGTTCGTTCTCACGCTGATAAACAAGCTGATGATAGATAAAAACGCTTTTATCAGGCAGGAAAACGGAGCAGTGCTGCTAAACGACGAGGGACGGCAGACATTCATCAAGGCGTGGCAACAGCGCAAGGACGACGTGATAACTCACCCGTTCCTGAAAGAAAAGGTACAATGGGGAATGCTGCCTTACGTTCAGGCGTTGCTTTTGTCGCGCTATCTGCGGGGAGATCTTGACGCTTATCCGCCGTTTTTATGGAAATGATATGCTGATATTGATAACCTATGACGTTAATACTCAGGACGCCGCAGGAAGAAAACGCCTGAGACGTGTGGCAAAGTGCTGTGTGAATTACGGAGTGAGAGTACAAAATTCCGTATTTGAATGTATAGCCGACGCCGCACAATGGAGAGTCCTCAAAGAAAAGCTGCTCAAGGAGATAGACGAAAAGAGCGACTCACTGCGTTTTTACTACCTTGGCGACAGCAAAAAAGCTAAAGTTGAGCATTACGGCGCAGAGCCCGGTTTCACTATGGACGAGCCGCTGCTCCTTTAGTGCGGAATATAAGCTCACATATTTTTTCAGGGGAATTCGCACCTGATTTTTCTGAAAAAATGGAGTTGTTTTTTGTTTTTTTGATGTAAAAATCAATAATTTTTCAGGTGCAGCTGTGAAATTGCTGTATTTCGGTATGTGTGTGGTGAGGAAATATGTGCAGTTTTGCAGTCGCCCCCTTTGTGGGGGCGTGGATTGAAATATCTTTGGTATGGACGGCAGAGGTTTCCAAGAGGGTCGCCCCCTTTGTGGGGGCGTGGATTGAAATAACTCAGTTGTGACACCGCTTGTAGCAGATGTGGGTCGCCCCCTTTGTGGGGGCGTGGATTGAAATATTTATGCCTTTTTCTTTTGTTTCATCTTCTATTTTGGTCGCCCCCTTGTGGGGGCGTGGATTGAAATGTATTTTTTGACTGTGTTGCTACTGTCTGCGCTCTCGTCGCCCCCTTGTGGGGGCGTGGATTGAAATATATCAGGTGTTCAATAAGTTTCTGGAAAAAAGCAGTCGCCCCCTTGTGGGGGCGTGGATTGAAATATCAAGACCCTCCAGAACCTCGTCAGGACGGTCGTGTCGCCCCCTTGTGGGGGCGTGGATTGAAATGCCTTGACGATATGCTCGGCGTAGACTACTTTCCGTCGCCCCCTTGTGGGGGCGTGGATTGAAATATCTGTAAAAGTAAGTCAAAAGGTGGCTTTAATTAAGTCGCCCCCTTGTGGGGGCGTGGATTGAAATGGTCTTATATGATATAATTATGTGCAAGAGGTGATGTCGCCCCCTTGTGGGGGCGTGGATTGAAATAAATTACATATATTGTCCGTATGCAAAAAAAGGAGTCGCCCCCTTGTGGGGCGTGGATTGAAATGCTCCACAAGTGCAGGACGCCCGTTTTCCGTGATGTCGCCCCCTTGTGGGGGCGTGGATTGAAATGCCAACCTTGCGCCTGTGCACAATTGCCCGATAACAGTCGCCCCCTTGTGGGGGCGTGGATTGAAATGATTCTTCTGACAATGCTTGTGCGTTTTTTGACTATGGTCGCCCCCTTGTGGAGGCGTGGATTGAAATAATAAGCGGGACGGCGGCAAAGAAGCTGAGAGCCGTCGCCCCCTTTGTGGGGGCGTGGATTGAAATTATGCAGCAGGCTTTTTAAATGAAACAAGCCAACAGTCGCCCCCTTTGTGGGGGCGTGGATTGAAATACAATACTATAACCGCCGCAGATGCGGCAAAGCCGTCGCCCCCTTGTGGGGGCGTGGATTGAAATGTTACTTTTATACTGCCTTTAGCATATGGACAAGTCGCCCCCTTGTGGGGGCGTGGATTGAAATATATTTACAGCCAATCGCTCGACCGAAACAGTAAGTCGCCCCCTTGTGGGGGCGTGGATTGAAATAACAGTGCCGTTTTCCGTCTCGGTTGTGAACGCTGTCGCCCCCTTGTGGGGGCGTGGATTGAAATTGTCCAGCCCTGTTCGATTGCAAACTGTAAAATGCCGTCGCCCCCTTGTGGGGGCGTGGATTGAAATATAAGGGCGTCGCTTCTTTTTTCAATAAGCATATGTCGCCCCCTTGTGGGGGCGTGGATTGAAATATTTAGCTGCTGAGCAGGGTAAAGTAATTTCAGATGTTCGCCACCTTGTGGGGGCGTGGATTGAAATGTCAGGTCTTTGCTTTATCGTTGAATTTTTTTCAGTTCGCCCCCTTGTGGGGGCGTGGATTGAAATAACGCCCCTCAGAATTTCAGACATTCAAAAACCTGTTCGCCCCCCTTGTGGGGGCGTGGATTGAAATAAAAGGATGTGGATAGGTATTACAACGAAATCATAGTCGCCCCCTTTGTGGGGGCGTGGATTGAAATTTAAGGTCGATGCAGCTGGGCGGAAACAGTACAAGTCGCCCCCTTTTGTGGGGGGCGTGGATTGAAATTGTTTACAATAACTCACTCCGGCACCGTCAAATTGTCGCCCCCCTTTTGTGGGGGCGTGGATTGAAATATTGCGCTCCACGTAAGTCATATAATCCTCAGACGTCGCCCCCTTTGTGGGGCGTGGATTGAAATTTTTGTGGATAGATATGGAAGAAACTGGAGCGTGTCGCCCCCCTTTGTGGGGGCGTGGATTGAAATGGATATTGGGCGGACAAGTGGTGGGAAATGCACGTCGCCCCCTTTGTGGGGGCGTGGATTGAAATAAACATTCCCATCGGCGTTTTTGCCACGTCAAGCGTCGCCCCCTTTTGTGGGGGCGTGGATTGAAATGTTACAATGTACTCATAATCAGGTTTTAAATCGTAGTCGCCCCCTTTTGTGGGGCGTGGATTGAAATACCGTGTTGGGGTGTCTTACCTTTGTCCGCTGCATTGTCGCCCCCTTTGTGGGGGTGTGGATTGAAATAGCATTAAAAAACGTGTTGCTGATAGTTATGATACATGTCGCCCCCTTGTGGGGGCGTGGATTGAAATATCATTTTTACAGATGAAAGTGCTTTTTTTCTCGGGTCGCCCCCCTTTGTGGGGCGTGGATTGAAATGGATAACCCCACTGAGCAAAAAGGGCACTATTTCGTCGCCCCCTTTGTGGGGATTAAAATACCGGAGCAACTGATACTGCATGCTGTTTACCCGCAGTCGGCAATCACGTGAGAATATTTTATGCAGCTTAAGCAAAAACTGAAAAATTTGCAGTATCTGTACTGTTTATGATAGAGATACAGTATTTTTGTGTACTTTGGTATTGACAAACATATATGCGGGTGTATAATAAATTAAGGATTTTTTACCAAAGGGGACTATACAGGTATGGACGTACGGGAGGCGGAAAGGATCGTCACAAAATACTATGATAAGACGATACTTGATGAAAGCGCATTTTTTGAAGTAACTGAGGCGCTGAACTTTCTCATTGAAGTAGAAAACGATCCGTATTGCATGATAACGCTCGGCGGATTTTATTCAGCAAACAGAAACTGGGCGCTTGCGTACAAATACTATGAGATGGCACGAAAGCTCGATTATAAGTGGGCATACTACTGTATAGCAGAAATGACTTTAAAGGGTACATTTGATACAATTTCTGATCATCCGGATGAAAAAACTGCTTTTCAATATCTTATAACAGCGTATAAATCAGAAAAAGAAAAAGACGATGATAATAAAAATGTTTTCTACTATCAATCCGGTTACATTATTGCCTGTCTGTACAAGCAGGGACGATGTGTTAAGCAGAATATTCACAAATACCACTATATGATAGAAGAGCTTTACTGCGAGGTGACGGCAGCAGCCGAAAAAGACACTGTATACTGTGACTATCCGCTTCCCGACATATACTATGAGCTTTCGGAAATACGCATTTCGGAAGGAAAAAAGGAGGAAGCCGCCAGGTTGCTTATAACCGCAAAGAACTATATTGCAAAAAGACATACTTATAATACAGCTGAGGGTTGTCTGGAAAACAGTCTGATGCAAAAAATCGTATTAAAACTGTACTCTCTGATAAAATTCGGTGATATTGATGTGGAGTTGTATGACCTCTATTATGTGTTTCAACAACCTGCCAATGTTTACTTAAAACTAAAAGGAAAGGCATACAATGTAATTTCCACCAAGCAAGTCGGCAAGACTGCCATTTATTTTGAAAACAAATGGTATTCGTCTCCGATCGATTTTTTCTATAATGCCAAAATCGGCGAAAAATATCTTATGGAATTATACGATGAGCTTTACGATTTTGAGGTGAAACAATGAATATCATTCATATAGCAAACGGAGATTATCCCCGATATGAAGAGCTGCTGCTTCAGCGGGATCAACTGAAAAAGGAAGCAAATCTGTACAGGCTTTCGTACATAAGAATTTTCGGCGGAGTGATAAACGATATTTTCAAAAAATATATAAGCTGCATTGAACTGAAAAAGTCCATCGCCTACTGTCAGGCGGCTAAAAATCACGGGTCAAAGCCTGATCTTGCGGCGATGAAGGTTTTTGTAGAGCAGCAGATGACCGCTTACAGGGAGAAGCTGCACGAAATGCTTACGGAATATGATAATGCAAAAGCAAGCGGAACTGTCACCGACGAGGAACTGCGGGAAATAAAAAGTCTGTACAGAAAGCTGGCAAAGCAGCTCCACCCTGACATAAGCCCGCTTATCAACAACGACCCGAAGCTGAGAGAGCTGTGGGAAAGGGCGTGCGCCGCATATAACGGCAACGACCTTGAAACGCTCAGGGAAACGGAATTTCTTGTATGGTAGGCGCTGGCGCAGGCAGGAGAAGAAAATATCAGCATCGTAATTCCCGACATACAGGAAAAGATAATTCGGCTGGAACGGCAGATATACGAGATAAAGACCACCGAGCCGTATGTACACAAATTTCTGCTTGAAAACAAATTTGATGTTGCTAAGAAAATGCAGTCGCTGAAAAACAGCTGGAAGAGTATACGGAGTATGAAGAACAGCTGAGAATGAAGCTGAATGAGATAAAAAACGAGGTGAGCGAAAATGAACGAAATGATAAAAACAGAAACGGATCTGATAGCGGCGGCGGAAAGTCAGAATAAGCTGGGACAGCTTATTTCCCCACTGATACGGGAGATTTACCTGTTTGACTCGTATGTGGTGGAGACGTTCCACCTTGAGGATAAAAGCGTTCTTGATGAGGTCAAGGCGGGAGACAAGCTGCTGCTGAGGCGGGAGGACAACAAATTCGACAGCAACGCTATACTGATACTGACGCAGGACGGACGCAAGCTGGGTTACGTTCCCGAAAAGGACAATATCGTTTTCGCAAGGCTGATGGACGCGGGAAAAGCGCTTTTTGCAAAGATAAATGGTATAGAGATAAAGGGCAGCTTTCATAAAATATCCGTGGGGATATTTCTGGAGGATTTTTAGGGGAGAGCAAAAACCCGTTGTTATCAGTCTGGCGGCTGATAGCAACGGGTTTTGTGATTTGGTGTGTTTATGAGGAAGCTGCCGTAATTTCCTCCGAAAAATTTATGCGGAAAAAGTCATTGTCATGGTGAGACCTGACGTTCCTTTGCTGAACATTATGCTCCCTGAGCCGAAAAGATTATACCAATTGGCGTAAAGGTCGTTATACGCTTTCTGACATTCGTCTGTTGAGCCGAATTTCAGTTCAAGCAGGTTTGGTTTTCCTTTTTGCTCGTATATCTTCTTTACTCCGTCAAAGGAATATACGGAAAGGTAAAGTCCCTGATACTTGTAATAATCCAGCTTTTCGCCGTTGCAGGCGGGGACGTTCTGTCCGCTTTCTATAACGTGAGAGAGGAGAAGCTCCTTTTCATTTATGCAGAAAAATTCGTGCCTTTTAACATCAGCGCCGCTTGAGGAGATAGGGTCGTCCCAGGTGGTGTCCACGTAATAATAATCTCCGCCTGCGCAAACGTAATTCCACTCGTGATAGTCGCCGTGTACTCTGCCGCAGTCATAGTCCAGCTTCTGAGCGAGAAGCTGGAACGCCGCCGCATATCCTGAGCATACCGCTTTTCCTGCCACAAGGCAGCCGTATGCGGAGCCGCTTTGAGCCGCCTGCTGAGTTATATTTCCCTGCAAAGCAAGGTTGGCGGACTGCGTGTCGTATTTGCAGTGGTCGACTATGTAATCGTGAATGAAGAGCAGCTTATCAAAATCGTTTGATTTTTTCTTCGCCTGTGAAACTACGTCGTTTACAATATTGTCGAACTGCTGTCTTTTGGCGTCTAAACCCGACATATCCATAGAATATGGGATCAAAGTCACCTCTGTCTGAGAGCCGTAGGTCGTGGTATTGCAGCGACAGCTGTTTGAGAACCAGAAAAATTCAGGGTGTTCTGCCATAATTTCAAGAAAAGTATCCTGGACCTCTTGTGTGCTTACGTTGTAAAACTTCATCTGCGCCTGACCCTCGTTGATGTACTGCATCATCAGGTCATAAAGGCTGCCTTGAGGAGCTACGGGAGGAACGTATGCGGTGGTTGTGGTCGTAGTAGTGGCGGAGGGGGTCGTTTGCTCCGCCTTTTTTGACGTGGTCGTTACAGGTGCGGCGGTAGAGGAAGTTGTTTTTTCCGTTTCGGAAGTTTTTGCCTCGGTCCTTTCGGCGGCGGATACGGTCTGATTTGTTTCCTCCGAGGAGGACTGCTCCGTTTTCTTTGAGTCGGAGGTGTTTTCAGACTTGGCGGGCTCGCTTTCTTTCGCAGATGACTCGCCATTTTCCGTCGAAGGCTCGGTTTCCTCCGTGGGTGTTTCGCTTTCCTCGGAATTATAGGGAGTGGAGGATATTGTTGAGGAATCCTCGGCGCCTGCGGTGTTTTCCGCTTGCGAGCAGGCGGAAAAACAGAGAGATAATATCAATGCAGCAGCTAAAAATTTTATTTTCATCTTAATGCTCCCTTCTTTTATATTTGAGAAGATCACGTTTTTATTATACATTGTCCGATAAATTTAGTCAATAGAAAAAGGCAGTGATTTACATAACTGCCGAATTTTAAAAAATACTCCCAAAAATTTACTGGAAAGAAAATCATTCCCGCAAAAAATCCCCCGACACGCTGTTTAAGCATATCGGGAGATATTTCTGTACTGACGGTTCAGACCTCAACTTCATCGCCTGAGAATATCCAGACGGTTTCGTTTTTTTCGTCCGCACGTTCGTCTATCTTTATTACCTTTAGGCGCATTTCAACGCCGTTTACCTTTTTGTATTTGAAGAAAACTATCTTTTCATTCTCAAGGCGGCGGTAAAGCTCGTTTTTGTCCAGCAGCTTTATGAGATCCTCGTAATACTCCGCCTCAACGTACTTTTTCGCATACTGGTGCATAGCCTTGTTAAAAGAAAACGAAGTTCTTTCCAGCAGGTTCTTAAAATATTCGGGCATATATATGTATCTTAAAGTGTCACGCTCTATGTCCACAAAGTAAACGCCCGCATAGCTGGTAGCTATCAGCTTGAGGAAATATTCGGCGTCGCGCTTTTCGGTAAGCAGCTTCTCAAGCTCCTCGTTGGCGGTGCGCTTTCTGCGGTCGCCTGAGCTGTTCTTGTAGAAAAGCTCCTTATCCTTTCTCATAGCAAGCTCAGCAGCTCCCACCGCTTTGTAAACGGAGGAATCTTTTCCGCAGCTTCCTGCGCCTGCCGAAATGTAGTAATCGCTTTCCGCAAGGGTCTTGCGTATCTCCACGAGAATACGTTCCACGTCGGTCTTGGTGAGCTTTTTGCTCATCATCACAAATTCGTCGCCGCCGATACGGTACATTCTTTCCTCGGGGAAGAATATTTTGAGTGTATCCGCAACACAGCACAGCATATCGTCGCCCTTCTGATGTCCCAGCAGGTTGTTCAGCTCGTGAAGTCCGTTTACGTCAATGTAAAGGCAGGTGACAAGCTCGGGCATATTTTCGTTCATCTTCTCAAGGTCCTCGTTGAAGGAGCGCCTGTTGTAAAGCAGGGTCAGAGCGTCACGGTTAAAGTTGTCCACAAGCTCCTGACGGTGGCGAAGCTCCGCCATATGCTCGTCGTGAACGTCCTTTACGAAAAGCAGCAGGCTTACGTTGTCGTCGGTATAGTCCATTCCGGGAAGAAGGTCAAGCTGCGCCCAACGGTAGCCGCCGTCGATATGGCGCCTGCGGTAACGACAGCTTAGACGCGTCTTTCTCTTGCTGAAATGCTCCTTGATATGATCGGTAGCAGTAAACTGGAGGTATACGTTCATATCCTCCTCGTGAACATTTCCCTTTTCGGCAAATAAACGCAGCCATTCGGTTATTTTTGTCACGTTTTCGTCAGGCTGTTCGTTTTCCACCGCCTTGACTACTTCAAAGGTATCGGTGGTAAAGTTCACCTTAAGTATCTTGTAATATACCACCGAAAGGGCGGACATAGCGTCTGCAAGCGCAGTGGAGGCAGTGTCCGAATCCCTCAGTGCAAAAACTACCCACGGATTTTCGGGAGAGCAGTTGTCGGGAATGCTTATGCTGAAATTCAGCCAGCGTCCGCCTGAGGGAGTTTTCCGCTTGTAGCGGTATACTATCGTCTTTTCGCCGCTGAATACCTTTTCACGGACGTATTCGGGGTCGGAAAATCTCAGATATTCCTCACAAAATTCGGGATAAACGTATTCCTCCGACGCAAGCCTTCTCATATATTCGTATATATTTGTCACGCCCTCAAAATCCTTCGCTATCTCAGGGTCAGACTTGAGGTAGACGTACTCGCCTGTCATAACGTTGACCTTTGCCAGCTGGAGGCAAGCGCCGATCAGCGTTTCTTCCACAAATTCATAAAGCTCTGAATCGTTCATTATAGGAAAATCTTCTTTCTTATAAGATTCGTGTCCTTTCCAAAAACAGTTGATTTTGGAAAACGATTACAGAATACGGCTCTTTGCCGTAAATCCCTTGGCACAATTTATTATTTTATCACATCACAGGTGATTTTTCAAGGATTTTATTTATTTTGAAATGGTATTGACAAAAGCGTACCTTTATCGGGTTTCATTTTTGTGGAAAAATTCATTTTATGCTTGACTTTATGGGGCGTTCCTGCGGCTTTGCTGTTGACAAAAGCGCTTTCAAGTGATATATTATTTATATATGTTATTATTTGACAGGAAAATATGTGTTTGGGCTTTTCCTGCGGCTATGTTTAAATTTCATCAAAGGGGACAAAAAAATGAAGCTTTCCTTTTCAACTCTTGCCTGCCCTGAGTACTCATGGGCGGAAATTTATTCGCTTGCCAAGGACTTCGGCTTTCAGGGGATAGAAGTGCGTGGTCTGGGAGACAACATATTTTCTCCACGCTCGCCGTTCCTGCCGAAAAATATCGCAGAAACAAAGGCTACTTTAAAAAGGCTTAAACTGGAGATATGCTGTCTTTCATCGGGGTGTACGCTGAAGTATGCCGACCGTCATCAGGAAAGCATCGAGGAGCTGAAAAAATATATCGCTCTTGCAAAGGAGCTGGAGGTGCCGTATGTGAGAGTTCTGGGCGACCTTAAGGGTCAGCCTGAGGAGGATTTTCCCGACGAATACGTTATAGAGCCGATGAAAATTCTCGCTCCTATTGCGGAGGAGGCGGGGGTCACTCTGCTTATCGAGACAAACGGCGTTTACGGCGACACGGCAAGGCTGGCGGACGTTCTGGCGCAGATAGGAAGCGACAGCGTTGCGGCTTTGTGGGACTGGAACCACCCGTACCGTTTCTTTGGGGAATCTCCTGAAACTACTATAAAAAATTTAGGCGCATTCATCAAGCATACTCATATCAAGGACTCGGTGATGAAGGACGGAAAGGTGGAATACCGTCTGGTGGGCGAGGGCGACCTGCCTCCTATGGAGGAATATATGAAGGCGCTGCGCTCGCTGAACTATGAGGGGTATATCTCGCTGGAATGGCTGCGCCAGTATTCTCCCGAGCTGTCGGAGGCGGGTATAGTGCTTCCCCACTATATGCATTTTATGTCCCAGTTTTTAGGCAATCAGGCGGGAACGGAGCGTTTGCAGAAAAGCGTTCGCGGGGACGGCTATTATCCCTGGGAGAAAAACCGTCTTATCGACCTTACAATGCCGCAGGTGCTGGATAAGATATGCGAGGAATTTCCCGACCAGTGGGCGTTCAGATATACGGAGTGCGATTACAGCAGGACGTATCCCGAATTCAGAGATGATGTTGATACCTTTGCAAGGGCGCTTATCTCTCTGGGTGTAAAGCAGGGCGATCATGTGGCGATTTGGGCGACCAACGTTCCACAGTGGTTCATCACCTTCTGGGCGACGGTAAAGATAGGCGCGGTGCTGGTAACGGTGAATACCGCCTACAAGATACACGAGGCGGAATATCTGCTCCGTCAGTCGGACACACATACGCTGGTAATGATAGACGGATACAAGGACTCAAACTACGTGGAGATAATCAAGGAGCTTATCCCCGAGCTTGAAACTGTGGAGGAGGGAAAGCCCATTCACAGCCGCAGACTTCCTTTCCTGCGCAATATCATAACCGTTGATTCAAAGCAAAAGGGCTGTCTTACCTGGGAAGAAGCGCTGGCGCAGGCGGAGCGCACCTCTATCGAGGCGGTATACCGCAGGGCGGCTATGATAAACAAGGACGATGTGTGCAATATGCAGTACACAAGCGGGACTACGGGCTTCCCCAAGGGCGTTATGCTGACCCATTACAACGTTGTGAACAACGGTAAGGCTATCGGGGACTGTATGGACTTGTCAACAGCGGACAGAATGATGATTCAGGTGCCTATGTTCCACTGCTTCGGAATGGTGCTGGCTATGACTGCATCTATGACACACGGCACGACTATGTCGCCTATCCCCGCATTTTCACCCAGAAAGAGCCTTGCCTGCATAAATAAGGAAAAGATAACCGCTTTCCACGGCGTTCCCACAATGTTTATCGCTATGCTGGGACACGAGGATTTCCCCAAGACGGATTTCTCCTATATGAGAACGGGAATTATGGCGGGTTCTCCCTGCCCTATCAAGGTAATGGAGGAAGTTATCGAGAAAATGCATATGAGCGAGATATGCATTACCTACGGGCAGACCGAGGCTTCTCCAGCAACAACTATGTCAAAGACCACCGATTCAATAGAGACCCGTGTAAATACCGTTGGCGGCGCTATCTTTGGCGTTGAGTGCAAGATAGTCGACCCTGAAACGGGAGAGGACTGTCCTGACAACGTGGACGGGGAGTTTGTGGCGAGGGGCTACAATATAATGAAAGGCTACTACAAAATGCCTGAGGCTACTGCGGCGGCTATCGACAAGGACGGCTGGCTTCACAGCGGCGACCTGCTCCGCCGTCTGCCTGACGGAAACTTTAAGGTAACGGGCCGTATCAAGGATATGATAATCCGAGGCGGCGAAAATATCTATCCCAAAGAGATAGAGGACTTTATCTACACTTATCCCAAGGTCCAGGACGTGCAGGTTATCGGCGTTCCCGACAAAGCTTACGGCGAGGAAATTATGGCGTGCATTATCAAAAAGCCTGACGTTGAATGTACCGCCGAGGAGATAAAGGAATACGTTATGGCTCATATGGCAAAGCACAAAACGCCTAAATACGTTGTTTTCGTAGACAGCTTCCCGATGAATGCGGCGGGAAAGATACTCAAATACAAAATGCGTGAGGACGCAAAGAAGCTGCCTGAGTTTATCGAGGCGGCGGGTATCGTTACAGCGTAAAAATGAAAATAAAAAAATACCGTCTGAGTTTTTGCTCAGGCGGTAATTTTTTTATTGTCATACGGTGCCCGTTTTGCTGTCAAGGCAGGCTATGCCGTAATCTATGCGTATTTTATTCCCCGTGTACAGCTTGTGGAAATTGCTGATTATTCGTTCGGCTACCATATCGCCGTTTACACTGTTGGCGTCCATAAGAATGACTATCATCTGCCTGCTGGAATATCTGGTGGAGATGTCGGAACGGCGCAGAGAGGTGTATATGGAGCTTTCCAGCATTTCCATTGCCGCTTCTGTTTCAGTGGAGTCGGGGGTAGCATTGCTGTTTTCACTGAGGGTGAAAAGAAGGGTCTGCACGTCTCTGTTACTGCGCTCAACAAAGCGGCGGATAAAGTTGTAAACGTGGTGGAAGCTCTCAAAGTCAAGGAGATATGCGCCCTTGCCGCTGTCGGCACGGTTCATAAGGTCTTTCAGATATTTCAGATCCACGGTCTTTTCGCCGCGGTCGTGTTCCGCCGCCAGCTTGTCGCTGAAAAAGTGGTAGGAGTTTTTGCCGTTTTGCTTAACGTAGTACAAAGCCTTGTCGGCGGCGTTGTACAGCTTGGCGAACTCTGCTCCGTCCTCGGGAGCTTTGGCTATGCCTATGGAAACGGAGGTGTCGGTCTCGTAGCCGCAGTCCTTTATCTTTGCGCATATATCACGGATAATATCTGCCGCACGGTTGCTAAGCTCCGCTTTTGAAGTAACGCCTTTAACAAATACCACGAATTCGTCGCCGCCGATACGGCAGAGAACGTCCCCTTCGGAGGAATATGTTCTCATGGTGTCGGCAAACATTTTCAGCGTTTTGTCGCCCGCTATATGACCGTAGTTGTCGTTTATCAGCTTGAAGTTGTCCATATCTATCATCATAACGGCGCCGTTTATGCCGCCATTAAGCATGGTGTTGACCGCTTCCTCGGTGTATTCCCTGTTCCAGAGACCTGTGAGGACGTCACGGTTGCTTTTGCTCTTGATGTCGGAAACTTCCTTTATCTTCTGCTCCAGTCTGTCGGCAAGGCTGCGGCGAAGCTCCTCAAGCTCAAGTATCCTGCCTATTCTTGAAAGTATTACGGCAGGAACAAAGGGCTTTGCTATGTAATCTATGGCTCCCGCCTTGAAGCAGCGGGACTCGGTCTCGGCGTCGTTGTCCCCTGTAAGGAAAATAACGGGAGTGTCGACGTGCCTTTCCATAGCGCGGATCTTTTCCATTACCTCAAAGCCGTCCATTTCGGGCATATTTATATCCAGCAGGATAATGTCGCAGTCGCCGTTTTCAAGGTATGACAGCGCCTGCTGACCCTTTTTCACCAAAACGACCTTGTAGCTGTCGCTGAGTACCTCTCTGGTAGTGGCAAGATTCATATTGTCATCGTCTACAACAAGTATTGTTTTCATTGTGAAAGCTGCTCCTTAAATTTTTTACAGACGCTTTTTCAGTCAAGCACTGCGTCCGCTATGCCGTACTTTTCGGCTATCTCGTTCATTTTTCCGCTTGAAGTCATTTCGGACAAAAACTCGTTCACCTTATCCGTAAGGTCGGAGCCTTTGCGAAGTCCTACGCCTATCTTTTCATCATTCAGCAGGAATTTGTATCCAAGCTGGGAAAATTCGTTCTCCCCTGCGGAATAATATCCCGCCATGATTATGTCTATCACCGCCGCGTCAGCCTTGTTGTCGCATACGCTTTGCAGGGTCTCTTTCATAGTTGCATAGGGGGTGTAGCGGTATTTTAGTTCTTTTATTACCGCTTCGCCTGATGAGCCGCCCTCTACTGTAAAGAGAAGGTGCTGGCACTGCTCTACGGTCTCGTATTTGTCCAGCTTATCCTTTTGCATAACTATAACCTGACCGCTGGAGGCGTAAGGCTGAGAGCAGTCTATTTCCTGTTGAAGCTCCTCCGTCAAGGTCATACCGTTCCATATGCAGTCGATCGCGCCGCTTTGAAGGAGCCCCGTGCGCTTGTCCCAGTCTATCTCCACAAACTGGGGAGTTACGCCAAGCTCTTCGGCAAAAGCCGCGGAAAGCTCCGCGTCAAAACCTGTCCAATTATCGCCGTCCTTAAAGTCCATAGGGGCGTAGTCCGTTATTCCTATAATAAATGTCCCCTTGTCCTTTATGTACTGAATATCGGACTGTCCCTCTTTCAGCACGGACTCTGCCGTCTCTCCGCCTGAGCAGCCTGCAAAAAGCGTTGCCGCCGCAAGAAGTGCGGATAATGTTCCAAAAAGTTTCTTCATTTCATTTGTCTCCGTTTGTTCTGTTTATCATTTCTCCATAAACAGCAAGCCGTAGCTTTCAGGTCCGCAGTTTATGGAAATTGCAGGCGAGGCTTTCTGATATATTACCTCGTCAAAGCTTATCTTTTCTCTAACCTTTGCCGCAATCTCATCAAGTTCTTCGGGGCGAAGTCCCGCGTAGGTGATGAACAGCAGACGGTTATCTATTCTTGAAGGAGAACGCAGGGTGGAGCGTATATATTTCTTCCAGATAGTCTCCCGCGTTCCCATTCTTATTGCGCCCACTGTCATACTGCTCTTTTTCAGCATTATGACAGGGTGGAGCATAAAGGCTTCGCATACGGCGTTTATCTTTGAGGAAATTCTTCCCGAACGGGCAAGATACTCGGTGCTGCCAACGATAAAGCTGGTGTTTACCTTTGCTTTGATACGCTCTATCTCGGAGAGGACTGCGTCCACCTCCATTCCGCCTGCGGCGTATTCGGCGGCGTAAAGTGCGACCATACCCATTCCGCTGGAAAGATGTCCAGAATCAACTACCGTTACGTTGTCAAAGGCTCCTGACGCCTCAAGCGCCTTTTCGTAGCCCTTGCTGGCGTTTTTCGCCATAGCTATGTGGATTATATGCTGAGCCTTGGTGAGCTGTTCCGCAAAGAACGCCTCGTAATCAGATACCTTGGGTTCTTCGGAATGTACCTTTTTGTCCTTTCCCGAAAGATAGGACAGGATACCGTCCGTTTCTATCTCCTCGCCGTCTCTAAAATCGCCGCCCTCGGTCATTACGTGATATGGAAGAACGGCTATGTTGTACTTTTCTGCAAGGTCGGCGGGCAGGTCGCTGACGCTGTCGGTGGTTATCATAATGAGCTGTTTTTTCTTGTGACCCAAAACAGGTCCTACTACCGTATCGCTGAACAGCTCGGTGCTGTTCATCTGCACTATCTCTCTCGGCAGGTGCTTTAAAAGCTCCGTTTCAAGCTGTATGCCGCTGACGGGCTTTTGCAGATAGCCGTCAAAGCCCTCACGCCTGTACAGCTCCTGATTGTCGCTTCCTGCGTTGGCGGTGAGAACGACTACGGGAGTTTCCTGGTTCAGTCCGCCTGTCTGGGTGCGGATAAGGTGCAGGCACTCTATCCCGTCCATAACGGGCATAAGGTGATCCATAAATATAACGTCGTAGCGCCTGTTCTCAGTTCTGGAAAGGCACTGCGCGCCGCTTGAGGCGGTGTCCACCGCAACCTTTGTATCGTGGAGCAGTTTTGCCGCGACCATAAGGTTGGTATCATTGTCGTCAACTATGAGGACGTTTGCCTTCGGCGCCTCAAACAATGCTCTGTAATGCTCTCTGACGCCCATTGTGTGGCGTTTTTCCAGATCAAGCTCGCCCAGTCTGCCCTCGCCCTCGATCTTCTGAGGAATTGTAACGACGAAGGTGGAGCCTTTGGTATATACGCTGTTCACTTCAATATCCCCGCCCATAAGGGTGACAAGCTGTCTTACTATGGAAAGACCAAGACCTGTTCCCTCTATATAGCGGTTCTTTTCCTCGTCAACACGGCGGAAAGCGCTGAAAAGATGAGGAATGTTTTCCTTTTTTATGCCCATTCCCGTGTCAGCCACGGAATATGCTATGTAAACGGTGTCGTCCTGCACTTGGCGCTGTTGAATTGACAGGGTGACGGAGCCCTCGGAGGTGTATTTCACCGCATTGTTAAGCAGGTTTATCAGTATCTGCTTTATGCGCACCTCGTCCCCGCAAAGGCGGGCGGGTATGCTGTCCTCCACGTTGATGTGAAATTCCAGCCCCTTTTCCTTGGCTCTCACCCATATCATATTCACAATGTCGGAAAGCATTGCGCCGACGTCGTAGGTTACAGGCACGATGTCCATTTTCCCCGACTCTATCTTTGACATATCAAGAATGTCGTTGATAAGGGAGAGGAGCATTTTGCCTGCGCTCTGGATATTCTGCGCGTCCTCCGCAACCTCGTCGGAAACGTCCTCGCGGAGTATCATCTCGTTAAGACCGATTATTGTGTTTATAGGAGTGCGTATCTCGTGGCTCATACTGGAGAAAAAGCGGTTCTGAGCCTGATTTAATTCCTCTATCTGTTTCTTCTGCTGTTCGGTCTTTTCGTTCTGTTTGCGGTAGATAGCGTTCTGGAACAGCAACATTCCGCAGGTCACTATTGATACCACCGTAAGGGTGGCGAGAGAGTCGATATATGCCATTTCAAGAGTGTGCTGGACTATAAGCTCAGGGTAGAAGTATGCGACGTAATAGCATACCAGAAATATGATATATCCGCCTGCAAGCAGAATATACCTCGCCTTGCCCTCTACAACGATAGTTGCAAGCACAAATCCCAGAATGAACCAGGTAGGTCCGCCGCCGTATATTCCGCCCGCTGTGATGAAGTTAAAGGGCAAAACGATGTAAAGCGCGATCGCAGAAACGATTATTGCGCCAAGCTGTATTTTATGCGTGCGGATAGTGAAGAACACCAGTATTCCCAGCAGGACGAAAGCGACTATCATTGCGGTAAGGTTGGTAAGGCTTTCCCCTGAGCAGCAGCCTACCGCTATGCCCAGCGCAAGTCCCACCAGACCGATTATTGTAATCAGACGGAACAGGCGCTCCTGGAGGGAATAATTGTAATCGCCCAGCAGGCTTTGAAACATTTTTTTCAGTTTCATCACACCTCACCGCCTTTCACCTTGTCTGCAAGTGCGGTCGCCTTTTCAGCCGCCGCTTCGTACTCAAAGTCCTCCACGTCCTGCTTGACGGCGCGCAGGAGGGCTTTGACGGACTTTCCGCTGTAAACGGTCTTGCTCAGTTCCTCTATTAAATTCTGCGCCTTATCCGCCTCGTAGGTGTCAAAGCAGGAGTGAAGCTCGTCAAGGTAGGAGAGCAGTTCCTCCTGCGTTATCTCCGTTCCCTCGGCGGCAGTATCGTCCTCCTCGCTTTGCGCGTCGCCTGTGGCTTCGCCTATCACCTTAACTGCGTCAGCGTACATTTCCATTAAAGCGTTGTGGTTTGCAAGTATGTAATCTATGTCCTTGTCCTTGGCGGCGGTCTCCATATCCTTGGCGGAATTGGAAAGCTCGTCTGCTCCCATCATTTTGGCGGAGCTTTTCAGGGCGTGGACTTGTATGCGGTAATTTTCGTAATCGCCCTTGCCGAAATATTTGTTTATCTCTCCTGCCTTGTAATCGGCGTCGGAAACGAATTTGCGCAAAAGCTGAATGTAAAATTCTCTGTCGTTCCTGCAATAGCCTAAAGCGGCTGCGGTGTTTATCCCTGCGGCTTCAAGGGCGGCTATCTCGTCGGGGCGGTTTTCCTGAGAGGACTGCTTTTGCGTGGAGAAGGACTGATTTTCCCTCACCGTTTCACGTTCCTCAATGAACTTTATGCGGGCTTTGGGAAGTACCTTTCTCAGAACACGTTCAAGCTCAGGCGCCTCAACAGGCTTGGACAAAAACTCGTCAAAGCCCTCGCGCAGGAACATTTCTCTGGCGCCGCTGACAGCATTTGCGGTAAATGCTATCGCAGTGAACATATCGGCGGAGCCTGTTTTCAGCCTGCGGAGCTGTTTCAGCGTTTCCACGCCGTCCATTTCGGGCATCATGTGGTCTAAGAAAAGCACGTCAAATTCTTCATTCTCGCAGATAGAGATAGCCTCCATACCGCTGCCCGCGGTGCGGACGGTTATCTGGTAATCCTTTAACATTCCCTCGGCTACCATTCGGTTCATAGGCTCGTCGTCAACTACAAGCACCTTAACGTCGGGGCATATCATTCTTCTGCCCTGGATAGCAAGCTCTTCGGCAGTGTCGCTGTTGAGTATGTTCACAACTGGGAAACAGTAGAAGGGCTTATGAAGTATCTTTACTCTGCTGTTTTCCTTGGGGCGGTAGTTTTCATCTGCGATAAGGACTACCTGTATATTGCTGTCAAGATGTTCGATATAGCTGCTGTCCGCCTCGTACTCCTCGTCCGCAAGGAAAAGGTGGGTCAGGCGGTACATAGATACCAGCTTTTCCAGCTCGTCGCGGGTAAATACCCTGTGAACCGAAACGTCAAGCCCTCTGGCGATGTTGGTTATCATTCTGTCGTAGAATTTACGGACCTCGGGGACCTTGTATTTCTCAGGCATAAGGTAGCAGGCAAGGCACAGCTTGGACGGGTTTTCCACCTTCATTCCCGCGGATTCGTCCGCTACCTTCTGAGGTATGCTGACGGTGACCTCGGTGCCGCTTCCCGCCTTGCTTTCCACATGGACAAAGCCGTTCATGGCGGTAGCCATTCCGTAAACTATGGGAAGTCCCAGACCCAGCCCGCCAGACCTGCGGTCACGCCCGCCGCTGGACTGGTAAAATCTTTCGGTCACTTTGGAAAGGCTCTCGGCGTCCATTCCTATACCCGTGTCCTTTACCTGTATGCAAAGGTTCACGCCGTAGGATTTCTTCAAAGCGTATATCCTGACGTAAACGCCGCCCTCTTCGGTGAATTTTACGGCGTTGTCAACAAGGTGCTTTATTATCTTCTTTATCTTTTTGCTGTCCCCAATGAGCATGGCGGGTATCTTGGCCTCAATGTCAAAGATAAGCTCAAGATTTTCCTTGCCCTCGGTCATATTCTGTTCGGAAATAACGTCGTTTATCAGGGAGGAAAGCATATACGTGTCCTCGCTGACGGTCACTTTTTCCGTGTCTATCTCCGTGTAGTCAAGGATATCCTCTATCTGCCCGAAAAGGCGGTAGCCAGCTTTCTGCACGGAAAGGAGATTTTCACGCTTGTCGGCGTCCTCCTCGTTTTTCAGCATTACGGCGGTAAGACCTGTTACTGCGTTTATAGGCGTGCGAAGCTCGTGGGAAACGTTGGTGAGGAAGTCCTCGGTCCTGCGGTTCTCCTCCTCCAGCTTTTCTATCTTTTCGGTCATCTCTTTTGTTTTGCCCGCACGTCTTTCACGCAGCAGCTTTGCAACGTAGGCGGAGAGGCAGACGAAAATTCCCCCTGCGACTAAGCTCGTTATAAACGAGGGGGTGAAGTCAAAACTATTCTGATGGAGCAGAAGATTTCCGATGACAGTAACGAAGTAAACTATGGTGTTTATAATGATGAGCCCGTACATTTCCACCGCGTAATAAAGGGCGGTAAGTCCCACTGCCAGAGGCGCAAGGTTCAGGATATGTGCGGGGCTCACACCGTATATCAGAAAGCCGTGCAGCAGCAAAGCGTAGGATATCCACTTTTCCACGCTGTACGGAATTTTTTTGATAAAATGTATAGTCCAGCAGATGACAAGCTTCGCCGCAAGCTGGACAAGCATCATCATCGAGGTGCCGTTAAGGATTATCTCAGCGCCCAGCGCAATTGCCAGAAAGGTATAGCAGATCAGCACGGTAAGGTATGAAGTTTGATTTTTATCTTTATTGCTCATAAGATCACCGCCTACTTCTCGCACATTTCATAATCTTTGTCCTCGTCTATCATGGACAGCATAATGTCGGCAAATACGGGGTCGAACTGAGTGCCTTTTCCCTTTTCCACCTCGGCTCTCACTTGAGCCTGGGGGATAACCCCTCTGTACGCTCTTTTTGAGCTCATAGCGTCGTAGGCGTCGGCTACTGCGATTATCCTCGCTTCAACGGGAATATCCTCCCCTGACAGGCCGTCGGGATAGCCCCTGCCGTCATAACGCTCGTGGTGATACTTTGCTCCTGTGATCAGTTTGGGAAATTCCTCTATCTTTTCAAGTATCTTTTCACCCAGAACGGGGTGAGTCTTGATTATCGCAAATTCCTCGTCGGTAAGGCGTGAGGGCTTGTTTATGATAGCGTCGGGGATACCTATCTTTCCAACGTCGTGGAGCAGTCCTATCATATAGATGTCGTCCTGCATTTCCTTGGAAAAGCCTGCCATTTCAGCTATCCTGCGGGAATAATCCGCAACTCTGGCGGAGTGACCGTTGGTATAGGTGTCCTTGGCGTCTATTGCGCCTGACAATGCCATAACTATCTGCATTGACAGCTTTTCCAGCTTTTTATGCTGGTGAGTTACTTCCCTGGTCTTTACCTCTACCTCGTGGGCAAGGTCCGCCTGCAAGCGGGTTAGCTCAACTATATGATTTATCCTCAGCAGGAGAATGTCCGCCATAAAGGGCTTGGTGATGAAGTCCATTGCTCCCGCTTGAAGTCCCCTTGTTTCGGTGTCGCTGTCGTCGTCGGCGGTGAGGAAGATAACGGGAATGCCTGCGGTGGCTTTGTTTTCTTTCAGTGCGGCTATGGTGGCAAAGCCGTCCATTCCCGGCATATGCACGTCAAGCAGTATCAGGTCGGGCTTGTTGCTGCGCAGAAATTTAAGGGCGGCTTCCCCTGATTTTACACAGCTCACTCTCATACCTTCGGAGCTTAGTATGGTGTTCGCCATCGTAAGATTTGCGGCGTCGTCGTCTATTACCAGTATCCAGTAATCGTTAAGCTCGGTTTCCATAATGCGCAGCTTCCCCCTTTCCCGTGAATTAAGGCGATGTAAACGTTTTTGTCAGAAACATTGTTTCAGCGTTTTAAATTGCTCTATATCTTATGTATTATATATCTAAAAGCAGATTATGTCAATTGATTTTTTAAGAAAAATTATCGACGAAGGCGGCTTTTCTTGTGAGATATTTACCGCTGAAAAGAAAAATACTCCCGCCTGTGGGCGGGAGCATGCTTATTATATTTTTCTCAGCAGTTCTTCAACGTTTATGGGCTTTGCGATAAAATCGTCCATACCGCTTTCGAGGGCTTTTTCCCTGTCCTCGGCAAAGGAATTTGCGGTGCAGGCGAAAATGCGCACCGTCTTTGCGTCCTCTCGGTCGAGAGAGCGTATTGCTTTGGCGGTCTCAAAGCCGTCCATTTCGGGCATAAGAAGGTCCATAAGGATAACGTCATATGTTCCTGCGGGAGAATTTTTGAACATCTGTAAGGCGGCCTTTCCGTTTTCTGCAAGGTTCGCTTCAAGTCCTTCGCCTTGAAGAAGCTCTATCATTATCTCGCCGTTAAGCTCGTTGTCCTCCGCTACTAAAATGCGGGAGCTTCTGCTGTGGGGAGAGGGAGTTTTTTCCTCGGAAGGAACAGGCTTTTCGGCAGGGTCGGCGGCAAAGGTGAAGGTAAAGGTGCTGCCCTTGCCCTTTTTGCTTTCGCAGGTAAGGTCGCCGCCCATAAGCAGAGCCAGTCGGCGGCTTATGGAAAGACCCAGTCCTGTTCCTCTGTTGCCCTTTGATACTGTTTCAAGCTCCTGAGAGAAAAGGTCGAATATCTGCTTTTGAAATTCCTCGCTCATTCCCTTTCCTGTGTCGGTTATGGTGACTGAGGTCAGTATCTTTCCGTCCTCTCTCTTTTCCTGTTCAAGGTAAAGATCTATCTTTCCGCCCTCGGAGGTGAATTTGCAGGCGTTGTCGAGAACGTTAAGTATCACCTGCTGTATGCGCACGTCGTCGCCTGTGACGTAAGGGTATTTCATATCGGAATGAACGGTGTATTTCAGCTTTTTGTCATTTATTGCATTGCGCTGGATAGAGCTTACCGTTTCGATAACAAGCGCAAGATCAACAGGTCGGCTCACAAGCTCCAGCTTGTTTTCCTCCAGCTTGGAGGAATCGAGAACGTCGTTCACAAGAGAAAGGAGATATTTTGCGGTGACGGAGGACTGGTTCAGATATTCCTTCATCTTCTCCTTATTGTCCAGGTTGTGTGACATAAGATAGTTAAGACCGATAAGACCGTTCAGCGGCGTTCGTATCTCGTGGCTCATACTGGAAAGGAACATTCCCTTTGCCTTTGCCTCTGCCTTGCTGCGGATAAAACGTATGCGCAGGCGGAAAAGCAGGATCGCAAGCAGGGTGATTATGATGAGAGCAACGATTACCATAAGAAAAGAATAGCGGTAGCGGCTCACAAAATCGGAAAAGGTGTACTTGTACTGATTTTCCATGGTGCCTTGTATGATGAAGTTGGTCACCTCGTCCTCGGACATACACTCTATCGTTTTGTCCAGTATGCTTATGAGAACCTTGCCCTCTGCCTGAGCCTCCTCGCTTCCCTCCCCGAAAGGAACGACAGCGGAAAAGCAAAGCTGATCGTCAAGTCCCACTACGGGAATTACCTTTAAATTTTCGTATGCGGGCTTGGAGAGCCAGTATTCCACCACGAACTGGTTTTGTATCACAAGGTCGGCGGTGCCGTTGTTCACGGCGTCAAAGCAGTCGGTTATGGTTTCGCAGTCCATAAGCTCAAAGTTTGGGAAGGAGGCGGCAAGCACCTTTTTTAGCGTCTGAGAGCCTGTGGAAACGGCGACTTTCCAGTGTCCGTCGTATCTGAAATCAAGGTTGTCCTTTGCAACTACCACCTTGCGGCTTGAAAGGTACGGTTCGCTTATAAGTATGCCGTTGGCTTTTTTGTTCTCCTCGTTGTATTCAACGCTGGTGACAAGGTCAAATCCGCCGTTTAAAAGATAGTCGTATGTAACGTCCCCTGCGGGGAGGGGGACGTATTCAAATTTCAGTCCCGAAAGCTCGCTTATTCTGTCAAGGATATGCAAAGATATGCCGTCAAACTTGTTGTCCTTATTGGAAAAGGAAACAGGTATGCGGTCCTGAACGTATCCCACCTTCAAGGTGGAATGCGATGATATATACGCTTCCTCCTCGGAAGTAAGATCCACGTTCTTTGTCTCCTGCGCAGCGCTTATCTGCGGCAGGGAAAGGCTGAACATAATAGCTGAAACAAAAGCGGCGAGATAACGGATAGCCTTGTTCATACTATCTATCGCTTCCTCTCATTGGAAATAGTCGGTAACTTCAAAATGTTATTATACTCTTATCGGGTCGGTTTGTCAATCAGTTTGAAAATTCCCCTGCAAGACGCTGACAAAAGCTGTCATTCCGTCACTCAAACAAGTCCTTGGGAAGCTCGTCCAGCGTTATCACCTTTTCGCTTTGGTAAACGGCGGCAAGGGTGCGCTTGTTCTGATTTGTCACATAGTCGGTGTGCCATATCATAAACCATGACCAAAGGTCGCCGTCTAATTCAAATCTTCTGACGTCGGGAACGTTCCCACATTCGTGGAACGCCATGGGCTTGCCTGTGTTCATCGCCTCCAGCTTGCTCCACGCATTTTTGTTGGTGGAGTTGTCGTAGGTATCTGAGCCGATCACGTCGCAGTATTCATCGCCGGGGTACCAGCCGTCCTTCACTTCTCCCGAATAGCCTAATACCCATATAAGGTTTGTCAGTCCGAAATCGTTGGTAAAGCGGTCGTACATCATACGCCAGAGCTTGATGAAATTGTCGCCGCCCTTTTTGCCCCACCAGAACCAGCCGCCGTCAAATTCGTGGAAGGGGCGCCACAATACAGGTATACCCTCGTCACGCAGCTTGGCTAAAGCATTTGCCGCTTTGTCCCAGTTGGCGGTCATAGCCTCGTATTCCTCTGTTCCCGGAGTAAGCAGCTTGTCAAAATCAGGCTCGTCGTTAAGGGATTCGTTGTATCCCAGTCCGTTTATCCCCGTGTGCCAGCAGATAGTCACAAGTCCGCCCTTTTTGTGCCACTCTATCGAACGCTCCACTACTCCGTCAAAATCGGCGTTCATAAAGTCAAGCCCTCTCATAGCGGGGAGCTTTCCCGTTACCTCTTCGATTATATCCATTTCATAGTCGGGGCTGGACATCCAGGTGCTTTCCTGCTGGCAGGAAAGCATATACGTTCCAAAATTGTCGCAGATGTAATCGTATAACTTCTGTGCGTTTACGTCGGCGTTGGGATTTGAAAGGTGATATTTCGGCACATAGGCGGGTTCTTCCGTTGTGACGGAAGTTTCAGGCGTGCTGCTGTCGGAGGGTGTCTTTTCGCCGTCTGATGAGCAGGCGGAGAGGGAGGATATGAGCAATGCTGCTGCAAGAATGAGGGATAAAAATTTTTTCATAGTGATTCTCCTTTGGTGTAACGTTGAATAGCTTGATTGTTTGTAAAAAGTCATAGTCAATTGTTTATCAGTTTTGCCGTGAGGACGATACCGCGGCTTTATTCAGCGTCTTGAGGTTTGCCTTGTTTGTATCTGTTCCTGCAATAATATTTATGGCAGCTTTTCGTGCGTTATCTGCGCTCCCGCTGAACAATACGTTTTACCTGTATTTTATCATATGGGAATAAAAAAAGCAAGAGGAGATATTCAGGCTTGCATTTAGTGGGCTTTTGCTGTATAATGGTAACAGTGCATGATCAAGCTGAAATAAAGTCCGTATTCAACGGGAGGAAGCCTTTTATGGGAATAAAAAAACATTCTTTGAAAAAATGTCTTGCAAGCCTTGCGCTGGCGGCGGTAATGACGATGCCGTGCTTTTCAGCATTTGCAGTATCTGCGCAGGAACAGCCTGAGGTGCTTAGGGTGGGATTTTTCGCTTTTTCGGGATATCACACTATTGATGAAAACGGGCGCAGAAGCGGCTACGGCTATGAATTTCTGCAAAGGCTGTCCATACACGGCGGCTGGTCGTATGAATATGTGGGATATGACAGGTCGTATGCGGATTCGCTGGAAATGCTGAAAAACGGCGAGGTGGACATAGTTACCTCCGTTTCAAAGACCGAGGAGAGGGAGAAGGAGTTTCTTTTCTCCGAGCAGTCTATCGGCGTGAACTCAACGATACTTACCGTAAAGGCGGGAAACGAGGAGCTGACGGAGGGAGATTATTCCTCATACGACGGGATAACCATAGGTATGCTGGATGGCAACTCCAAAAATCAGAATTTTGAACGGTTTGCTAAGGAACATTCCTTTACCTTTACTCCCAAATACTTTGCGGAGCAGGAGGAATTGTCGGAGGCTCTGCAAAACGGCGAGGTTGACGCGGCGGTGACGGGAAGTCTTAGACTGCTGGACAACGAGTGGCTGCTGGAATCCTTTGACGCAAGTCCTTTCTACATATGCACGAATAAGAACGATACGGAGCTTATGAGCAGGATAAACGCCGCAATCAACGAAATGGATCTTCACGATCCAAACTGGCGGGATATGCTGCATGAGATATACTACTCCACAGACAGCTCGGGCGCGATCATTTTAAATGCGGGGGAAAGAGCCTTTCTTGACGAGCTGCACGCCTCGGGAAAGCCGCTGAAGCTGCTGATAAATCCCGAAAGAGTACCGTACTGCTATTTCGAGGACGGACAAGCCCAAGGGATACTGCCTGCGCTGTTTGACAGGCTGGCGCAGAAGCTGGAGCTGAAATACGAATTTATTCCTGTCAAGGATACGAATGAATATTACGCTCTGCGTGCGGCGGGAGAGGCGGACGTGGTGCTGGACTTTGCGGGAGATTTTTATCTGGCGGAGGAAGAGGGCTACAAGATAACTCTGCCGTATTTTCAGACCAATTTCGCAAGGCTCACGCTGGACGGCTTTACGGGAACGGCAAACCGCCTTGCGGTAACCGAAAGGGCGGACGAGCTGGAAGATCTTATCACAAGCCGCTATCCCAAGGAGGCAATAATCAGGTACCCAACGACGGACGATTGCGTTCAGGCGGTGCTGAACGGCGAGGCGGACGCCACGATACTGTTCTCCTACACCGCTGAAAGATACGTTCAGAATGACGTGCGGAACAGGCTTTCCTCCATAGTATTCGGTGAGACGTCGCTGTCTTATGCCGTGGGAAACAACGTCAGCGGTGGGCGGTATCTTCTTTCCCTGCTGGACAAGGGGGCAGACAGCTTTACTGACGCAGAGCTTGACGGTATTATGTCAAGGGAGATAGACAGGGTGCATGAAAACGAAAACAGTTTTGTCGCCTTTTTGTACCGAAATCCTGTTTATACGGTAGTTGCGGTCATCATCATTCTGCTTTTGCTGTTCGTCATCGCTATGCTGACAGTGCGCACGCGAAACCAGAAACAGCTTAAGAAAAAGATAGCCATTGCAACAAGCGAACTGGAAAACAAGACTAAGGAGCTTACTCTCGCCCTTCAGGCGGCGGACGCTGCTAACCGTGCAAAGACCACATTCCTCAACAATATGTCCCACGATATACGCACGCCGATGAACGCTATCATAGGCTATACTGCGCTGACTACCACCCATCTTGACAACAAGGAACGGGCAAAGGACTATCTGTCAAAGATAGCGCAGGCGTCAAACCATCTGCTCTCCCTTATCAACGACGTGCTGGATATGAGCAGGATCGAGTCGGGGAAGGTGACTATCAACGAACGCCCCGAAAATCTGGCGGATATACTGCAAAGCCTGAGAAACATCATTCAATCGGATATCCACGCAAAGCGAATGGAGCTGTTCATAGACACAGTGGATATTGCGGACGAGGAGGTTTACTGCGACAGGCTGAGGCTTAATCAGATGCTGTTAAATCTCACGTCGAATGCGATAAAATTCACTCCCGCAGGGGGTACGGTCGCCGTTCGCGTGACGCAAAAGCCCTCGCGTTCCCCGAAGCGCGGGCTGTACGAATTTAAGGTAAGCGATACGGGTATCGGAATGAGCCCCGAATTTGCAAAGACGGTGTTCGACCCGTTCACCCGCGAGCAGTCCTCCACGGTAAGCGGCATACAGGGCACGGGGCTCGGTATGGCTATCACAAAAAATATCGTGGATATGATGGGCGGCACGATAAAGGTGGACAGCGAGCAGGGTAAGGGCACTACCTTTACGGTAAATCTTGAGCTGCGTTTTTCCGCCGCACACAAGGAGATGGCTCCTATCGCAGAGCTTAAAGGGTTCAGAGGGCTTGTGGTGGACGACGATATGGTGTGCTGTCAGAGCGTGTCGAAAATGCTGAGGCAGATAGGAATGAGAGCAGAATGGGCGTTGTCGGGACGCGAGGCTATTGCCCGCACCAGCGAGGCGGAGGAAATGACGGACCCGTTTGAAGTGTATATCGTAGACTGGTCGATGCCTGAGCTAAGCGGTATTGAGACCGTCCGTGAGATACGAAAGATAGTCGGGGAGGAATCGCCTATAATCCTTATGTCCGCTTACGACTGGGCGGACATTGAGCAGGAGGCAAGGCAGGCGGGAGTTACAGGCTTTATCAGCAAGCCGCTGTTCGCCTCCGACCTGCACCAGACGCTTGAGCAAAGCCTTGGGCTGAAGGTAAAAGAGGAGTCTGAAAAGAAAGCGCCAGTTGAAGCGGTGAACAATTTCAGGGGCAAGCGCATACTGCTGGCGGAGGACAATGAGCTGAACCGTGAGATCGCAGAGGAGATACTTAAAGAGGCGGGATTTGAAGTTGAAAGCGCTGAAAACGGTCAGCAGGCCTGCGAAATGCTGAGCGATGAAAAGCCCGGATATTACGACCTCGTGCTTATGGATATACAAATGCCGATAATGGACGGATATTCCGCTACCCGCGCGATACGCTCGATGGGCAATCCTATCGTGTCTGAGATCCCCATAATCGCAATGACGGCGAACGCCTTCGAGGAGGACCGTGAACGTGCTATGGGGGCGGGAATGAACGGTCACCTGCCGAAGCCCATAGATTTTGAAAAGCTCAATTCCCTGCTGGCTGAAATATTCAGCGAAGATAAACGATAACGGAGGAAAAATATGTGCACCGCAATTGCTTACAAAACAAAAGACCATTATTTCGGGAGAAATCTTGATTACGAATTTGCATATAATCAGACCGTCACAATTACTCCCAGAAATTATCCTTTTGTTTTCCGCAGAATGGGTGAGATGAAAAGCCACTACGCTATGATAGGAATGGCGTACGTTCAGGAAAATTATCCCCTTTACTACGACGCGACAAATGAAAAGGGGCTGAGTATGGCGGGGCTGAATTTCCCGTACAACGCAGATTACAAGCCCGAAGAAAAGGGTAGGGACAACGTTTCTCCCTTTGAATTTATCCCTTGGATACTGGGTCAGTGCGCAAACGTGGGTGAGGCCCGTGAAAAGCTGTCGAGGCTTAACCTGATGAACGAAAATTTCAGCGAAGCACTTCCCCTTTCGCCTCTCCACTGGATTATATCGGACAAGGAGGAGAGCATTGTTGTGGAATCGGTAAAGGAGGGACTGAAGATTTACGACGACCCTGTGGGCGTTATGACCAACAATCCCACCTTTGACTATCATATAACAAATCTGGCAAACTATATGTCTTTGTCCGCCGATGACCCTGAAAACAATTTTTCGGAAAAGCTGAAAATAAAGCCTTACAGCAGAGGTATGGGGACTATCGGACTGCCGGGGGATATGTCCTCGGCGTCACGATTTATCAAAGCCGCATTCACTCTTGCAAATTCGGTTTCGGGAGATACGGAGGAGGAAAGCGTAAGCCAGTTCTTCCACATTCTCTCCTCGGTGGAACAGCAAAAGGGCTGCTGTAAGGTGGAGGGCGGCTGGGAACACACTATTTATTCCTCCTGTTGTAATACCGACAAGGGGATATATTACTACACCACCTATGAAAACAGCCGCATAACAGGTGTGGATATGTACAGGGAAAACCTTGATTCCTCAGAGCTTGCAAGCTATCCGCTTATTATGGAACAGCAGATATTTATGCAAAACTGAGATTGTAAAAACGCAGATAACGACCCCTTGGTATGAGGGGGTCGTTTTTGTTTTGTTCGGAAAATTTTCATAAGCGCAGAGTTGACAAGGGAGGATTTATGTGATATAGTTTAGTTGCAAACGCAACTAAATCGGAGGGAGCTATGAACGGCATAATCAAAACGATACACGATATCGACCGCTGTCAAATGAGATATAAGGCGGGATATATGGAGGGACTGGGACTTAAAGGATTTCACGCGGGGTATATCACAGAAATATGCGAGGAGCCCGGAATATCGCAGGATCAGCTTGCAAAAAGGCTTTATGCTGACAAAAGCAATATCGCAAGGCAGGCCGCTTTTCTGGAGGAAAACGGCTATGTCCGCCGTGAGAACGACAGCGCAGACAAGCGGATACTGCGGCTTTATCCCACGGAAAGGGCGCTTTCTCTCCTGCCTGAGATACTGAAAAAGCAAACAGAATGGGACAGCTTTGTTACAAGCGAGCTTACGGAAGATGATATTTACGCCGTAAGCGAGATATTGAAAAAAATAAAATGCAGGGCTGACGCTTTCGGGAAAACGGAGGGCTGATGGAAAAGTTAGGAAAATATATCACGCCGTACGTGCCGTATATCATTGTCACGATGATAATAAAGCTGGTTGGGGCGGTGATGGAGCTGCTTATCCCTTATTTTATGGAGATAATACTGGACGACGTTGTGCCCGCAGGGGAGCTGACGCCTATATTCCTGTACGGCGGGCTTATGCTCCTGTGCGCCGCAGGGTGTCTTGCCGCAAACGTCTGCGCAAACCGTATGTCCGCTGTAAGCTCGGGGAAGATAACACGAAAGTTGCGCTGCGATCTGTTCGAAAAACTGGAACGTCTTTCATCGGGGCAGATGGACAGGCTCACCGTTTCCTCGGCGGAATCAAGGCTCACAAGCGATACATACAACATAAATCAACTGCTCGCCCGTATGCAGAGGCTTGGGATAAGAGCGCCAATACTTCTGCTGGGCGGAATGGTGATGATGCTGGGAATGGACAGGGTGCTGTCGCTGGTGCTTTTGTGTATGCTTCCGATCATCGGTATCATCGTGTATTTCGTCACAAAGAAAAGCGTTCCGCTTTATAAGGAGGAGCAGGGAGTGCTGGACAGCGTTGTGAGAGTGCTTCAGGAAAATATCACGGGAGTTCGGGTCATCAAGGCGCTGAGCAAGACGGATTACGAAAAACAGCGGTTCAACGGTGTGAACAGCGAGCTTACTCGGATAGACCAAAAGGCGGGAATGATAACTGCGCTGACTAATCCCTCCACCTCGCTGATACTCAATCTGGGGCTTACGCTGGTGGTACTGGTGGGTGCGTTCCAGGTAAATTCGGGAAGCAGTCAAAGCGGTATCATTATCGCATTCTTACAGTATTTTGTGATGATACTTAACGCTATGTTGGGCATTACAAGGATATTTGTAATGTGGTCAAAGGGAGAAGCCAGCGCGCACAGAGTTGCGGACGTGCTGGCAATGCCTGAGGAGCTTACTGTGGAAAAGGCAGATGAAAAGCAGGAGGAAAGCAAGCCTGCGCATATCGAATTTAAAGACGTAACTTTTTCCTACACAGGCGTTGGCGCAAATCTGGAGCATATCAGCTTTAAGCTGAAAAGGGGCGAAAGTCTCGGCATACTGGGCGGAACGGGTTCGGGAAAATCCACCGTGATAAATCTGCTGATGAGGTTCTACGACCCGCAGGAGGGGCAGGTGCTTATAAACGGAAAAGACGTGAAAACCATTCCTTATGAGGAGCTTCACTCGATGTTCGGCGCCGCGTTTCAGAACGATTTCATAATGGAGGGGACTATCGGCGACAACATACGTTTCTTCCGTGAAATTGAGGAAAAGGACGTTATAACAGCCGCAAGGGACGCTCAGGCAGCGGAATTTATCGAAAAGCACGAGGAAGGTCTGAACACCGGGACAGCAGTCAGGGGAAACGACCTTTCAGGCGGACAAAAACAGCGCATACTTATTGCAAGGGCGCTGGCGGCTCACCCTGAAATACTGCTCCTTGACGATTCCTCCTCCGCCCTCGATTACCGCACGGACGCATTACTGCGAAAGGCTTTGCACAAAAATTACAGCGATACCACCACAATACTTATTGCCCAGAGGATAAGCTCCATACAAAACTGCGACCATATCCTGGTGTTGTCGGACGGAAAGACCGCAGGCTTCGGCACGCACGGAGAGCTTATGGAAAGCTGTGAGGAATACCGCATAATCGCTCAGTCCCAGATGGGTGAGGGAAAGGAGCTTGCGTGATGCCGAAGACGGAAAAAAAGCAATATAAAACACGGCTGCTGAAAAGGCTGTGGCAATATCTGGGAAAGAACCGCCTGTTGTTGGCGCTGGCGCTTATCCTTTCGGTATCAAGCAGTCTGCTGGCGCTTTACGGTCCTAAGCTGTCAGGCGAGGCTATCAATGCGATAGACCTTGGTCAGGGGAAGGTGGATTTTCCCACCGTTTATTTCTGCGTGCTGCTTATGGGCGGCTTCTATCTGCTGTCGGCCGTGCTTTCCTACCTGCTGAACGCAGTTATGATAAGGCTTTCCAAAATCGTTTCAAAGCAAATGCGGCATGATATTTTTGAAAATATGACAAGGCTTCCCGTCAGCTTTTACGACAAGTATCAGACGGGAAATATCATCAGCATTGTGATTTACGATGTTGATACGGTGAATCAGTCCTTGTCCTCCGACCTGCTTCAGGTGCTGCAAAGCGTGGTGACGGTATTGGTGTCTTTTATTATGATGCTGACTATCGCACCAAAGCTGGTGCTTATATTCGTGTTCACCGTTCCTGCGACGGCGCTCTTTACACGGTGGCTGGCAAACCGTGTGCGCCCTATGTTCAGGGCGAGGAGCGCAAAGTTGGGAGAGCTGAACGGCTTTGTTGAGGAAATGATGTCGGGGCAAAAAACCATTCGCGCTTACGGAAGAGAAAAAGCGGTACTGGATAAATTTGAGGAGAAAAATAAAACGGCGACAGACGCTTATACAAGGGCGGAGGCAAACGGCACTGTCACAGGTCCTGCGGTAAACTGTATCAACAACGTTTCTTTGACGCTGGTATGCGTTTTCGGGGCGCTTTTGTTCCTGAGAGGGGATATAATGCTCGGCGACCTTTCCAGCTTTGTTCAGTATTCAAGGAAGTTTTCTGGTCCAATAAACGAGGTGGCGAACATAATTGCTGAGCTGCAAAGCGCATTTGCCGCCGCAGAACGCGTGTTCGGTCTGATAGACGCTGAGCCCGAAAAGCCTGACGCTCCCGACGCCGCCGTGCTTACAGATGTCAGGGGGCAGGTGGAGCTTAAGAACGTTGATTTTTCATACGTCAAGGATAAGCCTGTTATACAGGATTTCTGCATGACGGCAAAGCCCGGCTCGCTCACCGCAATAGTAGGTCCCACGGGAGCAGGGAAAACCACTGTTATAAATCTGCTGATGAGGTTCTACGACGTGGACGGCGGCGCAATACTCGTGGACGGGCAGGATATACGGGGAGTTACAAGGGATTCGCTGAGGCGTTCCTACACTATGGTATTGCAGGACACCTGGCTGTTTTACGGCACGGTGTTCGACAATATCGCTTACGGCAAGCCTGGGGCGACTATGGAGGACGTGGTGAACGCCGCAAAGGCGGCAAGGATACATTCATATATTTCACGGCTGCCCGACGGGTACAACACGATACTGTCCGATAACGGGACCAGTATTTCCAAGGGGCAGAAACAGCTGCTCACTATCGCAAGGGCTATGCTGCTTGACGCAAATATGCTTATTCTGGACGAGGCGACTTCAAACGTAGATACCCGCACAGAACAGCAGATACAGGCGGCAATGCGGGAGCTGATGAAAAACAAGACCTGCTTTGTTATCGCTCATCGTCTTTCCACAGTGCGCTCGGCAGACAATATACTGGTAATGCGTGACGGCAAGGTGACTGAGCAGGGCACGCACCAGCAGCTGATGAAGGCAGGGGGATTTTACCACGAGCTTTATCAGGCGCAGTTTGAACAAGTGTAAATTAGAAATAAAAGCGGAGGCTCAACCGCATTGACGTAAGAAAGTTTTGCTTTTCTGCGTCAGTGTGGTTGAACCTCCGATTTTTTCAGAGATATAGCTTAAACCGCCGCTTTGGGGACGGCGGAAAGCTGTTTGTAGGTGGACAAAATTATGCAGGCTGAAACTACTGCCGTCAAAATATCAGAGACGGGCATTGAATAAAGCACTCCGTCAAGTCCGAAAAACAGCGGCAGTATAAGCGCAAATCCAACGCCGAACACTATTTCCCTTATCATTGAAAGGGCGGTGGACGCCGCCGCTTTTCCCATTGCCTGAAGGAAGATAAAGGCGGCTTTGTTAAGGCAGGCGAACACTATCATACAAAGATAAATGCGAAAGGCCTTTACCGCAAATTCCGTGTAGTAAACGCTTTCGTTTGCCGAGCCGAAAAGAGCGATAAGCTGTCGGGGCAAAAGCTCCACCGCAAGCAGGGCGGCAAATCCCACCGCCGCTTCGCAGGCGAGCAGGAGAGAAAACAGCCTTTTCACACGCTCACGCTTGTTTGCGCCCATATTGTAACCGACGACTGGGATACAGCCCGCCGCCATTCCTATGACTATGGAAATAACTATCTGGAATACTTTCATCACTATGCCGACCACCGCCATCGGTATCTGGGCATACGCTTCCTGTCCGAAAATCGGGTCAATTGCGCCGTATTTGCGCACCATATTGTTTATCGCCGCCATAGCTGCCACAAGGGACACCTGAGAGAGAAAACTGCAAAGTCCAAGGGAAAGAGTATTCAGTATTACCTTTCCGCTGAAATGAAGATCCTTTTTGCCAAGCTTTACGGTTTTGGTATGGAAAAGATACCATACGGCGAGGAGGGCGGTGGCTATCTGTCCGATAACTGTCGCTATTGCGGCGCCCCTCATTCCCCACTGAAAGCCGAAAATAAAAATCGGGTCGAGAACGATGTTCAGCAATGCGCCAAGCAGGGTGGACGCCATTGCGAATTTTGGACTTCCGTCAGCGCGGATAACGGGATTCATCGCCTGACCGAACATATAAAACGGAATACCAAGGGAAATGTAAAAGAAGTATTCCTTTGACAATGAGAAGGTCTCCTCGTTTACGGTGCCGCCGAACATTGTGATTATCGGGTCGGCAAAAACAAGATATATTGCGCAGAGCAATATACTGCTCGCCGCCGCCATCACTACGGAAAGAGCTATGCTGTTCCCCGCCTTGTCCTGCTCCCCTTTGCCAAGGCTCAGGCTCACAAAGGCACAGCAGCCGTCCCCTATCATAACCGCTATCGCAAGGGCTATGACGGTGAGGGGAAATACCACCGTGTTGGCGGCGTTGCCGTATGAGCCGAGATAGCTTGCGTTGGCTATGAATATCTGGTCAACGATGTTGTAAAGCGCTCCCACAAGCAGAGAAATTATGCAGGGGAGAGAATATTTTCTCATCAGCTTCCCTATTTTTTCTTCAGCTAAAAAAGATTGATCTGTAAGTTCCATTTTTCCTCCGTTTCAACAAAAAAATAATGCGTAAGTCCGAAACCGGACTTACGCATTATGCTGCTCGTTTAGTTTATTTTAGCATATTTCGGCTGAAAAGTCAAGGGGGAGAAAAAAATTTTTTGCTGTACAAAGCCGCATTTAAAGGCATTATGCATTGGCAAAATTATTCCGAAGCGCCTTTTTTGGGGGAGTATTTTTCCAGCAGAGACGATATTTCTGCTCCGTTAAGATGACTGCGTTTCATAAGGGCGTCGGACAATGCGTCTATGGCGGACTTGCTGCTCTCGATAAGGCGGATCGCCGCGCTCATTTCATCTACAAGTATCCCGTTAACGGCGGTGCGTATTTTTTCGGTCAGCTCGCTGTTCATGGAGGCGCGTCCCGCAACTACCGACATTCCGAAGGAATCGTCCATACCGTAGGAGCAGATGATACTGCGGGCGATGTTGGTAGCGGTGGACAAGTCGCCTGACGCTCCCGTGGACAGACCCTCCTTTTCGCCGTAGTAAACTATCTCCGCTGCTCTTCCGCCAAGGCAGGTGCGTATTTTTGAAAGAAGCTCTTCCTTGGTGTAAAGCATTTTTCTTTCATTATCCGCATTTTGCATATAGCCGCCGTAGCTCCCCCTTGAAACTATCGTGACATAGGGCGGAGTGTTCCCGCTAAGCCAGCAAAGCAGGGTGTGTCCCGCCTCGTGCCGCGCGGTGCGCTCCTGGGCGGGCAGATCCCACTTTTTCTCCTCGCCTGCGTTAAATTCCTCAAAGGATTCCTCAAACGCGGCGTCGTTCACCTTGAGAGCTCCGTCTCTGACGGCGGTGCGCAGGGCAAGCTCAATGAACGACTCAAGCTCCGCAAGGCTCATTCCTGCGGAACGAAGCGCAATATTGTCCGCCGTTTCATCGCTTACGTCAAACATACTGTTTTCTTTCAGTCTGATATCGATGTACTGTTTACGCTCCTCACGATTGGGAAGATCGATGTAAACTCTGCGGTCAAACCTGCGCATAAGGGCGGGGTCAAGGCTTTTGCTGCCGCCCGGCTCAACGTCAAAGTTGGTGGTGGCAAGCACGAACACGGGCTTTGCGCTGTCGTTCCTGAAGCCGTCCATTTCCGCAAGGAAAGCGGTAAGTGTCGCCTCCGAGCCTGAAGTATCGCCTTTTCTCTCCTTGGCGATTGCATCTATTTCATCTATGAACAAAATCGCAGGGGCGTATTTTCTGGCGGTCCTGAACAGCTCGTGGACCTTTTCGGGACCCTCGCCCACGTATTTCTTCAGGAAGCTGTTCCCCTCCGTGGCGATAAAGGTAACGTCAGATTCGCACGCCATAGCCTTGGCAAGCATTGTCTTGCCCGTTCCCGGAGGACCGTAAAGCAGTACGCCTTTAGGTGCGCTCACTCCTGTGCCTATATATTTCTTGGGATTTTTCAGATATTCCACAAAATACGTAAGCTCTTTCTTGGCGTCGTTTGCACCTATTACCTGGTCAAATCTTACGTCGGGCTTTGATACCTTGCTTAAAATATTTTCCGCGTCCTCTGCGCTGACCGCAACTGCCATATCGAAATCAAACAGCCTTATCTCGGCGCTTTTGCCGTCGTTTTTCAAAAGCTGTGCCGTTTCAAAGGTGATGAGCTTGTTTGCTCTTGCAAGCTCGTCGGTGCTGTGCTGCTGATGTATCGTTTCGCAGATACTGTGAAAGTCCTCCGAGAAATCCTCGCCGTTCGCCGAAAGAGTGATAAAGCCGCTTGCGCCCTGGCGAAGAAGGGAGACCTGCTCCTCCGCATTAAGCTCCCTTCCGCTTTGCTGGAGGATATATACGGGAATATCAGTGTAATCGTTCCTGATAAAGCGGAAAAGGTCCCTTGCCTCAGACTCTACGTCCTCGATGTTAAGATATTTTGAATTTGCGGATTTTCCGTAAAGCAGGTCGATAAGCACCACGTTAGTTTCCTTATCGTGAAGTGCGGACTTTGCCGCCGCGGTATCGCAGATACGCGTAAAATCGACGTCAGGGCAAAGCTTGGCGCATTGTGAGCAGGTCTTTTTCGAGGCGTATATCAGCGTTTCGCATTTCTCCTTGTTTACAAACAAAGACATTATATCCTCGTTATCACGGGGCAGGTCGACGCTTATGGATATCTTCTCAAGGTCCTCTATACAGCTTGGCGCTTTTTCCGACGCTATAAGGCGGAAAAGCTCGAAAAGCTCGTCGTCGAAGAACGTTTCTGCGCGGCTCCTGATGGTTCTTGCATCGGCAGTTCCGCCCTCGGCAAAAAGCAAGGCGGTGTAGACCTGCTCGTCTATGCTCACCTTTATGCCCATTTCCTGCTCAAAATTGCAGGCGTGGCGGAGTATTTCACGCTTTGCTATCTCCCTCAGACTGCCTGAGCCTATCCTGTTGAACATCACCACGTTCCCCGACGCAAAGCGGGAGCATATCGCCTGCGGGAAGAAAGGCACGCCTTTTTCGGGATTTACGTCCTTTTCCAGCGCATCAAGCACTACCTTGCGGGTAATGCGGGAAAAATCGCCTGCGTCGGTCTCCTCGTAAAGCTGTCTGCCTGCGTTGGTGGTGAATATAACTATGGCGTCTTTAAATGAAACTTCCTTTTCGGTATAGTTGTCCCTCAGCCTGCCTGCGTCAAGCAGCTGCAAAAACAAGTGTATAATGTTGATATGCGCCTTTTCTATTTCGTCAAAAAGAAGAACGCACTTAGGGTGCTTTGCGACGAAGCCTGTAACATTTCCTTTGTAGGAATTTTTATACACCTTTCCCGTGCCGCAGAAGGCAAGATTTGCCTCCTTGTCGGAATATTCGCTCATATCAAAGCGCTTGAAAGGCACTTCAAGTATCCCAGCCGCCTTTTCCGCAAGGAAGGTTTTTCCCACACCCGGAGGTCCTGCAAAAAGGAACGTAGCGCGGGGTCTCACTCTGTGCTTGTCCGTCATGACAAGAAGCTCCGAGTGGAAATATCCCGAGGTGAAAATGCTGACGGCGTTTTCCTGTCCGAATACCTCGTCCCTCAGCTCGTCATACATATTTTTGACTCTCATTGTCAGCATTGACAATGCTGATCTTGCTTCCTCGGGAGTTCTTTCAAATTCGTAGTCGTTATCATATGATTCATAGTTGTCTTCGTCTTCATCGTCTTCATCGTCATCGTCGTCATTGTCTTCATCTTCATCTTCTTCGTCGTTATCATCTTCGTCATCATCGTCTTCATTTTGAGACTCGTCCTGCTGTTCCAGAAAATTTTTCAGGACCCCGCCTTGTCGGGAAACCGTCATTTCCAGATCATTGACGTCTCTGAAGAAAGAAAGTGCATAATTGTGCTTGTCGAGATATTTTTTAACGTCACTCAACGTTAGCGGCGTTGAATCATCCTTTCCCGCCATTACAGCCGTCAACATGCGATCGGTTACGTTATATCCGTTTATCATAAAGTCGTACAGCTTGTTCACCATATCTATGATATGGGATATTTCGGCTTTTTTGCTGTATTCGGTCTGAGGGCTGCACCAAAAGTTATTCATAACGTTAGATGCAACGTAAACGCTCGGTTGGCGAAAAATGCTCTCCAGGACCATGCTTGGCGTCAATATTGGTTCCAAACTTGAGACAAAAGGCGAATTTTCTTTCAACACTTTAATGTGATCTTCTAAAAGGTGACCATCAGAGAAAAACTCCGCTTTTTCATATTTGGAAGTTCTGTAATAGGAGACACGTTCAGTGAGCATCTCTCTCAGTTTCTCTTCTCTATTTGCAAACATAGGAGCGTCAATTACGAGCATAGGTACGTTGCACGCCATAATAATTATAAGGCGCAACTTTTCCAATTTATCGTACGTATTATCGTACGTATATTCCACCTTGCCTGTTATAAAATCAAGGACAGATAAAATGAAATGTTCCTCTGTTATCAACGTTGTTTCGTCAGGTTCAAAACCGCTTTTGATATGCTCTATTATTGCGTCCAGAAATTTTCTATTGGTTATATTCATAGCGCTTTCTCCTTTTAGGGCGTTTGCTTTGGTGCAAACGGCGGCAGATACGATAAATGTACATACTGTAATTATACACAAAATAACAAAATTCGTCAATATACGACAAAAAATTACAACAAAAAAGCCTCTGAAAAGCAATGCTTTTCAGAGGTGATCCTTTAAAAAATCAAAAATTTCCCGACTTTATTTTTTCTATTGCGGAATTAAGTATCTCTTCCCTGTCAAAGCCGTCTACGTCCATCATTTCGGCTTTTATCAGGCGAACGTCCTTTATTCCGAAGCAATCCGTAGCAAGGGTCTTGATATATCCGTATCCGAAGCGCTCGTCCAGCTTTCCTCCTGCGGTGGTGACAAAGTAAAGGCGTTCCGCTTTGCAAAGTCCCACGGGCGTTCCGTCCTCGCCGTATTTTGAAACAAGTCCAGTGACGTAGATGTTTTCAACGTACGTTTTCAACAGGGAGGGAAAGGAAAGATCCCAGAAAGGGGCGGCTATCACGATGGTATCAGCATTTGCCCACTGTCTTGCGTATTTGAACATCGGCGCGTCATAGCTGCCGCTGCCGATAAGCAGGTCACGCTGAGCAAGGCGCTCCTCGTCTATGGGGCGCAGGTCCTCGTCGTACAGGTAAAGGGCTTCGTATTCTCCAAGCTGTTCCAAAAGCGCCTGTGCCAACTTTCTTGTGGCGGAATTTTTTCTTGCACAGCAGTCGATGTATAGTGTCATATCGTTTCCTCCGATGATTTTCTCTGAAAAAAGTATAACATATAACGGGGCGATTTGCAACAGTCTTGCAAAATATGCGGCAGAAAATTCAGACAAAAATGAAGATTTGTCTGATTTTCAGGCAATAGGCGGTTTTTGTCTGTACAAAAATAATACTTGATATTGTATAATAAAACCGGATAATAAGCAATAGGAGGCTTTATATGACTGCTGTCACGATCGTTTTTATCATATTGGGATATATGTCGGGCAGCGTGCTTTATGCTGATCTGTTCGGCTCGCTTTTCGGGAAAAAGGAGCTTTATCAGAACAGCGCGGACAAAAATCCCGGAACGGCTAACGCTTATATTTACGGCGGATTCTGGTGCGGGACGCTGACGCTGATATTCGATTTGCTGAAAGGCTTTCTTCCCGTGTTTTTATATTTGCAGCTTGCGCCTGAGCCTGAGAGTTGGGGGCTTGCTCTTGTGATATCTGCGCCTGTTATCGGTCATATTTTCCCGCTGTTCAACAAATTTCACGGAGGAAAGGGTATAGCCGCCACGTTCGGCTGCCTGCTGGGGCTTTTCCCGTATTTAAAGCCTGTGCTTATGTTTGCGGCGGCGTTTGTTTTCTTTTCCGTCGTTGTTAAAATAACGCCCCATTACTACCGTACGATATTCGCATATCTGTTTGCGTTTGCCGCTATGTTCGTATGCAAGGTGTTCCCCGTCGTGGGAACGGGATTTCTGATGATAACGGCGGCGGTATGCATAAGGCTGTTCCTCAGCAAGGAGGAAAAGGAAAGATTGGAGGTGAAGATGCTGTGGATACGCTGATACTTTCCTGCGGGACAGGCGGCGGACATAACAGCGCCTGCGCCGCAATAGAGCAGGAGCTTTCGGCAAGGGGTCACAGCGTAAAGACGCTTAATCCGTATATGCTGAAAAGCGAAAGAGTTGCAGACACGGTAAACAGCTCATACAATGTTTTGGTGCAGAAAGCGCCCTCCGCTTTCGGAATGGTGTACCGTCTGGGAAACGCTTACCGCAACCTGCCCGTTTCTTCTCCCGTTTACCGTCTGAACAGGCTTATGGCGCCGCTGTTGGAGAAATATCTATGCAAAAACAGGTGCGACGCCATTATTATGACGCATTTGTTCCCCGCTGAAATAATCACAAATATGAAACGGCAGGGGAAAGTCCTTCCGCCCACCTACTTCATCACCACAGACTACACCTGCTCCCCTTTCGTGGAGGAAACGGACTGCGACCACTACGTAATTCCCTCCGAAAAGCTGACGGAGGAATTTGCGGAAAGAGGCGTACCCAGGGAACGGATACTGCCGCTGGGTATCCCTGTTCAGCGTCAGTTCCGTGAAAATATCGGGCGGGACGAGGCTCGGAAAAGACTGGGGATTGTGGACGATAAAAAGTACATTTTAATAGCGGGAGGAAGCATAGGAGCAGGGCAGATACAGCAGATAGTTCCAATGCTGTTGGAGCATTACGGCGACCATGCGCATATCACGGTGATATGCGGGAATAATCAGGCGCTTTATCAGAATATGGAAAAGGCGTATCACGGAAAATGCGAAATTTTGCAGTACACCTCCCGTATGTCCGACTATATGAGGGCGTGCGATTTGTTTTTGTCAAAGCCGGGCGGACTTTCCTCTACCGAAGCGGCAGTCGTGGGAACGGCTTTGATACACGTTACGCCTATTCCGGGCTGCGAGACGCGCAATATGGAGTTCTTTGAAAAGAACGGGATGTGCGTTGCGGTAAGCTCGCCGAAAAAGCAGCTCGTTCAGGCGTGCGACGGGTTGTTAGATGCAGGAGAGAGGAGAAAGATGACCGATAATCAGCACAGAATTATATCGGGAAATTCTGCGGCGGATATCTGCGATTTTGCTGAAAGAGAATTTGAGATGAGGAAAAAGACCAGGCAAAATCAAAAAGGAGCAGACAGAAATTACGCCTGAAAAAAGTTAAAAAAAAATTGCAGTCACTGTGATGACTGCAATTTTTTGTTTTTACTTGCGCTTCTTTATGGTGATCGCCGCCGCTGTGCCTGCTGCTGCAAGCAGTACAACTGCAAGTCCCGCGAAAGGATATCCTGTATCGGGGATCTTGTCCTGGCTGCCGTTGGCAGGAGGAGCAGTTGTATTTGAAGGTTCGGTGGGCTGCGGCTCAGTAGGAGTGGGCTGAAGAACGGGTGTCTCTCTTGTTTCCTTTTCACCGCAGACGGTGCAGGTTCTCTCTTCAACGCCTGTTTCAGTCTCGGTAGCCTCCTTTGTTACTGTCCAGTCGCCCCAGGTGTGGCCGAGCGCCGCAATTTCTTCGGTCTCCTTTGCATCGCAACGTGTGCAGGCTCTTTCCTTTGTGCCTGCTTCGGTGCAGGTGGGTTCTTTGGTCGTCTGCCAATCGCCAAATTCGTGTTCGAGAGCCGCAATTTCTTCGGTTTCCTTGGCATTGCAGCGTGTGCAGACTCTTTCTTTTACGCCTGTTTCGGTGCAGGTGGGTTCTTTGGTTGTCTGCCAATCGCCGAAATCGTGGCCGAGAGCGTCTGTTTCTTCTGTCTTGGTTTCGCCGCATACGGTACATTTATAGGTCATTTCGCCCTTGTCCGTGCAGGTGGAAGCCTTTGTCTGCGTTCCGTTATCCCATGTATGCTCGCCTGTTGCAGGCAGAATCTCGGTCTTAACAGTTTTGCCGCATATATTGCATATGGTGTCGACTTTGCCGTCTTTGCCGCAGGTAGGTTCGGTGGTGACAGTCTTGGTGTCCTTGTGGTCGCAGACTACTGTGGGGGCTTTGTAATTGAATGTGATATCGGATTCGGGTACAAATTCCAGTTCACCGTCTGTGAAGCCGCCAACCGCAAATGATACAGTAAAGCCGGTTTCTGCCGTTCCATCCTTGGACAGATCAACATTATCACGCACTGTAAATTCAATACTGCACAATGCGCCTGTCTTGGAGCTTGCATTTCCGACATTAAACCATGTAAGTCCAAAGTTATTCCTGTTCTCCGTTCCGTCTTCAAGTCCCATGGAGACATCGAATATTTTTTCCTCCGGATCACTGTATGCATCGGAACTTGCAACATAAATAACATCACTGTCATACTGTACGTTGAATCCTGCTCCTATAAGACCTGGATTCGTGTCTAGGCTGAATGTTGCGGTCACCTTATCTCCCGTATGCAGTTCGGTTTTGTCAAAGGCAACGCTTACAACAACAGGTGTATCGCCCTGTGCGCTGACAGTTGCGGGAACAAACATACATCCTGCTGAAACTGCTGCCGCCAGCAAATAAGAAATTAGTTTTCTCATTTTTGATCTCCTTTTGCTTTATAATTTTATTATAAGCTTGTATACAAGCTTATTACCGCCAAAGCTCACCGGTTATACCAGCCGGAATATATCCTTGCTGCTTCAATTGCGTCACGGAGAGTTATTATTCCATCGCCGTCCACATCTGCAGCTTCTGTTATAATGTCAACGTTCCAATTCGAATAATATCTTGCTATCAGCACACAGTCCCTGATGGTTATGATCCCGTCACCGTCAACATCGCCAAGCAATATTTTTGGTACGTAGTTGTCTTTGTAGCTGTGGGAGCATCTTGTGCATTGATGCAGAGTATATCCGTCTGAATCCACGGTAGGAGGAACTACGGTGGTCACATAATTGTGTCCGAGAGCAGGGACAGATGTTATATCAGTTTTTGCTCCGCATACGGTGCAATGATGAGATTTACTGCCGTCAGCGGTGCAGGTGGGCTGTACGTCTACTGTCCACTCTGAAGAATAGCTGTGTCCTTTTGCTGCAATGGTCTGCGTCTGCATATCTCCGCACTTGGTACAGCTCCTTGTCTGTATGCCGCTTTCGGTGCAGGTGGGCGCTTTAGTAGTAGTCCATGCACCGTAGGAATGTCCCGTTGCCGGGATAGTCTGTGTTTCTGTCTTGCCGCAGGAACAGCTTCTTGTCTGTACGCCGCTTTCGGTGCAGGTAGCAGGCTTTGTTGTTATCCACGGACCGAAGGAATGGCTGCCCGTTGTGGTAAACGAACCTTCAGGGCTCCAATATTCCTTGCCGTTCACCACTGCATAAAATTTGTAAAAATACTTCGTAGAATGGGTGAGGGTCAGCTTCAGTTCCTTATTCATATCGTAATATGGGCACATAAAGGTAGAACCGACGTACGTACTGCTCGTGCCGTCATATCTGGACCAGCCGCTATCATAAGTCCCACCGTCTACACGAACACGGATACCTATCTTTGTTACGGGGTAGCTTGAGGGCTTGTCTACTTCACCGTAAATTATTGCATTGGTATTTGTTATCGTGTTCTTATAACGGGAGGTGGAAGCTTTGACAGTCACCGACGGGTCGGTGCTGTCCGCAAGGGTCTTGAAGGAATAAACAGGACTTGTATATGTTACAGTCGAACCGTTAATGTCATATTTGCCTATTAAACGATAATAATATGTCGTATTTGCAGATAAGTAATGATTGTACTCTTTGACAAAGTCAAAGGTAATATCTCTGGACGTGTTTCCTACGTTTGTCGACGAAGGTTTGCAGGAATGTGTAACCGCATTCTGCATATTGCTGCTTGTGGAAACAGAGATGTCATACGCAAGTGCCTTTGCTTCCGATGGTTTATGGAATTTTGCGGCAACAAGAGCGTTGGTCGACGTTATGTTTGTGACGCTGACGTTGTCAAACAGGCAGAATATCCTGAATTTCTGAGCGGCAATATTTGGGGAATATGTATAAAGATTTACATTATTTCTTGCCGCTCCGGCATCAACGACAAGGACAGAAGAATACTTCACACGCATAACGTAACTGTTCTGTGAACCGTATATGCCGTATCTTTGGGAGCTTGTATCGTTATCCTCCCAAACCTGTATGTTCGTATAGTCGGAATTACCACCGTTAGCAGCATCAAGGCATTTGCCTGTTGCGGGGTTCTTTATTTCATAATAATTTCCGTCGGTTCTGGTGAACATCCACGTCTGGTTAGGCGTGCCAACGTACTTTTGTATGCTGACGTTATTGTTGGAATCTACCGTCAGGGCCTTTGTGCCGTCAGATGACTGAATAGCAGCGAGGAACTGGTCGCCGAGGTTTAAGGGGGTGGTGGTGAGGTCGAGGGTTTCTGAATATGTTTTTGATCTAATAGCAGTTATCTTACTATATTTACTGCAGTCTTTGGAATTATTATAAAGAACCTTTGACAATTCGCTATAACTAGATTCTCCATAATTATTTTCGTAAACGTATATTTGGTTTTTATTCTGATTGCAACCTAAATATATAGCTGCATGGACAAAATTATCGCCCTTAAAAAAGCATAAATAATCTCCCGGTTTTAATTGTGAAACAAAAGTGCTGTTTACACCACCATATGAAGAACTAGATATAGTAGTGTTATTTGAGTCCTTCTCATTACTTCTGTGTCCAAAAATATAACAATATGCAAATTTGGCAAAAGCAACGCAGGTATAACAATTTTGATCACTTGCATTTAATATATTTGCTACATTCGTGTTTTTAGCCTTTGTATTGTTTGCTAGAATATTAGACAATAGGCAATTTTTACAGCTATGCTTTTTTCTTTGCTCCTCATTAGCCATTCCACATGTTTTATCATTAACTGTAAAATAACTTCCATTTGGAAATAATTTTCTTAGCTCTTCTATTTTCTGCCACACCCCACTCTCAGTGATACTTGCCGCACTCACCTTCATTCCCTCTCCCAATATCGGCAGGTAGTCCGATAAGGGAGATATGAAAAGGGCGAGGGCAACTATTGCGGATATAAGTTTTTTGGCTGCTTGTTTCAATTTTTTCATTGTGATTTCCTCCTTATTATTTTTAGTCATTTGGCTCATCTGTCTTTTCCGCACTCTTGACAGAAATAAACATTTGTGTCGTTTAATCTGCCGCAGTATCTGCATTTCCAGTACTTCCTCGCTGCGGTGCTTATATTGTCGCCGGAACCGAAGTGTTTGTTTTCCTGCGCATACTTTCTTTCCCGTTCCTGCCGTTCATAATATTCGATTTTGCCGTTAAAGCTTTTGCCTGCACGAGAGATGATAAAATCAGCGACAAACAGAGCCGCCAAGATATACATAGAACCAGTAAGCTCGGCTCCCACAGAAAAAGTATTCTGTTCAACAGAACTCAGAGCAACGCTCAATATCACGCTCGTGATTACAGGCGTTAAAGGTATATACCATGCCAAAGAAACATATTTGCCGTTCGCTCCGCTTAAGTGTGTAAAACGCCTGATCAATAAGATCGCTGATATTATAATATCGACTATCCAAACAAAAAACACAAAATACAGGACGTTCAAAGAGTCGGGGAGCTGAACTCCGGTATAGTCGGCGGCTCTTTGCAATTTGCCCATAACATCGGGAATAGTAAACAAGCCGACGTTGTATGAAAACAGCTTTGTACTTGTGCCAAAAATAGATATTTGACTTGTTTTTACGCTCAGTTCCAGATAATCTGAAAACAGTGCAATAAGCAAACCTATACAGGTTATGATCACAGAAATGATAGTAAGCGCTTTTCCGGTAGGCGACCGTCTGAGCGACTGTGAATAGCTGGGCGGCTCATATCTGCTGCTGTGTTCGGAAGAACCGTCAATGCTCTTTCCGCAGTTCTGACAAAATTTTGCGTCGTCGGGAAGCTCTTTTCCGCATTGGCTGCAATACATAATAGATACCCTCCTTTTGCTTTGAAGAATTTAATTTAAAGTGTAAAGGGAATGTTGTATATTTTCAGGGGAAGCTGTCAGGACACCTTTGTGAATTGTATTATATCGGCATACGTATATGGTTCATAGCTTACACCGTTGTTGCTAAAGTAAATATTTTCATGATCGTTAGTAGTTGCATATATAGGTGTCAATCCGGTAATCGGATCGGTATGAGGTTTGTTTCTATTTAAAAAATTAGCATAACGTTTAAGCACACCCTCTTTAGTATAGCCGTCATACACCACCTCATTACTTCTTAAATCAGTAATAACCACACTAATTGACGACAAATCGGTGTTATCGGGCATTGTAACTTTAACCGAATAGTCTTCTCCTTCCCATACTCCTTCTAAATCATATCTCTCTTCCTTATGCATATACTTTATTTCGTCCCATTCCCAATCCATTTTCGAGCTGTTGAATTTATAAATATGTCTGTATGTAGTTGTTCGCTGTCCGGCTTTGTAATTATCTGTATATTTGATATCAACAACAGAGATACCATTTGATAATTCTGTGTAGTTTTCCCCTATTTCATAAGAATCATGGTCGCTTGCACTCATACCTTCATTATGCTCTGCATATTGCTGTATCATATTGTCACTGGGACCCTTTTTCGGCATTGCGCTTGAACCTTCTTTGTTCACCTCGTCCAGTATCCAGCCTTCATTATAAAGGTTATACGTCATTTTATAGTCGAAATTATACAGAGCTATGTCATTTTCAGCAGAGCCTGAAACATACACAATATCTACCTTGTCTTCAACGGTAGTCTGACGCTTTATAACTTGCATATCGGTTATTTCCAGATCATGTTCTGTAAATATTGAAACAAAGTTTGTCAGGTCGGTTTGCAGTTGTTCATCATCAGCAACGGTGTCGCTTACGCTCGGCGTTGTTAAGATCTCTTGCGTCGTCGTGGTGGTTTCTTCCTGCGAAGCAGAGCTTTCCGGAGAGGAATTTCCCTGTTCCCGTTCATCTTCAACCGTTTTTTCGGCGTTACAGCCGCACAGCAAAAACGCTGTGACAATAAACAAAAAGGTAATTGTTTTTATTTTCTCTTTCATATGCATTCTCCCTAATTATTTTTTTATTTTCGGAAATACTATAAAGTAAAGAATGCGTTCTGTGTTGTCGCTTATTGTTCCCATAAGCGCAAGATCTGTGCAAAAGCAGGGCAGTGCGGAGTTTCCGCACTGCCCTGACCAGAATATTGACGTGTTATAACTCACTTGCAGGCTGTAAAAGGTCCATATTCTTTTTCTTCTGCTCAAATGATGAATGGACGTATCTGTTCAGCGTGGTCTTTACATCGCTGTGCCCCAAAATCTCCGACAGAGATTTTATGTCGAAGCCCGCCTCCACGCACCTTGTGGCAAAGGTGTGGCGCAAAGCGTGAAAATTTGTTTTAGGCAGACCGCATTCCCTGATGTACGTTTCAAACCTGTACTGCATAAGCCTTGGCTCGACCGAATCGCCGTTATGATTTTTCAAAACGGCGCCGCTGCTTCTGAACTGCTCCGTAAGCGGGAGGAGAAATTCGGGAAGCGGAATAACTCGGTATGAGCTTTTGGTTTTGGGAGTGGTCACCTCCAGGACTGTTCCCTTGTCGCTCTTTACCCTGTGGAGAGTTTTGCTGACGACAAGCTCGTTCCTGCCCACATCTTCCCAGCGCAGGGCGCAAAGCTCCCCCAATCTTAATCCCGTATAAAGAGCCAGCAGGACGCCGAATTTGCAGGTGTCGGTATCGGTTGTAAGATAAGCCTCCAGCCGCTTTTGCTCGGCTACGGAAAGCACACGCATTTCCTTTTGTACCTCTTTTACATAGTGCAGCTTTATTTTCGGTATCCCATAGATCTCCTCCCCATATGACAAAGCCGAATTTACAGTCGTGAGAACGTCGTTCACGCTTTTTTCGCTGAGAGTCAGAAGCAGTTCGGACGCCAGGGCGCTGATATCCTTCCCCGTAATAGATCTGACCTGCATATCTCCCAGATGTGTATGCTCGATATGGTTGCGTACAAGGCATTCATACTTGCGATAGGTGGAATTTTTTACGGTGAGAGAAACGGAAAAAAGCCACTCTCTCATAAGCTGCGACAAGGTTATATGCGTCTGCCCGAAGTCTGAGCCGGAATTGTTTATGCAGCTTACCTGCTTGTCCCGTACTTCACGGTAAGTCCTCCCGTAAACCGACCCATAATGCTTTTTTCCGCCTGAATCAACGCTTTTAACATATCTCGCTTCCCAGCGTCCGTCCCTGCGTTTGTAAATGTTTGTACCTTTTCTTGACATAATAAGTCACCTCTCGTTTTTTCTTAATTATACAATGACGGAGGACTGTATGGCTGAATTTTTTATTAATAAAAAAAAGGCTTTGTGTCAGAAAAATCATATTGACAATGACAGTGTTTTGTGATAAAATTATAAAAAGGAATGTACAGTTTTAGGACCGCTTATGGGAACAATAAGCGAACCTATAACAGAAATAAAAAGAGGTTGATCTTATATCAGCCTCTTTGTTTTATTTGCTTGCCTCTGTGGATTTATTCGCCAATAAATCTTTTGCATGGTACGGCTGAAATGTTCAGCAGGTGGATTTTTTTACTCCCGATTTTCTGATAACAGCCGTCAATTCGCCGTCAGTTACAACGGTGGGGATTCGTTTTGAAAAAAAAATTTCAATAAAAGAAGTTCAGCAGTATTATGCGGCGGGCATATGTCACGCAAGCATAAACCTGACGTTCGCTTGACGAGATGTGATCAGCGGAGGGTTGAATTATTGTTGAATTTTTCACTTAAAACATAAAAATAAACCGCCTGTTCAATGCCGTAAATGGGTTGAACAGGCGGTTTGAATTTGGTGATTTTGCTGCTGGAAAGATGTTTGGGCGGTGGATATAAAAACACGCTCCCGTGTTCTGGGAGCGTGCTGAAGCGGCTCAGCCGCTGTGATGTTGTGACCAAAAAGCTTTTTGGGTGGTAAATATAAAAACACGCTCCCGCGTTCTGGGAGCGTGTTGAAGCGGCTCAGCCGCTGGTTGCGGAGGTAGGATTTGAACCTACGACCTTCGGGTTATGAGTTCTACGAATAGGGATTTTTATCATTTTTTATCTTTTGATAATTTTTCATAAAATGGCTTTACAAAAGAATTTGCGTTCTTTTTCGTTCTTTTTCATTTGTTATCATTTTATATGATTTTTTATCTTTTGTTGAACAAACGTTGAACAAAAATTTAAAATGTTCAACGTAAGGCAAACACAAAATTAAAGCCGCTTTACGACTGCAAAGCGACTTTATTTTTTTTAAAATGTTGAACAATTTTTCTGATTTTAATTCTTTTTTAATTCTTTAAACGTCAGACCTTCAAAAATGCGTTTTAAGACGTTTTTATTTTTTGGTAGTCAAACTATACTGCCGACCTGTCAAAATTCAACACAGAGCCTCTCAGCCACCTAATAACGCAATTGTGTTTTTGAATACCTAATTCGTCAGTAGTGTTACTATATTATCAACGACCGTTATGCTCATTAATCAATACATTTTCAAAGGTTGTCTCAGTGTTTTGTGGAATCGAGGAGTTTTCAAGATTTGTGTCGATGTCTCCGCCTGTTCCGATTTTTTCAAGCAAGTCTCCGCAAAAATCTTCGTCGGCAAACCCTTCAATTAAAGTGGAATCAGCTTTTCCGCAAATTGTCTTTTCTAAAAGTGATAGCGAACCTTCGCAAAATTCTTTGTAAACTTGTAACTTGTCAGACGGTAAAACGATTTCCGCCGTTAAATAGGGATAATTTTTTGTCGCAAAGTCGAACAGAAGTCTACTCATTGTTGGGTTGTTTTGATAATAAAGAATCATACTCCGAACCTCATTTTCCGAAAGCTTTAACGGAGAATCAGCACTCAGAAAAAGGCGTTCTGGAGCGAGTTCCTCAATTTTTGGGAAACTCTCTCTACCAAGCCCACGCCGAACACGGTCGAAAGTATCATAAACGACTTTTCTAGACGCTTTATGCTTTTCACTAATTTCCTGCTCAATCAGCTGATTTTTTTCTTCTGCAATTTTTTCGGAGTACATCGCTTTATTTCGTTCCTGCTCACGTCTCAGCGCTGACGTTTCATTAAAAAAGTTTGTCGAAACGTTTTTAAGACGATTGATATAATAATTTTTCATTTTTTTGTTTTCCTTTCTTTTTTTTGCTTATAGTGCTGCTCGATTGTAAAAAAAGTCGAATTGTCATAATCGAGCAGAATTATTTTTACGTCAATTGTTTTAGGTTTAAACCTGTTTTCAAGCGTTTTCAGGCGCTTTTTTATGTCGTTGCCGTTCATTTTTACCCCCTTTCATTGTCATTTTCTGTCAACATTTCAAGATTGTCAAGCCGTTCAAGAATGTCGATTCGGTCGACAGCGGCAGCGCTCAATTGTAAAATTCGTGTCGCCGCCGCCAGAGCGATTTGCTCGTTTGCCGACTTTGAAAGTTCCGCAAGCCGTTCCGCCGCCGCCGTTGAATTTTGGGAAAGCACGGTCGCCGAACTTTCAAGAGCCTGCCGCCTCAGATTTGAAAATTTTTCCCTCAAAATTGGATTTTTTAGGCGTTTACAAACGCTTTGCCGAGATATGCCGAGCGCTTTTGCCGCCTCGGCAGCGCTCGATGATGTCAAAAGCGTTTGTATTAGGTCGTCATCTGTTACTTTCATTCGTTGTCCTCCGTTTCTTTTTTATCGCTCATATAATTTATTTTTGCGAGTGGGCTGTCGTTGGCTATCCAGCTTGTAAAAAAAACAGCGTCCTCAAGCGGAATTACGTAGCTTTTTGTCGAAACACGGAAAGACCCTTTCGATTCGTGGTTTTTCTTCTTGACAAGGACAAACTTGCTTTTTTGGGTTTTATAGTTGTCAAGCCTCAAAATTTCTACAATGCGTTCATCTTGCACAGCGAGCGACGCTTTTACAAGTTCGTAAACCCGAAAACTAAAATCCTCTTTTCGAAGTTCAAAAAGTGTCAAAATCTCACCTCCTTTTCATAGTGAATTTTATAATATATAATATATAATAATTATATATATTTTAATTAATAATACGACGTTACCTTTTCAAATTTTAACAAAAACGCCTTTTAATAACGCCTTTTTAGGCTTTACCGTTTTTAAATTTTAACAAAATAATTATCGAATTATTGAGGCGGGAAAAATCGATTTTCACCACCTTGACGGTAAAAAGTAGATTGTTTAAAACAGTATTTTATATAATTTTGTCCGTGAGAACCGTCGAGGTCGCCTTTTGAAACGATTCTCGAGGGAGTTCCTTTTTTTTCAAGGGCGAACTGAATGTCCGAAACGGTTTTGTGAGCCAGATTCCCCGTAACGCCGACGTGGACGTGGGGGGCGACCTTCTTGCCGATTACTATTTTTTGCGGTCGACCGACTTTTCCGAGCCGTTCCGCTGTCAGCTTTGCGCCTCGGCTTTGAGTGTTAGAAAAAGTCAAAAACCAACTGCAACGGTTTTTTGTTGCGTGATATCTAAACATTTCGCAAAGGCAGAGCGCCTCTTTCTCGGAAAAGCCCGTTGCGAAAATCTCTAACGAATACAGAATCATAGATATTTAATTATTCGATGTTTAACGATTTTTTCAGTTCAGGATAGTTGATGTATTGCCTCGAGCCAATTTTGACTACTTGGATTTTTTCCTCCTTTACTAAGCGGCGGAGCGCTGTCGTCGGTAAAATCCCTTTTCTTCCTATTTCGTTAATCGTCATAAAAACTTTTTCGTTGTCGTTAACCATTTTAATTTAATTTCCTTTCATTTTTTAAAATTTTGCTATTGACAAATTTCATTTAATTTGTTAAAATAATTATAGTTTTTATATAATTCTTTGTCAATACGTATTTCAACATATATAAGATTTTTATATTTTTTGAAATTTTAAAAGTAAGAAATTCCATTTTTTGAAATTGAAAGGAAACAAAATGAAAGAAGTTGAAAAAAATCTAATTAGCGACGCCTTTTCAGAACGGCTCAAAGAACTCCTAAAGGAAAAAGACCTTAATCAAAAAAGCCTCAGCGTAGAATTGAAAATATCTGAACCTACGATTTCAAGAATCTGTAAGGGAAATATTCCTGACGTCTACACCCTTGTTGACATTTCAAGAGTTTTCGGTGTAAGCACTGATTATTTGTTAAATCAAAGCCCCTTTCATACGCAAGACATCGACACTGCTCTTGCTGGTACAATTCTGGGGTTTAAAAATGAAAAAACAGCGGAATCGATTCAAAACCTTGGTTTTACTCATTTTTTGAAATACGGCGTTATGCCGCTTGAAACTTTTGAAAAAATCGTTTGTCACGAACAATTTGCAAAGCTTATTTATTTGTCGTCTCGTTTTATAACTCCCTCAAGCTCGGAGTGGGAGGACGAGGAAATAGCGAACAATTCGTTTCTTTTGTGGAATGTTCAAAATGTTTTTCTTGACATTTTGAAAGATTTGAAAAAAGACGCACAAAAAGAATTTGATAACAAAAAGGAGGACAAAAAATAATGGCGAACATTACTGTAAGGCGAAACAAAAACGGTCAAATAACCTCGTTTTTGATTAGAATTTCAACGGGGCGAGACGGTTGCGGAAAACAGATAGTTCACACAATGTCACTCAAGAAAAAGGCGGAATGGTCAGAAAAGCACGCACGGAAAGAGGCAGAAAAGGCGGCTGCACGATTTGAAACTTTGGTTCGTGAAGGTCGAATTTCCGATAGCCGTCAGCGTTTTGGGGCTTATTCGGAATACGTCATAAGCTTAAAAGAACAGCGGGGTTTGAAACATTCGACGAAGATTAGATATGATTCTCTACTAAAACGGATAAACGAAAAATTAGGTTATTTGCGTCTCAATGAAATTAGCGCACGGCATTTGAACCGTTTTTATGAATATTTGCAAACCGAAAATCTGAACGAAAAAACGGGCGGAAAGCTATCGCCAAAAACGGTTTTGGAATATCACCGCCTCATTTCCGTGATTCTTGAAAACGCCGTTCGAGAGCAAATTATTCCGTTTAACCCAGCTGAAAGAGCGCTCCCGCCAAAAGTCGAGCGAAAAGAAGTTAAGTGTCTTCAAATTGACGAGATTCAAGCCGTTCTCAAAGCGCTTGAAAGCGAGCCTCCTAAATGGCAAGCCTTAATCAATTTGTTTGTTTTTTCAGGCGCTCGGCGAGGGGAAATTTTAGGTCTGAAATGGGAAAATATCGATTTTCAAAACTGTGAAATTTTTATTTGTAACAACGTGCTTTATTCTGCTGATAGAGGCGTTTACGAAACTTCACCCAAAACTCAAAAAAGCACCCGTCATATTTCACTGCCTGAAAACGTAATGAACCTTTTACACCGTTACAAAATCGAGCAAATGAGGATAAATTTTGAAAAAGGTATTAGGTCAGACTTTGTGTTTCAGCAGGACAACGGCGCTCCTATGCACCCAGACAGCATAAACGTTTGGTTACGTCGGTTTTCTGAACGTTATGGACTTCCACACTTAAACCCTCACATTTTCCGCCACACTATGACTTCGTTGCTGATTCACGAAGGCGTTGACGTCGTTTCGGTTGCGGGGAGGCTCGGTCACTCCTCACCTTCGACCACTACAAACATTTATGCTCACGTTCTTGCAAACGCTGATAAAAAAAGCGTTTCGATTTTAACCGAAACAATTCTGAAAAAAGCCTAAAAATATTAGAGTGTTGAACAAACGTTGAACAAATTGCTAAAATTGCATAAAAATAAACCGCCTATTCAAAACCACAAATGGCTTGAATAGGCGGTTTACGTTTGGTTGCGGAGGTAGGATTTGAACCTACGACCTTCGGGTTATGAGCCCGACGAGCTGCCCCTGCTCCACTCCGCGATAATTACTCTTGCCTTTCTTTAGTCTGGCAAGGAGTAATTATAACACATTTGAATTTATTTGTCAATGGATTTTGAGAATTTTGTTGAGACATTTTTTGGAAAAGCAAAAAGCCCCGTATATACGGGGCTTTTTCAGGTCAAAAATCAATGCTCACCTTAGGCTGCGCTATGTCGTTATATTTTGTATCCTTTATTTCAAGCTGCATTTCAACAGATGTTATTTCCGAAATGTCAGTTATATCGTTGTCCTCAAGGGAACTGTCCCAAAGGTTCAATTCAAAGACTGCATTATCGCCCGACGGAATGTTTGCACCGTAGCAACTGAAGTCATTTGAAAAATCGTTGACGTAAACCGAATCATAATCAGCATCTATTTTTATGTCCTTAGAATAACCGTTTTCTGCATAAAACAAAATATGTACATCATCGCTGTAATCTGACGGGTCGGGAAAAATTCCTTTGCAAATCACCTTTATCCCGTCCTCGTTATACACCTCGGTGCCTGACATATCCAACGACTGACTGTCGCCGCCTGAAACGTATATTTTTTCGGATTCAAACAGTTCATTATCTTGTTCGTCTATTCCTAAGAGTGAAAATCCGATGTCTGTAAAGCTGTCTATTCCAAAGGCTTCCCAAACATAATCATCTACGGTATCAGAGGGGACTATGCCTATAATTCCACGCTTTCCGGGAGTTATAGTCTGGGATGCCCAGAGTGACGAGTAAACATTAAGTCCGCTTACCGAAATATTTTTTACGCCCACATATATCTGCTGATCTGACGTGTTTTCAAATTCAAGCATCAACATCATTTCATCGGATGAATTGGTCACATAAGCCTGAGATATAAGGCTTATTCCGCTGTCGTCAAACAGCTTTTCCTCGCTGAAGCTGTCGATTTTTACGTCATAGTCCGCCCCGAACGTGCCGTCGGAAAGAGCCTGTGCGTAATAATCCTTGGAATAGTCATGGCTATCAAACGCTGACGTTTTTATCTGTGCAGGCTTTGTGATAAGATAATCCTCATTGTCCTCGTCTTCTATCACAAAGCTGATCTCTATGTCAGCTATCTGTGTTATTCCCATCAAAGCCAGACTGTTCCGACTTATGCTCATCTTTTCATTCGACTTTTTCCCTGCCGACACATCGGCGTTTATATATCCGTCAGAGATCATATAGCCGTTTACGGAATTTATGCTGTGACTTATCGAGCCTGTTATGAAACTGAGATCCTGATCGCTGTTATTTTCAATTACCATGCTGATCTCCACGTCATAATCCGAATAGGAGATACCTGTTGCGGTTATCTTAACGTCCTTTTCATCTACCAGGACCGTTTCTTCTATCGTTGCATCATCTTCTGCGGGCTTGTGCTCTTTCTGAGTCGTTTTTTCAGGCTTATCGGTTTTCTCCTCCGACTGTTCCTTGCTTTCCTCGGTTTTTTCGGACGAGGAAGAAGCAGAAGCGCTCCCCTCACTCTGTGAACCTCCGCCGTTCTCCCCTCCTGCGCAGGCTGTTGACGACAGTGTCACAGCACAAGCCAGCAAACAGGCAATCAAGCCCCTAATTTTTCTTTTCATATTATATGTCCTCCTAAATTTTGACATTTACTAAATGTCATTTTTCTTTTTATTATATCATATGATAATAAATATGACAATCAGTAAATGTCAACAAAATGCGGGGGCAAAATTTATGTATAAAAACAAGGCAAACGGCGGCAGAAACAATATTTGCGGCGAGAATATCGCGCGGCTTCGCAGGCTGATGAAAAAGCCAAATTCTCAGCGGGCGCTGGCGGACAAAATGCAGCTTATGGGCATTGACATCGACAAAAACGCAGTCCAGCGGATCGAAAGCGGACAGCGCTTTGTCACGGACATTGAGCTGAAAGCCTTTGCAAAGCTGCTGGGCGTGACTATGGAGGAGCTTACCGAGGAAAAGGAGTGAAATTGCTTTTTCCTGTTGCGTTCTGACAAAATATAGTGTATAATCAAATCAAAGATCAATCTTCAGACAGGAGAGAAATTATGAAAAAGTATCTTGACAAGGCTCTTTCCCCGCAGGAAAGGGCGGAAGCGCTGGTAAGCGAAATGACTCTGGAGGAAATGGCGGGGCAACTGCGCTATGACGCTACCGCGATAGACAGGCTGGGCGTTCCCGCTTACAACTGGTGGAACGAGGGGCTTCACGGCCTGGCTCGGTCAGGGATAGCCACGATGTTCCCTCAGGCTGTGGGAATGGCGGCGATGTTCGATACCGAACGTGTAAAAAAAGCGGGGGAGATAACCGCTGACGAAACAAGAGCAAAGTACAACGCATACGTCGATTACGGCGACAGGGATATTTACAAGGGGCTCACTTTATGGGCGCCGAATATCAACATTTTCCGTGACCCTCGGTGGGGACGTGGTCATGAGACTTACGGCGAAGACCCGTATCTTACCGCTGAAAACGGAAAGGCTTACGTCAGGGGCTTGCAGGGTGAAGGCGATGTGCTGAAAACCGCCGCCTGCGCAAAACACTTTGCCGTTCACAGCGGTCCTGAGAGCCTGCGCCACGAGTTCAACGCCGAGGCTTCCCTCAAGGATATGGAGGAAACCTATCTTCCCGCATTTGAGGCGCTTGTGAAGGAAGCCAAGGTAGAGGGCGTTATGGGGGCGTACAACTGCGTTAACGGAGAGCCCTCCTGCGCAAGTGAATTTCTGATGAACAAGCTGAAAGAGTGGGGATTTGAGGGGTACTTCGTTTCCGACTGCTGGGCGATACAGGACTTTCATATGCACCATCGCATTACAACGACTCCCACCGAATCGGCGGCAATGGCACTGAAAGCGGGCTGCGACGTGAACTGCGGCTGCACCTATACATATCTTCTTGCCGCTTTGCAGGAGGGAAAGATAACCGAAGAGGACATACGCAAAGCCTGCGTTCATCTGATGAGGACAAGGATAAGGCTGGGAATGTTCGACGAGGAAAAGCACTTTGATATCCCCTATGAAAAAGTCGCCTGCAAGGAGCATAAGGAGGTTTCACTTGACTGCGCAAGGCGGGCGATGGTGCTGCTTAAAAACAACGGTATTCTTCCTCTTGACGAAAGCAAAATAAAGACCCTTGCCGTCATAGGTCCAAACAGCGACAGCAGGGCGGCGCTTGAGGGCAACTACAACGGCACCGCAGACAGGTATATCACATTCCTTTCGGGTATCCAGGACAGGTTCAAGGGGCGCGTCATCTACGCCGAGGGCTGTCATCTGTATAAGGACAGAATATCGGGGCTTGCTATGGCGGGGGACAGGTACGCTGAGGCTGTGGCGGCGGCGAATGCGGCTGACGTGGTGGTGCTTTGCGTGGGACTTGACGCCACTATCGAGGGCGAAGAGGGAGATACGGGAAACGAATTTTCCTCTGGGGACAAAAACGACCTGCGTCTGCCTGAAAGCCAGAGGACGCTGATAAGCAAGATAAAGGAAACGGGAAAGCCCATTATCATAGTTTGCGCCGCAGGAAGCTCGGTAAACACGGAGGCGGAGGCGGACGCTCTTCTCCATGTCTGGTACCCCGGCTCGGAGGGCGGAAAGGCGCTGGCGGAAATTTTGTTCGGGGACATCTCCCCGTCGGGAAAGCTGCCTGTCACGTTTTACGAAAGCGCAGAAAAGCTGCCTGATTTCACCGATTATTCAATGAAAAACAGGACTTACCGCTATGCTGAAAATAACGTGCTGTTCCCGTTCGGGTACGGGCTGAGCTACTCAAAGGTCGTAAGTGAAAAGCTCCGTTATGAGGACGGAAAAGCGGTTGTTTCTCTGAAAAATGAGGGGGACAGGGATTGCGAGGAAGTGGTTCAGGTCTACGTCAAGATTTTCTCGGAATATGCCGTTCCCAACGTTTCGCTGTGCGGGTTCAAGAGGATAGTGCTGAAAAAGGGAGAGAGCGCTGAAGTTCAGATCCCGCTTTGGGACAAGGCATTCACGGTGGTGGACGAAAACGGCGTGAGAAAGCCTGTCAGCGGACGCTGTCTGCTTTATGCGGGAACGCACCAGCCTGACGAATTGAGCGAAAAGTTGTGCCAAACTCCCTGCGCTGAGTTAGAGATAAATTTGTGAGAACGATTTCTTAAGAGCAAAATACTGATAAAAATAGTTAAATTTTAATATCTTTTATGATTTTAAAGAATTATAATCAAAGCAGATAAATCAGGGAGAGAAAAATAACTTCGCAAGGAGGAATTTTTTATATGAAAAAAATCAAACTTATCGCCCTGCTTATGGCGGGAGCAATGCTGATAAGCGGCTGTGCGGCGGAACAGCAAAATCCTCAGGACAGCAGTGACAGCTCCGCAAGCTCTACTCCTCAGGAGGAGGAAAAAAGCTATGACGGCGAGATGAGAGGTCTGTCCGTTCAGGAGCTTGTAGCTGAGATGAAAACGGGCTGGAACTTAGGCAACACATTTGACGCCACCGACGGAGAAACCTCCTGGGGAAACCCCGTTACTACCCACGAGATGATAGACGCTGTGGCGGCGGCAGGGTTTGACCTTATAAGAATACCAGTGACCTGGGAAAAGCATTTCGACAACGAGACAGACTACACGATAAACGCAGAGTGGATGGCGAGAGTCACCGAGGTGGTGAACTACGCTGTTGACAACGATATGTACGTTATCATCAACTGCCATCACGAGACTGACTGGATAAAGCCCACAATGGCGGACGTGGACAGCGTTCTTCCCAAATATAAGGCGATGTGGACGCAAATTGCTGAGAACTTCAAGAACTACGGCGACAAGCTGTTGTTCGAGGGACTGAACGAACCCCGTATCGTAGGCGGGCAAAACGAGTGGAACGGCGGCACCGAGGACGGACGTCAGGCGCTTAACATACTCAACAAGGCGTTCGTTGAAACAGTGAGAGCGACAGGCGGAAACAACTCCACAAGAGCGCTGCTGATAACCACCTTTGCGGCGGCGGTAGCGGAAAATACAATGAGCGAGCTGGAGATACCCGACGACCCTAACATCATAATTTCCCTGCACGCCTATACTCCTTATGATTTCACTTATGAGGACGGAAGAAACCTGTTCGAGTATGACGACTCGGTGGGACAGTCGATAGACTGGACGTTTGACCTTATCGACAAATATTTCACATCGAAGGATATTCCCGTTATCATCACGGAATACGGCTCGGTGAACAAGATAATCGACTTTGCCACCGTTCCCAACCCAAGATACGCCGAGAACGTGAAGTGGGTGACAAAGTACATCGGACGCGCTGAGGAATCGGGCATTCCCTGCGTCTGGTGGGACAACGGCACGCATTTCGGCAGCGGAGAGCTGTTCGGTATCTTCAACCGCAGCGACTGCACATGGTACGCTGAAGATCTTGTGAAAGCGATAATGGATACGAGCAAGTAAAACATTATGATTATGAAAGGACGGTTTTGAACCGTCCTTTTTTGTTGCTTTACGGGTTTTGCTGTCGATATTGACAGAATTTTTACAAAGTTGTATAATAAATGAATAGATAATTGACAATTTGAAGGAAAACGGTGAGTGTATGAAACGAGAAAACAGTACGAACGAAAAGACAGTTTATACGGCTTTGGACAGTCTGCCTTACGGTGACGTCAATTCCCCCGAGGCAAGGGGCAAGGTGGGAAGGATAAAAATTCCCGAGGGCGTAAGCAGGTCACGGCTTTACCGTGACGTGGTGCTTATTGCCTGGCCCAGCCTTGTGGAGCTGGTGCTGACTCAGCTTACAAGTATGGCAGATCAGGTGATGGTGGGAAATCTGCCGGGGCAGGAGGGTATCCTCGCCCTTGCCGCAGTGGGACTGGCGGCACAGCCGAAATTCCTGCTGATGACAATGGTGCAGGCGCTGAACGTGGGCGCGACCGCTATGATAGCCCGTTTCAGAGGGCAACAGAACAGAGAAAAGGCAAATCTTGTGTTCAAGCACGCTATGCTGCTCAATCTGGTATTATCGGCGGTATTTATGGCAGTGGGACTGCTGTTCAGCGAACAGCTTATCCGCTTTATGGGCGGCTCGGGAATAAGCGAGGAAACACTGTCTCTCGGCATAGACTATCTGAATATACAGCTTTACGGCTTTATCCCGCTTTGTATGGGGATAACCGTTACGGCGGCGCTAAGAGGTATAGGCGATACCACCACGCCGATGATATACAACACGATAGCCAACGTTATAAATTTAGGCTTCAATTACGTTATGATATACGGGCATTTCGGCGTGCCGAAAATGGGCGTGGCAGGCGCGTCATGGGCTACCATAATCGGTCAGACAACGGCGTTTTTCATAGCGATGTGGGTGTCCTTCAGCAAAAAGCATTATATCTACATAGATTTCAAGGAGAAATTCAAGTTTGACAAGATCCTTATGGGCAAGGTGGTGAGCATTGGCGTTCCCTCAATGCTGGAACAGCTTTTTATGCGTGCGGGAATAATCATTTATACCTTGCAGGTGACGGGGCTGGGAGATACGGTATACGCAACGCATCAGGTTTGTATGAATATTCAGGCTATGACCTTTATGGTAGGGCAGGCGTTTGCAAGCTCCGCCACCACGCTTATCGGACAGTCTATCGGAAAAGGACGGTACGATATGTCGGAGGTGTATATGCGAATGACGAGAAATCTGGGTATCGCCTGCTCATTCGTGCTTATGGGATTGATGATACTGTTCAATGAAGAGATAATCGGCATTTTCAAAAATGACCCTGAGGTAATTTCTTTGGGTGCGCCCATACTTATCCTGCTTTCCGCAAGTCAGCCCTTCCAGTCGGACCAGTTTATTGTGGCGGGCGGACTGAGAGGTGCGGGAGATACCCGCTACACCGCCGTGGTGACTGCGGTGACTGTGCTGGGAGTGAGGACGCTTATATGTATCGCGCTGATAAACTGGTTCCAGCTGGGACTGTGGGGAGCGTGGATAGCGCTGGTGGCAGATCAGTGTATGAGGACGGTGCTTATGGGACTGAGGTATCATTCGGGAAAGTGGAAGCTGATAGTGGGTAAGCAGGCGGCAAGTACAAGCTGAAAGCGGAGAAAGGACGCCGAATGAAGAAAAATATCGGAAGAAAAGGGATATCGCTTTGTATCGCCGTTTCTCTCCTGCTGACGGGGTGCAGCTCGTCGGAGGAGGTAAACCGAACGGAAGAAATTACGGTTTCTGAAGAAACGCAGGAGCCTGAGACGAATACAACAGAAACGACAAAAGTCAGCAACACCACAAGCGAGAGCGACACTGACAGTACGACAACAACTACCACAACGGCAGAAACTACGACCACAGAAAAGGTCGTTACTACGCCTGTAACTGAAAGTGAGCCTGTTCCTGAGTGGACGGAAAACGCAATCAATAAAACTACGATGTACGTCAACACGAACGGCATTTACAGCAGAAAAAAGGCATTACAAGGCAGCACAGCCGTTAAGCAGTACGCTCTGAACACCGCCGTTACCGTTGTCGCTCTGACCGACACCGACTATTACAAACTGACTGACGGGACGTATATCCACAAGGATTATCTGAGCCTTGGAAAAGTGACTGTTTCCACCACTACTACAAGTGCTTCTACCACTACACCACCCGTTCAAAGTTGGACCGTTACTGATAACAAGCCTGAAATCGTATTCACAGAAGAATTAAGACTTGAATACGAAAAGAAAGCCGCAAGGTTAATAAACGAATTTAGAGTGGCAAACGGTCTGCCTGCGCTTGAATGGAATGAAACAATGCACCAAGCCACAAGAATAAGGGCGGAAGAACAATTGATTTATCCTTCCCATGACCGTCCTAATGGTGAAACAGATGTTGACTTACTTGTTGAATTAGGGTATTGGGACAGTTTGGACGAGTTTGGAGAACTTGCCAGTCAAGGTCTCGTGAGCAATACAGGCGAATGTTTGGCATGGGGACAAATGACACCCCAAATAGCTGTTCAATCGTGGATAGACTCCCCTGCACATAGAGATAGTTTGTTATACGACTCTCCTAACCAAATGGCAGTTGGCGTTATGTATGACGAAGATGCAGGGGCTTTTGTATGGGTATATTGGGCTATGATAGATATAACATAATCAAAATAAAATATAGGATTGAGAGCCTTGTCCTTCAAGGCTCTTTTCTTATCTATTGACAAATCTCATCAAAAAGTATAAAATTATATCATAACGTATACTGCAAGGAATATTGTATACGAAAGGGATATTGAAATGAAAAAAGAATATTTTGTTTCCGCCGCGGCCGTGCTGTCAGCGTTTTCTTTGCTGTTATCGGGCTGCAGCGGGGCAAGTCATAACGCTGTGGTTACCGACGGGTTCCCCCTTACACAGCAGACGGTGGGAAACAAATCTCCCGAATCCGAAAGCTCGGAAAGCGCTGAGAGCTCGGCAAGTTCGGAAGATGTGACAACGCCTGAGAGCACCGACGTGTCGGAGCCTGCCGACGTTACAAGCACGGAGGAGCCTGTCACAGTTCCCTCCACTGACGCTCCGGAGGAGGTCTGGACGGAAACGCCTATGGAAAGCACGGTGATGTACGTCAACACGAATGGGGTTTACAGCAGGAAAAAGGCGATAATGGGCAGCGAAAAGGTAACGCTGTATGCGCTGAACGACGCTGTTACTGTGGTGGCGTACACCGATACGGACTATTTCAAACTGGACGACGGGAATTTCATACACAAGGATTATCTCAGCGGAGAGGAAACGGTCACTACCACCACCGAGCCGCTGCCTGAGGGGATAACGCAGGTGAACGGCGTGACTTATGTAAACGGGATAATGATAGCCAACAAGACCTATTCCCTGCCCGCAGACTTTGCACCCGGAGTTCAGCCTGACGCTCTCGCCGCTTTTTACAAAATGCAGTATGAAGCCGCCGCAGAGGGGATAAATCTGTACATAATATCGGGCTTTCGCTCTTACGAGCTCCAGACAAATCTGTACAATAACTACTGCGCTCAGGACGGCAAAGCGGCGGCGGACAGATATTCCGCCCGTCCGGGACATTCGGAGCATCAGACGGGATATGCCTTTGACCTTAACTCGCTGGAGCAGTCCTTTGAGAATACCGCAGAGGGAAAATGGCTCGCCGCAAACTGCCAGCGGTACGGCTTCATAATCCGCTATCCAAAGGGTAAGGAAGAGGTGACGGGCTATATGTATGAGCCGTGGCACGTCCGCTATCTCGGGGAGGAGCTGGCGCAGACGGTTTGCGACAGCGGGCTGACTTTAGAGGAATATCTTGGAATAACGTCTGTTTATGCAGACTGATAATAAAATAGAAAAGGAGAAAATTCAATGGAGATAAAAAGAGTTTTTGCCGTTATTCTGGCGGGGTGTATGCTTATGACTTCCGCCGCCTGCTCTGACAGCACGGAGGAAAACGGCGGCGAGCAGTCAGGCTCAGAGGAAAATACACAAGGAGAGGAAACAACAATGACATCTGTGGAGCTTAAAGAAGAAAATTTCAAGGAGCTGGGCCGCACCTATTATGACGAGGGAAAAATATTCTGCGCCCTGTCGGGTACAGGCGTGGGATTTTCCTTTACGGGAACGGAATGCTCCGTCACCATACAGGGGGACAGCGCAAGCTCAAATTCGGGCAGCGCTGACGCTCACGCAAGAATAGGCATATATGTCAACGGCGAGAGAGTTATCGATGATATGATAGACCATTCCACCGAAACTTATGAGGTGTTCAAAAGCGAAAGCGAGGAGACGGTGGAGGTGAAGATAGTAAAGCTGTCCGAGGCTCCTCACTCCACCTATGCAATAACAGATATCAGCATAAAGGGCAAGGACCTGAAGCCCCTTGAGGACAAGGAAAAGCTGATAGAATTCGTGGGCGACTCAATAACCTGCGGCTACGGAGTGGAAGACGAGGACAAAAATCATCACTTCTCCACCAAGACCGAGGATTTCACAAAGGCGTACGCTTACAAGACGGCGGAAAAGCTGGGCGTTGATTACAGTATGGTTTCTTTCAGCGGATACGGCATAATTTCAGGCTACAGCGACGGGGAAAACAAGGTGGAACAACAGCAGGTGCCTAAATATTACACCAAGCTGGGCTACACCTGGAGCAGTAATCCCGAGTTCGTACCTTCTGATATCGACTGGGATTTCAGCAGGCGTCAGCCTGACGTTGTCGTGATAAATCTGGGCACCAACGACGACAGCTACTGCAAGAACATAAAAGAGCGCTGCGAGGAGTATCAGAACGCTTATGTTGATTTTCTGAAGGTGGTTCGTGAAAATAATCCAAACGCAGTTATAATTGCCGCGCTGGGAGTTATGGGGCAGGGGCTCTGCCCGTATCTTGAAGCGGCGGTAAACGCTTACAGCGAGGAAACGGGGGACAAGAACGTGCATTACCTCAAGCTGGATCAGCAGGATCAGCGCGACGGGCTGGCGGCAGACTGGCACCCCACCGAAAAGACTCACGAAAAGGTTTCGGATAAACTGGTGGGAGAAATAAAGGGTATAATGGGCTGGTGAGCTGCGCTGAAAATATTCTATGTGATTTAATATTTGAAATAATAAGCGCAGTGGCGCAAAGAGTTTTAGTCTATGAAAAATCCCCTCGGTTTGAGGGGATTTTTTATGAGGGCAGCAGTTTGTTAGTGGAAAAATTTGGGATAGAACATGATGTAAGCGTGCGGTGAAATTCGTCAGCCAAAGTATATCCTCTTGACATTTTTTACGTTTTGTTTTATACTGTAACCAAGTCAATGCTTGCTTTCCCGACCCTGCGACGGGCGGCGGAAAGTCAACTGAAATACAATGGAGGATATGGAAAAGAAATGTCTGTAACGAAATTAGCGCCGATAAGTCTTGCCATGTTTTACGGTGCAAACCGTAGCTTTGCCAATGCGTTCAGCGTTCGTGTGACGCTGAAAAACCCGGTGGAGCCTGAGGCTCTGCGGCGGGCTCTGGACAAGGCAATGACGCGCTACCCCTATTTTGCCGTGCGCCTGAAGGTACAGGGCGAGGCTCTGGTATTGGAGGACAATCCCCTGCCCGTATCAATCGTGAATGGACCTGAGCCTGCCAAGCTCAACACGGCGCAGTCCAACTATCATCTGGTGGGAGTCAGCTATGAGCGTACCAGCGTGGTATTCGGCGCTTTTCACGCTCTGACCGACGGAGCAGGAGCGTTTAACTGGATCAAAACGGTACTTTATTATTATCTTTGTGAAACCGAGGGAAAAACCCTTGACCCCACAGGTATACGACTGGCAGGAGAGGAGATACCTGAAGGAGAATTTGAAGATCCCTTCCCCGAGACAATTCCCGAGACCGACGCGCCGCCTGCTCCCAAGTGGGAAAACGCCTTTTGTATCACCGATCACACAGGCGTGGGAAAACAGCGCTGCTGGCATATCCGCATAGGCGAAACCTCCTTTATGAAATACACCCGCACACAGGACGGCAGTCCCGCCACCATCACCTCGGCGTTTATGGCAAAGACCCTGCATACCCTGCACCCCGATATGACCGAGCCCATAGTGTGCGGTATGGCGCACAACATTCGCGACGTACTGCGCAAGCCGCTTGCTCATCAGAGTATGGTAAAGCTCATCGAGCTTGCCTATCCTCCCCGTCTGAAAGGGGCGGATATGGAGCGTCTGGCAATTTGCAGCCGCGGTATGGTCATGCTCCAAAGCCAGCCGGAAACGGTGTGGAATGTGGTGAAAAAGCAGGCAGAGCTTGAAAAGCAACTGGAACCGCTGACGCTGAAGGAACGGTTTGATCTGCTTCGCCCGATCGTTACTGGCGCCAGAACAGGCATAGGCAATCTTCCCGCCTCAGCGCCCGTAAGCTACAAGGTAAGCTACGTTGGTAGGACCGACTGGGGTTCTATGGCGAATATGATCGAATCGGTCCACTGTTCCGTCACGACGGACGGAAGCGGTATCTGCATAGAGATAAACACCTGCAACGGTTATTTTGACTACTGCTTTATGCAGGAGTTTGAAGACGATACATATTTCAAAGCGTTTGTAGATCTTCTGGAGTCAGAGGGAATTTACTGCACTGTCAACGGTCCCTTTGACATTCACGTACCCAAAATGCGCCTGCCGGACGAACCGGAGGAATAAACACGAAGGAGGAAAAAATAATGACTATCAACAAAACTAAAGAAGACAGCCACCTTGTCCTTGCGCTCTCGGGACGCCTTGACACTACGACAGCGCCTCAGCTGGAGGCGGAGCTGAAGGAGTCCCTCGACGGCGTTACGGAGCTTGTCCTTGACTTTGCCGAACTTGAATATCTCTCTTCGGCGGGACTTCGTGTGCTTCTCGCCGCACAGAAAATTATGAATAAGCAGGGCACGATGGAAATTCACAATGTGAACGAAACTATCACGGAAATTTTTGAAGTGACCGGCTTTGTAGACATTCTGACCATTGTGTGACGGATACGTCTATGGAAAAAGATAAAAATAAAAAGCGCAGACCCATTCGCCGTCAGGTACAGCGAATGGTTCTTCTGTTATGTGTGGCTGCACTGCTTTTGACGGGTATTTTGTGGACGGGGTGTCTGCTCACGCTGCGGGACACAGTACAGCGGGATAATCACAATCTGGGCGACAATGCGGCGGCGGTCGGCAGTGAGGCTCTGCTAAATCAAATGGAGCAAAATCTGTACAAAGGCGCGCAGAGCGAAGCCTCCGTGGTGGACGAAAAGCTGGAGCGCTTTGCAGGGTACGTGCGCAATTCTGCCTTTTATGCCCATCGGATCTACGAAGAGCCTGACGCTTACCTGCCCAAGGAGGTCCTTCCGCCCGATGCGGCGAACGTCAATACCTACACTATGCAGCTTATCCTGCAAAACGAAGAGGTAAGCCGAGAGGACGCTGCCGCACAGGCAGGTCTTCTGGCTAATCTTGTTGATCTTTGGGAGCCTGTTATGCAGGAGAATGCGGGCAACATCGCCTCCATTTATCTTTGTACGGAAAACGGGCTGATGTTGAACTACGACGAGCGAGCCGACCTTGCCCCTGAATTTTGGGATTACACGACCGCCTACTGGTATAAGTCAGCCAAAGAGACGGACGGCGTAATTTTTACAACGCCTTATATGGACACCTTTGGGCGCGGTCTTATGCTCACCTGCGCCGCCCCCGTCTATGACGAAGCTGATCGTTTTGCAGGCGTTATAGCCCTTGATATGATGGTGGCGGACTTGAGCAAAACGGTGCTGGACATAGATTTCGGCTCGGGCTCCTACGGCTTTCTCGTGGATAAAACGGGGGATATCATCGTCTCTCCGAATATGGAGTACGACGGGACGTTTCAAAAAGTCAGCGATCCCGACTGCCCTGCTCATGAGGCGGCGGACAGCATTCTAAGCGGTCAGAACGGAGTGACGACCGTTTCGGACGACATTTATTATGCTTACGCGCCAATTTCCGCCGCTGACTGGACGCTGGTGGTTCATATGCCTGCGGATATGGTGACCGAGCCTGCGGAAAATATCCGTGAAAATATCGCGGCGCGCACCGACGGCACGGCTGATACCATAGACAAAAGCATACTGCAGACAGGGCTTATCTCCCTTGCGGTTTTTGCGATCATTGTGGGGGTCGTAGTCCTGCTTAGCGGCTCATTCTCCCGCAGGCTCACAGGACCGCTTCTTGAACTGCGCGAAGACGTGGAACACATCAGCGGCGGCGAGATAACCCGTCAGGCGACGGTTCACCGAAATGACGAGATTGGAGATCTGGCCGCGGCTTTTAATGCCATGGCAGGTGCGCTCGACCACTACATTCGCGATCTGACGGCTATGACGGCGGAAAAAGAGCGTATCGGTGCGGAGCTTGACGTCGCCACGCATATTCAGGCGTCAATGCTGCCCTGTATCTTCCCGCCATTCCCTAATCGAGAAGAATTTGACGTTTTCGCCTCTATGGATCCCGCCAAAGAGGTGGGAGGCGATTTTTACGACTTTTTCCTGGTGGACGACACACATCTTGCCGTAGTAGTCGCGGACGTGTCAGGCAAAGGCGTGCCTGCGGCGCTCTTTATGGTCATAGGCAAGACTCTGATAAAAGATCACACTACCCCGGGAAAGGATCTGGGGGAAGTGTTTATGGAAGTAAATAGGCTTCTCTGCGAAGGGAACGCCGAGGAAATGTTCATCACCGCCTTTGAGGGCGTGCTGGATCTTGAAACGGGTGAATTGCGCTTTGTCAACGCGGGGCATGAAACGCCCTTTATCTACCATGCGGGCGGACAGTATGAGCCGTACAAGATCCGCACCGGTTTTGTGCTTGCCGGTATGGAAAACACCCGCTACAAAATGGGAAGCGTTATGCTGCAGCCCGGCGATAAGCTATTCCAATATACAGACGGCGTGACTGAGGCCACAAATGCAGAAAACGAGCTTTACGGCATGCAGCGGCTTGCGGCCGTTTTGAACCGAAATGCCGACGCCGCGCCCAATGCGCTGATCCCTGCGGTAAAAGCGGATATTGACTCCTTTGTCGGCTCATCTCCACAATTTGACGACATCACTATGCTCTCTTTGGAATTTAAGAAAAAACTTTCTGCTCCAAATGAACTGACCATAACGGCGGCGACCGAAAATATCCCTCAAGTCACAGCCTTTGTGGAGGAACGGCTGGAGGCGCTGGGCTGTCCGATCAAGACAAGAACGCTGTTCAGCGTTGCAGTCGATGAGCTTTTCGGCAATATTGCCCGTTACGCCTATGACGATGTCATAGGCTCGGCAACGGTGCGGGTAAGTATGAAAGAAGCGCCCGCGGCGGCGTGCGTCACCTTCATTGACCACGGCAAGCCATACGATCCTCTTGCCAAACCCGACCCAGACGTCACCCTCTCCGCCGAAGATCGTCCGATTGGAGGACTTGGAATCTTTATGGTGAAAAAGACGATGGACAAGGTGACTTACGAGTACAAAGACGGTCAGAACGTTCTGACGATCAGGAAAAATTTCTGATTTGCGTCTGATATATGTTAAAAAGCACCCGATCGGGTGCTTTTTCTATGTCGGTAAGTGCTATATGGGGCGGCGTCAGAATATGCTCTTCCCTCCTTGGGAGCGCGCTGCGATTTTTCGGTTTTGCGTAAGCAAAATGAATTTCCTTTAGGGAAATTCAAGAAAAATTGCACATGGAAAAGAGCTGAGGACGAGCCAAAGGCGACGGACGAAGCCTTTTCCCATATACAAAAATACCCTCGTAAAACGAGGGTATTTTTGTATATGGTGGGCTGGCGGAGATGGAGAGATTCGAACTCTCGAAACACTTTCGCGTTTACATGATTTCCAATCATGCGCCCTCGACCAGCTAGGCGACATCTCCATGGTCGAAACTTTCTTTCGGATTGACTTAGATATTATACCACGGTGGGCGGGTTTTGTCAACAGCTTTTTCAAATAATTTGTCCGTTTTTGTGTCAGGTGCTTTCCGCCGCCGAATTTACCACCAGCACGTCCCCCTCTTTGAACGTGGTGTTCCCTCTTGGGATAACAACGTGAGAGCCGCGCTTTATCAATATCACAAGATGACCGTTGTCAGGCGGAAGCTCGCTGAGCCGAAGTCCCAGGTACACGCTTTCTGCGGTGACGGCTATCTCGGTGAGGTTTATCCCCACGGTGTCGGCGCAGGCGGGAGCGCACAATACCGCCACGTCCCCCGCTTTAAGCCGTGTGTTACCTTTGGGGACTATGCGGGAATTTTCCCTTATCACAAGCGCGATAAGCGTTTCGGGAGGAAGGTCTATATCCTTTATCTGTCTGCCGTCCCAGCGGTCGCCCTCGCTGACGCTGAGGCGTATGAACTGCACGGGCAATTCCTCGGAATAATCATTAAACGTAGTGAGAACGTTATTGGTGTCGTCTATCATTTTCAGCTTCTTTGCAAAAAGCGGGATAAGCGAGCCTTGCAGGAGCAGGGAGAACATTACCGCAAGAAATACCGTGTGGAACAGGTCGTAATGCTGAAAATCAAAGGCGGCGGACGCCATTATGGCAAAAACTATAGACGCCACTCCACGAAGTCCCGCCCAGGAGACCAGCAGCATCTGGTTCAGCTTACAGCGAAACGGCGCAAGTATGCCGAACACTGAGATGGGGCGGGCGACAAAGGTCATAAACAAAGCGATAAGTATTCCGGGGAGCAGAACCTCCGGCAGCTTTGAGGGGAACGCCAGCAGTCCCAGCATAAAGAATACCAGCATTTGCAAAAGTCCCGTCACGCCGTCAAAGAAATGCACAAGAGTGCGCTTGCCGCTTATGGGGCGGTTGCCAAGATATATACCCACGATATAGGCGCTGAGGTAGCCGTTCCCTCCCACTGCGGCAGGAGCGGCATAGGCGAGCAGCGCAACCGCTACCATAAATACCGCCTCAAGTCCCGCTATGGCGTTTTTGAATTTTTTGAAAACGAGTCCTGCCGAAACTGCGATGACAGCGCCGAAAAATGCGCCGTAAACAAGCTGGGCAAACAACATATAAGCTACGTCAAGGGGAGAGCTGCTCTGACCCTGCGCTATCGAAAGAATTATCATAGTCATCATATAGGCGAAAGGGTCGTTGCTGCCGCTTTCAACTTCAAGGAGAGATGCGGTGTTGTATTTCAGGTTTAGACGCTTGCTGCGGAGTATTGAAAAGACAGTGGCGGCGTCGGTGGAGCCGAGGCAGGCTCCCACCAGCATACCGAGAAGCAGGTCCATATTCAGCACAAAATGGCAGAAAAGCCCTGTCAGGACGGCAGTGCAGACAACGCCGAGGGAGGACAGGAGCATAGATTTCACCGCGACGGGCTTCGCCTTGTTCCAGTTAGTGCCAAAGCCGCCGTAAAACATAATGAAGATAAGCGCCACAGAACAGCCTGTTTCCGCAAGGCCGTAATCGTCAAAGGGGATCTTCACCACGCCGTCTGAGCCGAAGAACATTCCCACTGCGATAAACGCAAGAAGAACAGGTATGCCAAATCTGCCCGAAACACGGTTGGCAAATATGCATATGAGAATGACCACGGCCGCTATCAGCAGTACGACTTCCATACCTATTACCCTTTCTCAGATATTTGTTTTATTGTAACATATAAAAAGGGGTTTTGCAAGAAACAATTTTTTTGAAATGCAAAGGCGTTTTTTCTGTTGACATAAAAGCAGGAAAATTGTATAATCAAGTAAAGAGTATTCTGTATTTACATAAGTTCAAGAGAGGAAAAAACTATGAGAGCAGGCAGATCGGGACGGTTCACGGCGCTGGCGCTTTGCGCCGCAATTACATTTTGCGGGTGCAGTGCGGCGCAGGAGGGAGAACCTGTATTTCCGTTTAACTTTAATTTTCATTTTTTCAGCAGTGATGAAACTGCCGAGCCGGGCGAGGAAACGTCAACCGTTCCATCAACTTCCCCTGAAGAAAGCGAAACGGGCGGACAGCAGACGGACGATCCCAATACGGACGGCTCCCAAAGCGGAGAAAATTCAGACGGCTCTGGGAACGGGAACGGCGGAAGCGGTGGAAGCAATAACGGCGGCAATGGCGGTAATGGCGGCGGAAGCAATGGCAACGGCGGAAACGGCTATTCCGAAAACGCGTCGCAATATGAGGGGACGAACGCAAGCGGAAAATACAATTACGGAGAGGCTCTGCAAAAATCCCTCATCTTCTACGAGCTTCAGCGTTCGGGAAAGCTCAGCGGCAAGGAGCGCACCAACTGGAGGGGCGATTCGGGACTGAAGGACGGGGCAGACAACGGAGTTGACCTGACGGGCGGCTTGTACGACGCAGGGGACAACGTGAAGTTCAACCTGCCTATGGCTTATACCGCCGCAATGCTTTCATGGAGCGTTTACGAGGACTATGACAGCTATGACAAAAGCGGTCAGCTGGAATACATACTTGATACGATACGGTGGATAAACGATTATCTGATAAAGTGCCATACGGCGGAGAACGAATTTTACTATCAGGTGGGGGACGGCAACCTTGACCACGCCTGGTGGGGTGCGCCTGAGGTAATGCAGATGAACAGACCCTCCTACAAGGTCACTATGTCAAACCCGGGCTCAACGGTGGTGGCTGAGGCGGCGGCTTCGCTTGCGGCGGCGGCTGTGGTGTTCAAAAATATCGACTCGGCGTATTCTTCAAAGTGCCTTACCCACGCGAAACAGCTGTATTCCTTTGCGGAAAAGACAAAGAGCGACAGCGGCTATACCGCTGCAAACGGCTTTTACAACAGCTGGAGTGGGTTCAACGACGAGCTTGCGTGGGCGGGAACGTGGCTTTACACCGCAACGAACGACAACTCTTACTTAAGCAAGGCGAAGACCGCTTTTTCCTCCGCGTCGGCGGACTACAAGTGGGCGATGTGCTGGGACGACGTTTCCATAGGGGCGGCGTTAAGGCTGGCTTTGATAACGGGGGACAGCGCGTATACTTCATTCATAGAGAAAACTCTGGACTACTGGACCACAGGCTATAACGGAGAGAGGATAACCTATACTCCGAAAGGGCTTGCCTGGCTGGACACATGGGGAAGTCTGAGATATGCCACCACGCAGGCGTTTATTGCCGCTTGTTACAGTGAGAGCAAGTATTGCCCCTCGGGGAAAAAGTCTACGTACTGGGATTTTGCGGTAAGTCAGGTGAACTATGCTCTGGGCAGTACAGGCAGGAGCTTTGTGTGCGGCTTTGGTGAAAATTATCCTGTAAATCCCCATCACAGGAACGCTCAGGGTTCATACTGCGACAATATGAATACACCCTCGACTGCACGCCATACCCTTTACGGCGCATTGGTGGGAGGTCCTGATTCAAGCGACAGCTATCAGGACGTGGTTTCCAACTACACAAACAACGAGGTCGCCTGCGATTACAACGCAGGGTACACCTGCGCTTTGGCAAAGCTGTACGGGAAATACGGCGGGCAGACTATAAAGAATTTCGGCGCTGTTGAAAAGGTGGGGGACGAATATGAGGTGGAAGCCTGCGTTAATGCCGCAGGAAACGATTTTACCGAGATAAAGGCTATCGTTTACAACAAAACGGGCTGGCCAGCAAGAGTAAGCAAAAATCTGACGTTAAGATATTTCATCGACCTGTCGGAGGTGGACCCCTCGGCGGTGAGCGTTAAAATGGGCTATTCCCAGGGAGGAGCTGAATGTAAGATAATCCAATGGGACGCAGGAAAAAATATTTACTGCGTTGAGGTGACTTACGGAAATGCGCTGATTTACCCGGGCGGGCAGGACGCTTACAGGCGTGAGGTGCAGTTCAGGATAAGCTCAACGGGAGCGTGGGACCCCACCAACGACCCGTCATATCAGGGGCTTGGCTCACAGCAGGGTACGGCAAAGTTAGTTGACTGCCTTGCGGTGTATGACAACGGAAAGTTAGTGGACGGAAAAGAGCCTGACGGCAAGGCGGGAACTCCCGTAGTCACCACCACGCCGAATGATGACGGTCCGTCCGATACAACTACTCCTCCCGTGACCACAACTCAGCCTGTAACAGGCGGCTCTGCGGCGGCAGGAGGACTTATCGTCACCGTGACGGGGGACGGCGCTTCTTCGGGAAGCTCCATAAATCTCAATATTGAGATAACCAACAACGGCAGTACGGCTGTTGATCTGGCGGGGCTTGAAGTTGATTATTTCTTCACAAAGGACGGCAATGCTGGGCTGGTGTTCACCTGCGACCACAGCGCAGTGCAGAGCAGCAGCTCTTACGACACGCTAAGCGGCGTTGCTGGGACTTTTGTTTCAAAAAACGGCACGAAATGCGACACCGTGCTTAAGATAACCTGTCCCTCGGGGACGCTTCCTGCGGGAGCAGTGTGGAGGATACAGGGCAGAGTCAACAAGGAGGACTGGAGCAATTTTGATTTCAGTAACGACTTTTCCTTTAACAATGCGGGCAATATCGCAGTGTATTCGGGTGGAAAGCTGATCTGCGGAAAAACTCCGTTCTAAGCGAAAGGACAGAATATGAAAAACGAACTTCTTGAATACATAAGTCAGACGGAACAGCTTGTTCAGAACGAAAGCGTAACTAAAGAACAGCTTTATTCCCTGCTGGTGAATATTAAGTTCTTTCAGCACGAAAGGCTTATTCATCTGCTGGTAACGCTGGCTTTTGCGATAATGACGATAGTAACGTTGGCTATGGCTTTGATAACGGCGCAGATGCCGCTGATTATCCTGTTTTTGCTGTTTCTGGCGCTGACGGTGCCGTATGTGTTTCATTATTACCGTCTGGAAAACGGGGTGCAGAAATTGCAGAGATTATACAGACAGGCTGATGAAAAAGTAAAAAAATAAAAATTACCGCCGTTCAACTTGTGTTGAACGGCGGATCTTTTTCAGACGGTCTTTTCCTTTATAAGGAGCAATATTCCCTGAGCAAGCAGTATCAAAGCCACTGCAACGTTTATCGCAGTCAGAGATTTCCGCCCGTATAAAATCGGGGAAACAGACAGCAGAGCTGATAACAAAGAGATAACGGCGGCGGTTGTTTTAAGTCCTTTATTCTGAACAGCCGCGTAAATTATCGTCAGTATCAGCAAAACGCAGGTCAGCACTGCGGCCGCAAGAGGTCCGAAAACAGCGTAGCCGAAGGGTGTAAGCGAAAAATAAGAAAACGTTTCGGTCACTGAAGCGTCAGGCGAGGAAGCGAAATTAAGAACTACGCCCCATGGCAGACATTCCAGCGTTAATGCGGCGAGGGTCATGATGATCAATGTAATTCGTTTTTTCATTGCAATTCCTCCTTTAAATCTGATTATATCATATAGGAGGGTGAAATACAATTACAAAACGGTTACAATTTGGTTAAAATTTGGTAAAAATTCAAAAATTTCAACATTTTGCCGCTGCTCCCCGCTTTTTTCTGACGACGCTGTACACAAATGCCGCCATAAAGAATAAACCTGTCCACACCGCCATACAGCCCGCTATTGAAACGTCCAGGAGCATTGCGGTGTTGTAGCCAAGTATCCCGCTTGCACCGCCGATAGAGCAGGAAATTATCAGCAGTTTTTTCAGATCGTGAGTTAATAGGTAAGCGGCGGCGGGCGGCGCTGTCATAAACGCAGTCACCAATACCGAGCCCACAGCCTCAAATGCTCCCACTGCCGTAAGGGACGCCATAGTCATAAGTCCGTAATTTATCAACGTGGGGGAAAAGCCCATTACCGCCGCAATAACGGGGTCAAAGGAAACTATTTTCAACTCCTTGAAAAACAGGACGGTAAGCAGGATATTCAGCAGTAAAAGTCCGCCGCTGAGGTAAACGCCCTTTGCTCCTATATCCGTGCCGAAAATTATCATTCTGTCAAAGGGAGCGAAGGCAAGCTCCCCCAAAAGCACCGAATCCGTGTCAAGGTGGGCGGAGCCTGCATAGCGGGTTATCAGTATCACCGCTATGGAGAAAAGCAGGGGGAAAACTATCCCCGTGGCGCTGTCCTCGGACAGAAGCCTTGTTTTTACGATAAGCTCAGTCAGCCATACCGTGACAGGTCCTGTCAAAGCCGCACCTATAATGAGGAACGGGGAGGAAAGGTCGTTTGTCACGAAAAAGGCGAGGACTATCCCTAAAAGTATGGTGTGAGTTATGCTGTCGGCGGTCATACTCATTCGGCGCAGTACCAGAAAGCTACCCGGTATCGCACAGCCTGCCGCCGTTAATGCTGCTATAAGCTGTATCTCAATTCCCGCATCCATAGCTTTCCTCCTTTTTCATAGCCTTGTGCCGCAGGTATATGCGGTACAAAACTCCTCTTTTAGGGGCAAACAAAAGGCTGAATACTGCCAATGCCGACGCCGCTATAACTATTGACGGACCTGTGGGTATCCCAGGCGCTAATGCTCCTGCAAAGGCTCCCGCCGCCCCCGATATCCCGCCGAACAGGGCGGAAAGCGCAGCCATAAGCCACAGCTTGTCGCACCACTGTCTTGCGGCGGCGGCAGGAGCGATGAGCATTGCGCTCATCAGCACTACTCCTACAGTTTGTATGCCTATTATCACGCCGAGGACGGTGAGAAACGAGAGGATAAGATTTATCCTGCCGCAGGGTATTCCCAGCTGCAAGGCAAAATCCCTGTCGAAAACGAACACCTTTATTTCCTTCCAGAGCAGAAGAACGACGGCAAGTATCGCTCCTCCGCAAATTATCGTTACCAGAGCGTCACGCTCCAGCATTGAGGACGCCTGCCCGTAAATAAAGCTGTGAAGTCCCGCCTGCGTTGCGTTGGGGAGCTTTTGCGCGCAGGTGAGCAGTACCGTTCCCAAGCCGAAGAAGGAGGACATCACCGTGGCGAGCGCGGCGTCGAATTTCACCTTCGACTTTTTCACTGAGGAAAAGATAAGTCCCGCCGCGGTAAGTCCCGATAAAAGCGCACCAAGCAAAAGCGTTCCGCTGTCCTTAGTTCCCGTGAGCAGGAACGCTGCCGCAACGCCGGGAAGCGCCGCGTGGCTCACTCCGTCCCCCAGAAGGCTCTGACGGCGGAGGACGGAAAACGTGCCCAGCAGTCCGCTTACCATACCGAGGAGCGCCGAGCCGAATACCACCACCAGAACGGTGTGGTCGCAAAGAAGTTCAAAAATATTCACGGCTCTCCTCCTGTCGTTCCTCGGTATGTAAGGGACAGGTTCTCCTGAGTCAGCGCCGATTTGACGTTTCCCTGCATTATCACTCTGCGGTTTATCAGCACAGCCTCGTCAAAATAATCTGCGGCGGTGGAAAGGTCGTGATGTACGGCGACTACCGTTTTCCCCTCTTTTTTCAGCTCTCTGAAAAGCTCCACTATCGTTTTTTCCGTGGCGACGTCCACGCCCTTGAAGGGTTCATCCATAAAGTAAATATCCGCCTGCTGAACAAGCGCTCTGGCGATGAAGGCGCGCTGCTGCTGTCCGCCTGAAAGACAGTTTATCTGCCTGTCGGCGCATTTTTCCATTCCCATTTTTTTCAGCATCTGAAGGCTCAGCTCCCTGTCCTCTTTTTTCGGGCGTTTTATCCAGCCCAGCCTTTTATAACAGCCCATAGTCACCACGTCCCATACGGTAGCGGGAAAGTCCCAGTCCACGCTTTCGCTCTGGGGAACGTAACCTATGACGGGCGGTCTGCCGTCCACCTCGTTCCAGATTACCGAGCCGCAGGACTTTGGTATGAGTTTAAGCATTGCCTTTAAAAGAGTGGTTTTTCCCGCCCCGTTGGGACCCATTATGGCGGTTATTTTTCCTCTTTTTATATCTATATCAACGTCGGACAGCACCGCCCTTGAGTCGTAAGCAACGGTCAGTCCCCTCACGTTCACCGCATATTCCTCATTCAATTTCATCATCTCCTTTAAGTCCGTCTATTACAGTGTCCGTATTGTGTCGGAACGCTCCGATATAGGTGTTAGTTCCGTCGGTCTCGTCTCCGAGAGAGTCGCTGTAAAGGCTGCCGCCAAGGGAGGTTTCAAAGCCCCTTGCCCTTACCGCCTCGCACAGCGCTTCTATTGCCTTTACAGGCAGGCTGGTTTCAACAAAGACAGCCTTTATCCTGTTGTCGGCTATGAACTGAGCCAGGGCGATAACGTCCGCCGTTCCCGCCTCGGCGGCGGTGCTGACGCCCTGTATGCCCATTACCTTAAAGCCGTAAGCCTTGCCGAAATAGCTGAACGCATCGTGAGCAGTGATGAGCACACGCTGGTTTTCATCAAGCTCCTCTGCTCTTTTCCTGATGTACTTGTCAAGCTCGGTGAGCTGTTTATCGTACAGTTCAAAATTTTCCGCATAATGGGCGGCGTTGTGGGGGTCGGCTTTGGAAAGGCCGTTTGCCACTTCTTTTGCCGCCAGCTTCCACAAAGAAACGTCGAACCATATGTGCGGGTCGTAAACGCCGTCGTGCTTTATCAGCATTGATTCCTCTATGCCGTCGGCGGCGCATATTACCGTTTTGCCGTAATCCTCAAGGGAGGCGAAAACGTCGCCCATTTTCCCCTCAAGGTGAAGTCCGTTGTAAACGACTACGTCAGCTCTCTGCATTTTCACAATATCCCCCGCCGAGGCGCGGTACTGGTGCGGGTCAACTCCGCTTCCCATAAGTCCCTGAACGTTGACGTACTTCCCGCCTATCTGCCTTGCAAGATCGTAAAGCATAGTGGTGGTGACCGTCACGTTCAGCTTATCCTCCTTTTTATTTTCGGCGGGAACGCAGGACGCTGTGAGCAGGACTATTATTGCCATCACAACGCATGAGAGCCGCCGTTTAAGTAAATTCATCGCTTATCCTTTCCTTTTCTGATTTTTCGGGCATAACGCAAATTCTTTTTGCCCACTATCAGTGTATTCTCAAAACGTTAATGCGATAGTTGTACGGAAAATAAAAAACCGTTCACTTTGGTGAACGGTTTTTTCGTTGGGGATCGTTGTAGGGTATTTATTTCAGCTCCGTGCCGCAGGAAACGCAGAAGTTGCTTCTGCCGTCGTTTGCCTTGCCGCAGGTTGGGCATATCTTTTCATCGTAAACGGCGGCGGTGGTGTAGATCTTTTCGGAGCTGTCCGCAGGCTGACCTTTCGGTATCAGCGGCGGGTAAAGCCTGAAATAAAGCGCCTTTGCTTCGGAAAATGACGTTACCGACTTTGCTCCTATCACAAGTAAGGTCACGGAGGCGGCGCATTTTGCCACGCTTATAAACAGCTCGGATTTTTCGACCATTTCATCTGCTCCCATCAGCAGGCGGAAAAAGTCAAAAAGCACGCCGAGAGCGTTATTCAGTAGGTAAATCGAAAGCAGTACAATGCAGACGATAGAGATGACGTAAAGGTCCTTTGCGGTCGAATAATTCTGCTGACTTGGCTGGTCAAGAAAGCGTTCGGTGCGGGAACGGAAATTCACAAATACCGCCGCCGCTGCTCCCACAATGATAAGGCAGAATATCAGCGAAAAAAACGTCAGGATAGAAAAGCCGTCGTTAAAAATACTCATAATTACCTCTTTAATTTTCTTTTTCGTTGTTGTCAGCAATAAACTCGTCTATTGAAACGTCGTCGTATGTATCGGGGGTTTGCGGCTGTTCGGGCTGAGCTTCCTCCTGCGGAGCTTCTTCCGTTTTTTCCTCGTCGGATATCATCAGGCTTTCAATTGAAACGTCTTCCTCTTCGGCGGGAGCAGGCGTTTCTTCGGTCTGCTCCTCGCTGTCGTCCACCATAAGGTGTGAGAAGGAAATGCCGTCGTCCGCCTTTTCCCTGACGGGGGCGGGAGCCTGCTCCTTTTCCTCCTCGGCGGTATACAAAAGGTCGCCGTCCAGCTCGTCAAGCTTTGCTCCGCAAAATTCGCAAACCGTTTTATAGCCATCGTTTTCTGAGCCGCAGACGGGGCAGGTCTTTGCTTTTATTTCAGGCACCTGTATCGTGTCGGACACCTCTCTCATACGGCGCTTGAAATACGCTTCGTTGGGTATCATCTCCTCGTGGGGTATCTCGGCGATAAGCTGTTCCTCGGTCTCTTTAAATTCATCAGAAACAAGGACTATGCCGTTTTGCTGTTCAGCCTCTGCAAAAACCTTTTCCTGCTGAGGCTTTTCGGGGACGGAAACGAGGGCGTTGTATATCTTTCTCGCCTTGAAATATTTTGCGGAGGTCGCAGTCATAAGCAGCATTGAAAAAAGCGTCAGCACTATCTGCCATGTAAAGGAGTAGGAAAAAGCGACATTGTTCCCTTTCATCACCTCAGACAGCCAGGGCAGGAACAGGGTCATTTTCAGCATAAAGTCAAGGCTTTCCGACGGGAACGCTATGCCCTTTATCAAATCGATTATGCAGAAAAGAAGATTTACTATAATGACTGTGAACAGCGTTTCCATAATGCTCATAGTCTTGGCGGCGTTTTCAAACACCTCCCGCTTATGGGTCTTGAGCAGTTTTTTCGACCTGTTGAGGAGCGCAAAGGCAAATACCGCAAACGCTATTATCACAAGCAGGATAAACAAACACAGCGGCAGGGTATTTATCTCGTCGCCCCAGATAAGTCTTATTGTGGAATAGATGATGACTAACGCCAGCGACCCTATCAGAAGGGCTGTTTCTTTGAATGAGAACATAGTAATTCCTTTCAGCTTAACGCTTTTTCTTTTATTTCAACGCTGCTCCGCAAAAAACACATTCGCTGAACGTGTCGGGATTTTCGGAGCCGCATACTTTGCAATGCACGGTCTTTTCCTCCTGCTGAGGCTCGGCAGGCTTTTCTTCGTCTGCCTCGCTTATATTGCTGACAAATAGGGTATCGTCCTGCTTCGGCTCGTCGGAGTTAGCCTGCGGGACAAGCTCGTCGTCCGTTATCTGAGAAAGCAGCTCGCCGCTTGCCTTTATCTTTCCTATCTCGGCGCTGTCCTGGTAGGAAATATCCTTGTCGGCGGCTATGGCTGAGAAATATTCGTCAGAATTTGAAATGTGGGGATTTTCATACAGCGCTTTTTTCTTTTTCATCTCGTGAACGACGTCGCTTGATCTTATAAAAATAAATAAAGCGGCTATGGTGAGAATTGCCTACCAGAAGCGCGCGTTCATAACGACTGCGGGCAGGTTGAGGAACATTACCAGCGGGAACAGCCATATAAGCCCATTCAAGGCTAATATCGCCATTATTATAAGTCCCGAGCCCGCCGCCTCATGATATTTTTCAGTCCTTTTTAAATAGTCGCTGTCTGTGATATGCTCGTCAAAGTGCCTTGCTCTGTACACCGTAAGACCGACAAATATCATTATATACACGAACATCAGATACCCCATTGTGGTAGCAAGGCTGCCCGGAGGTCCTCCGCTTGGGTCTGCCATAAAACAGAACACTATTGTGACGACCGCTGCAATAAGATTTCGCAGTTTAAACATTTCGTCTTTCCTTTCCCTGTTCTCTTTCTGTGCCGCAAACGGAGCAGTCGCTCTCGGCTGCGTTATTTTCTGTACCACATATGGGACATATCCATATTTCTTTTTCTTTCTCTTTTTCAGGTGTTTCAAGGGGACCGACGCTTTTCTGCAAAAGCTCTCTTACCTCCTGAAGGTCGGGGACAAGCTCGTCCCGGGGGATTTTTGAAAGCAGCTTTTCGCTGACAGCGGCTCTGCCTATCTCGTCGTCGTCAACTGACACTTCCTTTTGTCCGACTATTTCGGAGAAAAATTCGTCCGATTTGGAAATGGCAGGGTGTTCCAGCTCAGTCTTTTCCCGTTTCATATGCTGGATATAATCTCCCGTTTTAATGAACAGATAAACGTTTCCCACCGTCAGCAAAACGTACCAGAAGTTGGGGTCGATAAAAATGCCGAGGAAGTCTGAAAACATCTGAAAGATAAACCATATAAGGGAGAATACGGCTGCCACAGCCGATATCGCAAAACACGTTCCCGCCACTTCGTAGCAGGATATTACGTTTTTTATATAAGAAACGCTCCCTGCGTGCTTTTTATATTTTTTGCAGCCCTCTATCGCCATTATTATGAACGGCACCTCAACAAGGCACGCCATAACGCCCAGCAGATAGACGGCGTTATTCATAACGATACAAAGGAGAACAGAGAGTAATATAGGAATAAAACTTTTAATGCTGAACATAAGCTTTAACTCTCCCCCTTCTCCCGTTTTGCACCGCAGAAAACACATTCCTCCGCTTTGGCGGGATTATCCGAGCCGCACATCTGACAGGTCCAGTTCTGCTCTATTTCATTGGGGTCATCGGGGCGCTTTCTTTGCTGTAAAATGTATTGAAGCTCTTCTTCGTCGGGGACAAGCTCCTCTTGGGGTATCTTGGCAAGCAGGGCGGGGTCGACTGCGCTTTTTTCCGTGTCGGAAAGACCTGTTTCTGCAAGCAGACGCTCCTTTTCCCTTATCTCTTTGCGCCAAGGGGCGTTTTTGCTGATAAGCTCGTCAAGCTCCATAGCGGCGATTATCTTGCGCGCTTTATGATATTTTCCGATAATGTGCATACTGATGAAAAGCATAGCTATGCAGTAGGGCAGATACCAAGCGTAATACATTTCACCCGCATAGGTCACGTTTCCGATAAAGGATTCCAAAAGCCAGGGGATAAACAATATCATTGAAAGCCCGTGGGCGGGGTCCTCGCCTATTCGGTACAAGGCTATCGGAAGCTGAACTATCCCCTCGGTAACTACGTTCACGACGATAAGCGCCGTCAGCATTTCCATATGACCGAGAAAGCGACGCACGCCTGTGAGGGCGTCAGCGTCCAGCTTGTTTATCACGTCGTTCAGGCGGTTGTTTATAATATAGCACAGCGCTATGTGATAAACGTGGAGGAACAGGAGATAGAGATAATAGTCTATCAGCACCGTTTTGCCCACCAGCTTCATCACTAAAGTCGCTATGGTAAGAGTGAAGGTGAAGACTATCAAAAACAATTGCTTGAAAGAGAATACGTTTTTGTCCATAGGCAATTCTCACACGAAAAGAGTGCAGGTGCCGCTTTCACGGTAGTATCTTATGCGCTCCTCAATGTCCGCGCGGTCGCACTTGAAAAATTCCGCAAGGCAGTCGATACAGAGAAACTCGGTGGCTCCCCTGTTCACCAGCTTTCGGTATATGGCAAGCTCGTCGCCTGAAAGCTCGGGCTTGCCGCATTTTTTGCACTGCATTTTTATCAGCTTTCTTTATTAAGTTTTACCAGCTTGCAGCGGTACATATAGCAGTCGTGAGGCTCAACTCTCACTGAACGGCGCTCGGTGAATATGCCCTCGTCCTTGCCTGTATGGCAGTTGTAGAATTGCAGTCCGAAGCCGCTGGCAACGGGAAGTCCTATATCAAAGAACTGGAGGGACATCTCGGAGGGGTTATCGCTGAGATTAAACATTCCGATAGCGTAATCGCCGCCGAAAAGGGGTCTGATAAGGGCGAAAACGTTGTCGGGATTGTTCCACTGCCTTATGCAGTAGGGTCCTCTGCCCTCGGCGTCCTGATTTATTGCGATTATATCTTTGTTTTTCAGTATATTCAGCGCTTCCTCGCTGGCGTTCCTGACGTCACAGCCTATCATAAGCGCGCTGTTCATAATTGCCCAGAGAGCAAAGTGGGTCTTGTACTCGGTGTCGGTGCAGCCTGCCAGCTTGCCAGCTCCGCCTAAAACCTCGGCGTTGTCGCCCTTGCCGTGCATTCCCACTACCAGCATATCCATATCGTTCCAGCAGTAGGTGCCGCCATAGCACTCACGGTCAAGCTGGCTGAGGACGATGTGCTTTATCGACTGCCAGTTGTCCTGAATGTCGCCTGTGGAACGGTAAAGCTGCGCGCCACTCTCTCTTATCCAGCGCCATACGTCGTCGTTGCCCCAGTTGCAGGCGGAAAGGACTATGTCGCGTCCGCAGTTGCGCAGAGCCATTCCCATACGCTTGTAAAGATTTTCGCCTACCGAATGGATAGGACGATAGCAGTAATCGTATTTCAGATAATCTACTCCCCACTCCGCAAAGGTGGCGGCGTCAACAAATTCGTGGTCAAAGCTGCCCGGGAAGCCTGCGCAGGTATGAGTTCCTGCACAGGAATAGATACCGAACTTCAGTCCTTTTGAGTGAACATAGTCTGCGACGGCTTTTATTCCGTTGGGGAATTTGTTTTTGTCGGGGACTATCCTGCCGTTTTCATCGCGTTCTCTTTCGCTCCAGCAGTCGTCTATAACTATGTATTCATAGCCTGCGTCCTTAAGTCCCAGCTCGATGAATTTGTCGGCTATGCCCTTTATCAGCTCCTCGCTGACGTTAAATCCGAAAGTGTTCCAGCTGTTCCAGCCCATAGGCGGTCTTTGTGCAAGAGGTGTGCTCATTTTTTTATTTCTCCTTGTTTGTTGTATTTTTTGCAAAACAGTGTTCACTGTTTCAATATTTCCTCGATCTTGGCAAGCTCCTCGGCGGTAAATTCGGGGGCGTTTGCCGCTTCTGCGTTTTCGGCTATCTGCTCAGGCTTTGACGCTCCGATGATAACGGTGGCGACGGCGGGATTGTTCAGTACCCACGACAAAGCCATCTGGGACAGCTTTTGTCCTCTGCTCTGAGCTACTTCGTTAAGCGCTTTTATCTGATTTAAACGCGTTTCGGTAAGCTCGCTGCCTATCCAAGTGCTTCCCTTTCCTATGCGGCTGTCGGCGGGGATACCGTTTAAGTAGCGGTCGGTGAGAAGTCCCTGGAACAGCGGCGAAAATACCGCCAAGCCAAAGCCCTGCTCCACCGCCAGTTTATCCAGTCCGTCCTCCTCTACCCAGCGTCTGAACATTGAATATGAGGGCTGATTTACGATAAAGGGAGTGTGAAGCTCCTTGAATATTGCGGAGATCTCGGCGGTCTGGGCGCTGTTGTAGTTGGAAATACCGACGTATAAGGCTTTCCCCTGTCTTACAGCGTTGTCAAGGGCGAGGGCTGTTTCCTCAAGGGGAGTTGTGGGGTCAAAAATATGGTGGTAGAAAATATCCACGTAGTCAAGGTCAAGGCGTTTCAGGCTCTGGTCAAGGCTTGCGGTGAGGTACTTGCGGGAGCCGTTCTTGTCCCCATAGGGTCCTTCCCACATCTCGTATCCCGCCTTGGTGGAAACTATTATTTCATCACGGTAGGCTTTCATTCCGTTGTTCAGTATCCTGCCGAAATTTTCCTCGGCGGAGCCGTTGTAGGGGTGACCGTAGTTGTTGGCGAGGTCGAAGTGGGTTATTCCCAGATCAAAGGCGGTGCGGACCATTTTTTCTGCGGTGGCGAAGTCGGAGCCGTAGCCGAAGTTCTGCCATAAGCCGAGGCTGACAGCGGGGAGCTTTAAGCCGGATTTTCCGCAACGGTTGTATTTCATTTTCTCATAGCGGTGAGGGGAGGCGGTGTAAGCTGACATAGGGGTTTCTTCCTTTCGTTTTATAGGAATATGCATAATAATCCATTTTTAATTTTATCACAATCCGCCCTTAAAGTCAATGTTTTTCGGCATACAGCCGCCTTTTTCCGCATAAATTTTGAGGAGAACGGAAGTGAGCGTTATGATGAAATGGGTTTTCGGTGGACTTATCATTCTGTCGGTAATTATAGGATTTATACGGGGCGACGCGGCAGCAGTGAGCAACGCCGCAGTTTCCGCCTGCGGCGAGGCGGTAACTCTGTGCATAACCCTTTGCGGGATAATCTGCCTTTGGAGTGGGGTAATGCGGGTGGCGCAGACATCGGGGCTTACAAAGCTGACGGCAAAGGCGCTCAGCCCTGTTTTGCGGCGGCTTTTTCACGGGATTTCACCTAAAGGAGAAGCTATGCAGTTCATCGTGCTGAACATCACGGCGAACCTGCTGGGCTTGGGGAACGCTTCAACTCCTTTCGGTCTGGCGGCGATGAGGGCACTTGAAAAGGAGGAAAAGTCAGGAGAAAGGGCGACGGACAATATGATACTGTTCGTAGTTCTTAATACCGCAAGCCTTCAGCTTATTCCCACTACAGTAGCGGCTTTGCGGCTCCAGCACGGCTCGGCTGCGCCTATGGAGATACTTCCAGCTGTGTGGGCGGTATCATTGATAAACGCGGCGCTGACGGTAACTGCCGCTAAAATAATGGGGGCTGCCGCCCGCAGAAGGGGTGCAGGGCTTTGAACTTCAATATAGGCGATTATGCGGTCCCTTTGATATTTGCCGCTGTTTTCATATTCGGTCTGGCAAAAAAGACGGACGTTTTCAGCGAATTTCTCAAGGGCGTTGAGGAAGGGCTTGGGACGGTCAGGGACATTTTCCCCTCACTTATGGCTCTGGTGACCTGCGTGGGAATGTTCAGAGCCTGCGGCGGGGTGGAATTGCTGACAGAATGGCTGAAGCCTGTCACGGAGCTTTTCGGATTTCCCGCAGAATGTACTCCGCTGGTGATACTCCGTCCCTTTTCGGGGAGTGGAGCTGTTGCGCTTTACGAAAACATTCTCACCCAAACGGGAGCAGACAGCTTTGCGGGGAGAGTTGCCTCCGTCATGCTGGGGAGCAGTGAAACTACGTTTTACACCATAGCGGTGTACTTTTCCGCAACGAAGGTGAAAAAAATACGCTACGCTCTGGCGGCGGCGCTGGTGGGAGATGTTTGCGGGTGGATACTCAGCGCCGCGGCGGTGCGTATCTTTCTGGGGGCATAAAAATAAAGCCTTGATTAAATCAAGGCTTTATTTTTATCAGTCGTATTTGTAAATTATGCTCTTGCGTATTTTTCTCACGATAGGAGGAATTGCTACCGCAAGGACAAGCAGCAGAACGATGCCGCCTATCAGAAGCGAAGTTCCCATATAATCGTCGGGATTTCCCGCCATAGGAGTTGTGGGGGCGGCGCTTACCACAGGTGGAGTGGTGCTGTTGTCGGACGTCAGCGATGTATCTGACGTATCGCTTGTGTCGGAGGTGTCTGACGTATCTGACGTGTCAGAAGTGTCGGAGGTTTCCAAGGTGGTGGTATCCGACGTGTCCGCCGCTGTGGTCTGAGTAGTGGTAGTGGTAGAGGTTTCAGTGACAACAGGGTCGGTGTCCAGAGATATCTGCGGTTCGGGAGTTGTGGTGGGCTCGGGCTCAGGAGTGGTAGTAGGCTCAGGGGTAGGCTCGGGAGTTGGTTCAGGAGTTACGGAAGATTCGCTCGATTCGGGCGTGGTAACTTCAGGCTCGGGCTCGTCAGCAGGAGTGACCTCGCTGCTGCTTGAATCCGACGCTTCAGGATCGGGAGCGTCCTCGGCGTAAGCGCATACCGCAAACGTCACTGCTAATGCGACCGCCAGCATATATATAAAAGGCTTGAGCTTTTTCACTTGTTTCATCAGTCCTTTCGATGGGCTCAAAGTTTTTTTGCACGGCATATTCTTTATATATTTTAGCACAATGCGCTGTTTTTTGTCAAGACGGTAAGGGACAAATTCATTGTTGCCAAAAGATAATATTAAAGATCCCGCTTCAAAGCGGGAAGCGGGATCATTTTTACGAAGCGCAGTGCTTGGCGTAAGCCTCGCACACCTCTTTTGAAGTGCCAGACATCACCAGCTTGCCGTGGTCGAGCCATATTGCGTTGCGGCATATCTTCTGGACCTGTCCGGGTGAGTGGGAAACGAACAGCACCGTGGCTCCGTTGGAGCGCATTTTTGCCATTCTTTCCTCGCTTTTTTTGTGGAATTTGGCGTCGCCCACCGCTAAGACCTCGTCGGCTATCAGTATATCGGTCTGCACCAGCGTGGCTATTGCAAAGGCAAGCCTTGAGGTCATACCTGAGGAAAAATTCTTGACGGGAACGTCAACAAAATCCTCAAGCTCTGCAAAATCTATTATCTCGTCAAAGCGCTTTTTCATATATGCCCTTGAATATCCCCGAAGCGCGCCTACAAGATAAATGTTTTCCCTGGCGGACAGGGAGGAGTCAAAGCCCGTTCCCATAGCAAACAGCGGAGCTATTGAGCCTTCCGTGGTTATCTTGCCCTTGGTGGGCTGCATGATTCCCGCTACAAGGCGAAGCAAGGTCGTTTTGCCTGAACCGTTTGTCCCGACAATACCCAAGGTATCGCCCTTTTTCACCTCGAAGGAAATATCCTGGAGCGCCCAGAATTCATCGAAAAACAGCTTTTTTTTCAGAAGGTTGATAACGTATTCCTTCAGACGTTCCTCACGCTCGCGGCTGAGGTTGAACATCATGGAAACATTTTCCACCTTTACGGCAGTATCGCTCATTTTAATTACCTCTTTTTCAATTATACGTACAGCAGGAATTTGTTTTCGTTTGCCTTGAATACCGATATTCCCATAGCCAGCATCAATATCGAGTAGCAGGAGGCGATTATCAGGGATTTTTCAGTAGGCATAACGCCCTCGTGACATATGTTCCTCATTATTGTGATATAGTGAAGAGCAGGGTTAAGGTCAAAAAGAAATCTGTAAGTTGAGGGTATAATGGTTATGGGGTAGAATATGGCGGATACCCACATCCACAAGGTGCTGAAAATGTTGTAAAGATGATGAAGGTCACGTAGGAATGTTCCGTAGGTGGCAAATAAAAGTGCCCAGCCGAATGCGAACATAAACGCCAGTACGAAAAGCAGCGGCAATATCAGCAGATTCCAGGTTATAGGCGCTCCTGTAAACAGCATTACCAGCACTAATGCTACCAGTGAGAACAGCAGATCCACAAAGCCCTCTACAACTTTGGAAAGCACGAATATATATTTAGGCAGATATACTACACGGATATACCCTGCGTTGCCGAGTATTGCGGACAAACCGCTTCTGCCTGCTCCGCTGATAAACCCCATCATAAGCTGTCCGCAAAGGAGATATATGGGGTAGTTTTCTATGTTCCTCTTAAACAGCGTTGAAAATACTATCGTCATTACCAGCATTGAAAGCAGGGGGTTCAGCACCGTCCACAAAATGCCCAGCACCGACTGGTAATATTTTCTTTTGATGTCCCTTTTTACGACTTCCTTTAAAAAGCCGAAATATTTCATTTGTTCTTCTAACTTAAACATTTTTCCCTTCCTGTTCTGTCATTTAAGCTGGGCGTTTACGGTTTCATCGTTCTGAACGCTCACGTCCATATTGAATTTACAGTTTCCCAAAACGGCTCTGAAATATTTTCCGCCGTCCTCTATTGCATTTAAAAACGGAGCGTATGCGTCGCTTCCGCTTATATCAAGCATATACGGGTAATTTTTAAATATGGCGGAAAAGTCCTCCGCAAAGTCCATAGCTCCCTTGTGTATCAGCTTTACTGTTTCCTCGTTTCCCTCCTCGTTCGGGGAGTAAACAGGGGCTCCGCTTTCGTCAAAGCCTTTCAGCGACGGCGAAGGCGAGCCTAACAGCATTTCAAAAAACACATTGTGTCCCGCCGAGGAATCGTGTCTGAGATAAATATTTCTGTTGTGTCGCTGAGAAAAGCAGTAGGAATACAGCTTCCCGCTTTGGAGCAGCGGCTCGCAGGCATCTGTCTGCTGAGAAAAGCTGTCGTTCGTGCCTGCGATGACTCCGATTATCTCGGTATCTATACCCCACTTTTTTGCAAGAACGGAAATAGCTTCTGCGCCGCTTCCCGCCCAGCCCACGTCTGCCGCAAGGGCTTTTTTGCTGCCGTTCAGCTTTTGGGAGAAGTACGACATTGCACCTTTCGCCATAGAAACATATATTTCCTTTATCCTGTCACGGTTTTGTATAAGATATTCCGCAATGGCGGGGGCATCGCTTTTTTCCGCTATCCTGTCCTCTGAGGAAAATCCGCTTTGCAGCTCGGAAAGCTCCATATCATCAAATATTTGTTTTACAGTGTAAACACCTTTACACTTATGATATACGAAACGGCGGATAAAGTCAAGAGTATTTTCCTCAAAACACAGCTTCACTGCCGCAAGCCGTGACCACAAAAAGTATTCGGTATCGCTGTCGGGGTATAGCTTATCATATATTTTTTTCAGCAGGTCGCCGTCTCTTGCAAGGAAAAGCACCTTGTCGGCTCCCGTTTCAAGCCGGAGTTTTCGTATATAATTGCAGTAGCCCAGCGCAAATATACCGCTGTAAGCATAGCCGTACTCGTAAAGCATAGGATAGCTTTCAAGCCCGCTGTGAAAACGGGCGTTCACCAGTCCCGCATAGGCGGAGCCTGTTATCCTGCTCATCAGATCAAGAGGACGGAACGGGTCTCCCGCCGTGTTGGGATTTAACGAGAGGAAAGGGGTGAAGTCGTATTTTTTGCTGTTTTCAATATCGCTTTTCTCATTGTCCCCTACGTGGGCGACGTTGTCTGATTTAAGATATTCCTTTACCTTTGCGTAAAGTCCACCCTCATATTTTGAAAGTCCGTATTCGTTGGAAACGAACAGCTTTTCAAATCCGTCAAAGCCGTTTTTTATAAGAAGATTTTCCAGAAAATCAGCCTTTAAGTACATATCGGAAGTGATGACAAGGCGGGTCTTTTTTTCTCTTAAAATGTCCCACACCTTTTTCATATAAGGATTTGGAAAACAAAGGTCGGTTTCCGCTTCAAGCTCGATATCCTTTGCTTTGGAAAAGCGGCTGCCGTAGCTTCCCATAAGGCTGTATATATCGTCTATGTTTATTTCGTAAGTGCCGCTTTGTCTGAATTTTTCCTCTCTCGCTTTCTGCTCGAAAAGTATCCTTGTTTCCGCAAAGTTCAGTATTCCCGCATTTGCTCCCACAATGTGAAAAAGGTCTGTGGGGTCGGCAAAGGGTCTGTATATCAGAGTGTCGAAAATGTCAAAGGAAACCGCGTCAAATTTGCAGAGCTGCTCCGCAAGCTCTTTGGGGGGAATTATGCCGTCCTTGGCGGATTCGGGTCCTTTGCAGTACGGCTTTGAGATATGGGAATAGCGGGCGAGCCGCTTGTCGCCTAAAATATAGTAGGAGAAGTTCAGCTTGAAAAGATAGATCGCCTTTTGAACAGGAGATGCGCCCTGCTTTTTATAGCGGATATAAAGCCGCTTGATAGGCGGCTGTTTTGCTACCAAAGCATTGTAAAGTCCCTGCTTCAGGCTCACCGTTCTTCCCCCTTTCCTTATCAGTCGCTTCGTCTATGAAATACCTTGTCCTTTATCCATGCAAGCGGCTTGCGGGGTATCAGTCCCACTATCAGCGGCTTGGCAAGGTAAACTATGCCTTTAGGGTACAGCTTCAGCTTTTTGAAGCCCTCCGCCTTGACCCTTACTTCCTTTATCTTGTCGGAGTAACGGCGGCGCTGTGCGGCGGCGCTGTCCTCACGAAAGGCGTAAAGGCGCTGCGGAAGGTTCATTCCCCTTGCTCCCATGGAATACATAGTCATAAACAAGGCGTATTCCTCGCATCTGGCGGTCTTTTCGGATACGGGGTACATTCCCGCCTTTACCGCCGACGATCTTTTAAGAGCGCAGGCGCCGTGCATAAAAGGCACTGCAAAAAGAAAATCGTTCTTATCGGGAGTGGAGGGATAATCCCTGTGTCCCCACTCGCCGTTTTCATCAAACAAAATTATGTTGGTGGCTATAATGTCAAAGTTTGTCTGCTCGTACGCCTGTTTCAAGGCGGAAAATCTTCCCGGAAGAGAATAATCGTCGGCGTCCTGGCGTATCAGAAGCTCCCCTTGAGCCGCCTCTATGCAGCGGTTAAGGGCGTAGGCGCAGCCGCCGTTTTTTTCGTTTCGCAGGTATTTTATCCTGCTGTCGGAAAATTCTTCCGTTATTATTTCCCTGACGTAAGGCTTTGAGCCGTCGTCGCAGATGATAAACTCAAAGTCCCTCATATCCTGCTCCAGAACGGAGCTTACGGCTCGCCTGAGCTGGTCCCTGTCGGGGTCGTAAACAGGCATTATAACGGAAATCTTCATCGTTCTCTCCAATTTATCGTTTGAGCAGCCACAATATCTCCCACAGCCGCAGATTAAATCGGCAAAAGCCGCCTTTTCCGCTGAGTATCGCCGTGGCGTAGCCCCAGTATACGGGTCTTGTCAGCTTGTCTTTGCGGAAATATTTCTCTTTCAGTCTGGGGAGAAGGTACAGTCTTTTGGTGTCCTCCAACCTTGCCGCAAGGGGAAAGCTGTACAGCTCGGCGGGGTCGTCGGAAAAGAGCAGAGAGCCGTACCGTTCCGCAACCTCCCTTTCGGGGTTGAACATCAGCTTGTCAAGCAGGGGGAACGCAAAGCTCTGCCGCTGTTTCATAGTCTTTATTTCATCGGGCAGGGTAAATCCGCCCTCTATGTAGTCGTAAATTGTTTGCTCCTGGGTGAGCAGTAATGAGCTTTGGGAATTGAGGCTGTTCTCATTGTTGAAAACGGGATATGCCCTTCCCTCTCTCACCTCGTATCCCACGGTCATTCCGTGGGGAGCACCGCATACCGCCTCGAACAGGTGGTTGTTGAAGCGGGAAACAAGGCGCACATCTGTGCTTTTGTCAAAAAGATAGGCGTTGAATTCGCCGTCTGCGCTGTCAGGTCTGCCGTACAAGCCGAAGTAAAAGCCTGTTTGCGGTCTTCCCGTCAGCACTCTCAGCATACGCTGGACAGAACCCGTCCAGCCGCTGTCTACCAATGCGTAGGGAACGTCGGACATAAGTCCCTCCTGACGCAGGTAAAAAAGTGCGTTTTCTTTGCAGGAAAGGGAAATTTCTCTCATAAGGGCGTTGTACACGGCGCTTTTTCTCAACTTGCCGCAAAAATCGGCCGCCGCCGCTTTTCCCATTTCCGTATTCTCATCGCCGTCATAGTTTACATCAAGATATACGCTTTGGCGCTGTTCGTCGCTGAGCCTTAATCTGCCGAGTATCACCGCGGGGGTCAGGGCAAAGCCTCCCTCCAGCAGGTAGCGGTACGCCTCCTCGCCTAAATCGCAGAGGGCGGCGTTACGCAGGGACATTCTCGAGCAGTAGAGATAGCTCAGTTCAATGTCAAGTCCCGACTTTTCAGCAATTTTTTGTGCGGTTTTGTGCATTATCCAGCCGTCCCTCGCAAGGAAGTACAGCCGTTTTATGCCTTTTTGCTCGGCGCTTTTCAGCACCCAGCCGATAAAATCGCACATAACGGGCGCAGTCACGCTTTGGGTGACCGCCTGAGCCACCGGGTCCTTTTCGGTTATTACCGTGTTATTATATGTAACCTGCATATAGATCCTTGAACGTAAGGCAGTCCCTGCCCGTTCCCGCAGGCGGGAACGGGCGGTGCGCCTTAGCTTTTCTCTTAAAAAAACAGTGCAGTGCTTATTGTGCACTGCACTGTTGTTTGTTCAGTTATTCCTTATTCGGGAAATTACTTTCTCTTCTTGGAAACAACTACTGCGGCAGCAGCTACAGCAGCAGGAACGATAGCCAGAACAACGCCGGTAGGTTCGTTCTTGTCGCCCTCATTATCAGTGCCGGGCTGACCATTCTCAGGAACGGTTACCAGATAGAAGGTAGAGAAGTGAGTAGTGCTGAAAGAAGCGGTCTTCTGATCGTCAGAAACCTTCAGGTCAAAGGTCTCAACACCATCTTCACCTACATAAACAGCTCTGTTGGACTGACCGTCCCAAGCAACAGTAACAGTTGCAGAACCATTGGGCTGTACGTCAACAGTAACCTTAACCGTTGTGTTGAAAGTTACGCCGTCGCCGAGCTTTTCCTTAACTGCATCGGAAACTTCGTTATCAACAGTGTCAGTGGGCTGAACTTCAATGGTTACATTTGTGCCTGCGCCAAGACCTTCAACAGTACCAACAGAGGTTTCTACCTTACCGTCGTCGCCAGCAACGCCGTTAGCAGAACCGTTAGTGGAACCTGCGTCTACTGCAAAAGCAGAAACGCTCATTGCTGCAACAGCAGTCAGAGCAATTGCAGCGGAAAGAACTTTCTTCATCGTAAGTATTCCTCCAAAAAATATTTTTTGTTTTATCGAATAACGCTTTTTAAACGCTATTACCTGATTTAAACAGACCGTCTATGCTGGGGATATCCCAACCTAAGCTGGTCTTATACGGGAGAACGCTGTGAACTCCCTTTTCCGGAACGATAAGACCCATCATATTGTAGGCAAACGCCAGAACCAGAACCGCAGTGGTTATTATCGCCACCGCTTTGTTTGCCTTGGCATTGACCTTTGCTTTGACTCTTCGGGTCTTGTCCTCCTCGGCTCCATGATACTTTTCCGAATATTGCGCAGTTAAGTTTTCCCTGTACTGTAAGGTAAATTCTCTTATCGCTTCGGGAACCGCGATCACTACGAAAAGCATCGTGTAGTATGAAAATCGCTCGAACAATGCGTGCTTGGTCATTACTATCTGCCAGAAGCCCATCAGCAGGGTCATATGAATGAGAACGTTCATCTGAGGAGTGATGTTCTTCAGGTAGTAGGAAAGGAGAACCATCGCCGCGCATATCAGCAGCGGATAGAATGCGTAGTACACATAAACGCCGTTTTCGATGAAAATCGAATTGCTGTATTCCATATGGAACTTTGAAAGCACTATGTTCAGAAGTCCGTCGGAAAGAATGTAGTAGAAAAGCAATCCGAAAAGGTACAGCAGCAGCTTTCTTGTGTTCACCTTCAGTATGCACATTATGAATACGGGTATCATATAAAGCACTGTGAGGTGGAACAACGCCGCAATTGCTGTCAACAGCAGGAAACGCCAGAACTTTTTCTCAACTATGAAGCTGTACGCAAAGCACATAATGGACATCGCTATCGCCTGACGGACAAAGTTCATATCCATATAGAAGAGGTAAAGGTTGACGTACAAAAACATTGAAACGAAAGCATTTTTTGAATATCTCGCTATCAGATAGGCGGGACCTATCAGCGGGAAGATGGATATTATCATTATGAAGATCTTGTAATCTGCTGTGAACAGACCAATGAGCTTGCAAACGAAAATATATCCTATTTCCCAGTCCTTGTAGGACAGCGATTCAAAAAAACCAAATCTTGACGTATCCACTACCATGCTGAAAAAGCCTGAAGTGTACATATCAAAGTCTCCGCCGACCCCGTCTCTTACTGCAGATATGAGGTAAAGCTGGATAAAGCAGACGCAAACGTAAAGTATCTTTTTTAATGCTGTGCGCTTGCCGATGCGGAAGACTAATGCCCATACCATAATAAGGAGAATGTTTATCAAGTATACAAGCATCAGCTACCCACCCGTCACCACTTTCTTTTTCGTCAAGACCGTATGTAAATACCTCGGTCGTTTTTGATAGTTTGATTATAACACCATCGTTTTTGATAGTCAATACCCTTTTTTCAATTTTGACTCAAAATTGTTAAATTGCATTATAAATAAACAATTTTTCTTTTTTCAATTTGTGAAAAATGCTGTGAAACTTTTTTGATTTTTCCTTTTTCTTCAAGGTACTGGACAAAAGTATATTTTTAGTGTATAATTATATATACGGGAAAATGCTAAAATATGTCATTCTGAAAGCATTTGCGGCGATTGACATATTTTGTCAGGGTGAAATATTTTCCCCGCCGTAAAGTCCCATATTTTTTTCCAGGGCATCGGCAAGAAGATATTTTTTATCAAGACGGTTTTTATGCTCGGCAATGGGGCTTGCCTTTTCCATAAGCAGGGACAGCGCCTTAAAGTCGCCGCAGGGATAAAGCTGCGATCCGTCCGCAAGGTCACGATTGCCCTTTGCGTCGCTGAGGATAACGTTGTCGCCGCAGTAAAGCGCTTCCATAACGTTGAAAGGCATTCCTTCGTAAATGCTGGCGGAAACGAGACAGTCGGCGGCGCGGAAAAGGCAGTTCATATCGCTGCGAAGTCCCAGAAAGCGGACGTGCTTTTCAACGTCAAGCTCCTTAGCAAGCGCCTTGCAGTCTTCAAGCAGTTCTCCGTTACCTGCGAAAGCTATGATATAGTCCTTGTCTTTCAGCAGGGAGCAGGCATGAAGTATCACCCGCTGATTTTTGCGGGGGGAAAATTCCGCGGCGCAAAGGAAAAGCGTGGTATTCTCTCCTGCGCCAAGCTCTTTTCGCAGGGCTGAAGTCTTTTGTGCAGGCAATTGAGGAAATTTTGAACCGTCAAGTCCCATACCATTTATATATATAATGCTCCTGCCCAGGGAATATTTTTCCGCTATGGCAAGATCCTCGCCGTTCATCACCGCAAGGCGGTCCGTGCGGCGGCGGACCAGCTTCTCGAAAAACAAATACACTTTGTTTTTAAGCCCCTTGCCGTCGGAAAACAGATAGCCGTGGCAGATGTGGAGCGCGGCAGTGCTTTTACAGCCTGAAAGTATCAGCGCCATACGCCCGCAAAAGCCTGCAAGAGTTGAGTTAGTGCATACGACGTCATACTTTTCCTTACGCATAAGCTTTGCAAGAACGAATATCACCTTTATATTGCTGGGGTGGAACAGCTTTTTGCGGAAAGGAAGCTGTACGTGCCGCTGCACAAAGGGGTTCTTATAGCTTTCCAAAGCCGCAGTGTGTATGACGTTTCCCTGCTCGCTGAGAGCTTTGATATACGGAATATGGAAGTTTTCAAAATGGGAAACCGCTGAAGCGATCATTAAAATTTTTTTCATAAATCACCGTTAAAAAGGAAGAATTTTTTATGCTGAAATTTAGGAAAAAACTGAACCGCGTACTGCCCGTTATCACCGCAGCCGCTTTGCTGGCAGGGATATCAGCGTCGGTATATGCATATTCGGAGCCGTCTGAGCCGAACTTTTTCGGACCTTTTCCTCACATCACCAGTGAAACGACAGAGGACGAGCCGCCTGAAGAAAGCACCACAGAGGAAACAGAGCCGCCCGTAACCGACCCTGAGCCGCCTACCACGACTCCTCCCATTGAGCCGCCTGTCACTACTACTCCCACGCCTCCGCCACCTGTGACTCCTCCCACAACTCCGCCGCCTGTGACAGACCCTCCTCCCGTGAGCGATACCACGACGCCGTCTGATTCGGGTTCGGATACGACAACTCCTCCCGTAGTATATGCAACTATTGCTTTGGGATTTTACGAGTACAATATGCTGACAGGCGACAGCGTACAGCTTACGTATCAGCTTGAAAATGCGGAAGGGTATCCTCCCGTTACGTTTTCCAGCTCTGACACGAGCGTGGTGACAGTTGACGATTTAGGATACATAACCGCGGTAGGACCGGGTATTGCGACTGTTTATGTCGTTACGGGAGGGCTGAACGCTTCTGCGATCATAGGAGTTACTGACCCTGTCAAGGCGCCTGATTCCTTGGAGGTGGAGCAGTCTGAATTTACCCTTAACGTAGGCGCGGCGGCGCAGATAAACGCAAGACTGCTCCCTGAAGACGCCGCGGAAGGATATGCGATAATCTATACTTCCGAAAATACCGCCGTTGTGACCGTTGACGGAAACGGACTTATGACCGCCGTCGGCGAGGGTCAGACGAGAATACACATAGAGGGCGGCGGACAAAGCGCTTACGTCAACGTTACCGTTTCGGCAGACGTGGCGTTCGTCACCGCTTCCCTTTCTGGATATTTGTATGACGGAAACGGAAAGCCCATTGCAGGCGTACATCTTGTGGTGGATAATCTCAGCACGGTAACCGACCTTAACGGATACTTCCTGTTCCAGCAGGTAGAGCAAAAAGCGTTGTCTATTTATATCCAGGGTGCGGAAAATGCCCCTTGTCAGTTCACGCTGGGCGGAGATACGGTAATGTTCCTGCTGTTCAACAATAACACACTTACCAGAATGGATAGCTATGAAGATCTGGTAGGACAGCTTGCGATAAACACGGTGAACTTTTCCTTCCCCACAGTAGTGCTTACGGCGGGAGAGGAATATGCGCTTAACTACCTGTATGAACCGAAGGACGCTTCTGTCACCGATATAAGCTATGAAAGCTCAAATCCCCTTGTGGCGGCGGTCGGCCAGATAGACGGAGTAGTCATCGCCAAGACCCCCGGCGAAGCAATTATAACGCTGCTGCTGAACGGCGGTCAGGCGGAAGCTACCTGCACGATAACAGTCAATCCCAAGGAAAGCACCGTTTTCAGCCCGCTGATAATAATTATCGAAAGCCTTATCTGTATCGCTGCGGCGGGAATAACGATATTCCTGTACAAGCGCTACAAAAAAGCTATGGTAAACTCGTTGGACGACGAAGATGAAGACGACGACCTGCACGATATAGAATAACGCTGAATTTACAAAAATGCTTTATGAGGGAACCCGCTGCGGTTCCCTCATAAAGTTTACGGTACCCTCGATACACTCAAGGCGCAGACCGCAGCCTGCGCCTTTACTTTTTGTTTTTTTAGCCGCGCTTTATCTTTCTTATGATAGCGCCTGCCGTGGCGAAGCATATCTTTATATCCCAGCCGAAGTTGCGGTGCTTGACGTAAAAAAGCTCCATACGCTGACGTTTTTTGTTTGTATATGTAGTGTCGCCTGAGCAGTATGCCTGCCAGTATCCTGTCAGTCCCGGCTTTACTGAAAGGAGCAGATCCTTGTCCGCACCGTAAAGCGCGGTCTCCGATTCCTGTATCGGTCTTGGTCCCACAAGGCTGAGATCGCCTTTGAGTATATTTATCAATTGGGGCAGCTCGTCAAGTCCCGTTCTGCGGAGAAAATGCCCCACCTTTGTGACGCGGGGGTCGTTTTCCACCTTGTATTCGCTGTAATATTGCTTCAGCTGAGCCTTGTTCAGCCACCTCTCAACGTTTTCGGCGTCGTCCACCATACTGCGGAATTTGTAGACGTGTATTATTTTTCCGCCCTTTCCCAGCCGCCTCTGGCTGAAGAAAATATGCTTTCCGCTTCGTTCCGCAGCGACGAGGATCGTAAACACCAAAAAGAACGGGCTTGACAGTACAAGTCCGACAACAGCGCAAAATATGTCAAACGCCCGCTTGAAAAAATCATATACGGGCTTGGGTTCAACCACCGCTTTGGTCTGCTGAGGCGCTGCGGGCTTTTCAGCGACCGTCTGCACTTCGCTTCTCGTCAGCGGTATCTCTTTTTCCAGATACAATTTTTACGCTCCTTACAGCCGTATAAGGCATTCTTTGTTTGCGTTCCTTGTGATTTATTATAGTACAAAATTTTTATTTTGTAAAGCATTTTTGCACATTTTCACGAAATTTGGCAGGAATGTGTAAAAATGGCTGTGCAAACAGTATAAAATTGTCAACTTCGTTTGTTCCGACCCCTTAAATCTGCTGAACGCATTCGGCAAAACGGCGGATTTTTCGCCATTTCTCGCCATATGCGCTTCACAAGGACTTTTTCTGTCATGGAAAATAAATTTTGCAGGATTTGGAAAAATAACTTGCAATTTTTCCGTTTATGAAATATAATGTTATTTAGTAAAAAATGATTTCGGGAGGAATTTTTATGTATAAGGATATGACAAAGGAAGAGCTGCAAAAGGAAAAGAAATCGGTCCTTGAGCAGTATGAGAAGTACAAGGCTATGGGGTTGAAGCTGGATATGTCAAGGGGCAAGCCTGCGCCGATACAGCTGGATCTCAGCGAGGATATGCTTTTGCACTGTCTTGACGGCGAATTTGTCAGCGAAAACGGTATCGACTGCCGCAACTACGGCGTGCTTGACGGCATTTACGAGGCGAAGAGGCTGTTTATGCCTATGCTGGGCGTGGGAAGGTATGAGCTTATCGTAGGCGGAAATTCCAGCCTTTGTATGATGTACGACAGTATCGCAAGGGCTATGCTCCTGGGCGTTCTGGGCGGGAAAAAGCCTTGGGGCAAATACGAACACGTTAAATTCCTCTGCCCTGCTCCCGGATATGACAGGCATTTCGCAATATGCGAAAGTATGGGCATTGAGATGATAACCGTGCCTTACAAGAGCGACGGTCCCGATATGGATATGGTGGAAAAGCTGGTGAGCGAGGACGAGGAGATAAAGGGTATCTGGTGCGTTCCAATGTACTCAAATCCCTCGGGCATAACCTATTCCGACGAGGTGGTAAGGCGGTTTGCGAACCTGAACCCGAAGGCGGACGATTTCAGGATATTCTGGGATCACGCCTACTGCGTTCATCATCTCACCGATACTCCAGACAAGCTGCTGAACATTCTTGACGAATGCAAGAAAACGGGCAAGGAAAATATGGTGTACATATTTACTTCCACCTCGAAGATAAGTTTCCCAGGGGGCGGACTTGCGGTGCTTGCTGCAAGCGAGGCGAACATAAATTTCATAAAAGAACAGATGAGCTATCAGACTATCGGCTACGACAAGCTGAACCAGCTGCGCCACGCAAGATTTTTCAAGGACTACGAGGGAATACAAAAGCATATGAAAATGCACAGGGCGATAATCGAGCCTAAGTTCAAGGTGGTGCTTTACGCTTTGGAAAGGCAGATAGAGCCGCTTGGTATCGGTCAATGGCACAAGCCTAACGGCGGGTATTTCGTGTCCTTCAACGGACTGCCGGGAACGGCAAAGAGGACTGTTCAGCTTTGTAAGGAGGCGGGGGTCGTGCTGACCAATGCGGGGGCTACCTTCCCATACGGAAAAGACCCGCAGGACAATAACATAAGAATTGCGCCCACTTTCCCCACTGTTGAGGAGCTTGCAAAGGCGATGGATATTTTCTGCACCTCCGCAAAGCTGGCGGCTATCGAAGCGCTGGAGAAATAAGGCTTGCATTTCAGCTGATTTTATGGTAAAATAAAAGGCGGCCACAAAGCCGCCTTTATTTCTGCCCGTAGCACAATGGATAATGCGTCGGACTCCGACTCCGAAGACTGCCGGTTCGACTCCGACCGGGCAGGCCACCGGCGTGACGCCGGACTCAGCGCGCTCCCATTTGACGGGAGCGTGTTTTTTATGTTTACCACCCAAAAATCTTGGTGATAATAAATTAAAAAAAGTTTCGTCAGTCGCCTGTCGGCTCGTCCTCAGCTCTTTTTCTGCCGAAATTTTTCTTGAATTTCCCTTAAGGAAATTCATTTTGCTGCGCAAAACCGAAAAATCGCGAGCAGGGGGTTTAGGGAAGATGTGCGATTTTGGCTGTTATAAATCAAGTGATTTTTAAATAATAAATAAAATGCGCTCTGTGCAGAGCGCATTTTTGTTTATTAAACATATGCCTTAATATACTTGAAAAACAGCTTTTTAGGCAGGTTTATATGCTGATAGGCGTAGTCGCAGACTCGGCAGGCGACGCTTCTGGTGATGGTTTCTTCCTCGGCGTTCACGGGGGTGTTTCCGCAGGCGGCTTTGCTGACGGCGGAAAGCATTTGCTTTGCTTCCTCGTCGGTCACGTCGGGAACGGTTTGGGAGAGGCGCTGTGCGTAGTCCGTTTCCCAGCCGTCGTAATCTGTCATTTCACCGCAGAAGTCCAGCGCTTGGGTCATTCGGTAAAATGCCGCGCGGCAATCTTCCGTTTCCCGCTTTTTCAGCTTTCGCCTGCGCCGCAGGATAATGAACAGCGGCGCCGCAATAAGCACGCATACCCCAAGGGCTATACCCAGCGGCGGTAATAAAGCGTCAAGATCAATGTTCATTCCTGAAAGGAGAGAGGTTATGTCGGACTGCTGAGCGATATTCCCGCTGTCGGAGGACTGCTGGACTGAGCCTGATTGACCCCAGCCGTGCTGGAACATCAGCATATTCAGCCTTATGCCGCTGAGCCCGGGATAGAGGGTCGAAGCGTTGGCGGCGGGAGTTACCTCCACAGGCACCCAGCCGTACTGCATTAGATATATCTCCACCCAGGCGTGTGCGGAGGCGTCGGTGACAGTTGCCTTAAACTCATTGTCGGAAGCAGAATAAAAATCGTCGGGGTCAACTCTGTATCCCGTGACGTAACGGGCGGGAACACCGTACATTCTGTACATCAGCGTTGCCACCAGCGCAAAGTGCTGGCAATAGCCCGCCTTTCGCTCGAACAGGAAATATTCCGCTATCTCCTTTCCCCAGGGCGTCCAGCCGGGAGTAAGGCTGTACTCGGCGTTGCTGTTCAGCGTATACAGGATAAAGGCGGTTATGTCGTCAAGCTCGGTAAGTGGATTTGCCTCCACAAGAGCGTAAAGCCTGGGCAGATCATCTTTAGGATATGCGGTAAATCGGCTTTCAGCATATTCCATATAGTCTCTTCTTCTCTCAAGCAGCTGCGACAGCTCCGTATCGTCCAATCTGTCATAATCATTATAGGCGAGAAGGTCCTTCTGCTCCGTGTAGTTGTAGGAATATCCTGTGTTTTCTCCCAATGCAACAGTGTCATTAAAATAATTATCCGCATAATCATAAGAAAGCAGGTCGGAGCTGAAATACGGTCTGTAAAATACGCTGTAATCTCCGCTTAGGTGACGGATAGTAACAGTGTGCTCCTTGTCCTCGCTGCGGTTCAGCTCGTACATCATCGTCTCCAGATCGGCGGGATAATCAACGTCTTCATCGTGGTAATAGACGGACATGGGAATGAAATCGCTTACGTTTGTCCAGTTTCCGTTTATGTAGTCTCCGCCGCTGAAGCCGCGAAGATATATGCTCTCGGTGGGAAGACTGTCAACTGTTACCTCAAGGTGAGGAGTGCCTGTGGGGTAGTTGTTGCCGTTATTTATCTGTCCTCCCGCAACAAGCTGCTCGGAACGTCCTGTCAGGTTGTCAAAGGAACGGTAGATAAATCCCTCCACAGTATAAACGGAATCGAAAAACAATGAAGATGATGACGCCACAAGAGGAAATGCGGCAAGGAAAGCTATTACCAGAGCAAGGGTCAGGGCAAGGGCACTGTTTCCCGCAAGGCGAAGTCTGCCCTTGGTGAAAAGCGTTCTCTTTTTATTTTCCTGAGTAACGGACATTACCGCCCAGAAAGAAAGCTGAAACAGCAAAAGCAAAAATGCAGTTTCAATATTCGCCTTTATGTCGATTATGGGAGCGAACAGCAGCAAAGCCGTGGTGAAAAGATAAAGCAGGGCGTGACTGCGCCCGGGACATTCTATCCCGAAAATCCCGAATGATAAAAGGACGGACAAAAGCATAGCAAGGGCGGTAAGGTCCGTCGTTGCAAGGGAATCGTCGGTAAAAAGCAGGCGCACCGTGTGAAAGATCTGAAGTCCGAAGGTCCTGTGAAAAATAAATAGCGCAAGAAAACAGCCGATCGTACAGGCAGCCGCAAGCAGCCAGAAAGCCGTTTTGCTTTTGTTGTAAGTGAACCATATCGCCCAGCAGAGAACGGCAGTGAACGGCAGTACCAATGCCGCGCTGTAATCGTTGGCGGCGGGGGAGCGAAAAAGCAAAAGTATTCCCAAAACTCCCGCAAGCAGGAAAATAAGCATAACGAGAGGCAGGGGTTCGTTTTCTTTTTTTCGTGATACGTCGGGGTTCAGCTTGAATTTTGCCATTTTGCTCCTCCTTTCTCAAAGGGTGATATTTCCTGCCAGTATCTCCTCCGCTGTAAAGCGGCGTATCTGCTTTTCCTTGTCGTAAAGCTCAAGGTCGGTTGTCAGTCTGAAAAGATATTCAAAGGCGGGAGCGTTGTCCGCCTTGGATAAATTACTTCTGTAAAGCCTTACCAGCAATTCCTGCAACTGCTCAGGGTTTGCCGCTTCGTCGAAGATATAGCCGCCTTTCCCGCCGTCGTACCAGCAGACCTTCACCAAAGCAGCGCTTTGCAAAAGTCCCAGCGCAAGGGAAAAGAAAAGGCTGTAAAATGCGCTTTGCTGCTGAGTTGTGGTCTCACCGCCGCAGGAAAGTAATATCCCCGCCGTAAGGTCGGTGTCCTTCTGATATTCCTTTATCCACAGCTTGTCGGTCTTGGCGCTCAGGTTCCAGTGGACGTGGCGGTTGGAGTCGCCCATGCGGTACTCCCGTATCTGGCGTATCTCGTCGTTGTTTTCTCCCGTTTTGTCCGCTGTAAGCTCTGAAACTCCTGTGTTGTCAAACGCCTCGGCGGGCAGGTCTATGGCAAGCGGACTGCTTACGGGGAAAACCGCCGCCTCCATGTATGCGTCCAGCGGCTTTGAGGAGGAGTAAAGGGACATATAATCATATACCCGCAGTTTATCCGCCTTTATCTGTATCAAGCCGCAATATTCGGTTCGGAAAGAAAATTCCGTTTCACTGTCGCCCTTTTCCGCCCCAAGATAAAGGCGGCGGGTGACTTCCTTTTGCTCCCCCGCATATTTCAGCTTTAAGCGAAGTCTTGCTCTGCTGACGGGGAGCTTTCCTGTGTTATGTATCACAAGGTGACAGTGCATTTCGCCGCCAAGCTCCGCAGTTTCGCTTTTCTTGATAAATTCAACGGAAATATGTTTTTTCAGATAGCGGGGCAGGAATATGAGAAATATCAGCAGGAAAAGCTCCGCAAAGCCGAGTATCATCAGCGGCAACGAAAGGTACATTCCCGCAAGATAATAGGTGAGAACGGCAAGCAGTCCGAAAACTATCCTGCTCATCTGCCCTTTTCTCCCATAGGCGGCTTTTTAACAGAAGAAAGTATTTCGTTCAGCACCGCCGACTTTGTCATTCCGTCCATTCTGGCGGAGGAATTAAGCGTTATCCTGTGGGAAACGGCGTAGACGAACTGCTCCGCAACATCGGCGGGAGTGACGTAATCGCGTCCCTTGTACCATGCGGCGCTTTTTGACAGCTTTACAAGGGCGATTGTCGCTCTGGGGCTTGCGCCCCGTTCAATATAGCGGTGGGCTCTGGTGGCGGTAACTAAATCAAGTATGTAGTTCCCCACCTCTTCTTTTATGAAAACGGTGTGTATATCGTGCTGTGCCTGCAATAATTCTTCCCTTGTCATAACGGGAACGACGCTGTCGGCACGCTGTTCCTCTCCCACGGTCATAGCCATTTCAAGCTCGTGTTCCCTGTCGGGATAGCCTAAGGTCAGCGTGGACATAAAGCGGTCCACCTGCGCGGGAGGCAGGAGCTGTGTTCCCGCCGTGCCGAACGGGTTCTGGGTGGCTATTACAAGAAAAGGCTTTGGGACGTCACGGGTCACTCCCTCCACCGAAACACGCCGTTCCTCCATGACCTCAAGCAGGGCGGACTGTGTCTTTGGTGAAGTCCTGTTTATCTCGTCGGCAAGGAGCAGATTGCAGAACACGCTTCCCTGCTGATAAACAAAGCGTTCCTCGTCTCGGCGGTAGACGGAAAATCCCGTCAGGTCCGAGGGCATTACGTCGGGAGTGAACTGCACACGGCGGCAGTCCAAGGCCATAGCCTTTGAAAAGGCAAGGGCAAGGGTTGTTTTTCCCACGCCCGGAATGTCCTCAAGCAAAATATGTCCGTCGGCAAGAAAGGTGAGCATTACCTCCTCCACCTCTTTTTCCTTGCCGAGAATGACCTTGTTCACCTGGGCGGTGACGTTGTGAGCTTTTGACGGGTCCATAGGAACGCCTCCTTTTGTTTCTTATTTCAGTATAATACTATTTTGGAAAAAAATCAATATAAAAAACAGCCGTCATTTAAAATGCCCGGCTGTTTTACTGTTGTTCGGCTTTGTTCTTCAGGCAGTCCACTATGCCGAATACCGCCTGCTGCTCCTTTTCGGAAAGGTCGGTGATGTCTATCACCACTCGCTGAGAGGTGTTGAGCAAGCCGTCAACGGTGGTGTTGAAGATTTTGGACATCTCGACAATGTGCTTTAGTTGAGGAATAGATAAGCCCATTTCCCAAGAGTTGACGGCGGCACGAGTAACGCCAAGCCTTTTGCCAAGCTGGGACTGAGTTATTCCGAGGTTTGTCCGCAATTTTACTATACTTTCGCAAAGCGTATAAATAGTTGATATTTCGCTCATTTTTTCACCTTCTTTGATATTTATTGTATCAATGTTGATGATAATATTATTTATCATTTATGATAATTATACTTGACAAAATGAAAATATAATGTTATAATTCAAGAAAGCGATATGCTTGTATTTTAATTTTTTGAGAGGAGCTTATGAAGATGAAATTTAAAAAATTGATGGCTTGCGCCGTATCTCTGGCTGTTGCGGCAGTGGTCATACCGCAGACAGCATTTGCAGAAGCAGAGGATGATCATTACTTTGAAACAGATGAGTGGGGATGCATTGACCTTGGAGACTCAATTGCTCTTTTGGGTTATTCAGGTGAAGACGTCAATGTTGTTATTCCCGAAGAGATAAACGGCAAAAAAGTTACTGATCTTTGGGGTACATTTATGATGGATGGCGATATAGAAACTGTTTATGTACCCGCTTCAATTGAATTTATGGGAGGAATGGCACTAGAATACAGTCATCCTTTCTATGGCGCAGAAAAATTAGTCAGCATAACAGTTGATGAAAAAAATGAAAATTTTAAATCCGTAGATGGTGTTCTTTTCAGTAAAGATATGAGTGAGTTATGTGTTTATCCTGCCGGAAAAACAAATGCGTCATATGAAATACCTGACGGGGTGGAGGGCATAGGAAAAGGAGCGTTTTACCGTAGCAAATTAACATCTGTAACTATTCCTGACACTGTAACAGAAATAGGCGGTGAAGCTTTTTACTTTAGTCAATTAACATCTGTAACTATTCCTGACAGCGTGACAGAAATAGGAGATTCGGCATTTTACGGCTGTCCCGACGACCTCACTATTTATGGTTACAAAAATTCTTTTGCCGAAGCTTACGCAAAAGACAATAATTACAACTTTGTGGCTCTTGACAATGAAGACGAAGATAACGACCCCGCAAACTCCGATGATACGACAGCTCCTGAAGCTTCAGATGAAAGCACTTCTTCCGATGAAATCGCTGACCCCGCCGAAACCACAACAAGCACGAACGCTGAAAACGGCAATACACAAAACAGCACAAGTACTGACAAGAACGAGCCCACTGGCGTTGTTCTCGCTTTGCTCCCTGCCGCATTTGCCGCCGCAGGCGTTATCATTTCAAGAAAGCGCAAGTAATTGCAAAAACTTTTTGTTACATAAAAATCCGCCGTCTGCGAACAGACGGCGGAATTTTTTTATGTAACAGAAGCTCAACGCTTTAAGCCGGGGAGGTCGTTTCTGGCTTTGAAAGCGGGAATTGCGACCACTGCAAAGGCAATTCCCGAGAAAACGTAGCTTATCAGCAGGTCGCGCACGAACATTGAGGTGAGGGTCTGTGTCTCTCCAACATAGGTCAGGGCGTAATCAATGGTGCTCATAAATTCAAAGAAGTGGAAATAAACGTCGGCAAAGCCGTTGTAGCCGAACTGCCTTGCTATATCGGCGGCGTCGGCGTCGTTGAATATCGACATTACCTCAACAAAGATGTTGCAGGCGAGGACTGCCGCAAGAATGACCACTATGCAGGTGATAACGCCGTAAATGTCGAACTTCTTGCCAAGAGTCTTGTAGCCGATAACACAGCAAAAGCCCATTGCCAGACCGCCAATGTATGAGATAAAGCCCAATGTACCGATTATCACCCAGATAACGCAGGCGATAAGGGAAAACAGAATTGCGCCTAAAATGCCCATGGGAATGTTTGATCTTTTGGGTATCTCTATGGGAACTACATTCTGATAAGGCGGGATATTCTGAGGGTTCTGCACGGTGGGAAAGCCTTGATTATCCTGTCCGAAGGCGTTGGGTGCGGGGTAAGGGTTCTGTGAGGGATAGGGGTTCTGGGTGGGATAAACAGGCGGCTGCTGATCAAAAGCGGTGGTCTGTTCCGCCTCTTTCGGAGCAAGGTCTTCCACCAGGGTGGAGGGGTCGACTTCAGGTGTCTCCTGCGGTATCACTGTGGGGTCGGGGAACAAGGAATCGGCTTGCTGTACGGGTTTTTCAGGCGGTACAGCCGTTCCGCAGAAGGGACAGCACAGCGCATTTTCCTCCAGCTTTGTTCCGCAGTTGGGGCAAAACATAATTAAAACTCCTCTCCTGTTTCGACGTTTTTCGTCGGTATTTGTTTTAAATATAACATATCGCAGGATATTTGTCAAGCATAAAAGGTGGAACTGGCTATGAATGAAGGCGGATAATCTGCTTTAGTATCTCAAGCATTATCCGCTGTTTGTCGACAGGTACGGACAGCATAAGCTCATAAGCCATGGCGGGAATGTCGTCCTGCGTATTGCTTCCTCCCAGATTTTCAAAAAGTCTGCTGAGAGAAAGCGAAAGTCCGCCCGCTATCCTGCTGACGCTTTCCAAGGTAGCGTTCTTTTCGCCGCGCTCCACCTGCCCGATATATGTGGGGTGGAGCCCGCACCTTTCCGCAAGCTCCTCCTGGCTCAATCCTTGCTGTAAGCGGTAATTTCTTATCCTGCGACCGATCTCTACCGACAAACTGCTCATACCTGCTCCGCCTTTCTTTTTCTGTATTCTATATATAGTATATAAATATTAAAAAAGATTATACAGAGCCTATTGATATTTTATAAAAGTTGTGATATACTATAAATACAGTTTTTGTGATAAATTATACTATAAATTCTTATTTTTCGGCGGGAGGATATGGGAAATGGAAAAAGACGACAAGATAATGCGCGTTCTCGACCTGTACACAAGGCTGATGAACGGAGAAGTCATAAACAAGTCGATCGCAGCGAAAAGCAGCGGCGTGAACGAGCGCAGCATACAAAGGGACATTGACGATATAAGAAAATTTATGAAAAAGATCGCCTTTCAGGGGCAGGTGGTCTATGACAGGGTGAAAAAAGGGTACGTTGTAAAACGGGAAAAGGAAGACGCTCCTGCCGATGTGGAGCAGGAGAGCTGAGTTTACTTTTAAAAGACGTTTAAGGACTGATTTCCTCTCAATAAAGAAAAGCAAGCCGCTTTGACAGCGGCTTGTTTTTTGTTATTTTATCTTGCTCTGATATGCGTCAAGCAGCTCGCCGAACCTCTGGAAGTGTACTATCTCACGCTCTCTGAGGAATTTCATCACGTTGTTCACGTCAGGGTCGTCGGAAAGACGGAGAATGTTGTCATAGGTTGCGCGGGCTTTCTGCTCTGCCGCCAGGTCCTCCATAATATCGGCGATAGGGTCGCCCTTGCTCTGGATATATGCGGCGGTGAAGGGCACGCCTGCGGCGCTTGCGGGATAAACGGCGTTGGAATGGTCGACGTAATAATCCCCCTTGCCGTAGCGGTCAAAGGATTTTGCGCCCTCGCCTGAGGTGAGCTGGGAAACTACCGAGCCCACTATCTCAAGGTGAGCGAGCTCTTCGGTGCCTATATCAGTGAGCAGCGCTATTCCCATATTGTCAGGCATAGTGAAGCGCTGGGAGAGGTAGCGAAGAGAGGCGGCAAGCTCGCCGTCGGGTCCTCCGAATGCCAAAAAGATATAGTTTTTGCAAACTGCACAAAGCTATATCTTTTCATTGGATCATACTATAAGAAAAAAGCGGCAGTCAGATAGATCTGCAAGGTATCTCGCTGATACAAACAATTTTTTATATACAAAGCCCGGATATCTTCCCGCCGCTTTTAAATTGTTATCTTTGAATATTACAAATCAAGAAGATCATCAGCTGATCGTATTTCGCCGGAATAAAGCTGTTTTTCTCCGATCAGTCTCTTCATACATATTACTCCCGCATTATGCGACTCGGGTCCGCCGTTTGAATCGCAATAATGCGTAAGAACGATGGGACGAATATTGTGTTCGAACAGATCAGATGCGATTTTTAACACACAACAATCTGTATCCGCCCCGGCGACAAACAGCTTCTCGGGATAAGCTCCGCCGTTCAGCTGACATATTCTCTGAAGAAAATGCTGATTTACACAGGTGTATACCGTCTTTTCTATTACGACGTCAGCATATTCATCAAAATCTTTATACAGCTTTCTGTCTTCCTCTGTCTTAAGGCGGTGCCAGTCAAACAGTTTTTCATATACGCTGTTATCGTAATTTAAAAACTTAGTTGCTACAACACAGTCAAAAGACTTGCTTTTCAAAAGCTCTTCTATCCTATCGCCAAGCTGCTTTGTCTGTTCGTATCTTACAAAGCCGTTTTGCATATCAACTAAAATCAAAATATTTTTCATACAGTGTACCTCTTTCTAATTTTTCAAAATTATGATAGCAATGGCTGCTATAACAAATATAACCATTACAACTACGGGGAAAATCTGAATGTCTTTATAGCCGCCCGTCATCAATTCATATATCATAGGCGCTATCTGAATAAACGCTATAATAAACAGCAATATTTCATTTAACCATGCATATTTCTTTTGCTTTTCAGCATTTATGCTTTCTGTTTCACTAATGCAAAACTCTATATATTCAATATATTTATTCGCATAGGAGTCTATCCCGCTTGTTCGTATCAGCTCATCCCGCAGACTTGTAATGTAAGCCGGAGAGCTGGCATCATCAACAAATTTAAACTCATTATATTTTCTTTTAAACTTATATAGATCATTTCTTAATTTAGATACAAGAATTTTATGACTTAAGTTATAGTTTTTTAAATTTTCATATAAACAGTATGTATAAAGCCACATTGCCTGAAGATCGACCTCCAGCGATTCTAACGCTGAAAAGGTCATCTTATCCGAATTTGAAGTATAAAGCAAAACCGCGGCCCAACTGATATAAATCGCAAAATCAGAACTTCTGATCCAATTCTTCGGCTCTTCCATAGCTGCAAGATCAACGTCAAAAAAAGAATCATCCGTTTTGGCAGACATTGAATAAACAAGGGAATCCTCAAAATGAGCAATGCTGGGCTCCAACATAATATGAAGATTCTTTTTTTGAATATCTGTCATTTCCTTGTAAATATAGCTTGAACCGGGCGTGTTGACGCAGCTGACGGTCATGACATAATAAAAACCGTGATTTTCCCATTTGTCTGAGGCAGATATTCTTAAAGCTGTGCCATTGGCTGAAGCAATGGCTCTCAGGGCTCCCGCTATCCGATGTAGCCGTTCGGCTGTTTTGTTTCCAACAGTTAAGTATTCTTCGTGAGCTTTTTTCCTTTTCTGACAGTATTCTGTCGCATAATTTTCCGGCTCAAACTGATTTAACTGATCCTGGACTGTAAAAACTCCGATTCCATACTTATATAAATATAATCTGATGTTCGGAGTTATTTGAAAAGAACATATCACGTCGCCTGAAAGTGCTTTAAGCAAACTGTCAATGTCTAACTGAGCTGCGTGTTCCTTGTGCAGCAAATAACTGACGATTTCGTCTTTTAACGTCGGATTTATGCTGCACCCCACGTCAAACGGAATGTTCCTATGCGGAATAATCGTTACGTTATTATTTTCCATTACAGTTCACCTCACTGACCGTAAGTCTTTTATTTCTTCGGGTCTGCTCAAATTCACCACCGGGCTGTTTATCCATGTGTTTGTCCGGTTTTTTCAACATTTATCCGATAGTTTATATTATATACCATTTATATCATTTTTTCAATATCTCTTTTTCGCAGGCACAATTAAAATTGCTGTTTTTCGTTTATAGATGAAGCAATTAAACAAGTGCAAGTCCATAGATAATGTAAGCGGCAAAAAAACAAATTTCCCGCATCTTCAAAATTTTGAAGATAATTCTCTCCATAATATAAGTGAAAACAAAATTTTTTCAACGGAGGGATTTTCTATGACAAACGTAATCAAAGCATGTATTCATAAGGCGTATGAAAAAATACGGGAGCGCAGAGCCCGCAGGAAGACCCGCCGCCACTCTCAGTGCATTCAGAAGGTGTATGAAAAAATGCGGGAGCTGCTGGCGTTATGTGAAGAAACGGATCGCTATTACACGCTCCCCGAGGGAAGCAAGGAGCAGGATATTTCAGAGTATCTTGAAAACAGGCTGAAAGATATCAGGCAGGAGATCAGCGCTTCCTTGTCGGATCCGCAGATATGCGAACAGCTTACGCAGATAGCAGATGAAACGGAGAGCTTTGTTATGGGCTGCGAAATACCCGGAGTTGTGGAAAGGTGGCGGAGGATAAATCCCGATATTTTATTTTTTGATTGCGCCTTTGACCTGGTGGAGAAATGTCCTGACGATTACAGGCAGTTTTGCTCGGGTAACGTGTCGGCGTATTATCCCGACGAGAAGGCGGTGGCTGAAAGGAAAAAATATTTTCAGGCGGCGATGGAAAAGTACGGCGGAAAGGATATTTCCGACGTTGAGGACAAAGCGTTTCAGGACGAGCTGTTGAGAACGCTTGAGCTGGTATTCAGAAACGATTTCGGGAACAAATAAAAATACAGTTAAAAGCAGTACCGCTTTATCACGGTACTGCTTTTTTATATACGAAAGCTCTTATGCTGAAAAGGAGCTGTAAGCAGCGTTTCGGTTTTCCTCATTCGCCTCATACGCAGCCGCCGCTGTCAGAACATAATATCGTCGATCGTCTCTGCACTTTCATCTACTCCGAACCTGTGTATCATCTTCTGCGCGTCATATTTACGGCAGACGTCGCGGTACGCCTTTGCCGTTTGTATTGCCGCCTTTTCCAGAGCTGCCGTCTTGTCCTCTGTCTTTGCATCTGTGATGCTGTAACGCCAGTATTCGGAAAACGCCTCCATTGCGCGAACGTAAGCCTTTTCTCTTTCGTCCGTCACGTTCTCGGGCTTGACGCCTATTTCCAGATAAAGCGGATTTATATGGTCATGCGACCATCTGCCGTAGTCGTTCAGAAAATAAACCTCCACCTGAACGTCGGAAAAATCCACGTAACGCTTCCGTTCCTCAATATCACGCATATACTGCTCCCAATCGTTCGTATCGCACAACAGTATGCCGTAATCTTCATAATTTCCTTTAGGGTTGCTCAGCGTACGAACGGGTGCTGCCAGCGGCGCTTCAAAGGGGATTTTGAAAAACGGCGCTTCAAAACGCTCGGGGTTAAACTCATCCACCGTCATAATTTCTTCACGGCTCATTTCGCCTGTATAAAAATCGCTGATCCTCCCCTCTTTGTCAAAGCGAACGGAAGAAACGTGATACCCCTCATACTCCTCATACTCTTCTTCCTCCTCCGCCATTTCGGGGAACATATAAGTATTCCATCTTGCCTGATCTTTGACTATCAGTTCGCTCTTGTCCCTGACGATGACCTGCTTTTCGATAGTGAAATAAGTACCGGAAAAATCCTCGTCTTCACGTATAGCCTTTAAGACGTGCTCCTTTGCCATTTCGTAGTCCGCAAAAAAGCCGAAGCTTATTTCCTTTATCTCATAGTGTTCCACAGTGACGTAAACGTACCGCCCCGCAGAATTGTCCTTAAATCTGCGGAAAGCCTCTTCCTCAAACCAAAGGCGCTCCTCTATCTGACGGCGCAGCTTTTCGTCCTTAGTCTGCCCCGCAAGCTCCCGCAGCGCCTCCAGCTTTTCTTCCCAGCTTCGGCCTGGCGCGTTACGGATAAGCGCCGCTTTCTGAAAATCCGTAAACGTAAAGCCTTTTTCTTCTAACAGCTTCCTCATATATTCGGATGGAACTAATTGGAACATATTCTCTTTTCCTTTCTGAATTTTTTCAAAGCATAATTTTCCCAGGTGGAACGCCCACTCCTTATTTTCCTTGCGAAAACGCTTTTTCCCACCCCTGCATAACACGCTATTATCATTTAACTCTCCTTTCAGCTCTGACTTTTGCCTGACTGGTCCTCGTCCGTGATTTTGGCTATCAGCTTCAGCGCGGGCTTGCTGTAACAGAAATAATCGTTTTCTTCAACTCTTTTGAAGCGTTCTTCAAATGTAGAGGAATTTTTGACGCCGAAAAAACAATCTTCATACCAATCTGTCAAATTCGGCTGAAAACGCCCTCTGCAATCGATAAGAGGAATAAAAACTCCTTCCTCGATACGGGCTATCTCTTTTCCGCCTAATTCCATACTGATAACTTTCATATGAAGCTCTCCTTTTCCATTTTTGCATTTCTGCAATTTTTATGCTCTCAATTATATTATGGAAAAATCGATCTTCAGAATTTTGAAGATGATGCTTTTTTATTCATATTTTTTTCTCAGTTCAAGTATCTCGTCCCGTATTTTTGCCCTGATATCATCGTTCATTATCTCAACCGAGCCTGCGTACTGAGCCGCCCAATGCACTATCATGAACGGAGAGGTCCTGACCTTCACGATATCGTATCCTTTCTCGCATATCTGCGGCGTTTTTTCGTAATGATCCCCGAACCAGTCGTGAAGTATGGTGTAATCTTCGTTTTTTATCTTGATGAAGATGTCTGTCGGCTCGTCAAATCCCATATACAAATGTTCTGCCATATACTTTTCAGGGTCCCAGCGCGCGTTGCCTATGGGCAGTCCGTCAAATGCGCAAACGTCGATGGGAACGGGATTTTCGCCGTCCGTAAGAAATCCCAGGTCTGACATAAGGTCGATGCGGTAGTGGCGGATATGCGTATCGTTATTGTGCAGACCTATACAGTAGTAGTTGTCGTGATATACCACTATGTGATACGGGCTCAAAATATGAAAGCGGTCGGATTTGGGTATCATTGTATGCTCCGCCGTATAGCAGTTAAATCTGAACTTTATCTGACGCATACTGTTTATTGCTTTTTGTATGAAATTTACATTTTGCGCAAGCTCCCGTTTATCCTTTACGGTTCTCCCGCTTAATCTTCCGTGTACGGCTTTGGGGCTGAATTTCAGCTTATCGCCGTCGACAAAGGGCGTGTTATAATACACGCTGGCGGTGGATATCAGCTTATTTGCAAGGCGCAGCTTCTCCTCGTTGGAAAACATATCCGAAAGGCAGATCACTTGTATCAGCCTGTCCAGCTCCTCCGAAGAAAAAATATGCACGTAGGAAAAATTGGTTATGGGAGCCGCCTTGCCGCCGTTTGCCCTGTTTTGCTTAGCCTTCAGACGGTTTTCTTCGTAGCCCTCGTATATTATCCTGTATTTGTCCTTGTTTCTCCTGCTGTATTCGGACGGACCCAATTCCGCAAGTATTTCCTCGACGGTGCTTGTAATGGTATTCGGCGCTTCGGGCGGAGTTCCGTTTTTGTACTTGTTTATACGGTACATTCTGAGAAAATGGGCGAGCTTCTCCTTGGACATGCTGTGTTCTTCATCTGTAAGAAGGCGGAGTATCTCAACTATCTGAAGTGCGCGCCTTTCTGCGCTGTATTTCCCCCTGTCGGGTTCGTCGGGAACGGAAAGCTCCGTTTGAGCCCCGGTCCTCGTAAATTCGGTAAGCTCATGTGAGGAGGAAAAGAAAAGCTTCGTTTGCGAGGACATCTCCCCGTCGATGAAATGGGTGGCGTAGGTCAGGAATTTTCCCTGATCGGGGTCATAGCTGCGAATCGCGGACAAAAAGCCCTCCCAGCCCGCCTGAAACAATTCTTCCTCCATATCGCTTTTCCTCTGAGCAGAGATATTCTTTAGTCTGCCTATTCGTTTCCATGCGCGGGAATGAACGTATTCGCTGAAATTTTCATACAGGCGGCTCCACGCCTCGTTATCTCCGTTTTTTGTTTTTAAGATCAGCGCATTTATTTCTTCGCTTGTCATAACGTCTCTCCTATGCAGAACTGATATTATCGCAGGCAAAATCGTATTCAGAAAATTGAATACGGCTTGGAGTAAGGAACCGTCGTTTTTCTTTTTACGCCTGCGTTTGGGGGAACATTCCGTCAGTTTGATTTTAACACAAAATTTGAAAATAGTCAATTGTCCGTATCTCTTTGTTTTTCAACGGGCGATCCGATTTTTCCGCACAGATCGTCCCAGTCGTTTCTATTATACGCGTAGTAGTCGCTCATAGCTTCGCTTATGCTTCTGCAAAGCCGTTCGTTAAACTGTTTTCTTTCATTTTCGTCAAGCGAGCTTAACTCCCTAGTTCTGCCGTCTGAAAACGTGACGACAGAGGGCAATGCCGTTATTTTTCCTGCCATAAAATCACCTCGCATAAGCTACTTTATGCCGACGCGCTTGTTCGATATGACCATGAAAATCAGCGCTGTTAAGCTATAATAAACGGGAGCTTTTTCATATAATTAAGAAGGTCATTGCAAAAATCAACGCCAAGTAAGGAGCCAGTCTATGCCCACAAGGACCGCCGCCGCTTACGTTCGGGTGTCAACGGACGATCAGCTTGAATATTCTCCCGACAGCCAGATAAAGAAAATACGGGAATATGCAGAACGAAACGATATACGTATCCCCTCGGAGTTTATATTTCTTGACGAGGGTATCAGCGGGCGAAAAGCCGAAAAACGACCCGCTTTTATGAAGATGATAGCTCTTGCTAAAAGCAAGCCCAAGCCCTTTGATATGATACTTGTCTGGAAATTCTCCCGCTTTGCCCGCAGTCGGGAGGACAGTATCGTTTATAAATCCATGCTGCGAAAGCAATGCGGTATCGACGTGGTGTCCGTCTCCGAACAGATAGGCGAGGACAAGACGTCCATATTGATCGAGGCTTTGCTTGAAGCGATGGACGAATACTATTCGATAAACCTTGCGGAAGAGGTCAGGCGAGGCATGAATGAAAAATTCTCCCGCGGCGGGGTAGTTTCACAGCCTCCATTCGGCTATAAAATGGGGGACGGCGCGTTTGTGCCTGATGACGGGACGGCGCCTGTCGTAAAGATGATCTTTGAGGATTACGTTAACGGAATGAGTCTGCGAAAAATAGCAACGAAGCTGAACGCTATGGGGGTGCGTTCCATAAAGGGAAACAAATTTGAAGACCGCACTGTTGAATATATCCTCTGCAATCCCACCTATCTGGGAAAGCTGCGCCGCAATCCCAACGGGCGCGACGCAGCAGACCGCTTTCACCGATCGGAGAATAATATTATCGTTGAGGGCAGGCACCCGCCTGTTATCAGCGAAGAGCTGTACGAAAAAGCCAATGAACGTTTAAAAGAGCAGAAGAAAAAATACGTCCCTCACGCTCAGCAAAAGCAGGCGGATTTTATGCTGCGGGGACTTTGCCGATGCTCTGACTGCGGAGCAACGCTGGTTCAGGCGGTAAAAGGAAAGTCCCTGCAATGTCACAAATACGCAAGAGGACAATGCAGGGTATCTCACAGCATTACGATAGAGAAAATGAATGAAGCGGTAATTGGTCAGATAGAAGCTGATCTTGAGGATATGAGCTTTAACTATGTTATACGAAAAAAATCCGAAAGCGAAAAGGATAATATAAACGAAGTTCTGCTTCAGAAGGAGTACGGCAGGCTGGAAAGGGTAAAGGAAGCGTTTGAAGCGGGCGTTGATTCTCTTGAGGAATACAGGCTGAACAAGACCCGTATCATAAGCAGGATAAAAGAGCTGGAAGCCGACGTTCCCAAGCCGTCGGAAGAAGAAATCAGAAGCGAAATAAAAATTAAATTATCGGAAGTCATTAACAGGATAAAGGACGGCGGCGTTTCCGAGAATGAGAAGAATGCTTTTCTTCGCACCGTTATAAGGGAAATTATCTTTGACAGGAAGAATATGACAATACAGATCGTTTATCAGGCTATGCTCTGATTTTTTACTATATCCTTTTGGAGTAAGGACCTCCGTACTGGCTGAGGATTATCCCCGCCAGTCTGGGATTTTTGTTGGCTATCCTTACGGGTATCTGGGTTCTTTTTTCAAATACAAACATTTGCAGTCCTCCTTATACCTTTGCGGGAGGCCATGCTCCGCAAAGCCAGTCCCAATCGCAGTTCTTGCCGCTGCTCTCTGCTCTCAGGGGCCAGCAGTTTTCCTCAAACGCTTCCTTGCAGGCTTTATACTGCTTTACCGCCTCTCTGAACATCTGCACGGCGGTCTCGTCGTCGGGGTGAGTGTCCAGGTACAGCTTAAGGTCCTGCATAAAAAAGCTCGCCTCGTTTACTGCCTGGAGCAGTCTGCGGCAGTTGTTATTTTCCATCGCACAGTCCCCTTTCGTAAACTCCTATGGGAATATCCAGCTCTGGAAAGACGGTTCCCTGCATTATCGCCTTCTGGGGTGAATAGACCTTGCCCATACGCTGAACGGGAACGTAGGCGTAGCCCACTCTCCTGACGCTGTTCTCACGCTCACAGGAGCAAATATGCTCATTCATGGTTCAGAATTTCTCCTTTCTTGAAGCATTTGCTTCTGTACCATTTTATGCAGAGAGTGGGAAAGGGTGAAAATGATTTAATAAAAAAGCGGCTAAAGCCGCTTTTTTATTTATCAAAGAATATAGTCGGTTATGCAGTCGTACCAATGAACGTAGGTCTCTCCGTTGACGAAAAGGCGCTCGTTTTCGGGGAGCATTTCGCTCCAGCTTTTTTTGTATCTGTCAGCCGCCCAGTTGTCGTGATTAAATCTGCGCCACAATACCGTTCTGCCGTTTTTGTCGATATAGCTTTCGGTAACTATGCTGTCGTCAAAGGTCTCGATGTCCATTACACAAATAGTATCGTATTCCCTGCCGCCGATAGTCACCTTATATCTTCCCACCACGTCCATAGACTGTAAATTCGGTTTCGGAATGCCTGTTATGACGTTTCCCTCGCGGCTCAGTATACCCTTTCGTCTGATATGCGTTTCCTTGCCGCAGTTGTCATCGCCGTAGCCCCAGTTCTGCATAAATTCATCTCCGTCAAGGAACGTATGCACACGGCGCACGCCGTTTTCGTCAACGTGGCTTTCCGCAAGGGTGCGGCAGTGGGTGTCGGTGAGCTGATTTATAAAGCGCCATTCGCATTCCTTTATGCTCCCCGTGCGGTAATAGTTTTCGGCGTCGTGCTGTATCGCCACTGTCTCAACGCCCTCTATGCCGTGGACCTCGGCTTTGCCGATAACCTCCATTTCCGTCCACTCCGTCCTTTTGCGGGAGGGCATATCGTATAGTCCCCAGCTCAGCTTTTCGCCTGTTCTGGGTACGACGAGCCAGCCCATAAGCTCCTCCCAGACGCACTGAAAAGGCTCTTCGGGCAATTGCTCTATTTTGTATTCAGGCAGTATTTCGGGCAGTTTCTTCATATTGTTTTCTCCTTTCGGTATATTGACGGGATATTTGTCTTTGAAATTCCGCTTGGCGGTATAAAGGCGGCTTTTCACCGTTCCCACGGGGATATCCAGCCGCTTTGCTATTTCAGTTTGGGGAAGCTCTTTCCAGAAATATAAATAAAGTATCTGCTTGTCTTTGTCCCCTAAAAGCTCAAGGGTTTCCCTGACAATGCTTATCTGAGAAACGCCCTGCTTTCCGTAGGAAAGGCGTTTTTCCGTGAGCGTTTCTATGGGTATCTCCAGCCTTGCCGCCTTTTCTCTGAAATAGTCATTGCATTTATTGCGGGCAATGCTTATCAGCCACGCTTTGAACGAGTCTTTGTTTTTCAGCGTGGGAAATTTCTGATATGCGGTAAGATAGACTTCCTGCAAAATATCGTCGGCGTCGGTCTTATTTCCCACTTTAAATCTCACAAAGCGCTCAACCGCTGTTTTTGCCGCTTTGAGCAGTTCTTCAAATCCTTCCGTATCCTCACCTCCTTTTTAGCTTTTTTGAAATCGATCTCGTATATATAGACAGGAATTTTTCGGCAAAGGTTCATTTATAATGAAAATTTGCGGCGGCACATTTTTTCTGTGCCGCCGCAGTGTGAGAGGAACACTATGAACACTATCAAAATATTAGAATTGTTTTTTAAGGTCTGCCGCCCGGTCCGCCGCCGAAACCGCCTCCGGGTCCTCCGCCAAAGCCGCCAGGTCCGCCCATTCCGCCGCCGCCAAATCCACCGTTGCCGCCTGAGGAGGTGACTGTGCTTTCGGCTGTGAAGGTATAGACAGGGTCGCCGCTTAGCTCAACATCTGCGGAATTGTCGTAAAGTCCGTTCAGGCTGTCGCCTGCGGCAGTAACGCCTGTGTAAAGGCTGTATGTGCCGCCCGTCTTTATGTCGGAGGTCGAGATTATTATATGCTGAACCTGCTTTGCGGCGGTGAAAACGGCTATGTTATTGCCGCTGTTATCCACTAAAGCGACCGTTTCACCTGCGTTTACGTTTGCCTGAACACAAACGCTGTTCTGGGACGAGCTGTCGGAGGGGTTTTCTGCCATCTGCATACTGCCCACTGCGATAAGAGTACCGCCGTTTACGGTAATGCTGTTGTTGAAGTCGCCGCTGTCAAGCGCGCCGTTTGCTCCGTCAACAGGTCCGTTTACAAAGACGGTGCCGCCGTTTATTGTGATGTTGCCGTTGGCATCTATGCCGTCGCCTGCGGCGTTGATGAAAATGTTGCCGCCGTTGATGAACATATCGTGAACGGCGCTTTCTTCGCCGCTGTTAATACCGAAAACGTCGCTTCCGCCGCCGCTGTTCAGTCCGTCGTCAGAGGAGATCACTGAAATATCGCCGCCGTTTATGGTGAACAGCGTCTTGCTTTCAACGCCCTCTGTGGAGTTAAGCACGTCGATGGTGCCGCCGTCTATCTGTAAATCGCCGTGGGAGGAAATTCCCTTTCCTGATGAGGAGGAGAGGGTTAAGGTTCCCGACGTGATGTTCAAAGTTCCCGCCGAATGAACGCAGTGATCTGTAGAATTAACGGTTGTTTCACCGCCGCTAATCGTCATATCGCCGCCGCTTTTTATGCCCTTGGAGGTAGCTTCGTCGCTTGCGGAGGCGCTTTCACCGCTGTCCCAGATGTGACCCCAGCCGCCGAAATCTCGGTCGTTTCCGCCTGAAGCCACTTCGCCTGTGGTGGTGACATTTATCTTTCCGCCTGTGACGGAAAGACCGCGCTCCGCTTGTATGCCGTCCTCGCCTGCGTTAACGGTTACTTCACCGCCGCTTATGAGAACGTAGCCTTTCGTTTCGTCATCGGCGTTGGTGGACTTTATGCCGTCCTTTCCCGCTGTGACGTTCAGAGTCCCGCTTTCAAGGACAATGCTGTCTGTGCCTCTTACGCCGTTATTTTCAGCGGTGACTGTGATGTTCCCGCTTTCAAAGGTGAGGTCGTCGTTGCAGCGTATACCGCCGCTGTAATTTCCCGTAACGGTTAAATTTCCGTTACCGCAGAAAATAAGGTCGCTTTTGCTGTAAACGGCGGCGTTGGGCTCGTTGTCAGCTTCAGACTCGTTTTTCCCTGAAAAAGCATATTCCACGCCGTCGGAAAGGGAGTTGTCAGTTCCCTCTTCAAGCTCTATATATAAATTCTTTGCGCTGTAACAGTATATTGCCGCACCGTCGGAATTGCTTATATGAGCGTTGTCCAGCACTAACTTTACGTTTTCATCGGTTTCTATATAAACGCAGCCGTCCTCAAGCTTTCCGCTTATCTCGTAAACGCCGCCGTCGGTAAGGGAAAGCGTTCCGTTTTCGTACCATGCGCCGTTGCCGTCTATGTTCACTTCTCCGTTGAAATGGATCTTGCAGGTACTGCCGAAGGTCACTTCCCCGGAATTTTTGTTGGGATTTGACAAGGTGTTTTCCGCCGTCTGGGACGAGTTGGAGGAGCTTTCAGTTCCGCCTGACTGGGTGGACTGAGAAACGCCGTTCCCACCGTCAGCACAGCCTGTCAGGGTCATGAAAAAAGCCGCCGTTAAAAATAAGACCGATCTTTTAAGCATGGTTTCAGTCCTTTCTGATTTCTGAGTATATTTTATCCCCCGATTGTGATATATCTGTGAAAAAATAAAAATGTTTACGGAAAAATTTTTCGGCGGTAATTTCATACAAAAAAGAAAATCCTTTTTTGTAGCTTATGGCAATACAAAAAAACGCTTCATTATGATAAAATACCAATATAAAACCGAAATCATCAGAGAAAGGCGAAAAATATGAACATAAGAAAAAATGCGGTGAAGGGACTGGCGCTGCTGATTGCGGCGTTTATGCTCACCTCCTGCGCAAATGATACAAATACGCCCGAACAAAGCGGCGATAATTCACAGCAGGGCTCTCAAAGCAGTGACAGCGGCAGTGAAAGTCAGGCGCCCTCAGTCCCCGACGGGGAATGGAGCTTCAGCCAGATGGCTATGGGCGGCGGCGGTTACGTCACAGGCGTTTTCTCCACCTGCGAGGAAGGCTTGTTTTATGCAAGGACGGACGTAGGAGGCGCTTACCGCTGGGACAAGGAAAAGGAAAAATGGGTGTCACTTGCCTACCGCATAAGCGAGGAAAACGTGGGTCTTATGGGGATAGACGGGCTTGCAGTTGACCCTGACGAGGCGAACAAGCTGTATCTTCTTGCGGGAACGTCCTATTTCAGCAACGGAAAGACCTGCGTTATGATATCGGAGGATTACGGCGAGAATTTTGAGATAGTTGACGTTACCGACAAGATAACCGCCAGCGGAAACGGAATGGGACGCCAGAACGGCGAGCGCATAGCGATAGACCCTGTTGACAACGATATAATTTACGTCGGCGGCAGAACAGGCGGACTGATAAAGAGCGTTGACGGCGGCAAGACCTGGGAAACGATGGGCGGACTTGCTCAGGCGGCAAGCGTCAATACCATAAACGGAAACGGGGTATGCACGATAGTCATTGACCCTGAGTCCTCCGACGGCTCAAAATGCACAAGGATATTCGCAGGCATTTCCGCCACAAAGCAGGAAAATATGCTGGTGAGCGAGGACGGCGGCGAGACCTGGAAGGGCGTTGAGGACGCTCCTCAGGGGCTGTTCCCTCAGCGTATGCGCCTTGACGGACAGGGCAATATCCTTATAACCTACGCAAACACTGAAGGCCCTTGGGGGAGCAGTCTGGGCGGTATCAGAAAATACAGCATTTCCAGCGGGGAATTTACCGATATTTCCCCCTCAAAGCAATCCTTCGGCGATATCGCAGTTTCTCCCTCCGACCCGAACAAAATGGTTGCAGTCACCGAATGTATCTGGATGGAACAGCCTAACGGCGCTTTCGGCGACCAGTTCTACATCACTTCAGACGGCGGGACGAGCTGGACCTGCATAAACGACACGATGAAATTCAAGGAAAGCGAAGTCAGCTGGATAAACTCGGCGGCTATACACTGGAGTGGCTGTCTTTGCATTGATCCTTTCAACGAAAATGCGATAAAGGTAACGTCGGGCAACGGTATATTTGCCTGCGGAAATATCTGGGACGAAGCGCCTGAATTTTATTTCGACTCCTGTGGGCTGGAGGAAACGGTTCCAATGGGACTGGTATCTCTCCCCGACGGTCCGCTGATATCCGCCGTGCTGGACTATGACGGCTTTGTGAACGACGACCCGTTCACCTACGGCACTATGCACAGCAGCGCAGCCGGCGCTATGACCGACATAGCCGTTGCTATGCAGAACAGGGACGTATGGGTAAAATGCGGCGGCGACGGCTCGGCGGTGGGCTTCTGGTATACTCTTGACGGGGGAAAGACCTGGCAGCAGGCTAAGAGCAATCCCTCAAACGGCGCAAATCAGGGCGTGTGCGGCGTTACCGCCGACGGAAAGCGTTTCTTCTGGTCGCCTGACGGAGCCGCGGTGCTTTACTACACCGACGACTATGGCGAGACGTGGGAGCAGTCTGCGGGTGTTTACATCACCAGCAGCGTCGTTTCAGACTCGGTAAATCCCGACTATGTATATGCCAGCAGCAGCGGTTCCTTCTATGTCAGCGAGGACGGAGGAAAGACCTTTACTGAAACGCTGACCTTCTTCGCAAGCAGTTCGAGAGTCACTGTTTCGCCTTATAAGGAAGGTGTTGTGTATATCCCCGCTATGGGACTTCAGGTATCTGCCGATCACGGAAAGACGTTCACAAGGCTTGACAGCGCCGCTGGCTGTCTTGGTGTTGGCGTTGGAAAGGGCGTATCCGACGAGCAGGAGGCAATATACATCTGGGGCAGACCCACTTCCGACGACCCGCTGGGCATTTACTGGTCGGTGGACGGAGGACAAAGCTGGAGCGTAGTTTCCACCGAATATCAGTTCGGCGGAATGGGCAACGGTCACTTCATCAAGGGCGACAGCAACGTATGCGGCAGGTGCTATATCAGCACGGTTGGGCTTGGTATCGCAGTGTGCAGTCTTGAAAGCTGAAAACTGAAGATCTGATAAAAAGGAGAGAGTTTCTCTCCTTTTTTTATTTTTTAATGCGGGCAAAAATTACAATTCGGTTACAAACTGCGGCAAGGCATTGATTTTAAATAAAAAGTATGATATAATTTTTTATATTGCTTTTAACGGCAATATCCCGTTTATCACTACAAGAAAATCCCATGAAAGGATATTTTACATATGGAAATCAGCAGTGAACAGGTATATAAAAAGCTGAACGCCACGATAGACGAAGTGGAAAAGGTCATTGTGGGAAAAAGAGATATTATTACAATGCTGGTGGTAACGCTGCTTGCAGGGGGTCACGTTCTGATAGAGGACGTTCCCGGCACGGGAAAGACCACCCTTGCAAAGGCGCTGGGAAAGGCGACGGGCTTGCAGTTCAAGCGGGCGCAGTTCACCCCCGACGTCACCGCCTCGGATATAACAGGGTTCAATCTGTTCAACAAGGAGAGCAACAAGTTTGAGTTCCGCCCCGGAATGTCTATGACAAACATTCTTCTGGCGGACGAGATAAACCGTACTTCCCCCAAAACGCAGTCCGCGCTGTTGGAGGCGATGGAGGAGCATAACGTGACGGTGGACGGCGTGAGCTATCCGCTGCCTAAGCCGTTTATGGTTATCGCTACGCAGAACGAGCTTGGCTTTGTGGGGACCTTTCCCCTGCCCGAGGCACAGCTGGACCGCTTTATGATAAAGATAAGCGTGGGTTATCCCTCTCCCGAAGAGGAGCTGAAAATAATCTCCAACCGTTCCTCGGGCGACCCTATGGAAAGCGTAAATACCGTATGTACGGCGGAGGAGTTAAAGCTGTTCTCTATGCTTACGGGACAGGTGAACGTGGACGAGGCGATAAATCGGTATATAGTGCAGTTCGTGTCCGCTACGAGAACGCACCCGCACATTATGCTGGGAGCAAGCCCAAGAGCGTCTTTGGCGCTGATGAGGAGCGCACAGGCATTGGCGCTTATTTCAGGGCGAACTTATGTTGTGCCTGAGGACGTGTCTGCGCTGATACCTTTTGTTCTTCCCCACAGGATACACCTCAAGCAGGAAGCGAGAATGAAGGGGGCAACTCCCGAAAAGGTGCTTGAGGACGTGAGAAAAAGCCTTATGCACCCGCTGAGAAAGGCTCAGGAAAACAATGGCGGTTAATCGTTTGATATATGCTTTGATACTGGCGTTATCCATAGCCGCAACGCAGATATATTCGGGGCATTTTTCCTCGGTATTGCTGATAACGGTAATAGCTGCTCCCCTGGTGTCGCTGATAATCGCGCTGATACAGCTTGCCGCTTTGAAGGTGAAGATGGACAGCAGGGCGGAAATGCCTGTAAGGGGTGAAAATCTGAAGGTAAGGATCCCTATAACCGACAGATTTATACTGCCCCTGTCCACGGGAGTTCTGTATGCGTCTATGCCCGCGTCGGCGGAGCAGAAGGATATACGAATGATATTTTCGCTCCCGCCGCTGAAAACACGCAGCTTTAACATCGTTTTCGGCACAAAGCACAGGGGTGAATATACGCTGACCTTGGACAAGGCGGCGGTTTACGATATGTTCGGAATATTCAGGCTGACGAAAAAGCTGGGACTGAGCAAAAAGGTTACCGTACTACCAAAGATATTCAGCGTAAGCGGCGACGATAAGCGGCTGGTTTCCCAAAGCGACGACACAAATCTCAAGGCGATAAATTCCACGGCAGGAGAAAAAAGCTACGTCCGCAAATATACCGACGGGGACGATATAAAGCGCATACACTGGAAGCTGTCCTCAAAGCAGGAGGACTATATGGTGTGGCAGCACACAAAGGGGCAGGACGACAGCGTTGCAGTTTTCTGCGACCTTAAAGGCTTCGGGGACGACCCCGAAGTGAGGGAGGACTATTCCGACCTGACGCTGGAAAGCAGTCTTGCGGCTATGCTTTTTGCGGTAAAGCGTGAAATGCAGACGGTCTTGTGCTGTTACAACAGCCGTGAGCTGGGAACGGAATATTTTCCCGTAAGCTCCACGGACGGAGTTTTTGACGCTGCGGTGATGACGGCGGGGCTTGAGACCTACGACGACGGGCCTGAGCTTGCGGATATAGCGCGGGAGAGCTTTGACGGCTACCGCAAATACAGCGCCGTTATCCTTGTAACGCCTGTTATGGACGAAAAGCTGTACGCTGTGATAAAAAATCTTTCGGAGGAACACAGAGTTTCCGTCCTGCTCACCAAGGTATCGGAGGAAAGCAAGGCGGCGCTGGGTCGTCTTGGCGGCGTAAAAGCCGCCTGCATATCGCCCGATTGTTCCGAAAAAAAAATTGCTGAGGCAGTTAATGCCATATGGGACAACTAAAACAAACGGAGCTTAAATGAAAAGCAAAAGCAAAGACAGTACACTTACCATATTCAATTTCCCGTATTTCATAAATGAAAACGGCTCTTTCGATAAACGCTTTTTCGGCATTTACATCGTAAGGGCCTTGTTGGCGTGTCTGCTGAGCGTTTCGGGTATCTTGTGCATAAGTATTTTTACAACGAGATCGGCAGACGTCACGGCGGCAATATGCAGTGCGGTCAGCTGTCTTATGTTTTTCATACTGTTAAGCTGTATAAAGACAAGATACGTCGTTATAATATCGGCTATCCTTGCGGGGTGGGCGTTTCATTCCTTTTATTCATCAATATGCTCATCTGCCATTATCTTTTACGATTCAGTGGTTACGATAGCGTCGAAGAACAGCGTGTATTTCGGCACAAGCGCTATGGAAAAGGCGTTTGACTTTGTAGTGCTGATAGGAATGGTGTTCGGCACCGTATGCGGCGCATGCTCGGTGAGAAGATTCAAGTGGTACTTCCCTGCCGCTATCGTGGCGATTGCGGCGGCTCCTGCAATTTTAGGAAACGAGCTGCATTTTTCAATGCCTATGCTCATCTTTGTTGCGGCCCTTTTGGGAATGAGAACTGCGGCAAGCTGTGAAGCGGCAAGGGTGAGACTGTCTGCGGGGACGCTGCCCGACGTGTTCAGGGAGGACAAATTCTTCCGCAGGGAAAATAAGCGGCTCAAGGGAATAGACAAGATAAAAAGCGAAACGAGATATTTCGGGCGGTACGTTCCTCAGTCGGTGATCACAACTACCGTAATTATCCTGTGCGGTGCAATTGCAAGCTCCGCCTTCCCCCGCGGCGGCTCGCTGAAATTTGACGAGGTAATAAAGTGGTTCACAGAGTTGGGCGGCAATATCAGCGACTGGATGTACGATACCTTTAACGTTTCCTTCGGCGGCTCGGATTACGGCGGATTTTTCTCCGCCGACGGGGGAAAACTCAATATATCCGGCAGTATATCGCACGATGACGATGAGAACAGCGACGAAACGGTCGCGGAGGTATACACCTCCACGGGGGATAAAATGTACCTGCGGGGGGACGTGGGCTACGATTTTGACGGGAACAACTGGAAGTCCATTTCAAGTCTGGATTATAAAAACATAAAATATGAAATGGAATATACCTACGATAGAGAGGTGGATATGGACACGGTGCTGTCCGCCTATACTCCCGAAATACAGTATTATCTGATGTACAAAGCCTCGGCGGACGGATATTATTATGACAATCTGAAGTACATTCTCCCGCGCACTGTCAAGGTGAATTATCTCAGGAGGATAAACACCCTGCTTATGGGGGGAACGCCGTATATACTTACATTCAGGGAGAACAAGTATTTTAACGTGTACGGCGACTTTACCGCAGTGGCGGACAAGGGCAGCGTTAAATCAATGGAAACGGCGGTGCTGTATCAGGACGATCCTGAAAAGGTAAGGCTGGCTCAGCTGGCGGCGCAGACTGACAGCTATAAGAACATACAGGAGTACTGGGACAGCTCCATTCCCACAAGCGTTTATGATTACCAAAGATACGTTCCGATATATCGTCAGTTTGTTTACGATTACTATACCTCCGTTCCGCAAGAGGAAAAGCAATGTATAGACGATTTCATCGGCGAATTTCTGGAATATGCAGGTTATAACAGCGAAGGCTCGTACGACCAATCCATTCTTTGCGATTCTTTTTCTGCCAATGATATGGGGCAGATAGCGGCGGATATGGAGAAATATCTGGCGTCGGGAATGAATTACACCTATTCCCTCACAGCGGACAATTTCTCCGAGGGCTCTTATGTAGAGAATTTCCTCACCAAGACGAAGGAGGGGCACTGCGCCCTGTTTGCAACAGTTATGTGCCTTGCTATGAGGGAAATGGGGCTTCCCGCAAGATATGTCACGGGCTTTACCGTAGGAGGAAAGGCACAGCAGGGAGATGGAAACAATCCGTTTAAATATTCCCTTACCAAAAAAGACCTGCACGCATGGGTAGAGGTGTATTTTGACGGGCTGGGCTGGATAGCCTACGACCCCACTCCCCCTGACGGCAGACCCGCAAGCGACCACCTGTCCTACGTCACCGAACCCTCAGAGACTTTGCCGCCTGTGGACGAGACTACAACTCCCTCCGAGACCACGTCGATAACCGCTGAGGATACCACCACAAGCGTTACTACTACCACCACCGCAACTTCTTCAGGCAGTCAGACAAGCGCCGCCACCACTCCCACGGGAGAAAACAGCTCCGAGCCGGGCGGAAATGAAAATGAAACGGCAATAGATCCGCAGGCGATAAAGCTGATACTTATTATTGCAGGAGCGCTGCTGCTGATATTTGTTATATTTATGTCGGTGAGGGGCGCGTTCAGGCTGCTGAGCAAAAAGGAAAAACAGCAGATGAAATTCTTTAAAAGCGGCGAGCCGCAAAGGGCGGTAAGCGATATGCTGGGCTTTACGCTGACGCTGTTGAAAACCCAGGGGGCGGTGCAGAGAAACGGTGAAACTCCATCGGAATTTGCCGCCAGGGCGGACAAAATGCTGAAACGGTCTGTTTCCTTCAGCGAGATGATACCGCTGTTTGAGAAGGCGGAATTTGACAAGGAGCCTGTTTTTGACGAAGAAGAAAGAGGCGCGGCGTACGCATTCGTTTCCTCGCTGTACCGTGAAATATCGGGAGATATGAAGCTTATGCAAAGGCTGAGACTGAGAATAAAGCTGTTCGGCAAAACGAAAAATGAAAGGAAAGCAAAAAATGACGGTAAAGGAATATTCTGACAGCATTATTGAAAACGTCAAAAAGGTGATTAAGGGCAAGGACGGTGAAATAACCGCCGTCACCGCCGCTGTTCTCGCAGGGGGGAACGTTTTGCTGGAGGACGTTCCCGGAACGGGGAAGACGGTGCTTGCAAAGTCGCTGGCGAAAACGCTGGGCTGTGATTTCAAGCGTGTTCAGATGACCCCTGACCTGCTCCCCTCGGATATTACGGGAATACATTTTTTCAATATGAAAAATCAGGAATTTGTGCTTAGAAAAGGTCCCGTGTTCACAAATATCCTTCTTGCGGACGAGATAAACAGGGCTACCCCCAGAACTCAGTCCGCCCTGCTGGAATGTATGGAGGAAAAACAGACCACCATTGACGGCGAGGAGCTGAAAATGCCCAGTCCTTTCATAGTTATGGCGACGCAGAACCCTGTGGAAACGGCGGGGACTTTCCCCCTGCCCGAGGCGCAGCTTGACAGATTTATGATAAGGCTGAGCCTCGGCTATCCCGCAAGGGCGCAGGAGGCGGAGATACTTGACGGGATAGGCTTCGCTCACCCTGTGGACAGCCTTCAGCCCGCAGTGGACGGCGCTCTGCTCACAGAAATGCAAAAGCGCACCGCAGATATTCCCGTGAATGAAACGGTGAGGGACTATATGCTTGATATGGGAACGGCGGTGAGAGAACACGAGTCCGTTTCCCTCGGGCTCAGCACAAGAGGTATGCTGGCGCTGAAAAGAATGTCCCAGGGGCTTGCGGCGGCGGAGGGAGCGTCCTTCGTTACGCCCGACCACGTTCAGAAAGCGGCGGGATACGTTATTCCCCACCGTCTGATATGCAGGGGGACAAGCGGAGAAAAGCTGGTTGCTGAGATAATCGAGCGTCTGCCCGTTCCCACCGAGGACGCAAATATCTGATGGAAATAATCATTATTTTGCTGATAATTGCCGCCGCGGCTGGCGTTGAGGCGTTCATCTACTTCAAATTCGGCACGAAAAATCTCACTTACAGCGCAAAGCTGAACAAAAGCGAGGTGTACGAGGGCGAATTTGTGTGCCTTACCGAGGAGCTGAACAACAGCAAGCCCTTGCCGCTTCCCTTTGTCAAGACGGAGATAATCGCTCCCGACTGCCTTGATTTCGGAGTAAAGGCGCAGGCGAGCAAGGAGCAGATGTGCTATATCCCCAGCGTTTTCGCCCTTAAATCACGGGAAAAATGCACCAGAACGAGAAACATAAAATGCGGGCGCAGAGGGGTATTTGAGCTTGGGGCAAATTCCCTTTACGGAGGGGACTTGTTCGGATTTGCAGGCTTTACCCTGCCTGCGGAGGTTAAGGAAACGCTGACGGTTCTGCCCTCTCCGCTGTCTGCCGAGGAATTTCAGCCGTCCAGCAGACTGCTGTATGGGGACACTATCGCAAGGCGGTTTATCTGCGAGGACCCGTTCCTTATCAGCGGCGCTCACGAATACACGGGCAGAGAACCGATGAACAGCATTTTCTGGAACGGCTCCGCAAGGACGGGACGACTGCTGGCGTTAAATCATGACCATACCACCAGCGCAAGGGTGTTGATACTGCTGAATTTTCAGCGCAGGGGAGATATCGTTGCCGTCGCTCACGAAGAGGTGTGCGAGCTTTTGATAAAGGCGGCGGCGCTGGCTTTGGACCAGTCCGTTAAGCTGGGGGCGGAATTTGCCCTGGCGATAAACGTCCCCGATGAAGAAAAGATGACTGTGAGAGCAGGGGAGGAATTTCGCGTTCAGCAGCTTCGCAGGCTTGCAAGGCTGAAGCCTGACTGCAAGGAAAGGGTGGAGGATCTTCTGCTTCGTCTGCCGACCGATAATTTTACCGATATCGTGGTGATAACTCCCACACTGCCCCAGGAAACGGCTGATATTCTCAGAAAAATGCAGAGAAACGGAAAGGGCGTTTTCGTTTACACGCCGAGAAATGAGTCGGACGCAGATTTCTGCGCTGTAATCACAAGGGCTATGGCTAAGGTACGCTCCGAAGAAAACGACTGATAAAGGAAAGGGGGAATAAGCAGTGAAAGCGGAAAGGATACTGTCCGTTATCGCCGCAGTTATTGTGCCGCTGCCGCTTTTCATCGCTTCTATGGCGATAGCTTATCAAGGCACAGTACAGCCTGCTTTACTGCTTATTTATCTTGCAGCGGCGGCTCTGGCGTGGGCTTTAGGCATATTTATCGGTATATTGCAGGACAAGATAAACGGCAAGCTGTACGCAGTAGTTAATATGGCGCGCATAGCGGTCGGAGCCGCAATTGTCGTCGGCAGTGCCGCGGTACTGCTATTCAGCGGGAGCAATTCGATAAGTATGATATTTTTCCCCCTTGCGCTTATCGTGTGCTATATACTGGGTTGTCGTCTCGGAAACGGGGCGGAGCCGCTTACCTTTGCGATAATGGGGATTTTCTTTGTGGAGGGCGTTTTTACCTATCCTCTGTGCTATGAGGAAAAGACTAACGGTCATATTTTCGCAGGCATAATATTTGCGCTGACGCTTGTATTTATCGTTTTGTCGGCGGTGATACTGAACCTGCGCAACGTGGAGCGCGTTTCCTATAAGGGAAACGGCGTTATTTCCCTGTCAAAGCCTGTGGTAAGGTTCAACGTGAAAAGAACGCTGGGATTTATGGCGGCGCTGTTGTTGTTCTTCTTTCTGGCTCCGCCGCTGGCAAGCCTGCTCTTTGACGGAATAAAGGCGTTTGTCCAATGGCTGCTGGAGCTTTTAAGCAAATTGGGACAGACCGCAAATAACGTTGATTTTGGCGATTCCGATCTCGGAAATCCTGACAATATGGTATATCAGCGCAATATTATACTTGAGATAGTTATGATTATTGCGGCGGCGGTGGTTATTGCGCTGCTGATAAAGCCTGTGATAAACGCACTGGCAAGGTTCCTGAGAAATCTTAAAATGCGGCTTGGTATAAAAGAGGAATATCGGGCGGCGACAAGCGAATATATCGACGTCTATGAGGAAAGCGGCTCTGCCCGCAGTTACAGGACGGATACCTTCAAAAAGGCGTATAAGGCGTTCCTGCGGGAAAAAGACCCGACAAAAAAATACCGCATGGGCTACAAGGCGTATATGATAAAGCTGAAAGAAACAGCGCCCTCGGACACGACGGGAAAACATCTTGTCAAAGGGCGCAGGGTTTATGGTGATGATATGAGGGGACAGCTTGAGGACGCGGTCAGCGGCTACGACAGCCTGAGATATAACGACAAAATTCCCACCGAGGAGGAGCTGAACAGGCTGTCAGGTATGCTGAAGGATCTGGCGAAAAAGCGTTAACCCAGACGGAGCATTTCGTCAATGCACTTTCTTGACGCCGCCGCCTCTTCCTCGCTCATTTCGATTTCATAGGCGTTTTCGGGGTGCTCAAGAACGTTCAGCACGTCGACCAGCGTGGTGAGCTTCATATTGGGGCAGACCAGCTTTTTTGAGAGAACGAAAAATTCCTTGTCGGGACATTCGTACTGGAGAGTTTCCGCTATCTCGTACTCGGTGCCGATGATGAACTGCTTTGCGTCGGATTTTTTTGCATAGTTGATTATGCCTGAGGTGGAGCCCACATAATCCGCCCGTTCCGTTACCTTGGGAACACATTCGGGGTGGACGAGGAGCAGAGCGTCGGGGTGTGCGGCTTTTGCCGCTTCCACTTCTTCAACGGTGACGGAGGCGTGAATGGGACAGCCGCCCTGCACCAGCTTGATGTCCTTTTCGGGAACGCTTTTCTTGACGTAAGCGCCTAAGTTGCAATCGGGGATAAAGAGAATTTTGTCCGCCTGCATTTTCTTCACTATCTGAACTGCCGAGGAGCTGGTAACGCACACGTCGCAATGAGCTTTCAGCGCCGCTGTGGTGTTGATGTACGCAACTACCGCCCTGTCGGGCTCCTGCTTTTTCATATAGAGGAGCATTTCGGGCTCCATCTGCTCCGCCATAGGACAGCCCGCTATCCTGTTGGAAAGGTAAACGTGCTTGTCCATATTCAACATTTTGGCAGTCTCCGCCATAAAGTGAACGCCGCAGAAAAGAATGTTTTTCTGCTTTGCGCCGCATACGTCGCGGCTCAGCTTGAAGCTGTCGCCCACTATGTCGGCTATCTCGATAACTTCCCTTTTGATATAGCTGTGAGCAAGGATACAAAAATCCTTTTCCTCCTTCAGCTTTAAAATTCTTTCCTGTATTTCCCTGATAGTCATAATATCGTCCTTTCTATATTCAGAAAGCTGTTTTATTTATTATATATAATTATTTCGGGATTGTCAATGCAGGGGTTGCATTTAAAATAATTTTGTAATATAATATTTTTTGTGACTTTTTGCGTGTTATATACGTTTTATTTATAGAGGGGAATTTTGAATTTCCCATAAAAGGAGATAAGCTATGGTCTTTTCAGATTTGTTTTTTCTGTATGCATTCCTGCCGCTTTGCCTGCTGATGTATTTTATCGGCAAGCCTATCGGCTGGAAAAATGCGATGCTTATAATTTTTTCGCTGATATTCTACGCCTGGGGCGAGCCGCTGTGGATAATCCTGCTTATCGACAGCACTATAATCAACTACTGCTGCGGCTTGGTGATAGAGCATTACCGTGGGACAAAGCTGGCGAAAGTGGGCGTTGCAATATCGCTTATAGTGAGCCTTGGTCTGCTGGGCGTGTTCAAGTACACCGACTTTGTGGTGGAAAATCTGAACGCTATATTGCCAATAGATATTCCCGCTCCGCATATAGCGCTGCCTATCGGTATCAGCTTCTATACATTTCAGATACTCTCATATATCCTTGACGCTTACTGGGGAAAAGTAAAGATCCAGCATGATCCGATGAAATTCCTTATGTTCGTATCCCTGTTCCCGCAGCTTGTGGCAGGTCCTATTGTAAGATACGGCGTTATTGAAAAGGAGATAGATAACAGACATTCCACCGCCGAGGATATAAGTCAAGGCGTTACCCGCTTTATCGTGGGGCTGGGCAAAAAGGTCATTCTGGCAAACAATCTTTACACGATAGTACAGAACACGCTGGGCGGAAATATGGAGACGCTTTCCGTTTTCGGCTGTTGGTTCGGGGTAGCCTGCTATGCGCTGTACATTTTGTTTGACTTTTCGGGATATTCCGATATGGCTATCGGACTGGGGCGCATTTTCGGCTTCCACTTCAACGAAAACTTCAACTATCCTTTCATTTGCAAGAATATAACCGAGTTCTGGCAGAGGTGGCATATTTCCCTCGGCTCATTCTTCAGGGATTATCTGCTGTACGTTCCCATCTTCGGCAAGAGAAGACAGTATCTCAGCCTGTTTCTCGTGTGGTTCTGCACGGGTCTGTGGCACGGCGCGTCGTGGAATTACATCATCTGGGGACTTTACTTCGGCGTGTTCATTTTCATAGAGCGAAAGATAGGCAACAAGAGAATGAGGAAGATACCCGTTGTGCTGACCCATTTGTACAGCAAGCTGGTTATCGTTTTAGGCTTCGGTATCTTCTATTTTGAGGATATGGGACGGCTTGGGCTGTTCTTCAAGGGGCTGGTGGGCGCAAACGGAAATGCGCTTACAAATATTGCGGTGCAGACTACGTTTATGAACAATATTTTCCTGTTCGCGGCGGCGGTGCTGTTCTGCTTCCCCGTTATTCCCACGCTGAAAAAGTGGATAGTCACAAAGGCGAACGGTGTGGCGATAAGCGGTACGGCGCAGATAGTGGGAAATGTTGTGCTGCTTGCGGTGTGCAGTATTATGCTGGTGAATAATACGAATAATCCGTTTGCGTATTGGAATTTCTGAGAGAGCAAGCTCTATATGACCGTCGAAGATATAGAAAAATTAGAGGATCTGTTGATGAACTCCCTTGATCCCTATCAGGAGGAAACGGAAAAATCAATGGAAATCAGAAGGCTTTTGACAAATTTGGCTAAAGACGAGGAACAGAGGTATTTAGATGAAAGTTAAATATATTGGCTCTACTGACATTTCGCTTGAAAACGGAAAAATTTATGATGTTATATCCATAGAATGCGGTAGTTATAGAATAGTGGACGATACTGAGGAAGATTATCTCTTTTCTCCAAAGAAATTTGAAATTGTTTCCGATAATGACAGGAAACAGCTTGAAGAACTTGGTAAGAGCAGAATGAAATCGTAGAAGAAGTATGGCTAAGGAAACTGTACCGAAGTTATAAGAGATAATATTAAATATTTTTAGCGTTTTGCGTAAACAAAGCGCTTTTATTATGCCCGAAACGCTCTTACCGCATTAAATTTTGCCGAAAAACAATTTCAATTTTCCCTTGACCTTACGCCGTCGGACTGGTATAATTATAAACAGGACGACCTTAACTTTTGCGGAAAGGAAATGATAAGATGATAAAAAAAGAAGAAGCGGGATTTCACAACGGATACAAGCTGTGGGTGCTCACCCTTACCAACAGCAAGGGTATGGAGGTAAAGCTCACAAATTACAGCGGCGCTATTATGAGCATCAAGGCTCCCGACAAAAGCGGAAATTTTTCGGACGTTGTGCTGGGCTATGACGATATGGACGGATACATAAGCGGCACTTCCTCCCACGGCGCTTTGGTGGGACGCTTTGCAAACAGGATAGGCGGAGGAAAATTCACCCTCAACGGCGTTGAATATCCCCTTTACAAAAACGACGGTCCAAACACTCTGCACGGCGGCTCGGTGGGCTATAACAAGAGAGTGTGGGAGCTGCTGGCGGCGGAGAGCGATGAGAACAGCGGCGAGGATCACGTTGTTTTCGGCTACACAAGTCCTGACGGAGAGGAGAATTTCCCAGGCACGGTGGCGATAACCGTGGACTACTGTCTGAACGAGAAAAATCAGCTTTCCCTCACCTACGACGCTGAGAGCGACGAGGACACTATCCTGAACCTTACCAATCACGTTTACTTTAACTTATCGGGAGAAGGCAAGGTGCTTGACACCGAAATGGAAATTTTTGCGGACAAATACACTCCCGTTGACGACGGGCTTATTCCCACTGGAGAAATTGCGGACGTAAAGGGGACGATGTTCGACTTTACCTATCTCAGACCGATAAAGGCGCTGAGCCCTGAGGGCTACGACCACAACTTCATACTCCGCCCTGCAAAAAAGGACGAGGAGCTTGCAAAGGCGGCTTACGCTGTGGAGAAAACAAGCGGCAGGACCCTCACTTGCTACACCGATATGCCCGCTATGCAGTTGTATACGGGAAACGGTCTTGACGGCAAGGAGATCGGCAAGGGCGGCGTTCCGCTGACAAAGCACACGGGCTTTTGTCTTGAGACACAGTTCTGCCCCGACAGCCCGAACAAGCCTCAGTTCCCTTCCTGCGTGCTGAAAAAGGGTGAGGTTTATCATCACGTTACTGTTTATGAGTTTGGGGTTGAGGGCGAAGAGTGATAAATGAAATAAGGCGGCTTTATTGCCGCCTTTGTTTTATGCTTGTTTTCCTGACTCTTCGCTTTTTTCCTTGATAATGAATTTGAGGCTGCCTATGCGGCGTTCGTTGAGAGATTCCACGGTTATTATGAAATCCTCCGTTTCCACGGTGTCGCCTGCTTCGGGTATCCTGCCGAAAAGCTCCAGTACCCAGCCGCCTACGGTGTTGAAATCGCCGTCTATCTCGTAATCCATCTCCTGACTTTCAAAGTAGCGGTTAAAGTCCATTTTGGACACTTCTCCGCTTACTCTGAAGGTCTTTTCATTTAAAAAGCGGACGGGGGTGCTTACTATGTCGTTTTCGTCCCATATCTCTCCCACAAGCTCCTCTAAAACGTCCTCAAGGGTGACTATCCCCGCTGTGCCGCCGTACTGGTCCACTACCACGGCGATATGCTCCTTTTCACGCTGCATTTTTTTCAGCAGCTCGGAGATGTGCATAAGGCTCGGGATATACATTATGTCAGTGATGATGTCCCGTATGGTGAAATCCTCCCCCGCAAGCATTTTTTGTGAGAAATCACGGTAGCTGATAACGCCCACGATATGGTCAAGGGATTTTTCGTAAACGGGAAGTCTGGTGTACGCTTCGCTGCGGAAAAGCTCGTTTGCCGTTTTGATATCGTCGTAAAGCTCAACTCCCACAACGTTTACGCGGGGCTGCATTATCTGCTCGGCGGTGGTCTCGTCAAATTCAAGGGCGTTGCGCACAAGGGTGCTTTCCTGCTCCTCCAGCACGCCCTCGTCCTCTATCTCGTCGATGATATGCATAAGCTCCTGCTCGGTGACGGATACGTCGGAATTTCTGTTGAACAGCTTTGACGCTCCCTTTTGTATCAGCAGGAATATTGCGGATATGGGGGTCAGGATTATCATAAGTACCCATAATATTCTGCCGAAGAAAAGCGCCGCTTTTTCAGCGTTGCCTTTGGCTATTGTCTTGGGAGTTATCTCGCCGAAAATGAGAACGATAACGGTAGTGGCGGCGGTAGCTATGACAGGTCCACGCTCTGCAAAGAGAGATACGCAAAAAATGGTGGCGAGAGACGAGGTGGCTATGTTCACGATGTTGTTTCCCACTAAAATGGTAGTGAGGCATTTGTCGTATTTGTCAATGACCTTGAGAGCCATCTCTGCGCCTTTTGAGCCCTCCTCCGCCATATTTTTTAGTCGTATGCGGTTGGCGCCTGTAAAGGCGGTCTCCGCGGCGGAGAAAAAGCCTGATAAAAATATCAGGATAACTATTGCTATGACTGTTCCCATCTGAATTTTTACGTTCCTTTCATTAACGCTTGAAAAATGAGCTAATGTATAGTATAATATTTCAGTAGCTTAAAAACAAAAAATAAAGGACAGAAAAATGAATATAGATATAAAAGACATATGCAAAAGAGCCCTGCACCCGAAGGAATGGAAGGGGCTGTATCTTCAATACAAGGAAATATGCAACTACGTCATATTCGGCGTGCTGACGACGCTGGTGGATTTCGTGGCGTACTTTATCTTTCGCTTTGTTTTCCCTGACGAAAACAGCGTTCCTGCGTTTTTGCGCTGGGTGTTCAATCTCACGGCGGTGTTCGGAACGGAAAGCAGTACGGTGCTTCCCACCTTTCTCGCATGGGTATGCTCGGTGACTTTTGCTTACATCACAAACAGGATATGGGTGTTTGAGAGCAAAGCGAGAGGAGCTCGCATAATAGCTGAGTGCGCAAGCTTTTACGGGGCGAGGGTCGTTACGCTTTTCGTGGGGATATTGATAATGTTCCTGATGGTGGACCTTACGGGTATCAGCGGCGCGCTGTGGGAATTTTTCGCAAAGGCGGTTTCCAGCGTGTTCATTCTGGTGCTGAACTATATTTTCAGCAAGGTGTTCATTTTCAGGAAGAAAAAAGAGCAGAAATAAATATGTTAATATTGTATCATAAATAAAACGCTTTTGCAACTGAAAAAGAGTGAAAAGCTCCAAAAAGCGGAGGTAATATGCCTGACGTCGAAGTAAAAAGACTGCTCAGCCTGCTTGGTATAAGAACGGCAATTGAAATTGTTCCTGTAATAGTCTTAGCGGCGGCTATATACTGGCTGATACGCAGGGGAGAACACAAGCGCTTATTCGGCGCCGATTTTGCCGATATACGCAGGAAAATTAGGCTGAATGAAATAATAAGGTTGCTGCTCCTGTGCTGGCTGGTGGGTACGGTTTGCATAACGCTGACGCCAACTGATTTCTGGCACCAGCTCTGGAGAATGTTGACCTTCCGTTCGTTTTCAATGCCCACAGTGACATTTCGCAGGTGGCGGCTCGTGCCGCTTTTGTGGACGCATTTCGTCACATATTCAGGGCATTATCTTTCGCGGTTTGAACTGATACTGCAAATCGCAGACAACGTGGAGAATATAGCTTTATTTGTACCTCTGGGGCTTTTTCTTCCTGTTGTGAGCAAAAAGGCGAGCTTTCCGAAAATAGCGCTTGCATCTTTTGCTTTTACGTTTTGTATTGAATTTGTTCAGCCGTTTATCGGGCGTGACGGAAATATTGACGACGTGATATGCAATACGCTGGGAGGGATTTTGGGATTTCTGATCTATCTGCTCATTAAAGCCCTGTTCCCGAAGTTTCTGGAAAAATGCAGGCTGTCGGCGACGGATATAATGAATAAAGACTTGAATACTTCTGAATAAAAATTTCCCTGCGATTACCGCAGGGAAAATTTTTGAAAAAATCAAATAAACCCCTTGACTTTTTTTCTCCTTGCTGATATAATAACAAAGGCGTTTGACGCCGACAACTAAAAAGAATTGGCACTTGCCGAAAATAAGAAAAAAGAGAAAGTGGATAATTATGTCAAAAGACCTTAAAAAAGCGGAATATTTCGTGCTTTACCGCCCGCTTTTCACACAAAGACAGCAGAATACGCTGGATATGTACTACATTGACGACCTGTCCCTCAGTGAGATCTCCAAGGAGATAGGCATAACCCGTCAGGGCGTGTTCAACTGCATTGACAAAAGCGAGGAAAGGCTGGACGAGCTGGAGGACGCTCTTGGGCTTTTCCGCAAGCGGGGCGAGCTGAACGATACGGTAGATCAGCTTAAGGCTCTCATCAAAAGCGGAAAGAAAAAAGCCGCTATGGAGCTTGCCGAAAAGCTGAAGGATATTTATTAAGGAGCATTTATGGCGTTTGAAGGATTGTCGGATAAGCTGTCCCGAATTTTCAAAAATCTGAAAAATCACGGCAAGCTCAGCGAAAAGGACGTCAAGGACGCAATGCGCGAGGTGCGTATGGCTCTGCTTGAGGCGGACGTAAGCTACAAGGTGGTAAAGGACTTTGTGGCAAGCGTCAGCGAAAGAGCAGTGGGAAGCGAAGTGATGAACAGCCTCACTCCTGCTCAGCAGGTGATATACATCGTTCACGACGAGCTGAGAAAGCTGATGGGCAACACTACCCAGAAGATAGATTTCCCCTCAAAGCCGCCCTGCGTCATTATGATGTGCGGCTTGCAGGGCGCAGGTAAGACGACTCACGCCGCTAAGCTGGCGAAGTATTTCAAAGGGCTGAACAGGCGTCCGCTGCTTGCCGCCTGCGATATTTACCGTCCCGCCGCTATCGAACAGCTTAAAATAGTGGGAGAAAGCGCAGGGGCAAAGGTCTTTGAAATGGGGCAGACAAACCCTGTCACCATTGCGGGAGAAAGCGTGAAATACGCAAGGGACAACGGCTACGACGTGGTGATCCTCGATACTGCGGGTCGTCTGCACATTGACGAACAGCTTATGGAGGAGCTTAAAAACATTGTCACTGAGGTCTCGCCCAATGAGATACTGCTGACGGTGGACTCTATGACGGGTCAGGACGCTGTAAACGTCGCTCAGGCGTTTAACGAGGCGCTGGAGATAACAGGCGTGGTCCTCACCAAGCTGGACGGCGATACCAGAGGCGGCGCGGCTTTGTCGGTGCTTGCCGTTACGGGAAAGCCTGTTAAATTTGCGGGCGTAGGCGAAAAGATCGACGACCTTGAGCCCTTCCACCCTGACCGTATGGCGGACAGGATATTGGGAATGGGAGACGTTCTTTCCCTTATCGAAAAGGCTAAGACCGCCGTTGACGAAGAGGAACAGCTCCGCCTTGCCAAAAAGATGCAGGAGAACAAGTTCGATATGAACGACCTGCTGGCGCAGTTTCAGCAAATTGAGAAAATGGGGAGCATAAGCTCCATTATAAAAATGCTGCCGGGCGTGGCGGGGAAGATAAACGAGGAGGACATAGACGAGAGCAAGATGGTCCACACCAAGGCTATCATCTACTCTATGACCAAAAAGGAACGGGAAAAGCCCTCCCTCATCGACGCCAAGCGCAAGCGCAGGATAGCGGCGGGCAGCGGCACCAAGGTGGAGGACGTGAACGCTTTGCTGAAGCAATTTGATATGATGCAGAAGATGATGAAGCAGTTCACGGGGAAAAATGGGAAGAAAAAGCGGTTCCCCAAATTCCCGATGCAGGGGCTGCCGCCGGTCTGAGAGTTGACAGTGTACAGTGGACAGTGTACAGTTGCGGTGTCCGCTTCGCGGACGGATTGGGATTGACGGGCGGAAATTTGCAGGTGGCAATCCAAATCAATCGCCGCAGGCGATACCTTAATTTTCAACTGTCAAATGTCAACTATCAACTGAAATATCGTGTATCAACACAAAATGTGTGATAAAATACAAATTTTATAAATTATTTTTTGGAGGAACAAAAAATGGCAGTAAAAATCAGGCTCAGAAGAATGGGCGCAAGAAACAATCCTTTCTACCGTGTTGTAGTTGCGGACAGCCGTTCGCCCAGAGACGGACGTTTCATCGAGGAGATAGGCTATTACGACCCTAAGTCCGACCCCGCAGTTATCAAGATCGATAACGAAAAGGCTAAGGAATGGATAGCAAAGGGCGCACAGCCTACCGACACCGTAAAAAGGCTGCTCGGCGGCGTAAAGTGACGGGAGGTCTTGTATGAAGGAACTTCTTATCGCTATGGTGACGGAGCTTGTAAACGACAAGAGCGCCGTTGAAGTGACCGTTGACGAGCCCAACGAGGAGGGCGTTACCGTGTATCATCTGCACGTTGCTCCCGACGATATGGGACGCGTTATCGGCAAGCAGGGCAGGATAGCAAGAGCTATCCGCACCATTATGAGAGCAGGCGCAGTGCGCCACGACCAGAAGGTCGCAGTTGAGATAGACTGACAGGAGGAAAATGTTATGAAGTATGTTTGCCCTTGCGGCTATGTTTATGACGAAGCGGCAGGCGATCCCGCAGAGGGAATCGCTCCCGGCACCAAGTTTGAGGATATTCCCGAGGACTGGGTTTGCCCTGTATGTGGACTGGGTAAGGACGCGTTTACAGCGGAGTGATACTGTGTTATCATGAAATAAAAAAGGAGTTGACCAAAAATCAACTCCTTTTTTGTTCGGCTGCGCCGAATTGCTCCGCAGGCTTAAGAAACTTTTTTGGAAAAAAGTTTCTTAAGAATTTTCAAAAAACTTATTGCTTATGCTCCACTAACTCAAAGTCGATTTGACCTGAGCCGACGTTTACGTTTGCTACCTTTACCTTTACGCTGTCGCCCATAGCGTAGACGGTGTTGGAGAGGGTCTCTACAAGGATTATGCCGTTGCGGACCTCGTATTCGCCTTGGGGGAGGGTGAACGTGTCAACTCTGCCCTCGACGGTATTAGGGAGTTCTACGAAAATGCCGCTGTTTATCACGCCTGATATTATTCCCTCAAATTCTTCGCCGATGTGGTTTTTCATATATTCGGCGGCGTAGAATTTTTCGCAGTCGCGCTCGGCGTTTACGGCGATAGTTTCCGTTTCGCTGGCGCGGGCGGAATTTTCTACGGAAAAGCGCTTATAACGGCGCTCTAACTTTGCCGCTTCGCCGTTTACGTAATCGGTTAAAATCCTGTGAACGGACAGGTCCGCAAGGCGGCGGATAGGGGAGGTGAAGTGGGCGTATTCCTTCATCACAAGCCCGAAGTGTCCCACAGGCTCCTCGCTGTACTTGGCTTTCATCATAGTGCGCAGGGTCATACGGTGGATTATGGGGGCTCTTGGGTCGTCCTTGCAGCTTTCAAGGAGGTTTGCAAGGTCTGCCGCTGTGGAATGTTCGTTTATCCCTACAGGGTTGATTCCCATTGCAACAAGGGTTTCCTGTAAGGCTATCAGCTTTTCCGCAGTGGGGTTTTCGTGAATACGGTAAACGAATGGGAAATGATTGTCCATTCCTGCTTTTGCGGCGCAATTGTTGGCGGCAAGCATAAATTCCTCTATCATATTTTCGGAAACGCCGCTTGTCCTTGGCTTTATGTCAATGCAGACGCCGTTTTCATCGCAGATTATCTTGCTTTCAACGCTGTTTATTTCGGGAGCGCCACGCTTTTTCCTGTTATTTTGGAGAATGGCGGCAAGCTCTGTCATAACAGGTATCTGCTCTGATACCTCGGAATATTTTTCCAGTATCTCAGTGGGAGCCGTCCCGTCGATTATCTGATTTACCTCGCTGTAAACGCCCTTGACTCTTGATTTGATGAGGGTCTTCGCAAAGCGGTATTTTTTTATCGTTCCCTCATTGTCCAGCTCCATAAGGCAGGAAAAGGCAAGGCGTTCCTCGTTGGGATTGAGGGAGCATATGCCGTTGCTAAGCTCCTTGGGGAGCATGGGGATAACTCGGTCGGCAATGTAAATGCTTGTTCCCCTTCTGAACGCCTCCTCGTCAAGGGGCGTTCCTTTTTTAACGTAGTGAGAAACGTCGGCGATGTGAACGCCTAACTTGTAGCCGTTGGCGGTCTTTTCAAGGCTTATCGCGTCGTCGATGTCCTTGGTGTCGGCGCCGTCTATGGTGAATATGGGAAGGTGGCGCAGGTCGGTGCGCATTGCCTTTTCACCGCTGGATATTCCCCGCTTTTCTATCTCCTCCGCCTGTTTTATTACCTCGTCGGGAAATTCAACGGGTATCTGCTTTTCCTCGATATAGGCGGCGACTGATACCTTTGCCATGTCGGAGCTGCCGAAAACGTGGGTTATGGTGGCGATATGCTCGGAGTGACGGTCGCCCCGCTTTCTTATCACAAATCTCACCTTATCGTCAACACGGACGTCACTCCCGCCAAAGCCCACTATCACAAGCGGAACGGGAGAGGAAAAGGTGGAGGGCTGAAGTCTTATCTCGCCGTTGTAATCGACAACGGTGCCTGTTAGCATTTGCTCGGTGAATGAAATGACGGTGGTGACTACTGCCGTTCTGGAGCGGTTGTTTTCGTCCTTGTCGGCGATTATTTTAAGCAGTACCTTATCGCCGGGAACGGCGCCGTGCAGATCCTTTCCACGCACGAAAACCTCTTCCCCCTCCTCGCTGTCGCAAAGCAGGATAAAGCCGTGGGAACGAGCGACTTTAGTCACAGTCCCCTCGTGGAATTTATCGGGATTTTTTAAAAAATAACGGGACTTTGAAAAGCCAAGCGTTCCGCTTCTGCGCATATCATCAAGCTCACGGCTCAGCTCTCCGCCGTTCTTTTTGCGGGCGAGGTTTGAGGATATTTCCTGGGCGGTAAGTCCCTTTTCGCCTGCGCGGTAAAGCGCAAGGACGGTTTGTTCTCTGATCTGAAGATCCATTTTTTCTCCTTTTTTTCGGTAAAAAAAGAGGCGAACCTGTCGCCCCTTTGTATTTTATTCTGCGGTGGTGTCGGCGGCTTCGGAAGTACCTTCTTCAGCCGTATCCCCTGTCGTACTTTCTTCTGCAATGGTAGTTCCTGACGAAGACGTTGTTGACGAGCCGCTGTCCGAGGTCTTGTCCGATGATTTTCCCCAGCCGTAAATGGTGATGACGTTTACCAGCAATGCAACTATGAATACTGCAATAGCGGCTATCTTGGTGTATCTTGCAAGACGAGCCTCCTTGGAACGCCCTGAGTTTTTCTGGAAATAGTTATCTGCGCTTGCGCCTGTTATAGCTTGTGACATTCCCTGCTTGGAATCCTGCATAAGAACTACAAGAACAATGAAAATGCACGCCAGAATAAGCAGTATGGCGGCGATTATCTCTAAAACTGACATTTATATTCCTCCGTGAATTAAGTTTTTATATAACAAATCGTGCGAAAGGCACAATAAAATATCCTATGCTTGCAGTCAAGCATAGGATATTATAACATAGATGAAAATAAAATGCAATACTTTTTTTACATTTTTTGCATTTTCAACAAAAAGCCGTTAAGGTTATCCGCTTTGCACGGCGAAAGTTCACATCGGTTTTTTAAAATAACCGCTTACTGTGTACTTTGCACTTTGCACTTTTAACTGTCAGCAAAGCGCTTTTTTGCCTATGTCCGTCCTGTAATGCGCCTTGTCGAAAGAAATGGTCTTTACTGCGGCGTAGGCTTTATCAAGGGCGTTTTGGAGAGTATCGGCTGTCGAGGTGACGCCAAGGACTCTTCCTCCCGATGTCAGGAATTTTCCGTTTTCCAGCTTGGTTCCCGCGTGGTAAACGTATGCGTCGGCGGAGGTCTGTCCGTTTTCGTCAAGACCGCTTATTTCCTTGCCCGTTTCGTATTTTTCGGGGTAGCCGCCGCTTGCCATAACGACGCAGGCGCAGGACTTGTCGCTCCACTTTACGTCAAGTCCGTCCAGTCTTTCCTCCCAAATCGCCTCGATTATCTCCGCAAGGTCGGTTTCAAGGAGAGGGAGCACTACCTGCGTTTCGGGGTCGCCGAAACGGCAGTTGTATTCTATCACCTTAACGCCATTCGGAGTGAGCATAAGTCCGAAGTACAAACAGCCCTTGAATGGTCTTCCCTCAGCCTGCATAGCCTTTATCGTGGGGAGGAAGATGTTTTCCATACACTCCTGCTGCTTGTCGGGGGTGTAAAGCGGGTTGGGCGCTATGGTGCCCATTCCGCCTGTGTTCAGTCCCTTGTCGTTGTCATAAGCTCTCTTGTGGTCCATAGAGCTTACCATAGGCTTTACGGTCTTGCCGTCGGTGAAAGCGAGAACGGTGAGCTCGGGACCTGTCAGATATTCCTCGATAACTATCTCACTACCGCTTTTGCCGAATTTTCCGTCAAGGAGCATAGATTTTACGGCATTTTCAGCCTGCTCCATATCCTCAGCGATTATAACGCCTTTTCCCAAAGCAAGCCCGTCACACTTGATAACGGCGGGAAAGCTGTTTTTCTCCCTTATGTAAGCTATCGCCTTTTCAGCGTCGGTGAACGTTTCGTATTCGGCGGTGGGTATTTTGTACTTTTTCATAAGAGCCTTGGAAAATACCTTGCTGCCCTCAAGTATGGCGGCGTTGGCTTTGGGCCCGAAGGTCTTAAAGCCTGCCTCGTTCAGTCTGTCCACCATTCCCATTACCAGTGGGTCGTCGGGAGCGACGAAAACGTAATCGGGAGAGAGCTTTTTTGCAAGCTCCACCATTCCGTCAACGTCGGTGGCTTTTACGGGAAAGCACTCCGCAATTCGGGAAATGCCGCCGTTTCCGGGGGCGGCGTACAGCTTGCCTACCTTGGGAGAACGGCGCAGGGCGGTGAGTATCGCATGTTCGCGTCCGCCGCCGCCTACTACCAATATATCCATAGTATCATACCTTTCTTGATTATTCGCCTGTTATCTCTTTCTGCGTCTTTTTGGGCAAGGAACGTAAAACAAGGTCATATCCCCTGCCGCACATATCCCGTATCAGTTCGTATGGAACGCCTTTATCGGGATATATCGAGTTCCAATGCACCTTGTTCATATAATATCCCTCAATTATTGCGTCGGGGTACATATCACGAACGTGGATATTGAAATCGGGCTCGCCTTTTACGGTTATAAGCGTGAAATCGCTGTCCTCGCCGCAGAAAGCGCAGAACATCTTTCCCCTCAGCATAAACCTTGTCCAGCCCCATTCGGCTTTGAAATCCTTTTCCACGCCTTTAAGGGACATTATATATTCCTCAAGCTGAGGATAAAATTTCGATATCTTCATCAGTGGTGGAACAGTCTTATGCCCGTGAACGCCATTACCATATTGTACTTATTGCAGGTCTCGATAACGTTGTCGTCACGGATAGAGCCGCCGGGCTCGGCAACGTAGAGAACGCCGCTTCTGTGAGCTCTTTCTATATTGTCGCCAAAGGGGAAGAATGCGTCCGAGCCGAGGGAAACGCCGCTGAGCTTGTCCAGCCACTCACGCTTTTCCTCCGCTGTGAATATTTTGGGCTGTTCCTTGAATATCCTCTGCCATGCGCCGTCGGCTACCACGTCCATAAAGTCCTCGCCGATGTAGTTGTCGATAGCGTTGTCACGGTCGGGTCTGCCGATACCGTCAACGAATTGCAGTCCCATTACCTGCGGGGACTGTCTGAGCCACCAGTTGTCCGCCTTGGTGCCTGCAAGTCTTGTGCAGTGGATACGGCTCTGCTGACCTGCGCCGATACCGATAGCCTGACCTCCGCAGGCGTAAGCAACGGAGTTGGACTGGGTGTATTTAAGGGTTATGAGAGAAATTGCAAGGTCTATCTTTGCGCTTTCGGGAAGATTTTTATTTTCGGTAACTATGTTTGCAAACAGCTCGTCATCTATTTTCAGCTCGTTTCTTCCCTGCTCAAAGGTTATGCCGAACACCTGCTTATGCTCGATAGGGTCGGGCTTGTAGTTCTCGTCTATCTGGATTATGGCGTAATTTCCCTTTTTCTTGGATCTCAGTATCTCCAATGCCTCAGGCTCATAACCGGGAGCGATTATGCCGTCGGAGACTTCACGCTTTATCATCTTTGCGGTGCATACGTCGCACACGTCGGACAGGGAAATGAAGTCGCCGTAGCTGCTCATTCTGTCTGCGCCTCTCGCTCTTGCGTAAGCGCTTGCAAGGGGAGTCAGCTCGCCCAGATCGTCCACCCAGTATATCTTTTTAAGAGTATCTGAAAGGGGAAGTCCCACCGCTGCGCCTGCGGGAGAAACGTGCTTGAAGCTGGTGGCGGAGGGAAGCCCCGTAGCTTTTTTCAGCTCGCTTACAAGCTGCCAGCCGTTGAATGCGTCCATAAAGTTGATATAACCCGGCTTGCCGTTAAGCACGGTTATCGGCAAGTCGCCCTTTTCCATAAATATCCTGGAAGGCTTCTGGTTGGGGTTGCAACCGTATTTGAGTTCAAGTTCTGTCATTTCAGTCGTTCCTTTCTTTTACAGATTTTTGTTTATAATTTCTGTCTGCGTCTTTCCTGTTTCAATGTCTATATAGCGGGTGAAAAGGGAAATTTTGTTGTCCTCGTTGAGATTGTCCCAGATAAGCTGAGTAAAGCCGTCAAGGTCAACGTCGGGTATCTCAAGGCGCTTAGGCTCGCCCTCAAAGGACGGGAGAGGGTTACCTTCGGAGGAATATGTGTGGATAAACCTTGCCTCGCCCGCTATTGGTGAATTGTAGGCGTAGGTGTAGCGCAGAACGGAATCGGGATTCCCGTCGCTGCTCTTGATAATGCTCATAGCGTAGTTCATAATTCCGCCGTCAAGATGTACTATTCCAGAAATTCTTGGGGTGTAGTTGGGAGCGTCGTCCTCAAACTCACGTCCTCTCAGGGACTGCTCAAAGGTGAGCTGTCTGTCCATTCCCTCGTAAATGGTGTCGGTCTGGTCGCCGTTGGTAACTATGGTCTTGTTGCCCAGAACACGCACGGGAGAATAGATTATCAGATGAGGGTCAACCATCTTTGAGGGGTCGTAAGCCTCGGTCCTGATACCGTCCCCCTGCTCCACAAAAACACGGTTGCGGCTGTTTTCGCTCCTGCCCATAATGAAGTAGGCGATAGCCGCCTTCAGCCCGTCGGGGGTCTTTCCGATGATTATTCCCCTGCCGTGGTAGGGCATACTTCTGAGTTCTTCCTCGATAGTTTTTCTTATCATAGCAATTCCTCCTAAAATTTTCCTAAGTAGCAGACGGTATACTGCGGCATTTGAACAATGCCGTTCTTACTGAATTTGTGAAATGCGTTTCTGAGTTCAAAAACAAAATTTTTATAATCGGGGTGGTCGCTTTTTATTGAATATGAATGGGAAAGAGAGTAACCGATAAATCCCTCCTCGTCCATATCCATGGGGTTATCCCACTGACAAAATTCCATTTTGGAAAAATACACGTCCCGCAAAAATTCGCTGCTGTCGGTTTCCTTTGAGGCTGATATCTTCGTGCTGTCGCTCATACCGCAGTATTTTTCAAATATCCTGTCGCGTTCGGTTCTGAAGCCGCTTTTCCCGTGAACGTTCCAGATTATGGCAAGCTGTCCGTTGTCTGTCAGTATCCTTTTACATTCTTCCTTGAATTTGTCCCTGTCGAACCAGTGAAACGCCTGCGCCGCTGTAACAAGTCCGAAAGAGCTGTTGTCAAGTCCCGTATTTTCGGCGGGAGCATTCACGATTTTGGCAAACGGAGCGTTTTTCCGCAAGATCCGGAGCATATCGGGGTTCGGCTCCGCGGCTGTTATCTTTGTGAATTTTTCGGAAAGGCATTTTGTGAAAATGCCTGTGCCTGCGCCTATGTCGGCAGCCGCCACGTCATTTGTTCTTTCAAAAAGCCAATGGACAAGCTCAGATGGGTAGGACGGGCGGGTTTTGTTGTAAAGCTCAGCCTTTCCCGTGAATTTTTCCTCGTTCAACGGCGTATTTCCTCCGTTTTCATTTTGCACAAGCTCGGAAAGTGTCGCTTCTATGACTGTTTAATTCTATGCGCTGTGATTATTGTATATCTGTAAGAATTTATTGTAAGCCTCACGTTTTCGGCTTCGCAGTAAAAGTTTTCCCCTGTTTATAAATATTACCGTCGGGATTTAAGATAATGCTTTTGCAGTATTCTGTAACGTCAAAATTGTTTGGCAGCTGAAGATTTTTTCTTATTCTGTCTGCACCCATTGGCGTGGTGTGGATTTTGTGAATATTTTGCAAAAGTATTTCCCTCATTCGCTTATTATCGTCTTTCCGTCCCTGACGGTTATCTTACCCTCGCAGAAAAGCCTTACCGCTTCGGGAAGAATTATCCACTCCGCCTGCTCCATAACACGCTTTTGCAGTATTTCGGGGGTATCGTTGTCCTTTACTTCCACCGCTTTTTGCAGGATTATAGGTCCGCCGTCACATTCCTCCGTCACAAAGTGAACGGTTGCGCCTGTCAGCTTTACGCCCTTTTGCAGAGCCGCTTCGTGGACCTTAAGCCCGTAAAATCCCTTTCCGCAAAAAGAGGGGATAAGTGCGGGGTGGACGTTTATCATTCTGTTGGGGAAGGCTCTGCACACCGTTTCGTCCAGTATGGTGAGAAAGCCCGCATATACTACAAGCTCCGCCTTTTCCGCCTCAAGCAGCTCCTTCATCGCAAGGCTGTAAGAGGCGATGTCGGGGTATTTTTTTCGCTCCAGCACCGCCGTTTTTATGCCGTTGTCCTTTGCTCTTTGCAGGGCGTAAACGTCGGGCTTGGAGCTGATGACGCAGGTTATCCTGCCGCCGCCCAGACGATCCTCTTTCTGGGCGTTTATAAGCTGCTGGAGATTGGTGCCGCCGCCTGATACAAGTACCGCTATGTTCATATTATCTCTATCCCCTCATCGCCTTTTACTATCTCGCCTATGCAATATGCCTTTATGCCGTTTTCTTCCAGTATGCGAACCGTTTCGTCCGCCTTGTCGGGAGCTACCGTACAGGTCATTCCTATGCCCATATTGAAGGTGTTATACATATCGCGCTCGGGGATATTCCCTGTTTCCTGCAAATATCTGAAAATGTCGGGAACTGGGAATGCGCTCTTATTCACTCTTGCCATAAAGCCGTCGGGTATCGAACGGGGAACGTTCTCGTAAAAGCCGCCGCCTGTGATGTGGCTGATACCCTTTACCTCCACCTTGGAGATAAGGTCAAGGACGGGCTTTACATAAAGCTGTGTGGGAGTTAAAAGCGCTTCTCCTAAAGTTCTGCCATCAGGGAGGACTTTTTCCAGCGATTCCCTTTTCGTGATGTCAAAAACCTTTCTCACAAGGGAAAAGCCGTTGCTGTGTACGCCTGTGGAGGCAAGTCCCACTATAACGTCCCCCTCGCGCATTTTGGTGTTGTCGATAATTTTGCTTTTATCGACTACGCCTACCGCAAAGCCTGCGATATCGTACTCGTCGTCAGGCATCATGCCGGGGTGCTCGGCGGTCTCGCCGCCTATCAGAGCGCAGCCCGACTGAACGCAGCCGTCTGCAACGCCCTTTACTATTGCGGCTATCTTTTCGGGGATATTTTTGCCGCAGGCTATGTAATCAAGGAAAAACAGCGGCTTTGCTCCGCAGCAGATTATGTCGTTGACGCACATCGCAACGGCGTCTATGCCTATGGTGTCGTGCTTGTCAAGGAGCATTGACAGTTTCAGCTTGGTGCCAACGCCGTCTGTTCCCGAAACGAAAACAGGCTCCTTTATGCCGCTGAGATCGGGCTGAAAAAGTCCGCCGAAGCCGCCTATCCCCGTAAGCACGCCGGGAATAAAGGTCCTCTCCACGTCCTTTTTCATCAGCTTTACGCCCTCGTAGCCTGCGGTAACGTCAACGCCCGCTGCCTTGTAGCTTTCGGAAAAACTGTTTTTCATCGTTTTGTTTCCTTTCCTTATGTATATCTGTCAGTCTGTAAGTTTAGCCTCAAATCTGTCCTTTGGCATTTCTTCGGGGACTTCTATAGGATATTTTCCTGTGAAGCAGCCTGTGCAGAAGCCGCAGCTTGCGCCCTCGGCTATCTTGTACACATTTTCAACGCTGAGATAGCCCAAAGAATCGGCGCGGATAGATTCCTTTATCTCCTCCACCGTCTTTTTGCAGGCTATCAGCTTGTCCTTGCTGTCGATGTCAACGCCAAAGAAGCAGGGGTTGATAAAGGGCGGGGAGGAAATGCGGACGTGTACCTCTTTTGCTCCCGCCTCACGGAGGAGATTGACTATCCTGCCGCTGGTAGTGCCTCTGACGATACTGTCGTCTATCATCACGACGCGCTTTCCCTTTACCACGTCGGCTATGGGATTCAGCTTTATCTTCACTGAGCTTTCCCGCATACCCTGTGCAGGCTGAATGAAGGTTCTTCCCACATAGCGGTTCTTGATAAAGCCCACGCCGTAGGGTATTCCTGATTCCATTGAATAGCCCAGCGCGGCGTCAAGTCCGCTGTCGGGAACTCCCACAACTATGTCTGCGTCAACGGGGTGCTCCTGCGCAAGGAAACGCCCTGCCCTGACTCTTGCGCTGTGTACGCCTGCGCCCTCGATAACGCTGTCTGGGCGGGCGATATACACGTACTCAAACACGCACATTGCGCTTTTTTGTCCGCAATGGGTCTTTATACTCTCAACGCCGTTGTCGTCTATCACAACTATTTCCCCGGGCTCAATGTCCCTTACGAACTGGGCGGAAACGCTGTCAAAGGCGCAGGTCTCGCTGGCAATAACGTATCCTGCGTCATTGGGCAGCTTGCCAAGGCTCAGTGGGCGGAAGCCCTGGGGGTCCCTTGCCGCAACTAACTTCTGGGGGGACATAATTACAAGGGAATATGCGCCCTTTATCCTGTACATAGCCTTTTCCAGCGCTTTCTGGATAGAGCCCTCGGTGAGACGTCCCTCGGTGACGGCGTAGGAGATGACCTCGCTGTCGTTGGTGGAGTGGAAAATGCCGCCTTTCAGCTCGTAGCTTTCCCTCAGCTCCTGGGCGTTCACAAGATTGCCGTTGTGAGCTATCGCCATAGGTCCTTTGACGTGGCGGACCACAAGAGGCTGTGTGTTGTGAGGGGTGGGCTTTCCCGTGGTGGAATAGCGGACGTGTCCTATCGCTATCCTGCCTTTCCCTAACTTTTCAAGTCGCTCGGCGTCAAATACCTCGTTTACCAGTCCTATGCCCTTGTGGTAATTGAACACGCCGCGGTCGTTCACAACTATGCCGCAGCTTTCCTGTCCCCTGTGCTGGAGGGCGTAAAGTCCGAAATAAACAGAGTTTGCAACGTCATAAGGCTCTTTGGTATAAATGCCGAATACCCCGCACTCCTCGTGTATAGAGTCAAACATCTTTCAGTGTTCCTTTCGTTTCGGAGAAATATCTCCTATACCTATTTAAATATATAATATATATTTCTCTGTTTTCAGTTATTCTCCGAAAACTCTTCTCATCATCTCGCTGTAAGCGTCCTCAACTCCGCCCATATCCCTGCGGAAACGGTCCTTGTCCAGCTTGTCATGAGTGGTACTGTCCCAGAAACGGCAGGTGTCGGGAGAAATTTCGTCAGCAAGGAGAATTTTTCCGTGGAAACGTCCGAATTCTATCTTAAAGTCGATAAGGTCAACGTTGTGTTCCTTGAAAAAGCCCAGCATAAAGGCGTTTACCATAAACGCATATCTGGTTATCTCCGCTATTTCCTCCTCGGTGGCAAGACCAAGTCCCAAAGCGTAATAATCGTTGATGAACGGGTCGCCCAGCTCGTCGCATTTGTAGCTGAACTCAAGGGTGGGGCGTTTCAGGGGAGTTCCCTCCTCGATCCCCAGCTTTTTGGAAAAGCTGCCGGCGGCTACGTTGCGGACGATCACCTCAAGGGGGACTATCTCCACCTTCTTTACCAGAGTTTCACGGTCGTTCAGCTCCTCAACAAAGTGAGTGGGAACGCCCTGCTGCTCCAGCAGTTTGAACATATAGTTGGTCATACGGTTGTTCACAACGCCCTTGCCTCTGATAGTGCCTTTCTTCTCGCCGTTGAAGGCGGTGGCGTCGTCCTTGTAGGACACGATCACAAGATCGGGGTCCTCGGTGGCGAAAACCTTCTTTGCCTTTCCTTCGTAAAGTTGTTCCTTCTTTTCAAGTGCCATTGTTTTGTTCCTCCTGTGATGATAATTTTATATAACTATTTTATCTGATATACCGTGGTCGGTCAATACTACGGGAAATTGAAAAAAGACCCGTTTTCAACCGTTCAGCTTTGCGTCCTTTTGGGCAACTTCCTGTTCCATTTTAACTCTTTCCTCTTTTAATTTTGCGGCAAGAGCCTCGTCGGACAGCGCAAGTATCTGCACCGCAAGCAAAGCGGCGTTTTTGGAATTGTTTATCCCCACCGTTGCAACGGGTATGCCGGAGGGCATCTGGACGGTGGCAAGCAGGGCGTCCATTCCCTCTAAGGTGGATTTTATGGGGATACCGATAACGGGGAGGGTGGTGTTTGCGGCGATCGCTCCCGCAAGGTGAGCCGCCATTCCCGCAGCGGCGATGATAACGCCAAAACCGTTTTCAGCGGCGTTTTTTGAAAATTCCGCGACCTTGGCGGGACAGCGGTGAGCAGACATTATCCTCATCTCGTAAGGCACGCCGTATTCCTTTAAAATTCCCGTCGCCTTTTCAACTATGGGAAGGTCGCTGTCGCTTCCCATTATCACTGCAACTTTTTTTCCGTTCATTCTGCATTTACCGTCCTTTTTCTGCAAAATCAAAAACAAAAAACTGACTTCCACGGGGAAATCAGTCTGATTGTACGTTTATAAAGCCGTAACCCTTACGGCTGCGCATTCTGTTATGAAAAAACTGCTGTTATATCCCAGCATATGAAGCACCTCTTTCAAGTCGTCGGCTGAGTACAATATTATTATACATAATTCCGTGAGGAAATTCAAGTCTTTTTTGAAAAGATTTTTACGGCGAAAACAACGAAATGCAAAACGGCTCGTAAAATCACACGGACAGCGGTTATACGGGGCTGTAGAATCTAAAAGGGAAAACACGGCAAAATGTAACCGATTACATTTCTCCTGTGGAAAATTTTTTGTATATTTGCACAAACAGAGAGGCTCTGTTTTTGGCAAGTCCGAAACTAAAATTCGGTTAAATTTAAGCTGCACACGAAAAATCGTTTTTGTCAGAGCCTTTCATACTGCGGTTGTTAATCGTTTTCACTAATTTAAGTAAAAAATAAAAGTCCGCCTTTTTTCTTACTCGGCAATTTCCACAAAAAATGAAAAATCCAAATACTTTGTAATCGTTTTCACAATGTGAAAAACGAATTTGCTGCAAAAAAAATAAAAAAATATCTTTACAAAGAATATTTTTTGTGATATACTAACAAATGTAATCACGGGACGGTTATGTTTTTATTGATAATTAACACAACGCCGTGGTTAGCACACTTTTAAAATCGGTTGAAACCGATAAGTTTTTTGGAGGAAAAACAATGAAGAAGAAATTACTTACGTTGTTTCTCGCTGCCGCTATGCTGCTTTCAGTAGCCGGCTGTAACGAGAATACCAACAACCCTAGCACCAGCGGCGATAACAGCGGCGATAACAGCGGCGACAACAGCAGCAGCAGCGGCGACAGCCAGACGCCCAGCGACAACACCGTTGAGCTGAAGGACGACGGCGACAAGCTGACTATCGTTACTTGGGAATCCAACGCAGACGTTACCAACATGGTAAAAATCTTCTGCAAGAACACCGGAACGGACGAAAGCAAGGTAGAGATCGTTCGTCAGGGTAAAGACGGCGGCGCAGGCTCCACTCAGATCCAGAAGTATCTGGACGGCGACGGCGACGCTGACATCATCACCCTTGAAGCAGACTGGATCCTGAAGTACATCAATGACGACAAGCTGACAGCTCCTCTGTCCGCAATCGGCATTGAAAAGTCCAACTTCGCTTCTCCTTATCAGTACACAGTAGATATCGGCACCAACGAAGCAGGCGTTCTCAAGGGCGCTTCCTTCCAGGCTGCTCCCGGCGGCTTCCTTTACAGAGCTGACCTGGCTGAACAGTACCTGGGCGTTAAGAACCCTGAAGAAATGCAGGCTAAGGTTAAGGACTGGGATACCTTCAAGGCTACCGCTAAGGAGCTTTACGAAGCTTCTGAGGGAAAGTGCTCTCTGGCATGTACCGAAGGCGGTCTGTGGCAGGTATTCGCTGCTAACAGATCCAAGGCTTGGGTAGTTGACGGCAAGCTGGTTATGGATACCGCTGAAGACTTCTACGATATCGCTAAGGAATTCAACGACAATCATTACCTCGCTGGTATTTCTCAGTGGTCTGACTCTTGGGGCGCTGCTATCCAGGACGGCACTGCTCTCGGTGACTTCGCTCCTACTTGGGGTCTTACCACCGGTGAAGGCTCTATCCTCTCCATGTTCAGTGGTAAAGAAGGCGAAAGCGCTTCTTACGGCAACATGGCTCTCTGCCAGGGTCCTTCCGCTTACTTCTGGGGCGGCACATGGCTCGCAGTTTCCAACAAGTGCGACAACAAGACTCTTGCTAAGCAGTTCATCGAATACTTCACCTGCAGCGATGAAGGCATGGAAGCTTATGCTACCGAAACCGGCGACTTCTGCAACAACAGCAAGGTTATGCAGAAAATCGTTGACGCCGGCACAAACAAGAATGCTAAGCTGAAAGACGGTCAGGATCAGTTCCAGATCTTCATGGATCAGGCTGCCGGCATCAACATGACCGGTCTTATCACCAAGTATGACGCTACAATCAAGACTTCTTTCAACGACTCCGTAAACGCTTACCTCGGCAATCCTCCTAAGGACGACGACGGCAACGTTACTATGGAACTTGAAGGCTCTACCAAGGAAGACGCTATCAAGGCGTTCAAGAAGGCTGTTGCAGCTGCATTCCCTGACATCACTGTTGAGTAATTAACAGTAAAGAGTCCTATCAATCGATACAATATTGCTTCCGGGCGCAATGCTCGGAAGCATATATTGTAATTTTTTGACCCAAATAGCTCGAAAGGTTGTGCATTATATGCAAAATGTTCAAAAGAAACCGGCAAAAATGGTAAGTTATGCCAAATACGGTTACATATTTATCGCACCCTTTTTCCTGGCATACGCTTTCTTTATGCTGTATCCCCTTATCAACACCTTCCTGCTGAGCTTCCAAGGAAACGGCGAAGCGACAGGCGGTCAATGGGTGGGAATACAGAACTATCAGTGGCTGCTGTTTGGCTCTGAAGGCGAATTCAGCCCCGGTGCAGCTATTCATGAGTCGTTTATGAACGACCTTTTCAACACGATCATTCTCTGGGTGGGCAACTTCGTTATTCAGTTGGTGCTTTCCCTGCTGCTGGCAGTATGGTTCTCAGACGTAAGAGTAAAGATAAAAGGTACAGGCTTCTTCAAGGTAGTTATGTATCTGCCTAATATCATTACCGCTGCATCTGTCGCAGGTATTTTCCTGATGCTGTTCGGCAACTCAAAATATGGCGCTATAAACTCTATGCTGATAAACTGGGGCATTTTCAGTGAGCCCTTCAAGTTTATTGACGACGTTTGGGTTTCCCGTATACTGGTAATGTTTATCCAGTCATGGATGTGGTTCGGCAATACCACTCTGCTTCTGATGTCAGGTATCTTCGGTATCGACCCCGCTATCTTTGAGGCGGCGTCCATCGACGGCTCCAGCGGTATGCACACGTTCTTCAGGATAACAATGCCCATACTCAAGCCTATATTCATCTACGTAGTTATCACCTCCCTGATAGGTGGTTTACAGATGTTTGATATACCCTACCTGCTCCACGAGGGCTCCACTCTCAAGCCTCAGTTGGAAACAGCGGCGGTATTCATCTACAAGCATTTCCAGATGTACTATCCTCAAAACTTCGGATATTCGGCAACAGCGTCTATCATACTGTTTGTGATAACCGCTATTCTGGGTATCATCATTTACAGGTTCAACACCGACTCGACTGCGCCTAAAAAGGTAAAAGCAGCCAAGTCTTCGAAGTAAGGGGGGGAGTAAAATGGCTAACGAAAATGCAAGGTCAATGAGAGAAAGAGAGTATGAGAGAAAGATAAAGGCTCAGGCGATCATCAGATTTATCGTCTGCGTTATAATCACTATCATATGCCTGTTCCCTCTGTTCATTATCTTTATCAATGCCACAAGAAGCTCCAATGATATTATTCTTCAGGGCGTCAGCTTTTTGCCCGGCGATTACCTGCTGAATAACATCGGAACTCTTTCCGACCCCGAAGCAGCTTTCGGTTCTTATGTAATGACCTACAACGTATGGTACGGCTATATGAACAGCCTTATCATCGCAGTGTCTTCCACCGTTCTGTCGGTGTTCTTCTCAGGACTGACCGCTTACGGTCTTACGGTTTACGATTTCAAACTGAAGAAAATAGCTACCACCTTTATCCTTGCGGTAATGATGGTTCCTACTCAGGTCGTATCCACCGGTTTCCTGGAATTTATGATAAGAATCAAGCTGTACGACAACTACATTCCTCTTATCCTGCCCGCTATCGCTGCTCCCTCGGTAGTATTCTTCATATTGCAGTATATGAAGGCGTCCTTCCCTGTTGAGATAGTTGAGGCGGCAAGAATAGACGGCTGCGGAGAGTTTATGACGTTTATCCGCATAGCTATCCCTATGCTGAAGCCTGCGTTCGCAGTTCAGGCGATATTCGCTTTCGTAGCAAGCTGGAACAACTACTACAATCCTTCCATGCTGCTGCTCTCGAACAAGCTGGAGCAAAGAACGATGCCTATGATGGTTGCGTCAATTCTCGGCAATGACAAGTGCGTGGACTACGGTGTAAGATATGTAGCGGTTGCTTTGTCGATCCTGCCTATCATCATTATTTACCTGTGCTTGTCCAAGTTTATCGTTAAGGGCGTTGCGTTAGGCGCTGTAAAGGGTTAATTCTTATTAATTAAGATAAAAAATAATCCGTCTGTAAAGGACGGATTATTTTTTATGGGGAAATTTGAAGAAGAAATATTCTCAGCTTTTGAAATAATCGTGGAAAGCAGTGACCGCCTTGTTTACCTGATATTCGGCAAAGGAGGTCCTGGCGTCGGCAGTGGCGTTCGCACGGTCGTCGTTCGCCCCTACCAGCAGGAAGGCTACGTATTCGCCTTCGCTCTCTACCTTGGCGGCATTTATTTTTTCCAAGTTCATAGGATAGTTGGCGCTGTCGTTTATCAGCTTGGAGCGATACGCCTCAAGTGCCGCCTTGACGTCCCCCTCCTTGCCTGTCACTGCCTTGACCACGAGAACGGTGTCAGGGTTGGTGCTTATCATAGGCACTTCTCCCGCCGCCTCGACGTAGGTATCTGTGGAAAGACCGAACTGGGTTTCCAGAAGCTCCTGTTCTATCGTAACGTTGGGGAGGTAGCTCTCGCCGTAAACGGTCTTTATCGCTTGGAGTACCTTTTCGGTGGCGGTTTTGTTTTCATCATCTTCGGGTGCGGTGCTTTCCTCGGTGCTTTCGTCAGGGTCCTTGCTTTCCTCGGGAGATGAGCTTTCGTCAGGCTCTTCGCTTTCGTCGGGGGTGGAGCTTTCGTCGGGGTCTTCGCTTTCGTCGGGGGTGGAGCTTTCGTCGGAAGATGAGCTTTCTTCGGGAGTGGAAACGGGCGTGGTGCTTCCGCCGCCGTTGTTGTTTGTTTCACCGCAGCCTGCGGCAGTGGCGACTATCAAAGCCGCAGCAATAAGTAAAAACGTAAGTTTTTTCATTTTGTTCTTCCTTTCTGTCAGAAACGCTTTTGGTTTTTTTCAGCCTTTTTCTCGGCTTACATATACAACACGGACAAATAACGTAAAAGGTTACGGATCTTTAAAAAATTTTTACTTTCTTATTATTGACAGAATTTGGAATAAATTACTCAATGAGGTATTTTTTTCTTTCACGGTACTTGAAAAAAAACGGAATATATAGTACAATAGTAATATATGTGATCACCGACTGCGGCTTTTCCGCTTTGTCTTTTCAACTTATTTCAGGGAGGAAATTTTTATGACTACCAAATACATTTTCGTCACGGGAGGCGTTGTTTCAGGTCTGGGAAAAGGTATCACCGCCGCTTCGCTGGGACGCTTGCTGAAAAACAGAGGTTATAAGGTCACTATACAGAAATTCGACCCGTACCTTAACGTTGATCCCGGCACAATGAGCCCGTATCAGCACGGCGAGGTGTTTGTCACCGACGACGGCGCTGAAACCGACCTTGATCTGGGGCATTACGAGCGTTTCATTGACGAAAATTTGTCGGTAAACAGCAACGTTACCACTGGCAAGGTTTACTGGAGCGTTATCTCAAAGGAACGCAGAGGCGATTACCTTGGGGGGACGGTGCAGGTCATTCCCCATATAACAAATGAGATAAAGGAGCGCATCTACCGTGCGGCTAACGTTCACGAAACGCCTGTGGACGTGGTCATCACAGAGATAGGCGGCACGGTGGGCGATATTGAAAGCACGCCGTTCCTTGAGGCGATAAGACAGGTGGTAGCCGATAAGGGCAGAGAAAATGTAATGTACATACACGTCACTCTCCTCCCATTTATTTCAGGCAGCGACGAACTGAAAACAAAGCCTACTCAGCACAGCGTCAAGACACTGCTCTCCTACGGTATTCAGCCTACCGTGCTTGTATGCCGCAGTGAAATGGAAATTCCCGACGAGATGAAGGCGAAGATAGCCAACTTCTGCAACGTGCGCAAGGAGGACGTTATCTCTAACCTTACTGCTCCCTCGCTGTACGCAGTTCCCCTTATGCTGGAAAAAGAGGGACTGGCTAATGTGGTATGTCATCACCTGAATATGGATGATCCCACTCCCGACCTTACGGAATGGGAAAATATGGTGCATATGCAGGAGAACGCAAAGGATAAGCTGACTATCGGGCTGGTAGGAAAATACGTGGCGCTTCCCGACGCTTACATTTCCGTTATGGAATCGCTCAGGCACGCAAGCTTCTTTAATGGGGCAAACGTGAATATCAAGCTGATAGATTCCGAGGAGGTAACTCCCAAAACAGCGGACGAGCTGTTGTCTGACTGCGACGGGATACTTGTCCCGGGCGGTTTCGGAAACAGGGGCATTGAGGGAAAGATAGAAGCCGTGCGCTACGCAAGGGAAAACAAGGTGCCTTATCTGGGGCTTTGCCTTGGTATGCATATGGCGACGATTGAGTTTGCAAGGCACGTTATCGGCTTTGACGGGGCAAATTCCGCCGAGTTCGCCGAGGACGGAATGTACAACGTAATAGACATAATGCCCGACCAGAAGGGCGTTGATATGGGCGGAACAATGAGACTTGGGCTGTATCCCTGCAAGCTGGCAGAAGGCTCTCTTGCCCGTGAGATATACGGCGAGGAGCTTATTTACGAGCGTCACCGTCACCGCTATGAATTCAACAACACCTACCGTCAGGACTTTATCGATCACGGCTTTGTGCTGGCGGGTCAGTCCCCTGACGGAAAGCTGGTGGAGATTGTGGAATTGTCAAGAGATATACACCCTTGGTTTTTGGCGGTGCAGTTCCACCCTGAGTTCAAGTCAAGACCCAACCGTCCTCACCCCCTATTCGCGAGCTTTACCAAAAAAGCGCTGGAGCTGAAGAAGGGAAGCAAATAATCCGAACGTTCGCAAAGGTCTGTTGTGAAACGTTCTGCTGACAGGGCGGTAACGATACCGCCCTGCTTTGATATATGAAATTTTTTTGACAGGTACGCTTATGAAAGAGATATTCAACAATTATTTTGACAACCGAGAGCTGTCGTGGCTGAAATTCAACGAGAGAGTCCTTGAGGAGGCGCAGGACGAAAGCGTTCCCCTTATGGAAAGGCTCAACTTCGTGTCCATTTTTTGCAGTAATATGGACGAATTCTTTATGGTGAGAGCAGGAACGCTTTACGACCAGACGCTGGTAAAAGAGGAAAAAAAGGACAACAAGACGGGAATGACCCCCGGCGAACAGCTCCAAAAAGCGGCGCGAAGGGTAAAGGAGCTTATTCCCGGCAAGGAACAGGCGTACAAGGACATCATAAAAAAGCTTAAGGATCACGGCGTCGAGCAGATAAATCCAGACAGGGCAAAGGGCAGCGAGGAGGATAAGCTGTACAACTATTTCACAAAGGAGATACTGCCCCTGTTGTCCCCTACCGTGGTGGATAAAACTCACCCGCTTCCGTTTCTGAAAAATAAGGAATTGTACGTTGGAGTCAGCCTGAAGCCTAAAAGCGGCGACAAGCATACTGTGCTTGGAGTGGTGCCTGTTACAGCGTCGGAGGTGTTTCCCCGCATTTTCTGCGTGCAGAGGGAGGACAATCTGCGCTTTCTGCTGATGGAGGATCTGATACTGCATTTTGCGGAGATGATATTCCCTAACTTTGAAGTGACAAACCGCACGGTGTTCAGAATAACAAGAAATGCGGACATAGACGCAAACGAGGCGCTGTTCGATCACGACGTGGACTTTCGTGATATTATGGAGGAGCTTATCAAAAAGCGGAAAAAGCTGGCTCCTATAAGAATTGAAGTGGCGCAGAGAGAGGACCTGCCCGACACGGAAACGCTGGCTAAGAAGCTGGGCTTTGAGCTTGGGGACAGCTTTATTTTCTCCCAAAGCTGTCCGCTGGATTTCGGCTTTGTGGGAGAGCTGAGGGATAAGCTGGAAAACAAGACGGAGCTTTTCTTCACACAGCTCACCCCGCAGCAGCCTGAGATGCTCATTGAGGGAGAAAAGGTGATGAAACAGGCGGAGCAGCATGACGTTCTGCTGTTTTATCCCTATGAGAATTTTCGCTCGTTTATCAGACTGCTGGAGGAGGCGGCGTTTGATCCCACCGTCGTTTCTATAAAAATAACCCTTTACCGTGTGGCGAGGGACAGCAAGATAGTAAACGCGCTTATACGGGCAGCCGAAAACGGAAAGGACGTTCTGGCGCTGGTTGAACTGCGTGCAAGATTTGACGAGGAAAACAACATCGGCTGGTCAAAGCGGCTGGCGGAGGCGGGCGTTACCGTTATTTACGGTTTAGATTCCCTTAAGGTACATTCAAAGCTCCTGCTTATAACAAGGCGTGTGGGAAATGAGATAAAGTATATTACCCAAGTTGGAACGGGAAACTATAACGAGCGCACCTCTAAACTGTACACCGACCTTACTCTGATAACCGCAGACAAGGAATTCGGCGCTGACGCATCGCTTATCTTCAACAATCTGTCGGTGGGCGTGGCGGTGGAAAGCAGTTCTACCCTCTGGGTAGCGCCTAACTGCCTTAAATCAAGGGTAGTGGAGATGATAGACAGAGAGATAACCTACGGTGAGGACGGATATATCGGAATAAAGATGAACTCCCTGACGGATATAGACATCATACAAAAGCTGGTGGAAGCGAGCATGAAGGGAGTCAAGATACAGCTCATCATAAGAGGGATATGCTGTCTTGTGGCGGGGATACCGGGGTATACAGACAATATCACCGTCAGGTCTATCGTAGGACGGTTCCTTGAACACAGCAGGATATATATTTTCGGCAAGGAGGAGCGCAGGAAGATATACATAAGCTCCGCCGACTTTATGACAAGGAACACTGAGCGAAGAGTTGAGGTCGCAGCTCCCATAAAAGACCCTAAGATACAGCAAAAGCTGCTTAATATTTTCGACGTTATGCTGAGGGATAACGTAAAAGCCCGCGTTCAGCTCCCCGACGGGACTTACGTAAAGAAAACGAGGGGAGAGGGAGAGGAAATGATCGACTCGCAGATATATTTTTATAAGCAGGCTTATAAAAATGCAAAGAAAGCTCCCGCAAAAAAGCAAGGCGGATTTTTCGCAAGGCTGAAAGGAATTTTCAGCGGGAAAAAATAACTTTTCCGAAAGGAACATTCTATGAATATTCTCATAATCGACGGCAACAGCATAGTTAACAGAGCGTTTTACGGGATACACGCCCTTTCCAACAAAAAGGGGGTATTTACCAACGCTATAACAGGCTTTTTCAACATTCTTCTCAAGCTGGAAAACGGCTTTAAGCCCGACTGCGTGGCGGTGGCGTTTGATCTGAAGGCGCCTACCTTCCGCCATCAGATGTACAAGGACTACAAGGGGACGAGAAAGCCTATGCCCGAGGAGCTGGCTATGCAGATACCCTATGTAAAAAAGCTGCTGAAGGCTATGGGGATAGTTATTGTGGAAAAAGAGGGCTGGGAGGCCGACGATATTTTAGGCACGATATCTCACGGGGCGGAGCTTGCGGGTCACACCGCCGTTATCGCCACGGGGGACAGGGACAGCTTTCAGCTCATCACCGACAAGGTGACGGTGTGCTATGCAGGAAACAGAGAGGACACTATCTATACTCCCGAAAAAATACGGGAGGTGTACGGCGTTGAGCCGAAGCAGATGATAGAGATAAAGGCGCTTATGGGGGACTCCAGCGACAATATCCCCGGAGTAAAGGGCATAGGCGAAAAGACGGCGTCTGATCTGATAAAGAAATATTCCTCTGTGAGCAATATCTATGAAAATCTTGAAAGTCTGCCTATCTCCGACAACGTGAAGAAAAAGCTGACGGAGGGAAAGGAAAGCTGTTTTTTGAGCCGTGAGCTGGGCACTATTTCCCTTTCGGCGCCCGTTTCTACGGAGATAACAGATTATCTGCCGAAAGAGAGGAACGAGCAGGAGATAGCGGAAATTCTTACTGAGCTTGAGATGTTCAACCTGCTGAAAAAGCTGAATGTTTCAGTGGGAGCGATGAAACAGGCGCAGGAGACCGTTTACGCAAAGGCGGCGGCAGAGGCGGCGGCAAAGGCTGAAAGCGAAATTGCTCCTGACGAAAACACAGTCGACATAATGCTTGACGGGGAAACGCTCAAGGTCTGCCGCAAGGGGGAGATGACCGTTCTTGAAAAAGAGCAGGCTTTGGAGCTGCTGAAAAGCGAACAGCCAAAGCGCACCTTTGATTTGAAAACGCTGTGCAGCTTTGCTTTCAAGTACGGCGGGGACGTGAAAAACGCAGTGTTTGATCTGACGCTGGCGGCGTATCTGCTGAACGTCAATTCCAGCGATTACAGCCTTGGCAGGCTTTGCGCCGAGTACGGCGTTACTCCCGCCGAAAATGACGGACAACTGCCCAAATGTCTTTACTCCCTCAGCAGGAAACTGATAAACAGGATAAATGCGGAAAATCTTACGGAGATCCTTGAAAAGATAGAAATGCCGCTGGCAAGAGTCCTTTCCGCTATGGAAAAGGACGGCGTTCAGCTTGATATGGAGGGGATAGACCGTTTCGGAGAGCAACTGCTGGCGCAGACGGCGGAGACAGAACGGCAGATATATCTGCTGGCGGGGGAAAAGTTCAACATAAGTTCCCCCAAACAGCTTGGAACGATACTTTTTGAAAAGCTGGGACTGCCCTCGGGAAAGAAAAATCACAGGGGCTATTCCACCAACGCAGACGTTCTGGACAGCCTGCGTGACAAGCACCCGATAATCGACCTTATCACCGATTACAGGGCGTATACAAAGCTGTATTCCACCTACGTCAGCGGGCTGAAAGCGGCGGTCTGTGAGGACGGACGCGTGCGTTCCACCTTCAAGCAGACTGAAACGAGAACGGGGCGTATCAGCAGCGCAGAGCCGAATATACAAAATATCCCCGTGCGCACCGACTTGGGGCGGAATATGCGAAAGTTCTTCACCGCAAAAGAGGGCTGTCTGCTGGTGGACGCAGACTATTCGCAGATCGAGCTGAGAGTTCTGGCGCACCTTGCGGGGGACAGGCTTATGCAGCAGTCCTTCATAAACGGGGACGATATTCATACCATAACCGCCTCGCAGGTGTTCAATCAGCCGATAGAGTGGGTAACGCCCCAATTGCGTTCGAGAGCAAAGGCGGTGAACTTCGGCATAGTTTACGGTATAGGGGCGTTCTCCCTGTCAAGGGACGTAAACGTCACCGTTTCGGAGGCGAAAAGGTATATCGACGCTTATCTCAGCAAGTACAGCGGCGTTGACGGATTTATGAAAAAGACGGTGGCAGACGCTGAAAAAAATCTTTATGTCGAAACGCTTTTCGGCAGGAAGAGATATATCCCCGAAATAAAGGCGTCAAACAAGGTGGTACAGGCGGCGGCAAAGCGTATCGCCATGAACACGCCTATCCAGGGGACGGCGGCGGACATCATAAAAATGGCTATGATAAAGGTGTTTGACCGTCTGGAAAAGGAAAAGCTACCCGCAAGGCTTATACTGCAAGTCCACGACGAGCTTATCGTGGAGGCGGAGGAAAGCTGTGCGGAGCAGGTGGCAAAGCTGCTTAAAGAGGAAATGGAAAGCTGCATAAAGCTGGACGTGCCGCTTATTGCGGACGTGAAGATAGGAAAGACGTGGTTTGATACACACTGAGAAAGAAATTTTGCGGCGGTAAATTCAGTCGCTCACATAAAATACAAGAATTTGCCGCCTGAAAAGGAGAGAAAATGAAAAACGTACTTATAGTCTGCACCTCCAACAAAACAAGAAGCCCTATGGCTATGGAGATCGCCAACAGCATAGCGGAGAAAAAGCACGCTCCCTACTGCTTTAAAAGCGCAGGGATAGCCGCTATCGGAAATCACGTTGACGACAACGTGGCGGCGGTATTGGAGGAGATCGGGATAAAGACGGAATACGTTCCCACCAGCATAACCCAATACGATTTAGACAGCTTTGACGCTGTTCACGTTATGACGAACAGGCAGAAGATAACTCTTTGCTCCTGCTATCCCGACAAAAATCTTGAGGAAAAAATAACCGTGCTGGGGATTGTCGACCCGTATTACGACGGTATCAGCGCTTACCGCAAATGCAGGGACAGGCTGATCGAATTTTACGAGGAATATATCAGTGAGCAGGAGTGAGCTTGCGGTTATTGCTGAGCTGGAAAGGCTGTGCTTTGAGGACTGCTGGAGCGAAAAGGCGGCAGCTGATACGCTGGCGAGAGAGGACGTTGTGTTCGGGATAGAATACGACAATGACTCCCCCGCAGGATATTTTATCGGCTCGGCAAGTCTTGGCGAGGCGGAACTTTACAGGATAGCGGTAGTTCCCGAAAAGCGGGGAAAAGGGTTCGGAAAGCGGCTTATGGAGCGTTTCTTTGAAAGCTGTCCCAAGGATACAAAACGGTTTTTTCTTGAGGTAAGAATGGCGAATACTGCCGCTTTGGGGCTTTATGAAAGGTTTGGATTTAAGAGGATATATGTGAGGAAGGGTTATTACGGCGACGAGGACGGGGTGGTGATGGAGAGGGGCGGCTCTCTGAATTAAATTACACTGCCTTAAGATAAAAACAGGCGGGTTGATATGACGGTCAATGTGGTAGCGGGATTTGGAGAAAAGTTTATATGAGACTAAGACCATACATACAAAGTAAAGATTTTAAATATATAGCAGAATGGATCGATAACGAGAGAAGTCATGCATTGTGGTGTGCAAATAATTTCCCATATCCAATTACAATGGAGGCATTTCAAAGTTTTCTTGAAAAAACTATGAAAGAGTGGACAGTCAGCCCTTTTGTGGCAACAGACGATAGCGGAAATACCATAGGCTTTTTCCGTTATTCGGTTAATACTGAAAGCAACGAGGGCTTTTTGGCATCTGTAATCGTTGATAATAAGCTGCGTGGAAAAGGGTGTGGCAGAGAAATGATACAGTTGGCTTTGCGGTATGCGTTTGAAATAACAGGTGCGGAATTGGTACAACTGAACGTTTTTATTGAAAACCAAGACGCAAAACGCTGTTATGAAAGCATTGGTTTCGTTGAGAGATATATTACCAAAAACGCATTTGCATATAAAGACGAGTTGTGGAGCAAATGTAATATGACTATAACAAAAGCAATAAATTCCGATTTATCTGCCCTATGAGTTCGCACACTTCTATACAAAAAAGCAGACGAAAAATTTCGTCTGCTTTTATATTTATAAGATTTTATCAGCCTAAAACTACCTCAACGGTATGCTCGCCTGCGCCCATATCGGGGATAACGGTGCCGTCAACTGCCTTGCCGTCAACGGTCAGGCTCTTAACGCCCTTGCTGATGTGAGAGGGGTTCTTGACGGAGATGTTGTAAACTCCGCCTCTGAACTGTCTTGACGCAGTAAAGCCGTCCCATTCTGCGGGAATTGAGGGATTTATCTCCAAGCCGTCGTAATCGGGCTTGATACCGAGAATGTACTGTGAAACTGCAACGAAGTTCCACGCCGCAGTACCTGTCAGCCAGCTATTCTTTGCCTCGCCGAATCTGGGAGCGTCCTTACCTGCTATCATTTGAGCGTATACATAAGGCTCGGTGCGGTGCAGGTCGGAAATTTCCTCGTTGTAGGCGGGAGCTATTTTTGAATAATACTCAAACGCCTTGTCGCCGTGTCCCACGAACGCCTCGGCGCAGATTATCCACGCATTGTTGTGGCAGAAGATACCTGCGTTCTCCTTGTATCCGGGGGGATAGGTGGAGATCTCGCCGTACTCGATGTAGTAATGAGTGAAGGCGGGGTTGTTAAGTACAAGACCGTGCTTGCTGTTCAGGTATTTGTCAACGCTTTCAAGGGTCTTGATGTCGGCGCCCTGTTCCTTGCCTATTCCTGCCATTACGCAGAAGCCCTGGGGCTCGATGAATATCTTGCCCTCTTCGTTTTCGTGAGATCCGACTTTTCTTCCCAGATCGTCGTATGCACGCAGGAACCATTCGCCGTCGTAGCCGTATTCAAGGGTAGCCTTTGCCATTTTGTCTATCTCCGCCTGAGCCTTGTCAGCCTCGGCGTTGTCGCCCTTTATGCGGCACATTTTAACGTATTCGGGTCCGATGAAGCAGAACATACCCGCTATCATAACGGATTCGGCGGTAAGGCTGTAACCGATGTCGCCGTATTTGGGAGAGGTGTAGGTCTGGAAGGACTGACCCGGCTTGTCGGAGAAGCAGCTCAGGTTCAGGCAGTCGTTCCAGTCGGCTCTGCCGCTGAGAGGAAGTCCGTGAGGTCCCACCTTGTTGCATACATGGTAGAACGCACGTTTCATATGGTCAAGCATTGTGTCGGCAAGCTCGTCCTTGTTCTCGTAAGGAACCTTTTCGTCAAGTATGGAAACGTCGCCTGTTTCCTTGATGTAAGCGGCTACCGCCAGGATCATCCACAGCGGGTCGTCGTTGAAGTTGGAACCAAGCTCGTGGTTGCCCATTTTGGTGAGAGGCTGATACTGGTGATATGCGCCACCGTCCTCCAGCATTGTCGCCGCAAGGTCGATAAGTCTTTCCCTTGCTCTTGCGGGTATCTGATGAACGAAGCCCAGCAGGTCCTGGTTGCTGTCACGGAAGCCCATTCCTCTGCCGATACCGCTTTCAAAGTAGGAGGCGGAACGGCTCATATTGAATGTTACCATGCACTGATACTGGTTCCAGATGTTTACCATTCTGTTCAGCTTTTCGTCGGGAGAATTTACGCTGTACTGGCGCAGTACGTTGTTCCAGTATTCTTTAAGTCCGTCAAACAGCTTTTCGGCTTTTTCAACGGTGTCGCAAAGGGCGATCATCTCTTTTGCCTTTTTCTTGTTCACTATGTTCTTCTTGCTGTTTGCAGTGGTGATTATCGTATCGCTGTCGGTAAGGTCGGGAGCGAATTTTTCCTCAACGGGATTTTCAACGTAGCCGAGGAGGAATATCAGATCCTTGCTCTCGCCAGCTTTAAGCTCGATTTCAAGATAATGGGAAGCTATGGGCGACCAGCCGTCGGCAACGGAGTTTGACGCCTTGCCGTTTTCAACTACCTGAGGTTCGCCAAAGCCGTTGTAAAGTCCCAGAAAGCTCTCTCTGTCGGTGTCAAAGCCCTGAATGGGAGCGTTTACGCTGTAAAACGCATAATGGTCGCGGCGCTCCTTGTACTCGGTCTTGTGGTAGATAACGCTGCCGTCTATCTCCACTTCGCCTGTGTTGAAGTTGCGCTGGAAGTTGGTAGTATCGTCGTTTGCGTCCCACAGGCACCATTCCAGAAAACTCCAGAGCTTCAGGCTCTTGGCGGAATTGCTGTTGTTGGTGAGGGTGAGTCTTTGAACCTCGCCGTTAAAGCCCACGGGAACGAAGAACTTGACTTCGGCTTTTACGCCGTTCTTTTCGCCGCTGATGACGGTGTAGCCCATACCGTGACGGCAGGAATAGCTGTCAAGCGGGGTCTTTACGGGCGACCAGCCGGGATTCCATACGGTGTCGCCGTCCTTGATGTAAAAATAGCGTCCGCCCATATCAACGGGAACGTTGTTGTAGCGGTAACGTGTGATACGGCGGAGCCTTGCGTCCTTATAGAAGCTGTATCCGCCTGCGGTGTTGGAAATAAGGGAGAAAAAGCCCTCTGTTCCCAGATAGTTTATCCAAGGGTAGGGCGTTTTTGGGGAGGTGATGACGTATTCTCGGTTCAAGTCGTCAAAAAAGCCGAATTTCATGTGAATAGTCCTGTCCTTTCGTGAGTTTCACATATCTTCATAAAGATATGCCTGTACAATAAGTATATAACATTTTGCAAAAAAAGGCAAGGGGTTGAAAACGATATTATGGAAATTTTTCACAAAAATTTATTTAACGCATCGGAAATTTTTGAACGGCAAAAAAGCCGAATCGGTGTTTCAGTCCGCAGGGCGATACCTGCGGAGGAAAACCTTATCGGCTTTGATAGTATAGAATACGAGGATATTGCTAAGTTCTCAGCGCCTCTATGGGGTTCAGTCTTGCGGCTTTCATAGCTGGGTAAACGCCGAACAGAGCGCCCATTGCTGATGAAAAGCAGAAGGAGAGCAGTATTGATTTTATCGGCACGGCAATGGGAAGTGAAAAGGCGATACACCCTGCGGCGCACACCAGCGTTCCCAGAGCTATGCCTGTAATGCTGCCCATAGCGGTGAGCAGGACGCTTTCAAGGAGAAATTCCCACATAATGTCCTTGTTTTTTGCGCCTATGGATTTCTTTATACCTATCTCACGGGTGCGCTCGCCTACGCTGACAAGCATTGTGGTCATAACCGTTATCCCCGATACCACAAGGCTTATCCCCGCTATCAGGGACAAGACTGTGGTGACGGTGGAGAGGATATTGTTAAGCTGTCCCTTCTGGCTCTGGAAGTTGGTTATAGTCAGCCCGCTTTTGGTGGATTTAAGCTGATTTACTTCTCTTGTCAGGTCGCTGGTCAGGTTTTCGTCCGCACTGCCGCCGTCAAGGAGCAGGGCTATCTTGTCATAGCTCGTCCTGCCTGTGATGTCCTGCATCGTGGTGTAGGGGATATACACAAAATCGGGCATTATCCCCGACATCATATTCTGAAGTCCTGTCATTCCCGACTTTGCGACGCCAACTATCTCAAATTCGTAATAGCCGCCCTCAAGGAGCAGTCGTATCTTCTTCCCCGTTATGTTGCTCCTGCCGTAGCTTTGTGTGGCGAATACCTCGTCAATAACGCAGGTCATAGCGTGAGCTTCCACGTCGCCGTCGCCTATCAGTCTGCCGTGTATCGCTTCAAGGGAAATTATGTCCTTTGCCTGTCTGTCCACTCCCCAGGCGTAGCAGTCGCGGCTAACGTCAAGCAGCTTTGTTTCACTGGGCGACGCCATAAGGGGCATTGCCTTGTTTACTCCCTCCAAACGGCTGAAAGCGGTCACGTCCTCGTCGGTAAGGGATATGCTCCCGCCTGTTTCGGACGCCTCCACAAGCGCGGAATTTATTCCCATAGTCACCATAGCGGAGGTCACTCTGTCCGTTCCCACGACGCCTATGCCCGAAATCACCACCACGGCGAAAACGCCTACCGCTACCCCGCAAAGAGTAAGGGCGGAACGCCCCTTGCCCCGCCTTATGTTTTTTAGCGCTCTGAAAAGTCTCATTTGCTTTTTGTCCTTTCTTTTGTCAGATTATTCTGCCGTCGGATATCCTTATCTGCCTGTGAGCAGTAAGTGCCGCCCCGTTGTCGTGGGTTATCAGCACTACCGTTCTTCCCTCTCGGTTAAGAGAATGGAGCATTTCCATTATCATTCCGCCTGAACGGCTGTCAAGACTGCCGCAGGGCTCGTCCGCAAGGATTATGGGGGCGTTTGCCGCCAATGCTCTTGCGATAGCGACACGCTGCTGCTGACCGCCTGAAAGCTCGCTGGGAAGATGGTCTGCCCGCATTGAAAGTCCCACCGCCTCAAGGGAGAGTCTTGCCGCTTCACGGCGCTTTTCGGCGGGAACACCTCTGTATATCAGCGGCAATTCCACATTTTCCTCCGCCGTAAGGGTGGGGATAAGGTTAAAGCCCTGAAAAATGAAGCTGATCTTTTCGCCCCTCACACGGCTCAGCTTTGCGGAGGAAAGCGACGATATGTCCGTTCCGTCAAGAAAATATTCCCCCTCGGTCTGGGTGTCAAGGCAGCCGATTATGTTCATAAGAGTGGTCTTCCCAGAGCCTGACGCTCCCACCACGGCGGCAAATTCCCCCTTTTTCACCTCAAGGGAAACATTGTCCAAAGCCGTCACCTCATGCTCGGTGCAGGGGGAATATATTTTAGTAAGATTTCTTATTTTTATCATTTTTGTCCTCTGCGTCCTCCTCTCTTTCGTCAAAGTAAACGCAGGGAGAGGAGATAACGTCGGTTATTTTCCCGTACTCCCTGAGGCAGCAGTAGCCGTCCTTTTGGTGCCTGCAATTTTCACTGCATAATATAAGGTTCATTTTTTCTCTCCTTATTTCTCTTTAGAAACGTTTGGAATTATTTTGCACCGCTTTTTTTCATTTATGCCTAAATATTCCGTTAAATTTCAGCCAAACTAAAGCGGAGAAAAAAAGAAAGGAAGCAGTTGATATGAACAGAGCAAATAAAAAGGGCGGAAAGCTCGCCATACTTAAATGGGGGATAATAGCGGCGCTGGTATTTTCAGCGTTTTATATCGCTTTATGGGTGCCTGCGGCGGCGGACAGCGTTATGCCCGTTTCCTATGTGACAAGGGCGGAAAATTATATTTACAGCCCCTGCGTTGCCGCAAAGGGAAATCTTGCCAAGACCCCAAGCGGCTGGACGGCTTTGGTCTACGTTAACGAGGGGGATATTTCCTCAGTAGCGGTGGGACAGCAGGCGGCGCTGACGGGAGCAGCGTTTCCCGACGGGAGCTTTTTCGGAAAGGTATCGGCGATAGGTGACAGCGCTCACGTTATCACGCAAAGCACAGTTTCCCTGCCTGAAACAGTGGTGGACGTGACTATCGAAGTGGAGCAGGGGGATACCTCCATACTGCGTACGGGATATTCCGTGACGGCGCAGATCAAAACGGGGGAGGAAAGAACGGTGTCCGTGCTTCCCTACTCGGTGATAGGGCAGGACGACGAGGGAGAATACGTTTACGTGCTGGAAAAGGGGCTTGCAAGGCGCAGAGGGATAGTGACGGGCATCGAGCTTTCCGACGGGACGGAGATAGTTTCGGGGATAAGCAGGGAGGACAACGTGCTGGCGGAGCCTGAAAAATTGTTTGAGGGCGCAAGGGTAAGGACGGGAGGAAAGAGTAAAGAATAAAAAATGACCCGCTTATCTTACCGATAAGCGGGTCTTGTTATTTTATTATGCTGTCCAGCAACGCCTGGCACGCCTTGTATATCTCGTCAAACGCCGTTTCAAAATCGCCGCTGTACCAGGGGTCAAAAACGTCGCCGCCTGTGGTGTAGTCCTTCATCAGGCGCATTTTACACTGCGGGTCGCCGCCTGTTATCCTCTGCATATTCCGCAGGTTCATTCTGTCCATTCCGATAAGCAGGTCGTACTTGTCGTAATCGCTTTTCTTAAGTTGGACCGCACGCTTTCCCTCACAGGATATACCGTGCAGGCGGAGCTGTTCTTTTGCGGGAGGATAGACGGGGTTCCCCACGTCGCCGTATATTTCCTCCGTGGAGGTGGCGCAGGAGGAGATGATAAATTCATCTTCCAGACAGCGCTTTTTTACCATATCTTTAAGGATAAATTCCGCCATTGGGGAACGGCAGATGTTGCCGTGGCAGACGAAAAGTATTTTTATCATCGTTTTATATCCCTTCATAAGCCCGTAAACCTTGATTTTTCAAGGGATTTGGCGTTTTACTTTGATTTTTGTTTTTGCCTTGATTTTGCATAAATCTTCATAAATCT
>CANQXF010000001.1 GCA_947627695.1 uncultured Ruminiclostridium sp. | reverse complement strand
ACGAGCCTGTTTGATAGCGATCTGCAAACGCTTTACAGCGATAGGATATTCAGCGCGGACGTAAATGTAGCCCTGAGAAGCGCCGATAGCATAGCCTGCGATAGCCATAGCCTCAATCACAACGTGGGGGTCGCCTTCCAGAACGGAACGGTCCATAAATGCACCCGGGTCGCCTTCGTCGGCGTTGCAGCATACATATTTCTGTCCGCCGTCCTGAACGATCGTGCGAGCGAGCTGCCATTTCTTACCTGTGGGGAAGCCTGCGCCGCCTCTTCCTCTCAGTCCGGAATCCAGAATAGTCTGGATTACCTGTTCAGGAGTCATCTCGGTGAGGACCTTGCCCAGAGCCTGATAGCCGTCAACGGCTATGTACTCGTCGATATTTTCAGGGTTGATAACACCGCAGTTACGCAGAGCAACACGGTGCTGTTTCTTGTAGAAGTTAGTGTCGTTAAGCGCCTTAACGCCGTTTGGAGTAACGGTTTCGGTATAAAGCAGACGCTCAACGATCCTGCCCTTGAGCAGATGTTCGGAAACGATCTCGGGAATATCGTCTACCTTTACCATTGAGTAGAAGCAGCCCTCAGGATAGATTATCATTATGGGACCCAGAGCGCAAAGACCGAAGCAACCGGTTCTTACAACGTTTACTTCTTCCTCAAGACCGTTTTTCTTGATTTCCTCATGAAGCTTTTCCACAATAGCGGGGCTTCCGGAGGAAGTACAGCCTGTACCACCACAGACCAGAACGTGAGAACGATACATAAGTTTTTCTCCCTCCTAATTATGATACATCGGAATTTCCGATAGTGTATTCTGCAACCACAGTACCTCTCATAAGGTGCTGTTCAACCACTTTTTTAGCCTTTTCTGCGGTCATCTTGATGTAAGTGACCTTTTCACCGTCTGGAGTGGTTACCTCAACGATAGGTTCATACTGGCAAAGACCGATGCAGCCGGTCTGTGTAACAGATACGTCTTGTAATTTATGCTCCTGAACAAGATCGGAAAAAGCAGTGAGAACAGGGCGTGCACCTGCTGCGATACCGCAGGTCGCCATACCTACAACAACTCTTGTTCCAGCATGGGATTCGTTGCGCAGGTCAACTTGGCTCTGCATTTTTTCCTTGATTGCCTGAAGCTCTGCTAAGGTTTTCATAAGCGTATTTCCTTTCAAAAAGTTTTGTCTTTGTTGATCTCGTCGGTGTTTTCCCGTAAAAATCCCTTTATGTACTCAGCCACATCGGGATTATCCAGCGGGATACCTCCGAGCATATCTTTCATTTGCACGGTGTCAAGCTCAAAGCCCTCGCCGTCCACGCTGTACTTGTAGATAAAATCAATATCCGTATTATAAAGCACCAGCGTCTCAACAGTTGACGGCATATCTCCCAGCGGCATACGATCTATGCTGTCAAGAACATATTCCGCATTGACCTCAGTCCCTTTTCCTTTTTCAGAGGAAATATTGAAATGTCCTCCAGTCATTTCCGCACTCATCTTGAAGAACGGAACTCCAAGTCCCACCTTTCTGGTAGTCCTTGTGGTATAAAAGGGGTCGGTAACCTTGTTAACGGTGTCCTCGTCCATTCCGCAGCCGTTATCCTTAATGGTTATCGTCAGCCTGTTTTCGGCGGTGGATATATCAACGGATATCTCAATAAGGGAGGCTTTTGCCTTTACGCTGTTCTGAGCTATGTCCAGAACATTAAGTGACAGCTCTGTCATTATTCGTACTTTGCGAGAATGTCCCGAAGCTCCTGCTCGTTGCCCGTCAGCTTGCCGTAAACGTCGTCGTTGACGGTCATAACGGGAGCAAGACCGCAGGCGCCTATGCAGCGGCAGTCGTCAAGTGAGAATTTCCCGTCGGAAGTGATCTCACCGCCGCCTATGCCGAGAATTGACTGGAGCTTGTCAAAAACAACTCCCGAGCCCTTAACATAGCAGGCAGTTCCGAGACAAACGGAAATTTTGTACTTGCCCTTTGGGTTGAGTGAAAACTGAGAGTAGAAGGTGGAGACCCCGTAAACCTTTTCCATTGGGATACCCATTTTCTGGGAGATCATCTCCTGCACTTCAATTGGGAGATAGCCGTAGATGTCCTGCGCCTTTTGAAGTACGGGCATCAGAGCGCCGGGATCATCACGATGCTCTTCGATCACGGCCATAAGTTTCTGTTCCTGCTCCGCAGTTCCGGCGAAGGGAACGGCGCATTTTTTTTGAGCCATAAGTCAGCCTCCTTATAAATTATCATAAAGCGGTCGAACCGCCTTAAATACGTTATGACAAAGACAAAGCCCTGCGCAAATAACTGTGCAAGGACCCTTTGGAAGTCAATACCTCATAACATCACAATTATAACATATCCAAGCGAAAAAATCCACACTTTAAGCCTCCAAGCTTCCGTAAAATTTATAATATATTTTTTGTGCATATTGTGCAAAAATCGACAAAAAGAGTACAGTTTTCTCACTGCAATTTGACAAATCAGGAGAATAATGTTAAAATCATTATTGGCTTTTTTACAGAAAAGTGAGAAATTTATGATATACCCAAATAAAGGGCATTTTTCAGGAGGAATTTATGAACTGGTACGACAGATCGGCATTTTACCACATTTATCCGCTGGGATTTTGCGGAGCACCAAAGGAAAACGACTTTACAAGCGAGCCTCAGCACCGCATATTGAAAGTCCTTGACGTGATACCTCATATAAAGGAATGTAATTTCAACGCAGTATATTTCGGACCCATCTTTGAGTCCTCACGCCACGGCTACGACACAGCCGATTATCTCACGCCCGACCGCCGCTTGGGAACTGACGAGGATTTCAAAAAGGTTTTTGACGCCCTGCACGAAAACGGCATAAAAGTGATAATCGACGGCGTTTTCAATCATGTCGGCAGGGAATTCTGGGCGTTTAAAGACGTTCGCCAGAACGGTTTTGGTAGCCGTTATAAAGACTGGTTCCACGTTCGTGACGGCGGAAGTCCCTTCGGCGACCCCTTCTTCTACGAGGGCTGGGAAGGTCACTATGAGCTTGTAAAGCTGAATCTTTACAACCCTGAGGTAAAAAATTACATAAAGGACTGCATAACCAAATGGCGTGAAAAATACGGTATTGACGGACTTCGTCTTGACGTTGCCTACTGCCTTGAGGAAAATTTCCTGAAAGAACTCCACGGTCACTGCAAGTGGCTTTCCGAGGATTTCTGGCTTATGGGCGAAACTCTCCACGGCGACTACAACCGCTGGGCTAATCCGCAAATGCTTGACAGCGTAACGAATTACGAGTGCTACAAGGGTCTGTTCTCCAGCTTCAACGACCTGAATATGTTTGAGATAGCACATTCTCTCAACCGTCAGTTCGGCAGCGAGAACTGGTGCCTTTACCGCGGCAAGAACCTTTACAGCTTTGTCGATAATCACGACGTTTCAAGAATTGCCACAATGCTGAAAACAAAAGAGCATTTGCCCCTGATATATTCGCTCCTTTTCACAATGCCCGGTATCCCGTCGGTATATTACGGCAGCGAATACGGCTGGGAGGGCGACAAAAACCACGGCGACGACGCTCTTCGTCCCGAATTTCAGCTTCAGCCCGACACCGACCTCACCAAGCATATTGCGGCGCTTGCAAAACTGAGGACAAACAGCGACGTGCTTGCTCTTGGAAGCTACAATCAGCTCCAACTCACCAACCGCCAGTACGCCTTTGCCCGCACACTTGACGGAAAGCGTGTTATAACCGTCATCAACGCCGACAGTTCAGATTTTACATTTAATCTGAACATAGGCGGAACGTTCATAAATATTTTTACAGATGAACAGGTTGACCTTTCCCAGCCTTTGACATTAAAGCCATACACTTCATATATATTCGAGGAAAAATAATAAATGATACAAGCGTTACTTTTGGATATGGACGGTACCATTCTCGACACCGAACGGATAAACAAGATTTGCTGGCAGAAAGCGATGTCGGAAACAGGCTATCATTTTGAGGAAAAGGTTTATTTTGACCTTATCGGTCTGAACGACAACAGCACCTGCAAATATTTTCAGAATAATTTCGGCTTCACAAAGGAACAGTTTGTAAAAATGCGTGATACCGCCTGCGATTACGCAAGAGCATATAAAAAGGAACACGGCGTTCCCGTAAAGCAAGGCTTTATTCAGCTTTCTGACTATCTTATCTCCAACGGCATAAAAACAGCCGCAGTCACCTCCTCGACCCGCCTTGAGGCACAGCATAATTTTCAGGGTGCGGGAATTAATGACCGCTTTGACGTTATCATAGGCGGCGACTGCGTGATGGCAGGAAAACCCTCTCCCGAGCCGTATCTTAAAGCCGCTAAAGCATTAGGACTTTTACCTGAGGAATGCCTTGCGGTGGAGGACAGCGCCAACGGTATACGTTCCGCCCACGCCGCAGGGATAAAATGCGTTTATATAAAGGATATAGCTGATATTTCCGAAAACGCAAAGGCTCTTGCCGCATATCAGACCACGTCCCTTGACAAAATAATAAACATTATCGGCGAGCTCGACCGATAAAATAAATTTAAAAAGGAGAAACCAAAAATGCCGCATATCGGAATAAAAATGCTTGAGGGCAGAACCGAAGAACAAAAGAGAAAAGCCGCAGAGGCAGTAAAGAATGCTCTTGCCGACGCTCTGGGAATGGGTGACCATTACATCACGGTGACTATCGAGGACTTTAACGCCGAGGAATGGCAGAACGTGTTCAAGACCGAGGTGACCGACAAGTCCGACAAGGTCTACGTCAAGCCCAAGTACGACCCCAAAAGCCTTCTGTAAAAACAAAAGGAGCAGTTCCCGCATAAAACAGCAAAAGCAGACGTAAAAACGTCTGCTTTTTGTGTATAAGAAGTGCGCATATTAAATTCATCTTACAGATAAATCGGAATTTGCCTAAGTGTGTTGCCTGTTCGCACGCTGACGAAAATCATCCCGGATATATCCGTAAATATTGTAAGTGCAGTAGTTGTTGACCATCTTTCCGTTTCTGATACAGCCTTCAAGTGTAAATCCGCATTTCTTTAAAACTGCATTTGACGCCATGTTTTCTATGTCTGCTTCTGCATGCAATCTGTCCAACGTTGTTTCTGAAAAGATAAAATTCACAACTTTGGTTAATGCCTCGGTACAAACGCCTTGGTTCCAGCAGGTAGGATTTATTCTATATGCGATCTTACCCAGTCTGTCATTTTCTACATCGAATACTTCTATAATCCCAATTACTCTATGATTCTCTTTACTTTCGATCCCCCATATGAAATCATGGGACGGTTTGCGCTTAACATGTGGTCTTGGGTCAACAAACAGAAATTCCGGATTTTTCTCGTCTTTGTTTGCAGAGCGTCCCCAATATTGATAAACAATGTCCAACCCCAACCATTCACGTAAATCGTCAATATCATCTGGTGTTAGTTTGCGCAAAAATAACCGTTCTGTTTCAAGTTCAGGAATCCACAAATATTCTTTTAGCATAAATCTCACCTATTATCATTTGTAAAATTTTTCTTCTGTTATCATTCTCGCAGAGAAAAATTCTCCGATTTTTCGCCTTATTTATTTTTATCTTCCGACGGCTCTCCCCGCCTTGCTGTCTGCGCAAAATAAGTCCCCTTCAGCATCAGCTTTGACGGCGCCGCTTTTGAAATAACAGCCAGCGCTTTTATTTCCGCTTTGGGAATTATCACCGTTTTTCCCTTGAACATTTTCTCAATTGCATATTCCGCAACTTCAGCGGCAGTGGCTCCGCCTATGGCAAACTCTGCTCCTGCCACCTTGTTGAATTCCGTATCAACAGGTCCCGGGCACAATGCGCCCACATAAACGTTTTTCCCGTCGTGCCGCAGCTCTTCGCCTATCGCCTTTGTAAGCTGCAAAACATAATTTTTGCTTGCATAATATGTAGCCATAAGCGGTCCTGCCATAAATCCTGCAATCGACGCCACGTTAAGGATAAATCCGTAATTTCTCTTTCTGAAATCCTGCAAAAACAGCTTTGTCAGTATGTGCACAGCTTTTATGTTGGTATCTATCATCTCAAGCTCCCTGTCAAGCTCTGTTTCGTGGAATTTACCGAACAGCCCGAACCCCGCATTGTTGATGACGATATCCACATTCAGGCGCTTTACCTCATCATAAAGCGCCCTGCACTCCTCTGCCTTTGACAGATCCTTGCATATCAGCTTCACCTTTACGTCACTGAAAAGAGCAATTCTGTTTTTAAGCTCTTTCAGCCTTTCCCCGCGCCTTGCCACCAGAATAAGGTTAAATCCCCGACTCGCCAGATTTTTTGCAAGCTCCTGACCAATGCCCGAGCTTGCTCCCGTAATAAGAGCTATCATAATATTTTCCTTTCTTATTATAATAAATATCCTTCGTGTTTTAACAACTGTATTTTTACATCAATACCCGCCGCATATCCTGTCATTTTTCCTCCCACGCCCAGAACACGGTGGCAGGGAATTATTATTGAAATTGGATTATGCCCCACGGCGCCGCCCACAGCCTGCGCCGACATTTTCTTTTCGGGAGTACCAAGCGTCTTTGCCAACTCCCCGTAAGTAACAGTTTCTCCATATGGAATTTCAAGCAGCATCTTCCACACCCTCTGCCTGAACTCACTTCCGCAGGGCTTCAGCTCTAGGTCATACGGTGACGGCTTTTCACCACCGAAATACCTGTCCAGCCAGATTTTGACGTTTCTGAGCGTCTCATTTTCCTCAAAAACAGGCTCTTTGCATTCCGCCGTGCTCATAAAATATTTTTGCCCGCAGAACCAAAGTCCGCTAACAGCGTTATCCTTGCAGGCAATAACTATCTCACCCAAAGGAGAGCAATATTTTCCGTATATTTCGCCCATAGCATGACCGCCTTTCGGAAAATAACAAAAAATCAGAAACTCCTGAACTGACAGTGACTTATATTGGATTTTCGGCATAAAATAAAATCTCGGAAACGGCTATATTACGCTGTTTCCGAGAATGCTGAATGGTGACCCGTACGGGAATTGAACCCATGTTTCCGCCGTGAAAGGGCGGTGTCTTAACCTCTTGACCAACGGGCCATAATGGTAGCGGCAATTGGACTTGAACCAACGACACCCTGGGTATGAACCAAGTGCTCTAGCCAGCTGAGCTATGCCGCCATATATATTCTCAAGCGCAATGCCGCTTAAGGACTTGATTATTATATCACAAAGGAATGTTATTGTCAACACCTTTTTTAAAATTTTTTGTATAGCCTTTCACAAAGTTTAATGTATAACAGAATGTCAGCCTATAAATATTTGAAAAAAATGCGCCCCGATTTTTCGGAGCGCATTTAAGGAATACAGCATAATGATGAAAGTACGGCTTAGTTACTTTCTCTTGTGGTAGATCATGATAGCCGCTGCTGCTGCCGCTGCAATGGCAGCAGTTGTTGTAATTCCAACAACACCTGTGTCGGGGTTACCTTTGTCACTGCTGTTATCAGCGTTGCCTGAGTCGCCAGAGCCGCTTGGTGTGGTGGTGTCGGAAGTATCGGTACTGCCAGAGCCGCTGCCGCCATTTTCTTCAATCTCGTCTGCGGTAACAACATATATGCTGAAATGGTCGGTTTCAAATACCAGATAGCCGTCCTCAATTCTTACGTTCATCTTAACATACTTGCCGTCCTGCAAATGGTAAACCTTGAGAGTGTCGGCAATGTCAAGCATAGCAACGGGAATGGGTATTCTTACCGTTAGGCTCATACTCTTCGCCGTTATAGGTGAAGTAACAGTTATACGCAATACGGGTTTCGGTAGAGTTTTCCTCGTCTAAGCGAACAGAGAAATACGCCTGTTCGGGAATAACGTCAGGCTTTGCGATTACTTCAATATCTGCCGCCTTGTCATCGCTCTCGTCGGTGAATGTATTTGTTTCGGAAGAAACACTGTTGAATGTGTAGCCGTTTTCTTTTGCGAATGTTTCTGCATAAGAGCCTTCCACGCCGTTGATATTCTTCAGCAGGGAATCCTCAAAAGCCTGCGGATCAATAACAGTTACGCTTTCGGGAATAGTTATATCTGTGAGCGCAGTATACTGGAATGCCCACTGTCCTATTTCGGTGAGGGTTTCGGGCAGAACTGCCTCACTCAGCTTTACGCACATCGAAAATGCGTCTGTCGGCAATTTTGTGATCGTGTCGGGGATAGTTACGGAAGTTATCTGATTGCAGCCTTGGAATGCGCCATGCTGGATCTCCGTTACTCCGTCCGCAAATTTTGCCTCGGTTTTTCCTGCGGGATAAGCAACGAGCTTTTTGCCGTCAGCGGTGTACAAAACTCCGTCAACCGACTCAAGGTTTTTGTTATCAGGGTCAACATTTACTGCGGTCATAGAAGAGGTTTTGTCAAAGACGCTAAAACTAGAAATTGCAAAAGCATAATTGCCTACTGTTTCAACGCTTGCGGGGAGAGTTACGGATTTAAGGTCAAGACATTCAAAAAATGCTCGTTCCCCGATTTTTTTCAGTCCTTCGTTGAGCTTAACTGATTTCAGAGCTGTACAAAGACGAAATGTTCCTTCATCAATAGTTGTCAGACCCTCGGGAAGCTCAATATCCGTCAGTGCATATTGGTAATCAAACGCATATGCGCCCAGTGTTTTCAGCTTTGAACCCTCAGCAAATTTTACGGTAGTCAGAGAATATGTATCAGTGAAATCTTTCTGTGTACCTGCATATGCAACAAGGTTTTGATCAGAGTTCATAAATGCACCGTAAGCGATAGTTTTAACGTTTGCGGGGATAATGATCGACTTCAAAGAACGGCAGTCATTTATTTAAGTCCAGGTCTGTCGTTGCTGCGCTCACCGCTGTGCCGATAGTGGGAAACGCTCCCGTCGACGGCGCAATGACAGTCAGCGCAAGTGCGGCTGCTATAAACCGCGCTTATTTTCCTTAGTGTCATTTTTTCCTCCTGTTTCTTTTTACGGTTTGTTTTTTTCTGCGCAAATTTTCCGTAAAACAAAAAAGTGCGCAGCCGAAGCTGCGCACCGAAAAATGCAAGCTCCGATTGCTGCTACACAATTTCGATGCTACCCATTTTCTTTTTTGACCTTGGCTGTATAAATCTTTTACGCTGTAAAAGCAAAAATTTTTTATAAATCTATTTTAATAAACTATGTCAAAAGGCGGCATAAAGCGATTTGCGATGTCTTACCGTTTTTTTGTCAGATTTTTAAAAGCAAATTTTTTAAAAAACCACTTGACAATCAAAAATCACCGTGATATAATAAACAGGCGTTGAAATTTCGCTGGTGTAGCTCAGCTGGTAGAGCAGCTGATTTGTAATCAGCAGGTCGGGGGTTCGAATCCGTCCACCAGCTCCACCTTTACGGAAAATTGAATAATTGGGAGCGTTCCAGAGTGGCCAAATGGGGCAGACTGTAAATCTGTTGCTTTTCAGCTTCGGTGGTTCGAATCCACCCGCTCCCACCAGCCGCTTGGCGGCTTCAGTACGCTCCCGTAACATGGGAGCATTTTTTATTACTCCCCAAAAATCTTTTTTGTCATGATATTACACCGATGTGATGTTGAACCCAATATGCTCTCAGAAAACTGAGAGCGTTTTTTACTTTTGCTCATAAAATTTTTATACTATTATATAAATCCTCTCATACGAGAGGATTTTTTGTAAATGGAAAAAAGCCGCGATCTACTTTTTCATCAGCAATTTTTAATATTGTTGTTGCTTCATATTTTTATATCCATAAAATTTACATTTTCCAATAAACAATAGCAAAATAAAATGCCGATTTTTTAAAGGTTGTTTTATTTATTTCGCATTTAATAACACACATATTAAAAAATGTTATTTTTGGAACGATTGGTGCATACACTAAAAATAAAACTAAAAACTATATAAAAATTAATATGTTTTTGGTTTTATTAAAGACATAAGACTTTTTTCGACAAATTACAACACAAAAAATTACACATCGTTTTTTTGCGATTAGTTTTTCAGTTTTAAAAATTTATAAAATTTAGATGCAACAACTTCTTTTCCTTTTTAGCAAAAGGTTTAAAATATTTTAAAAAAATATTTAAAAAATTTAAAAAATAACTTGAAATATTATTTTGTTTGTGCTATCATTTAATTGTGACAGACTTCTGCACAATATCCGAAACAAGGAGAGACATTTATGAGCAGCTCAAAAGTGCTTATCGGAAACGACATTCCCGACCAGGGGATCGCATGGGCAAATATGTTAAAGACCGCAGGTGCGTTTGCGGTCACAAGAAAACCTAACGGATTAACGTTACTTCAGTACGTCAAGGAATATTCCATGCCCGATATTCTTATTATTGAAGCAAAAATGCCAGGGCTTGACGCTGTCGGGCTTTTAAGAGAGTTGAGAAAGCTGGGAGAGCTTCCCACAGTTATCGTTACCGCAGACCGAAGTATGCCTTCCGTTGAGGAGGAAGTAATGTACCTGGGAGCGTCTGCATTTATGGTCAAGCCCTTTGAGCCATCTCAGCTTATGAAGAAAATATCCGAGTCCAAGGCGGGAAAGACCTCTGCCACCGATCTTGACCTTGATAATTATATTAAGGAGCCTTCTCCTCAGCAGGACCTTGAGTGCGTAGTCACCGATATCATTCACCAGATAGGCATACCTGCTCACATAAAGGGTTATCATTTTCTGCGCTATGCAATAATGCTGTGCGTTGACAACAACGAAATGATAAACAGCATTACCAAGCTGCTTTATCCCACGGTAGCCGCACAGTTCAAAACTACTTCTTCGAGAGTCGAGAGAGCCATACGCCACGCTATCGAGCTTGCGTGGGACAGGGGAGACGTTGACGTTTTGAATTCGTATTTCGGCTATACGATCAGGAGCACCAAGGGCAAGCCCACCAACTCCGAATTTATTGCCCTTATTTCGGACAGGCTCCGCCTTCAGATCAAGAGGGGCGACCTTGCTTTAAAAAGCTGATTTTTGAGGATTTTGTAAATCTGTAAAATTGAAAGGAACACCTTTTGGTGTTCCTTTCTTTTTTGAGTTGAAAAGCCTTTGTTTTCTCAACCGCTGGTAGAATTTCTTAACTGTAATTCACTTGTTTTCAACCGTCAGATGTGCTATATTATTTTCAAACAGCAGAAAAGGAGCGAGTAAATATGGAAAACTTCAATAAAATTCTCAAAGATTTAAGAAAAGCAAACGGCTTGACCCAGGAGCAGCTTGCCGAAGCGGTAGGCGTATCTCCCCAGTCAGTGAGCAAGTGGGAAATATCCTCATATCCCGATCCGTCGCTTCTCCCCGCCATAGCCGACCGCCTCGGCGTTTCAATAGACGAGCTTTTCGGCAGGAGCAAGGAGGAAGAACCGTTCCTTGACCGCCTTGTTAAGTATATAGCCTCTTTTCCTGTGGAAGAACTCTGCGCTGCGGGAATGAACGTCTGCCGTGCCATTCCTCTTGCCTTTTGCGGTGCGCCTTTCTTTGACCCGCTTCATGATAATATATATAAGAGACATAACAAATTCGATGCCGCTTACAGTGAGATAACCACCGATCACGGCTGGTGCCAGTCAAGAAACCAGGAGGATCTTTACTACTTTCTTATAATGGACGAGCCTGAACAGGGGTATGACGAGGTCCTCGACTATAAAGAGGAATATGTTGAGCTGTTCAGATTTCTCTCTGTTCCCAACGCACTGCGAGCGATGTATTTTCTTGAGGGACGCGACGAAACTATGTTTTTCTCGGTAGAAACTCTTATGCGTGAGCTTGGAACGGACAAGGAAAACGCCGAGGAAATAGTGGAGGGAATGAACAAGCTGGGCTTTCTCTGGAATGCGGATTTCAACACAGGCGCAAAGAACGAGAGGATATACCAGTATACTGCGGGAAGAAATTTCCTTTCCTTTATCACCTTTGCTCATATACTTCTTCACCGTCCCCACAGCTTTAATTATCAGGGCAACACCCGAACAAGCTCTGCATTTTTCAAAAACGACACCTACAAGAACATTCCGAAATCACAGCGTGAGGAGGATAACAAGGATTGATACAGTTATTTAAAAAGAAAAAGCCACAGCCCGAAAACAAGCTCCACACCGAATACGGCATACTGAGCAACTGTTTTTTCATTCTTGGAAGAATAAAAAAATACCGCCCCGTGCTTTTGCTGATCATGGCTATGTGTGCGGTTTTTGCCTCCCTTATGAGCTATATGTGGAGCTTTATCACCAAATTCATACTTGACATTCTCGAAACCTCAGGCGGCGATACCGCCCCGCTGATACACCTTTTGCTGATAGTTGCGGCGGTGGAGACCGTAAGTATGTTCCTCAACACCGTAGCCTGGAACAGAAGCTGGTTTATGATGATAGAAGTCCGTATGCATATGATAAACGACTGTATGGCAAAGCTGCTCACAATGAACTATCAGTCCCTTGAACAGCCTGATATTCTTGACGCTCATCAGAAAGCGCAAAATTCCAACGGCGGAAACATCGGAGGCTGCGAAGGGCTTATGCACGAAATGCAGGACCTTGCCATAAACTCAGTCACCCTCATAGTGACCGTCACCACCATATTCATTCTCGACTGGCGGCTGATACTTATTATAAGCGTCGTTGCCTTCGGACAGTATCTTTATTTTCAGCATATCGTAAAGAAGGATAAAAAATGCGTGTGGGACAAGCTGGCTCCCGTCTGGCGCAGAATAAACTATATGGAGCGCACCACTCAGGATTTCGACTACGCCAAGGACATTCGCCTTTTCGGAATGAAAAAGTGGCTTTGCAAAAAGCAGCGGGAAATTCTGGACAGCAAGCAGGAAAAGGTTTTTTACAGCAAAAAGCTCTGGTCCTGCTATCAGCTTGCCGTTGAATTAACAAATATGATACCCTCCCTCGCCGCTTATGCAGTCCTTATTTTCGCCGTCATAAACACCGATATGTCCATTGGCGACTTCACCCTTTACATAGGCTTATGCGAGACGTTTACAAATTCCCTGAACACATTTCTCCAAACTCTCGGCGAGATCAAGCAATGCTCATTACAGGTCGACGATTACCGCACCTTTATGGACTTGCAGCAGGAGGACGAAAGCGGCTGTATCCCCATTCCCAAAACCGACAGATATACCTTTGAATTTAAAAACGTATCCTATAAATATGCGGGACAGGAAAATTACGCAGTAAAAAATCTCAACCTGACACTTGAGGCGGGAAAACGCCTTGCGGTAGTAGGACTTAACGGCGCAGGCAAAACCACCTTCATAAAATTATTGCTCCGTCTTTACGACGTTACCGACGGGGAGATACTTCTCAACGGCATAAACATCAAGCGTTTCCGACGCAGCGAGTATTTCACCCTTTTTGCTCCCGTGTTCCAGAACGTTGAGCTGTATGCCTTTCCCATGAGCGAAAACGTATCTATGAAACGCCCAGAGGAAACCGATAAAGCACTTGTTGAAAAATGCCTTGAAAGCGCAGGACTGGGGGATAAAGTCCGTGAGCTTTCAGGCGGAGTGGATACCCAGCTTTTGAAGGTGATATACGACGACGGCGTGGACCTTTCGGGCGGGGAGCGACAGAAGCTTGCTCTTGCCAGAGCGCTTTACAAAAACGCTCCCGTAATGGTGCTGGACGAACCCACCGCAGCCCTTGACCCTCTCGCCGAATACAATATGTACAGGAATTTTGATGAAACTATCGGCAGCAAAAGCGCTGTGTACATTTCCCACCGTCTTTCCTCCACCCGCTTTTGCGACAGCATAGCTATGTTCAGAAACGGCGAGCTTATCCAGCAGGGAACTCACAAGGAGCTTCTGGAACAAGGCGGCGCATACGCCGAAATGTTTGAGATACAGGCTCAGTATTACAAAAACAAGGAGGCGGCAGTAAATGTCTGAAAAAAAGGAAAATTCCCTTGGCGTTGCAAAAAAGACACTGAAATATTTTCTCCCTATTGCATGGAAACTCCACAAGGGCTATTTCTTCCTCGGCATAGCAAAAACAGTGTTGAACGCCGTCTACCCTTTCATTCCAATACTTATCCTCCCGCTTATAATCCAAGAGCTTTTGGGCGAACGTGATCTTTTTAAAATGCTCGCCTATGTTGTTATCATCGTCGCAGGGCAGGGAATTATCAATTTAGCCTCTCCGCTTCTTAATATCCAAATGGAAAAATACGACGAGCGTTTTCAGAATTATTTCACTTGTGAAATGAGCCGCAGGATAATGGAACTGGATTTTCAGCTGACTGAAAACAAAGACGCCCTTGACCAGGCGGAAAAAGCAAGAACGGGAATGAGCTGGTATTCAGGCGGCGTACATGGTATCTGCACCGACGTTTTCAACTGCGTTTCAGAAATAATACGTCTTGCAGGCTCTGTTGTGCTGATAGCACTGAACGCTCCGTTTCTTTTTGTGATAACCCTTACCCTCACCGCATTGAACGTGCTGAGACAAAACAAGCTGAACAAAATAGAACTGGAAAGCTATCAGAACCTTTCAAAGACCAACCGCATATTCAGTTATCTGGGCTGGGAGCTTCAGAATTTCCGCTACGCAAAGGACATCCGTCTTTACGGCGCAAAGGATATGATGGTAGAGAAAGTGAAGTATTACAATGACAAGCAGACGGACGAATGGGCAAGAAAAGCCAACGCCACTCTGCCCTTTGAGTTGATCGGAAATGTGTTCAGCGCCGCCAGAGATATCGCCACATATTTTTATCTGGGAATAACGGTGATAACAGGCGGAATGACAATACCCATATTTACCCAAATGCTTTCCGTAGGCGGAACGTTCCACAATTCCACCCAAAGCCTGATGGACGATATACAGCAGCTGGTGAAAAATACAAGCTACGCCTACGAATATGTAAAGTTTATGAACTACCCCGCCGCCATAGAAAAGGGCGATCTGCACGTTAAAAACCAACCACATACAATAGAATTCAAAAATGTTTCCTTTACCTATCCCAACACCGATGTAAAGGTTCTGGACGGCGTTTCCATAACGCTGGAGCAGGGCGAACATCTTTCGGTGGTAGGACTTAACGGCGCAGGCAAAACCACCTTTGTAAAGCTGCTCTGCCGCCTTTACGACCCTACGGACGGTGAGATACTCCTTGACGGGATAAATATAAAAAAGTATGATTATGAGGAATATATGCAGCTGTTTTCTCCCGTTTTTCAAGATTTCAAGCTGTTTTCATTCACCCTTAAAGAAAATATCGCTCTTGACAGCGATTGCGAAAACAGCGAAATAGAGCGCCTTGCGGAAAGCGTAGGCTTAAAGGACAAGCTGAACTCTTTGGAAAAAGGGGCTGACACTGTTTTGTTCAGGGATTTTGACGAAAACGGCGTAGAGCCCTCAGGCGGCGAACAGCAAAAGATAGCTATAGCCAGAGCCTTGTACAAAAAATCTCCCGTTGTGATACTTGACGAGCCCACTGCTGCCCTTGACCCCATAGCGGAATACGACATCTACCGTCAGTTCGACTCTCTTGTAGGCGGAAAGACTGCGATATATATTTCCCACCGCCTTTCAAGCTGTAAATTCTGCGATAAAGTAGCAGTCTTTGACGGCGGCAGGGTAGCGGAATACGGAACGCACGACCAGCTCGTTGAGATAAAAGGCGGACTTTACGCCAGAATGTTTGCCGCCCAGGCAAAGTATTACAACTGAAAAATACCGCCCCGCAAATTGTGGATACCCTTAACAAAGAAATCACGAAAACCAAATAGGATAGCAAATCGGCGTGTCCAGATGGATACGCCGATTTATATTGTGGCTATTTAACCGCAGCGGACAACGCTGCAATTGCATGTAATTTCACTGACAGACGGGGTCATGATAAGGTTTTCACCAATGCAGACATAATTTCTTATTTTTATATGAAATGTAAATCGGATATCGTCCTTTTTATAGACCGTTATATAATCGAACAAGCCATCCTCACAAGACATCGTCAAATACGAGTGAAGCTTGATCCTCCTTTGCCGATTTTACAACAATTTTACATTATCGTGATAGAGGATTTGACAATTCTGAGCTATCATATAATTGTAACCTCAAGGATAAAAATCATCAAAGGAGAAATTTAAAATGAAGAAAATATTTTCGCTTATGCTTGCGGCAGTTATGGCGACCTCAATGCTTGGCGGCTGCTCTGAAAATCAGAAGGGCGGCACCGTCAACACTGACGGCTCCACCTCTATGGCGGACGTTATGGGCGCGCTGACCGAGGCGTTTAAGGAGAAAGAGCCTGGCATCACTGTAAACTACTCAGGCACAGGTTCAGGCTCGGGAATAAGCGGGGTCCTGGACGGCACCTGCGACATAGGGCTGTCCAGCCGAGAGCTTAAAGATGAAGAAATTGCACAGGGCGCAGTGGCGCATATCGTTGCTTTGGACGGAGTCGCGGTAGTTGTAAATCCGAACAACGCCGTTTCAGACCTTACCTTAGAGCAAATAGCCGATATTTTCACAGGAAAGATCTCAAACTGGTCGCAGTTAGGCGGTGCGGACGCTCCAATTGCAATATACGGGCGTGAGGACGGCTCAGGTACACGCAGTGCATTTGAAGAGATAGTCGGGGTGGAAGGCGCGTGCGTCTACACAAACGAGTACGGCTCCACAGGCGATGTTATCGGGAACGTTGCGTCAAACGAAAATGCCATAGGCTACGCCTCACTCTCAGCGGTCAGCGACAAGGTCTCTGCTGTTAAGGTAGGCGGAGTTGCGCCCTCCGAATCGACCGTAAAGGACGGAAGCTACACCATCCAGCGCCCGTTTGTTATGGTCACAAAGGAAGGCACGGCTCTTTCCGAGGCGGCTCAGGCGTTTTTGGACTTTGCCATGAGCGCGGAGGCGGAGAAGTACATAATTGCAGCGGGCGCAGTCTGCCCGAACTGATATGAAAGGGACAAGATTAAAGGCGGCGGAGAGAGCTATGCAGCTCCTCTTCACGCTATGCGGACTTGCGGCGGTAGGATTTGTTTTGCTCATCACGGTTTACCTTGTTATTTCGGGGATCCCCGCAATACAAAAGATCGGCTTATTCAATTTCCTTTTCGGGGAAACGTGGGCGGCGAGTCAGGATCAGTACGGTATTCTCCCCCTTATCCTCACGTCTGTATACGGCACGGCGGGAGCCGTCGTAATCGGCGTACCCATTGGCTTTTTCACGGCGGTTTTTCTTGCCAAGGTCGCTCCGAAAAAGGTGGCGAATGTAATACGCCCCGCCATAAGCCTTCTGGCAGGTATCCCGTCGGTGGTCTACGGGCTTGTGGGAATGTGCGTACTGGTGCCTGCGCTGCGGGATTGGCTCAATCTTCCCGCAGGAGACAGCTTGCTTGCGGCGATAATAGTTTTAGCGGTTATGATACTGCCGTCTATTATTTCTCTTTCGGAAACCGCTTTAGTGGCAGTGCCTAAGGAATATGAGGAGGCTTCCCTCGCACTTGGAGCGACAAAGCTTGAGACCTATTTCCGTATTTGCGCACCTGCCGCAAAAAGCGGTATCGCAGCGGCGGTAGTTCTGGGTATCGGGCGTGCGATCGGCGAGGCAATGGCAATTATGATGGTCGCAGGGAACGTGGCGAATATGCCGTCGCTCACCCGTTCGGTGCGCTTTCTTACAACAGGTATTTCGATCGAGCTGAACTACTCTCAGGACGGCAGCTTACAGCGGCAGGCGCTTTTTTCCATCGGACTTGTACTGTTCCTGTTTATTATGATGATAAACGCTTTTCTGAACCTGATTTTGAAAAGAGAAAAGGAGCGCTGATATGAAACGAAAAATGTATGAGATCGTGGGTCGTATCCTTTTATACGGCTGCACAGGGCTGACGGTGGGGCTGCTGCTTTTTATCATCGGCTATATAATTATTATGGGCGTCGGCGGCATAAGCTGGAGCTTTCTCACCACCTCCGAGAGCGTTATAAAGGGCACGATCGGTATTCTTCCCGCAATCAAAAACACGCTTTTTGTGATAGCGGTCTCTCTGCTCATATCGCTTCCTCTGGGCGTCGGCGCAGCGGTTTATCTGACGGAATATGCGAAAAACAAACGGTTCGTTGCAGCAGTCGAATTTGCGTCGGAAACTCTTGCAGGCATTCCGTCAATAATTTATGCGCTTGTGGGGGTAATTATCTTTTGCACGGCGCTGAAATTGCAAAAGACACTTCTTGCTGGGTCGCTGACGTTGGTTATAATGATCTTGCCGACGATCATACGCTCAACTCAGGAAAGCCTGAAAACCGTTCCGCAAAGCTATCGGGAGGGAGCGCTGGGACTTGGCAGCGGGAAATGGCATATGATACGGACCGTTGTTTTGCCCTCGTCTGTTGACGGAATAGTTACCGGCTGTATTTTAGCGGTGGGACGTGTTATCGGCGAAAGCGCAGTGCTTATGTATACGGCAGGAATGAGCATGGCTATGCAGGATTTTTCCATCGACAGACTTTCAGGCGCCTCAGGGGCTACGCTCACCGTCGCGCTTTACCACTACGCAAAGGAAAACGCAGATTTTTCAACGGCGTTTTCGATAGCGACGGTACTTCTGATACTTACTGTTATCATAAATTTTTCAGCGGGCTTTCTGGGCAAAAAACTGAAAAGGAGCTGAATTATGTCTGACACTATAATTTCCGCAAAGCATTTAGATTTTTATTACGGCGAAACACATGCTCTAAAGGATATCTGCCTTGACATTCCCGAACATAACATAACTGCGCTTATAGGTCCCTCGGGCTGCGGGAAATCCACCTTTTTGCGGACGATCAACCGTATGAACGATTTAATTGAAGGCACAAGGGTGACGGGTTCCTTGAGCTATCGCGGCGAAGAGATTTACGCTCCCGACCGTGACGTTACAAAGCTGCGAAAAAGTATCGGAATGGTCTTTCAAAAGCCGAACCCGTTCCCGATGTCCATATACGACAACGTGGCATACGGTCCACGCACTCACGGAATACGCGCAAAAGCAAGACTGGACGACATCGTTGAACAGTCGCTCCGTGACGCGGCTATCTGGGACGAGGTCAAGGACAGACTGAAAAAGAATGCGCTGGGGCTGTCGGGCGGACAGCAGCAGCGGCTTTGCATAGCACGAGCTCTTGCAATAAAGCCAGATGTTCTTTTGATGGACGAATCCACCTCGGCGCTTGACCCTATCTCCACCTCCAAGATCGAAGATCTGGCGATGGAGCTGAAGAAGGCTTACACAATCGTAATAGTCACTCACAATATGCAGCAGGCTGTGAGGATATCGGATAAAACCGCGTTTTTCCTTCTGGGCGAGCTGATAGAATTCGGCGACACCGAAAAAATGTTCTCTCAGCCGACAGACAAGCGCACCGAGGATTACATCACAGGGAGGTTCGGATAATGAGAACAAAATTTGACCAACAGCTTGATACTTTGGGACAGGAGCTTATCAAAATGGGCTCGCTGTGCGAAGAGGTCATTTCTCTTGCGGCGTCCGCCCTTATCCGAAGGGACGACGCATTAGCGGCGAAGATCGCCCCACTCGACCACGAGATAGATGAAAAAGAACGGCAGATCGAAGCTATGTGCTTGCGGCTGCTGCTCCAACAACAGCCTGTGGCAGGTGATCTGCGGCAAATATCCGCCGCCTTGAAAATGGTAACGGATATGGAGAGAATAGGCGATCAGGCTGAGGACATAGCGGAGATACTTCCGTTTCTGAACGGCAGAACGCTGCCCGAGCATATCCGTATAAGAGAAATGGCAAAAGCCACAATAAAAATGGTGACAGACAGCGTGGACGCCTATGTCAGGCAGGACACTACCATTGCCGAGGCGGTAATTGCCTCCGACGACATTGTTGACGATTATTTCAAGGATATTAAAAGCAGTCTGATATCTCTCATAGCGCAAAATCCCACCGAGGGAGAATATGCCCTTGACCTTCTTATGGTGGCAAAATATTTTGAGCGTATCGGAGATCACGCTGCGAATATTGCAGGCTGGGTGCTGTTTTCCGTCACGGGAGAGAAGGACGCGCAGCCGCCGACAGGTTGAAAAAAGCGTGGGAATGTGCTATGATAAATATATGCGGGCGGTTCCTGCCTGCTTTTCGTTCCCTGAAAGGAAGTGAAGCTCTTGATATACTGCGTAGAAGATGACAGCGGTATCCGCGATTTAATGATATATGCCCTGAACGCCGCAGGCTTTGAGGCAAAAGGCTTTTCAGACGGAGCGGCATTTTATCGGGCGTTCTCCGAGGACGAACCCGAATTGGTAATTTTAGATATTATGCTTCCGGGCGAGGACGGTATAAGTATTCTTAAAAAGCTGCGGGCTGAAGGCAGCACAGTGCCGATAATTATGGCTACGGCAAAAGGGACCGAATATGACAAGGTCATCGGTCTTGATCTGGGCGCAGACGACTATCTTGCAAAACCGTTCGGTATGATGGAGCTGGTATCAAGGGTAAAGGCGCTTTTAAGGCGCGCACGGCCGACGGAGGACCGCCAGCTGCTCATTATCGGCGGAATACAGATGGATACGGCGCAGCATATCGTTTTGTCTGACGGGAACCGCGTTGAGCTTACATTTAAGGAATACGAGCTGCTCCGCAGATTTATGGAAGCTCCGGGAAAGGTGTTCACCCGCGATCGGCTTCGTAGCAGCGTATGGGGAGATGAATTTGCCAGCGAGACCCGCACCGTCGACGTTCATGTGGGTACTCTGCGCACAAAGCTGGGGCGCTGCGGCGATTACATCAAAACCGTCCGCGGAGTTGGTTACCGTTTGGAGGCAGAAAAATGACAAAACGAATTTTCAGGTCTATCTGTCTTGTGGCGATAGCTGTTTTCGCAGCCTCGGTCCTGCTTTTTTCCTTTGCGCTGTACGATTATTTTTCAGGCGTTCGGCAGGAACAGCTCCGAGTTCAGACCGAGCTTGCGGCTAAAGCCGTCGCCGCAGAGGGCACTGCCTATTTTGACGGTCTTGACACGTCCCAATACCGTATGACTCTCATAGCGCCTGACGGCAGCGTGATTTTTGACAGCCACTCCGATTCTGACGAAATGGAAAACCATTTTGAGCGTGAGGAGATAAAGGAAGCGCTTGAAAACGGCGTCGGAGAAAGCTCAAGATATTCCGTCACACTTATGGAGCGCGCTTTGTACTGTGCAAAGCGTCTGCCTGACGGCTCAGTGCTGAGAATGTCCGTCAAGCAAAACACACTGCTGACCCTGCTTCTTGGAATGTCTCAGCCTCTTGCGGTGATAATCCTGATCGCTATTGCGCTGTCTATGTTTTTAGCTTCACGGCTGTCCAAGCAAATAGTAAAGCCGCTTAACAGCCTTGATCTTGACGACCCTCTGTCAAACGAGGGATATGACGAATTGTCGCCGCTTCTCAAACGAATTGACGTTCAACAGCGGCAGATCAAAAATCAGGCTGATGAACTGAGAAAAAGGCAGGAGGAATTTGAAGCTGTCACGGAAAATATGTCTGAGGGGATAGTTGTCCTTAATACAAAAGGTGTGATACTCAGCATAAACCGTGCGGCGGAAAGGCTTTTTGACGCTTCTCATAGCTGCGTCGGGCAGCATATGCTGTCTGTCAATCGCAGCGCAGAAATATCCGCCCTTTTTTCAGAAGCAGAAAAGGGAGTCCACGCGGAGAGAACGCTTGAGCTGAAAGGCAAAAAATATCAGCTTAATATAAGCCCTGTATCGGAGGATGAAAAAGTTACAGGCGCTGTTCTTCTGATACTCGATGTTACGGAAAAAGAGCAGGCAGAACAAATGCGCCGGGAGTTCACCGCAAACGTTTCGCATGAGCTGAAAACCCCGCTGCAAATCATAGCGGGTTCTGCGGAGCTGCTGGAAAACGGCATTGTAAAAGAAGAGGACCGTTTGGGATTTTACTCTCAGATCCGCGGAGAAGCTCGGCGAATGATATGGCTGGTAGAGGACATTATCCGCCTTTCTCATCTGGATGAAGGCGCAGACGATATGAAACAGGAGCGCGTCGATCTCTATAAGCTTACAGCGGAAACCGTAAGCTCGCTTATCAGTGAGGCTGAAAGCGCAGGCGTTTCCCTGAGCGTTGACGGAGAAAGCGCCATAGTGAACGGTATACCGCAGCTTCTTGAGAGCGTTGTTTACAATCTCACGGACAATGCTATAAAGTATAACCGACAGGGCGGAGAGGTAAAGGTGTCTGTGCGGCGAACTGACGGCGGCATTTGCCTTTCGGTAGCAGATACGGGGATCGGTATTCCGCCCGAACATCAGGAGCGCATTTTCGAACGGTTCTACCGTGTGGATAAAAGCCGTTCCAAAGAGCTTGGCGGCACAGGACTGGGACTGTCGATAGTCAAGCACGCAGCAAGCCTGCATAATGCGAAAATTGACCTGCAAAGCGCAGAGGGAAAGGGCACGACGATCAAAGTTACTTTCACGACAGCAGATGATAAGTAATGTGATATAATAAAAAGGCAAGGACCGCAGCGTTTGAAAGCGGTCTTTGCCTTTTAGCAGTTGTAAGCGTGAAGAAGTGTAGTATATTTAACTACGGAAAACAGCCGGTAAGTTACGCTCCTATTTCTCAGAGGTTGCCATATTCGAAAAGACCGCCTTTTCCGTTTCATCAAAACTATCATATGAAACCACACTATACGGGAGTTCTTTGTCAGAAAAGTAATGACCTCCTCAAAGTTCGCCTTCCGGTGACAGCAGATCCTCGGCAACAGAATAATTTTCGGTTTACATAAATCAACCAATTCATAAAATTTTATTGTATTATCCTTTCTTTTCTTTTCTTTTCTTTTCAGCATTATCAACAGTCCTCCAACATTCAGAGATTTCCGAGGTTTATCCAACCGGCTGCCAGTGTTGTTTGTCGGTGGAATTTTAGGGATATTCAGGATTACCGCCGATCATTCCGAATGTGAAAATCCGTGGATATTTTCTTTAGATTACGATAACATTGGTAAAAGCCATCCATTTCGGGAATATCGTTTTCCTGATATATGCAAATAAAACCAATACAAAAACGGTAAGATCATAATTACTTCGCCGATAAAAAATACAGATACAAATTGATCGTGCAAGGCCTCTGCAACAGCAAGAGCTCCTTCTTAACCGTTTTGTCTCATCATTCCGAATACATATAAAATTGCAGTGACATAGATATGTATGCACAACCACGGAGTCATTCCAAAGACAGTCAGATAGTGGTAGATTTTCGTTTGCTTTTCCCGATTTATATATTTTTCGATATTAAACAGACCTATCTCATACAAAATAATGGCGGGATATACCACACGTGTTGACAGCAAATTTCTCCAAGCGGGAATTTGCGCCGCGCTCTCCGTCAGCCAAATTACGTCGCCGTAATGAGCAGTGTCGCCGTACATCATAAGCCAATCGCCGCTGCACATAAAAGCGCAGCCCAACATTCCGCTGATCAAAGCGGAGGTCAGTTTTGTTTTATTTGTTATGCTTTCAATTTCATTTTGTTTACCTCATAATTTACCTCTGTTTTTTGTGTTTGCTGATCCTGCCCATCCATAGGCAATTACCACATATGTTATCCATTGTCCTCAATTATGCGGTACGATCCTTCATCCAGTTCATTTCACCTGACCTATTTCTAGAACCACAGTGTCTTTTCAAAGGCGTCCATGTAGTTTTTATCTCTAATCATACATCTGTTAATTCATTTGAAATTGCCTATAAGTTAGTAAAACTAACTATAAGTTCTAAAGAAAACCGCTTGCAAAAGCAGCAAAAAAGTTATTAGTTAGCAAAAACTAACTAATAACTTACCATAAATCTTTTTGTTTGTCAAGCGTTATTAACAGCTAAAATGACTGAAAAACCTTTTTTATGCAGAAAACCACTTTGACAAGTCTCGTCTTAAAAGCTCATCCTTCAGAAATATTCTGACGAACATAGGTTTTTAAACTGCAAATTTCATTTTGACGATGGATATTTGGGAGCAAGCACTGAGCGTCCTTCCTATAAGGTAATAATGAACGACGTTGAAAACGAGCGTGTTTTAACCGTTATTATGAAAGAGGTCGGTAAAGGCTTAACAGGGGATTATTTAAAGACAAGCCTGCTTTATGGAAATCATTTTCCCACAATACGATGTAAGGTTCATTGCCGTCAATGATGGAGTAGATTTAATAAAAGGAGTAAACGATTTTGCAGGTATCAAAAATTATTTCAATGACAACACCGCATAAAACATGATAAAAATATAAGCAGTGCGGAGTAATCGGAAATCCAAATTAAAACTAAACGCCCGTTTCCGACGGCTGAAACATATCAGCCGTATCAGAAACGGGTATTTGTTTTTGTCGCTTACAGAGACTTTTTGCCCTAAAATCGACCTTTATTCTTACAGTAAAATGATATCTCCACCTCAATGACAACAGATGTTCTGTATACATAGCTTCATCATAGAAAGCGTCAAACTTCCGGCGGGAAATACAGCGGTATGACAAGGTTCAGAGAAGAGAGCCTGCTTTTTATTTCAAAGGTGTGGCTAAAACACCCACTACATCAGGAAAATATACCTCTTAGGAATGAATAGCTGTCACTTGGGGATATTTATTGACTTTTTTATGAAAATCGACTATAATGTATTTAAAGAGGTGATCTTATTTGATCGCTGATTAAAACAGTACAGCCGATTTTTTTATTATATATTTCGGCTCTTTAGTAATTAAAATTTTTACCTGAAAGATCTTTTGATATTTATGATGAAAAAGAAAATAAAAAATATGGCTTTAGCTTTTCTGCTTTTGTTTGTGGCAGTAATTTTCACGTCATGCAGCGTGGAAGGAAACGATCAGACATATGATAAGCCGTATCCTGTGCCTGTCTATGATATTTCATTTTTTGACAGCGGCTTTGCTTTAAGCTACCCCTGCGGCTCGTATGACGACAACAGCTATGATTATAATTTGATGTGCTTAGTGGACTATGACGCCAAGGCTGTGATACCAATGTGTTCCCGACCCGGCTGCGGACATACCGGCAGGGAAAACTGTGCCGCTGTGAAAAATTATCAGGCGTCACTTGTTTATGACGGGACCTTTTACGGCTTTATAACCGGGGAAGACAAACAGATAGACAGCACTACAAGACGTCCTACCATTGACATCGTTGCATCTAACATTGACGGCAGCAATGAAAGAAAATTTGCCTCCGTGGAGGGAATGATATTCGGATTGTCCCGTGTTCCCAGAGACAGCTCAATGTTTGTTTATCAGGACTGTGCTTATTTTCCCGTATACGTAAGTGATATGATAAACGGCATAGGAAGCGCCTTTGCCGAGTATCACTTTATTAGGCTTTCGCTGAAAACAGGTGAGATCACCGACCTGGGAATAATTGCTTCAGGCTATGGGGCATTTGTGACCACTTTGGGTGCGACTGCCGAAAAAGTCTATTTTAATGCCACATACCGTGAAGAAAATATAGAATTGAGCGATTTCCAGTCAACGGACGAATATTTTGAGGCAATAGAAAATGCGAAGGTCATCGAAAAGTTTCTTTGTATGAATCTGTCGGATGGAGCAATATCACCGGTGTCTCTGCCCGGAATCAGTTTCAGCTCTCGCATTGTTGCAAATACATATTTTTACAGCGATGAAAACGGATTTTATAAATACGACCTGCTTACGGGTGAAACAAAAAAGCTTCACGAGCATCCCTGCAATGAGATGTACTATGTTACCGACGACCGTCTGTTCTATACCTGTGATGAGGAGAATATATCCTTCTCCCATGCTCTGACAGATGAAAGAACATCTGTTATACCGAGCCGCACTGATTCAGTAAATTTCAGACCATTTAAGTTCAAGGACGGCTGGTGCTACGGAAATGCAACTGGACTGCTGAGCGATGAGGGAATAGCAGTAACGGCTTACTGTCGGGAAGATGATTATTTCAAAAAAGAAAACTGCGAGTTAACAGCTGTTTTGCTTAAAGACTGAGTGCCTGAGGAGGTATTCGTATGCGGCGTATTTTTTTGATCGTTACCTTATGCATCGCTTTATCGCTCTCCGCGTGTAAATCAGGAGGTACGGAAGAAACAAATGTTCCCGATGACCGTGCTGAGCTTGTATATGCAGTACCATCTGCATATATGATCTCTGACAGCGCTTTGCTCAGCATAAACAACTATCTTAAGCAGCAGGGCAAGCCTTATAAGATTAGATTTCTGCCGATAGAGATCGAAGATTTCGGTTTTCATACCGATTACGCTGAAAAATTGAACGGGCTTTTGCAGACGGATCAAAGTCCGGATATATTTTATACAGGTGATGTCCAAAGCAATTATGACTATTTCATAGAAAATGGAAATTTGCTTGATCTGACAGGTTATCTGAATTCCGAAGCAGGGAAATCGCTTTACGCCTCACTACCTCCTGACAGATGGCAAACCGCAGCAAGAAACGGCCGAATTTACGGTGCTTCCGGATATTGCGGCGGATATATAACGCCCCGCTGTTATCTGGTCAACAGAAGACTCATGGAAAAATACGGCTTTACCGAGGAGGACTTTAACTGTCAGTTAAGTGATATGGAGGAAATGCTGAAAACGGTCAAGGAGGGCGAAGGCGAATACTTTTATCCCTTGGCTGGTTCTAATGTATTTGATATCAGCAGTTTTTACAGCATAAGCAGAGCAGTAGGCATAAACCGCAATACAAATACTGCTCAGCTGCTTTCGGATAATCATGAATATATGGCGATAATTAAGTCTATCTATGATTATCTCGCAAAAGGCTATTACAGAGATAATAGGGGTTCTAATATAGACGATTTTCTTGTTTATTATACCGCCGAAACAAATATTCCGATGATACCCGGCTTAGGTAATATGTATTCAGGCGACAGGCCCATTGATGAAAATGACCTTATCGTGATTCCGGCTGATAATGGGCATTGGTACCAGCTTGACGTAAAACGGTATACCGCTGTCAATGCAAAAACGGAAAATAAGGATTATGCGCTGGATTTTCTGACCACTGCTTTTACTGACCAAACAGTTACAGACCTTTTGCTTTTAGGTGAGGAAGGAGAAGATTACACTTTAGAAAACGGCAAGGTGGACAACGAAAATTCAAATATGATAATGGATTGTGTGTACGGCAACGCATTTATATGTACCCCGAGATTTTTTGAATATGAAAATAAAACCGAATTATATTTTGATTTTCATAACAAGCTGAAGCCCGATCCGCTTGCAGATTTTGAGTTTGATACCACAGGGTATGAGGATATAATAGCGGCAGCAGATGAGGCAGTAGGAAAAATAACCTCTATGAAAGACGGCATCGTTACCTTTGACGAAATGAAAGCCGCCATAGACGAAGCGATGGAAAATGTGGAAACAGAAAAGCTGCTGGATGAGATAAACCATCAGCTTGAAGAGTATATTGGAGAAAAAGATGAATAATCTTCAGCTGAAAAACGTCAGCAAGCATTACAGATCAAAGCTTGCTCTGGACAATATAAGCTGTGAGTTCTCAGTGGGCATATGGGGCTTTCTGGGACCTAACGGAGCGGGAAAATCCACCTTGATGAACATTATTGCGGGGATACTTAAGCCTGACGGAGAAAGCGTCGTTTTATACAATGAAACGCCTGTGCCGCAGCTTGGAAGATCCTATCGTTCCGTAATAGGATATATGCCTCAGCAGCAAAATGTTTTCAGAGATTTTACAGGAGCACAGTTTCTTTCTTATATGGCCGCATTGAAGGGGATCGGCTCCAAAGCCGCAAGAGTGCAGATATCGGAGTTGCTTCAGCGTCTTGAGCTTACGGATATTGCTCACAGGAGGATAAGCGGATATTCCGGCGGTATGAAACAGCGCATACTGTTGGCTCAGGCTCTTCTGGGCGCTCCCGAGATACTTATACTTGATGAACCCACCGCAGGAGTTGATCCTAAGCAGCGTGTGATAATCAAAAATCTGATAAAGGAAATTTCGGAGGATAAAATAATTCTGCTTTCCACTCATATAGTATCGGATATAGAAAAGCTGGCAGACAGGATAGTTTTTCTGAAGGACGGCAGGATAGTTCAGCAGGGAGCCGCCGATGAGCTCCTTGCGGGGACTGAGCTTGAGAGCCTTTATATGCGGTATTTTGGTGATGAATGATGAAACTGTTTTTTTATGAGATACGAAAGCTGTTTAAAGGAAAAGCCCCGCTGATATTTTTGTTGGTTATCCTGTCTGCGGCGTTATTTTTTGACCTGCGGCAGGAATGGGACAGATATTATCCGTATGAAGCCTACGCAAAATTGTGCAATGATGTTTTATCTCTTCCCGAAGAGGAAAGGGAAAATTATTTAAAGGAAAATGCAGATAAATATAACGCCTTTTACAGCTTCGAGTTGGGAATGATCTCTTCTGATGATGAGAAAAACGCTCAGTATATCCTCCAATACGAAAACGGCGCAGAGACAATATACACTGACAGCTTTTTCACTGAATATTCTCTTTTTAGTGACACGTACGAGCAAAATACAGATACCTGCCATTATTCGCAGCATATATCGGACATTCTGGCGCAGGCGGAAAAAATGAGTGAGCTTTCGGTGTTCGGCGGCAAAAATTCCTTTGAGCAAAAGAATATATCTGACACTGCCGCTGCCTATAAGGTGTTAAACGGTTTGACACCCCGCTTTGCTGACACGGCGGGACTGAATTTTCTGCTCTCCTTTTCCGCCGACAAGCTTCTCATTCTCACAGCTGCAGTTTTCGGTGCTTTCGTTATGGTCATGGACGAGCGCAGAACAGGCTCGCTGCGTATCGAAAATGCGACAAAAAACGGAAGGACTTTTCTTGCTCTGAGCAAGACAGGCGCTGTTTTTGTGTGGTGCGCAGCAAACAGTATACTTTTATTGGCAGTAAAGCTGATAATTACCGCTGCCAGGTATGACATCTCTGCTATTTTCCTGCCGATACAGTCTTTAAGCGGATTTATCAACTGCCCTTATGCACTCTCGACGGCGGAATATATTGTCATAGCCTCAGCATTAGGCTGCATTGCGGCATTTGTCTGCGCAATGCTGTTTGCGTTTGTTTTCACGTTAAAAAAATATATCATAGGTGGCGCCGCAGGCGTTATATTTACAGTCCTGCAATTTGCCGCATATGAAAGGCTTGACGGTTTAAGCTCCCTTGGCGTGTTCAAGTATTTCAATATTTCCGCCGCACTGCATTTTTCTGAAACAGGAATGACGTTTACCACCGTAAACCTTTTTCAGGAGCCTGTGGATACCTTTACAGTGTCGGTAACTTTTCTGCTGATTTTTGCCTTACTGTTCTGCGCCGCTTTTGTGTTTTCCTTTGCAGGCTCATATATGGACTTTCAGGGCATTTCCTTAAACATACGCTCATCCCGCATACCGTCTGCAAATTTGTTTTACAGGGAAGTGTACAGGGTTTTTATCACAAAGGGCGGCTTGGCTGTGCTTATACTTCTGCTTTGCGTGACTGTTTACGACGTTGTAAATGATGATGTTCATTATGAAGCTGTTGACGGTTACTACGAATTATATCTGAACGATATTGAACAAATGACCTTGTCTGAAACTGCCGATTTCATAAAAGAAGAGGAAAAACATTTTTCCGATTTGCAGAACAAGATGTCTGAGCTTAATGAAAGCTATCAGAACGGTAAGATAACATCGGGCTCTTATGTGACTGCGGCAACTATAATTCAAAGTGAGCTTGCGAAGCGCCCTGCTCTCAGGCTTTTGTCGGAGCAGTATAGGTATATTTCGGAGGAAGAACCGTCGGCGAACTTCGTTTATTATAAAAAAATCGATAAATATATGAATTTTGACAACAGCAAAGATGACATAAAAAGCAGTCTGTACACGCAGCTGGCATTAGTGCTTGTGATATGTACGCTGTTTTCGGGGTTTAGCGTCGAGGAGCGCCGTCTTATTTCCTGCACAGCGGACGGAAAAGGGAAACTGCTAATAATAAGAACTTATATCTGCATATTGTCAGCAGCGGCAATTTTTCTTTGCACAGCTCTTCCTGAGATGGTTGTTTTGCTTTCTCACAACAGATCTTCAGATCTTTCTGCCGCCCTCCAAAGCCTAACATATTTCAGGGGACTTAACGCAAATATATCCATAGGCTTTTATTTCGTGCTGATGTATTTGCTTCGGCTTGCTTCTGCGCTGTTTACCGCTTTGCTCATAGCTTTTATCGGAATTACGGTAAAAGAGCAAAAGACAGTAATTGTTTTATGCTCGGTGATAATTCTCTTACCCACAGCGTCAGCGCTTTTATTCGGTCCCGAAGCATTTCCGCTTATTTATGAATTGGAAAGAAATGCGCTTTTGAGGCGGTTTCTGATTTAAAGATTATTACGATTCATTAAGCAACCTTATCAATGACTTGAATCTCTACCATAATGTTTTATTAAAATTATAAAAGAAAAGATGAGTGATTAGCAAATTGCATTTTACTCGTTTTTTTCTGTTTGACATTTGTTCTATTTCAGTTAGTTGATTTCTGTTCAATGGTTAGCTGACATATGTTGATTAAAATAATAATTTTTCCAGTAGTCGTGTCACCCTGCACGGCTGCTCTTTTTCTACGGCGGTAACACTCATAAAAATATTGGTAGTTTTCATTTATATCAATATACTTAGCACCGCATCTTTGGAACACAAATTCTATGTAATTACAAACCTTGGATACATTACGATCAAAAAGCGGCAGTTAATTGGTAATCAGTACTCCACCTCTCCTGCTTTAATCAGTTTCTTACGTTCCTGAAATCCGGATTTCTTAAAACCTGCTATGCTGCAATAGTCAACAACTTATCGTTTCTTTTTATTTTAAATCTTCAGAATGCTTTTTGTTTTGACCTGCTTCTATATTATTTAATTTCCTAATATAATAAATATTTTTTCATCGTCTGAAGTCCAAAAAATATAATTTGGAGGAATAGTATTCCTAAATTTGTCTTTTTCAACAAGTAAAGCTTTTGCAATTTTATTTGTATTTAATGAAACTCCTGTAAGCTGTTCTCCAATTTTATTAAATATATTACCTTCTACAAAATTGATTAAGGCAGTATTTCTGCATTAAGGAGTCTGGAAATTTCCACAGCAAATGAAGTTTGAAAATCACGTTCAGGTTCCTGATTTTACAAACAGGTATTTATCCAAAAAAATCAATAAATGTTGGACAAAGGCGATGTTTGCTGTCAATCCCCGAGCCGCAGCGCTTGAATAATTATTTCAAAGACTGTTTTTTATAAAACTTTTGAAATAATTTTAATTTTTTATGTAAAAAGCAGAGATTATAAATGTAATTATAAAAGGAACTATTCGTACCGCATACATTTTAATTACCGTATTAACAGCAGTTTATGAAATCATCTCCCCAAAATGTCGCATGTCCTCGTCAAGGATATGTTAAGAATCAGCAGGGATTATATTGAAAATGGCAGATATATGGATTTTGTTTTTACGTCACTTGGCTGTCGGTTTATAGCTCTTAATGACGGAGTGGACACTCAGCAGAAAAGCAACGAAATGCTTGTCATAATGAAAAATGTGATGAACGACCTTTACGCACGGTATACAAGCAACAAAATAATTAAGGCAGCCAAACAATTCACTTTCAAAAGTGGCAAGTATGTTGGCTGCTATGCATCTCTTGGCTACAAAAAGAGTGCGGCTTACAAGTACGCTTTGGAGAACGACACGATAACATCTCCCGTAGTAAAACACATTTTCGATATGCGCCTGCAAGGAAACGATTTCCGAAAAATTGCGGTGCAGCTTAACGCTGAGGGCGTTCCTGCACCGAGAATATTTTACTATAATGGCAGAGGGAAGAGAAAATCCTCGAAGTGAAACTCCGTATTGCAACGATGTTATCATAAAAACAATTCTCCACAACGAGGCCTATATCAGTCATATGGTTCAGAGCAAGATGGGAACGGTATTTTTATATGCTGATGTGAAATACAGAACTAATTTTCCGGATACCTTAAATAATAAATATCATTTCCCTCTGAATAATCTGTTTTCCTAAATTTGTGTTTCAAATAAAATTCTGCCGCCTGTACATTGTCCTTGTGACAACCCAATGCTATCGGTTTTATGCCGAAATCATTGTAAACCTTGTCTATCGACATTTCCAAAGCTTTACTTCCTATTCCTTTGTTACGGTAATTTTTATCTATAACAAACCCAATCAGGCGATAAAACGGTTCTTTTTTCATTTCGGGCGGGTCTGTTTCCCAAGGGATGGCTTCTCCCAATAAAATCAAACCTATATACTTTCCCGAATATTTTATTGCAAAAGTATGACCGATACAGTTATGCAAAATCCCATAGTCAGTGATTTCCATTATTGTATCGGCATTATCCACAAAATCTTCGCTGACATCGCTGCGATCAATTTTACTGACCTCTGCCAGATTATCATGCGTAAGCTCTTCTAATTCGATTTTCATTTTATATTTTTGTGTTATTTCCCTTTGTTCACCGCATCAAAATAAATCTCCGTAAAGCAGGAAAACAGCCCTTGCTTATCCTCGGCGGTAAGCCCATTCCCACTGAGCAATTCTCTTGCCTGCGTCAGCAAGTCCATTGCCTTGTCAATCTCACTGCTTTCCTCCGCCGCACCGTACAAAAACCGTTCCTCGCTGTTCAGCACAAGATTTTTTCTGTCGTCCAGCAAAAACTCAGACGTCACCTCAAGCTCTTCCGCCATTCTGCTGAGTATCGCCCGCCTTGGCGTTCTCGCCCCTGAAAGATAGTTTGCAAAGGCACGGTATGTAATGCCCATTTTTTCAGCAAATTCAGTTTTCTTGTACCCTTTTCTGTGAAGCAGTATTTCCAGCTTGTCATGGAGATTCATAACACATTATCCTTTCAAACGACAAATTTCGTTCATTTATTATTATATCAGTGAACGCTCCAACAGTCAATAAAAAATAAAAAAATTCAGAATATGCAAAATATTCATAAAATATTCAAAATATACTGCATAATATACAATAAACTGAATTAAACCCCTTGACAATCGCGTTAAATGCTGTATAATGTATAGAGAAAATTTTTTAAACAGGAGTTTAATTATGGAAAAAGAAATAAAAAAGATCGTGCTTGCATATTCAGGTGGACTTGACACCTCAATAATCATTCCTTGGCTGCACGAGAATTATCCCGGCTGCGAAGTTATCTGCGTAGCAGGAAACGTAGGGCAGGACGCCGAGCTTGACGGACTGGAGGAAAGAGCAAAGAAAACAGGCGCCTCCAAGCTGTATATAGAGGACATACAGGAAGAATTTGTGAACGATTTTATTTTCCCCACGCTGAAAGCTGGCGCAAAATACGAGGGTTATCTTCTGGGAACTTCCTTTGCAAGACCTCCTATCGCCAAGAGATTAGTCGAGATCGCGAGAAAAGAGAATGCCGACGCTATCTGCCACGGATGTACAGGCAAGGGCAACGACCAGGTTCGTTTTGAGCTTACAATAAAGGCGCTTGCCCCCGATATAAAGGTGATTGCCCCTTGGAGGATATGGGACCTTCGTTCCAGAGATCAAGAAATAGATTATGCCGAAGCTCACAACGTACCTATTAAAATAACAAGAGAAACCAACTATTCCAAGGATATGAACCTTTGGCACCTTTCTCATGAGGGACTTGACCTTGAGGATCCCGCCAACGAGCCTCAGTACAACAAGCCGGGATTTCTTGAGCTTGGCGTATCTCCAGAGGCCGCACCCGACAAGCCTACCTACATCACCATTTCCTTTGAAAAGGGAATACCCGTTGCTCTTGACGGAGAAAAAACAGACGGCGTAACTCTTATCAAAAAGCTGAACAAGTTGGGCGGCGAAAACGGCATAGGACTTTTCGACATAGTTGAAAACCGTCTTGTGGGAATGAAGTCAAGAGGCGTATATGAAACTCCCGGCGGCACTATCCTTTACCACGCTCACGAAGTTCTTGAAACCATCTGCCTCGACAAGGAAACTCAGCACTACAAAGCGGGACTTGCACAGAAGTACGCCGATATTGTATACAACGGTCAGTGGTACACTCCACTCAGAGAGGCTATGGACGCATTTGTTGACAAAACTCAGGAGACCTGCACGGGCGAAGTAAGACTTAAGCTCTATAAGGGCAACATAATCAACGCAGGCGTAACTTCTCCCTACACTCTTTACAGCGAGGATTTCGCTTCCTTCGGCGAGGACGACGTATACGACCACAAGGACAGCGAAGGCTTTATCAACCTGTTCGGTCTGCCTATCAAGGTAAAAGCGCTGCTTGACGCTGAGAGAAACAAAAAATAATGCTTTAAGCGGAGGCTTCTCCGCTTAAACTTTTTTGAAAATTATCTACCTTTTATAATGAAAGGAACACAGCTATGTCAGAAAAAATGTGGGCGGGAAGATTTTCCAAGGAAGTGGACAGCGGCGTAAACGCTTTTAATTCTTCCGTTTCCTTTGACAGCAGAATGTATAAGCAGGATATAAAGGGCAGTATCGCTCACGCTGAAATGCTGGGCAAAGCGGGGATAATTTCCGCCGAGGACAGCCAAAAGATAATCGCAGAGCTTCAAAATATCCTTGTCGACCTGGAAAGCGGAGCGCTGAAGATAGACCCTACCGCCGAGGACATTCACATGTTCATAGAGGCTGTCCTCACACAGCGCATCGGCGAAACGGGAAAGCGCCTGCATACTGCTCGCTCCCGCAACGATCAGGTAGCTCTTGACATTCGTCTTTATCTCCGTGACGAAATGGAAGAAATAAAGGCTTTGCTGAAACAGCTTATAACCGTCCTCTGCGACACTGCGGAGCAGAATACCGATACGATAATGCCCGGCTATACTCATCTCCAGCGGGCTCAGCCAATAACCTTCGGACATCATCTTATGGCATACGCTCAGATGTTTTTGCGCGACATAAGCCGCCTGAACGACGCCGTCCGCCGTATGAACCAATGCCCCTTGGGCAGCGGAGCCTTGGCGGGAACCACCTATCCCATAGACCGACAGATCACGTCACAGCTTTTAGGCTTTGACTGTCCTACTGCAAATTCCCTTGACGGCGTATCAGACCGTGATTTCTGCATAGAGCTTGCAAGCGCTATCTCCATAATAATGACCCACCTTTCCCGTTTTTCCGAGGAGATAATTTTGTGGTGCAGCTGGGAATTTAAGTGTATCGAGCTTGACGACGCCTTTGCGACGGGCTCCAGCATAATGCCCCAAAAGAAAAATCCCGACATAGCAGAGCTTGTAAGAGGAAAGTGTGGACGTGTTATCGGCGACAATATGACCCTCCTCACAATGATGAAAGGGCTTCCCCTTGCTTACAACAAGGATATGCAGGAGGATAAGGAGGCGATTTTCGACGCCATAGACAACGTGAAGCTGTGCCTTTCCACCTTTATACCTATGCTTCGCACTATGACCGTTTATAGGGACAATATGAGGAACGCCGCCGCAAAAGGTTTCATAAACGCCACCGACTGTGCCGATTACCTTGTTAAAAAGGGAATGGCTTTCCGCGACGCATATAAGATAACAGGCGGACTTGTCGCCATTTGTATAGAGAAAAAGACCGACCTTGAGCACCTTCCCATAGAGGATTATCGCTCCCGCAGCGAGCTTTTCGACACTGACGTGTACGACGCCATAAACCTTGACACCTGCGTGAACAGCCGCATTTCCTACGGCGGACCCTCCCCCGAAAGCGTGAAGAAGCAGATAGAAGATGTCAGAGGAGCGCTTGATGAATAACTTTGTCTATATGTACGGAATGATAATTTCCACACAAAGCTTTTTGCTGAAGGGCAGCTTTCCCACTCCTGACGGTCAAGCGGAGATTAAGGAGAAATATCATCTGGTAGGCGGAGAGACGGGAACAGCCGCTGCAGTTTGCTTATCGCTGGGGCTGAACGTAAAGCTAGGCGGAACTCACCTCGGCTCACTTAATAAAGATATCATATTGAATTATTTTGGCAGCAAAAACGCCGACATCTCAGAGCTTGTAACGAAGCCTTTTGACGGCGTTACCGACTATATAATCATAGACAAGAACACCCGAACCTGTTTTGGAGAATGGGAAAAACTGTTCGGCAGCGGAAAACCTTTCTATGAGCCGCCAAATGAAGCGTCAATAAGAGATTGCGAATGTGCGGGGATAGACCCATTCTTTTACCCGGAAATATCCGCAGAGCTTTGCCTAAAATACAGCAAACTTTACGCCACGATAGATTGTACTTATAACAGCGTTATGAACCGTCACTGCGCAATAAACGCCGTTTCCCACCAATTCCTGAAAACCTGTTATGGTAACACCGACCTTGAGGAGCTTTTCAGATCATACACCGACAATACTGACGGACTTGTGATTTTTACAAGAGGAGAAAAAGAGCTTATATATGGCAGAAAAGGTCAAAAGCCAAAATACTTCAAGCCTTATTCTCTTGGTGTTATCTCTACTCTCGGTGCAGGAGACAGCTTCAAGGCGGGAACGATATATGCTCTTTATAACAAAATGAGTGACGAAGACACAGTAAGATACGCCAGTGCAGTGGCAGGACTTGCATGCACTAAATTTCCCATAGCTCTTTACCCACCGACTGTTAAAGAAGTGGAAAAATTGTTACAACAAAAATAACGGAGAAAATGAAATGACAAAAATATTCATCGACGGCAAAGAGGGAACAACGGGACTGAAAATTTACGAACGTTTTCAAAACCGCACAGACATTGAAATACTTGAAATAGACGAGGAAAAGCGCAAAGACCCTTCGGAACGTGCCAAGCTGATAAATGCGTCCGATTTCACATTTTTGTGCCTTCCCGACGCAGCGGCAAAAGAGGCTGTATCCCTTGCGACAAACCCGAATGTCAGAATAATCGACGCTTCCACCGCCCACAGAACAAATCCCGATTGGGCATACGGCTTTCCCGAGCTTTCACCCACTCACCGTGAGAAGATAAAAAATTCCAGGCGCGTAGCAGTTCCGGGTTGCTATGCAGGCGGATTTGCGGCTCTTGTTTATCCTCTCGTGGCGAACGGCTTTATCGCTCCCGATTATCCCGTGACCTGCTATGCGGTTTCAGGGTATAGTGGAGCAGGAAAGAAAGCGATAGCGGTTTACGAGGGAGAGGACAAACCAAATGAATACAACAGTCCCCGTCAGTACGCCCTCACTCAACAACACAAGCACCTGCCAGAAATGCAGCAGATAAGCGGACTTGCGGAAAAGCCTGTGTTCGTGCCTCTCATCTGTGATTTTTACAGCGGAATGACCGTTACCGTCCCTCTTTATTCACGCCTGATGAAAAAGCGCTATACACCCGCCGACATTTTGGAAATGTACAAAGCCCATTATTCGGGTCAGCCTATGATGAAGGTCGCCGCCCTTATGGGAGAAGACCTTCTCCCTGACGGATTTCTTGCGGCAAACGCTCTCAGCGGTAAAAACATAATGGAGATCTTCGTCTGTGGCAACGAGGACAGGATAGTCCTCACCTCCCGTCTTGACAATCTGGGCAAGGGTGCCAGCGGAGCCGCCGTTCAGTGTCTTAACATAATGCTGGGCATAGACGAGACCACAGGCTTGCTGTAAAGAAAGGAAACAAAATGGTACAGTATAAGGATTTTAAATATATAGACGGCGGAATTTGCGCCGCAAAAGGCTTTTCAGCCGCAGGCACAAACGCTCACATAAAACCGAACTCCACCAAAAACGATATGGCGCTTATTTACTGCGACGTAAAATGCACTGCCGCCGCCCTTTACACTCAGAATAAGGTACAGGGCGCACCAATAACGGTGACAAAACAGTATTTAACAGACCACACCGCACAGGCTGTCATAGTGAACTCAGGCAATGCCAACACCTGCAATTCCAACGGCATTGAGATAGCTCAGCAGGCTTGTATGCTTACCGCAAAAGCACTGAACATTCCCGCAGAAGACGTTATCGTAGCGTCAACAGGCGTTATCGGACAAAAGCTGTCCATAGAGCCTTTTGAACGCTATATACCCATTCTTGTCCAGTCCCTTTCCGACAAGGGGAACGACGACGCCTGCACCGCCATAATGACCACAGACACAAGGCAAAAGCAGTTTGCGGTAGAATTTCAGCTTGACGAAAAAACCTGTCATTTAGGCGGAATGAGCAAGGGTAGCGGAATGATAAATCCCAATATGGCTACCATGCTCGCTTTTATAACAACAGATGTTTCAATAAACGCCGATATGCTTGAAAAAGCGCTGAGAGAAGTGACGAACGTCACCTACAATATGGTCAGCGTAGACGGCGACACCTCCACCAACGATATGGTAACGCTCCTTTCATCAGGCCTTGCAGGAAATACCGAAATAACCTCTGAAAACGAGCTTTACTCACAGTTTAAGGACGCACTTTATGCTGTGATGATGAACCTTGCCCGTGAGACCGCCCGTGACGGCGAGGGCGCAACAAGGCTTATGGAATGTAAGGTGAAAAACGCTCACGATGATAAAACAGCGAAAACCGTAGCAAAATCTGTAATAAACAGCTCACTTCTCAAAGCGGCGATATTTGCCGCCGACGCCAACTGGGGGCGCATTTTGTGCGCCATAGGCTACGCCGACGCTGATTTTGATATCTCAAAAGTATCGGTGGATCTTGTCTCTCGCGCGGGAAGTATCCGTGTATGTGAAAACGGTTCGGGAACGGACTTTTCCGAAGATACAGCCTTTAAAATACTGTCAGAAGACGAAATAACCATAGAAGTCGACCTTGCGGAAGGAAGCTGCGAGGCGACCGCATGGGGCTGCGACCTTACATATGATTATGTAAAGATAAACGCCGAATACAGAAGCTGAGAGGAGAACAAAGATGAAGCTTGACAGAGCGCAGATATTAAACGACGCGTTGCCTTATATACAGCAGTATTCGGGCAAGACCGTAGTTGTAAAATACGGCGGCAACGCTATGACAAACGACGCCTTAAAGCAGGCGGTAATGTCCGATATCGTTCTTTTGTCACTTGTCGGAATAAGGATAGTCCTTGTCCACGGCGGCGGACCCGAGATAAACGCCATGCTGAAAAAAACAGGCAAGGAAAGCAGATTTGTAAACGGTCTGCGCTACACCGACGAGGAAACAATGGACATCGTCCAGATGGTCCTTTGCGGCAAGGTGAATAAGGACCTTGTAGATCTCTTGCACCTGCACAAGGGCAAAGCGGTAGGACTTTGCGGGCTTGACGGTCATATGATCGAGGCTGAGCAAAAAGACCCCGAGCTTGGTCTTGTGGGTGAGATAACAAAAGTCGATCCTCAGATGATAAACGACGTCCTTGACAAAGGTTATATCCCCGTAATATCCACTGTTGCCTCAGGCGGCGACGGACAGGTCTACAACATCAACGCCGATACCGCCGCGGCAAGGATAGCAGCGGAAATAAAAGCGGTAAACCTTATCCTTATGACCGATATCGCAGGGCTTCTTGAAAACAAGGACGATGACAGCACCCTCATTCATACCGTGGGAGTGAGCGAAGTGCCATACCTCAAGCGTCAGGGAATAGTTTCAGGCGGAATGATACCCAAGATAGACTGCTGCGTTGAGGCAGTGCGCCGAGGCGTTTCCAAAGCAAACATAATCGACGGCAGAATACCTCACTCGATCCTGATAGAGCTCCTCACCAACGAAGGCGCAGGAACAATGATAATCAGCTGAGAAACGAGGGGAAAGGACATAAAATGAACACCATAGAACAGTTCAACAAGCACGTTATGCCCACCTACGGCAGATACGACCTTGTTCTGGAAAAAGGCGAAAACCGTACAGCTACCGATGAAAACGGAAAACAGTATATAGATTTCGGTTCAGGCATAGGCACTAACAGCCTCGGCTTTTGCAATGACAACTGGGTGAACGCCGTCTGCGGGCAGGTAAAGGCCATACAGCACACCTCAAACTATTATTACACCAAAGTTCAGGCTGATTTTGCCGAAAAGCTCTGCAACGTAACCGGCTACAGCAAGGTCTTTTTCGGCAACAGCGGAGCCGAGGCAAACGAATGTGCCATAAAGCTTGCGAGAAAATACAGCTTTGATAAATACGGCAAAGGCAGACACAATATAATAACTCTTGTGAACAGCTTTCACGGCAGAACGCTCTGCACCCTTTCCGCAACGGGACAGGACGTTTTCCACAACTACTTTTTCCCCTTTGTTGAGGGCTTTATATACGTCAACGCCAACGACATAGACGATTTGAAAGCAAAGCTGGATGATACCGTTTGCGCCGTGATGTTTGAGTATATTCAGGGCGAGGGCGGAGTAGTGCCGCTGAGTCAGGATTTTGTAGATGAAATTTTTGACCTTTGCGCAAAAAAAGACGTTCTGACAATTGCCGACGAGGTGCAGACAGGCGTCGGCAGAACGGGAAAATTCCTTGCAGGGGACAACTTCGGCCATAAAGCCGATATCTCCACTTTAGCAAAGGGAATCGCAGGTGGCATACCGATGGGTGCCTGCCTTGCAGGTGAAAAATGTGCAGACGTTCTGGGAAAGGGAACTCACGGTTCCACCTTCGGCGGCAATCCCATAGCCTGCGCAGGCGGAAACGCAGTCCTTGACTTTATCTCCGATGAAAAAAATCAGAATGAAGTAGCCGAAAAAGGAAAATACCTCCGTGAAAGGCTGCTTGAAATATCCGAAATAACTTCAGTCGACGGAATGGGACTTATGCTTGGCGCAGCGTTAAAAACAAAGTCATCGGCAGACGTTGTGAAAGCCGCCCTTGACAACGGACTTCTCCTGCTCACCGCAAAGGAAAAGGTGCGCTTCCTGCCGCCTCTTACAATAACCTATGAAGAAATAGACAAAGGAATTTCTATACTTAAAGACATACTTGAAAAGTGAGATAAAAATGATAAAATACAGAAATCTGATCATCTCAGACTATGACGAAGTGTCGTTTTTATGGAACAGCATAGACGGAATTGGGCTTCGCAGTCTTGACGACAGCAGAGAGGGGATTGAGAGGTACCTGAAAAGAAATCCGTCCACCAGCTTTGTTGCGGCAGATGACAGTAAAATAGTCGGCTGTATTATGTGCGGCCACGACGGTCGTCGGGGATATATTTATCATACCTGCGTCCTCCCGCAATACAGAGGGCAGGGAATAGCCTCCCGTCTTGTACAGCTCGCCTGCGAAGCGCTTAAAGCTGAGAATATAAATAAGTGCGCTCTTGTCTGCTTTACATCTAACGAGTTGGGAAACACATTCTGGCGGTCAAGCGGCTGGGAACAGCGCACGGATCTTAATTATTTTAACCTGTCACTTGATCAAAATAACAAATAGAAAGGGAACCATAATGAAACACCTGTTAAAGCTTCAGGACCTCACCACTGAGGAAATAACCGACATTTTAAATCTTGCCGACCAGCTCAAATACGAGCAGAAGCACGGCATACCCCACAATCATCTTAAAGGCAAAACTCTCGGAATGATCTTCGAGAAGGCATCCACCAGAACCAGAGTCAGCTTTGAAACGGGAATGTATCAGCTTGGCGGATATGCTCTGTTCCTGTCCTCTAGTGAGCTTCAGATAGGTAGAGGCGAGCCTGTTCAGGACACGGCGAGAGTCCTTTCAAGATACCTTGACGGCATTATGATAAGAACATTCGCTCAGAAAGAGGTGGAAGACCTTGCCGAATACGGTTCGATACCTATTATAAACGGACTTACCGATTATTGTCACCCCTGTCAGGTCCTTGCCGACCTTATGACTGTAAGGGAGTACAAGAACAAGCTAGACGGACTTAAAATGTGCTACATCGGCGACGGCAACAATATGGCAAATTCGCTGATAGTAGGCTGTTTAAAGGTAGGAATGAGCGTTTCCGTCGCTTGCCCAGAGGGCTATTATCCAGATAGCACCGTTCTTGATTTTGCAAAAGCTTACCCCAACTTCAAGCTTGTAAACGACCCTAAGACCGCCGCTGAAGGCGCGGACGTTCTTTTCACCGACGTCTGGGCGTCAATGGGACAGGAAAGCGAAGCGGAAAAAAGAAAGATAGCCTTCAACGGCTATCAGATAAATGATGAAGTTATGTCAGTTGCAAATCAGGACGCAATGGTAATGCACTGCCTTCCCGCCCATCGCGAGGAGGAGATAACCGCCAAGGTATTTGAGGCTCACGCAAACGAAATATTTGACGAGGCAGAAAACCGTCTCCACGCCCAGAAAGCCGTAATGGTAAAGCTGATGAGCTGATTTGATTTTAAAGAAAAAACTTCCGCAGTTCGATACTGCGGAAGTTTTTGTTTTATCAGTCAAACCTTTTTGCCTTCTCAAAAATCACCGTATCTGTAAACGGGTTATAAATAATATCCTCGCAGTCCTCCCCAAAGAATGCGTACTTGCTTTGCTCCAGCAGCGGTATGAACGCCGCTGAACCTGTCACGTTCTTTTCCGCCTGCAAATAAAGCTCAGCCCCTTCATCAACAGTTTTTGCACTTTCTGCTCTTGACATCAGCATATCAAACTCTCCGTTTGAGTACCCGCCGTAATTCCCGCCGCCATTGGAGATAAACGAGGATAAATAAGCATACGGACTGTTAAAGCTGCCCGAAATATCGGTTACTATCATATCAAAATTGCCGCTTTTCAGCACACTGTCATATTCGCCCTGCTCAAGCCTTTTTATATTGCAGTAAAATCCAAGCTCAGCCTGCCACTGCTGAGCCACCGAGGAAACGTAATCCTCAACAGCGTCGTTATCCGGAATATATAGCGTAGTCCCAGACATACAGGAACGGTCGATATGCTCAAAAGCGTTTTTTAAAGCCGTATCAGCCGTCTTGCTGTCATAGGTGAGCGCAGAGCTTTCCTTTACTATATCACGGTATGCTTCGTCCCCCAATTTTATCGAGGAGGGAATAAGGCTTTTCGCCTTTTCGTAACCGTCAATCTCCAATTCTATTTTTGCTGAATTTATGCTGTAAGCCAGCGCCTTTCTCAGATCAGCGTTTCTGAAGTTTTCGTCCTTCGTGTTGAAAAGCACGCCTATCGTTCCGTTTTTATTTTCGCTGTATGAATATCCCATTTCAAGCAGCTTTGCAGCTTCGTTTCCCGAAGTGATATAAACGTGGCTCTGCTCGTCAATAAAATTCTGAAATCTGTCAGGTTCCTCTATGAAGAAATTCAGCCCGTAAGGGCAAACCTCACCGTTTTTGTTGTTTTCGGGATTTACCCGCAGAATGACGTAATTGTTATCCGTGCTCCAATAGTCATAGCTCCATTTATAAAGATAAAATGCCCCGTTCGATGCGATAGCGTCGCTTGTCAGTCCGTATTTTCCGTCGGTGCTGTAATAATATTCCTCGTTGCAGGGCATTGCGGGAGTGGTCGTCAGCATAACAGGAAATGAAGGATTGGGATATTCCAGTGTTATCTCAAGCGTAAAATCGTTCTCAGCCCTTACGCCCAATTGTGATAAGTCAGTCAAAACTCCCTTATTCACCGCCTGCGCATTTTTTATGCAGAAAAAATCTCCTGCGTTGACCGATTTGGTAGCAGGCTTCAACAACCTCTGAAATCCGAACACAAAGTCGTTTGCGGTGCATTGCGCCTTGAACTCGTCGCCGTCTGTCCAGAAAATATCCTCTCTCAGCTTAAACGTGTATACCAACCCGTCGTCGCTCACATCATAGCTTTCTGCGGCGGCACATTCCACATTTCCTTCGCTGTCGGTTTTAAGAAGCCCTGTGAACATATTTGCGATTATTTCAAGCGAAGAGCCGTCATAAGCAGTCTGCGGGTCCAGAGTAGCGGGATTTGAGGGAATATCGTACTTGAAAACATATCCCGTTCCGTCGCTTTCCTGACAGCCGCTTACCGAAAGGCACAAAGCCGCCGACAGCAGCAAAGCCGTAAATCTATATCTCAATTTCCACTGCTCTCCCTTGCTTCAGGCTCTCCTGCACGTCGATAGTGCGTTGATTTCTGCTTCCTTTATATTTCAGCTCCAGACTGCGCTGAGAGAGAATGAATTTTCCGTCTATGATAACGTCCATCAGTCCCAGAAACTTTTTAACATCGCTGTTTTTTTCGCTCATTTCCAAAAGCTGTTCAAAGGTAAATCCCGTATAGCTCATAAGATGATAGTCCTTTTTCAGCCTTTCTGCCAGATAAGCGCAGGCTTCAGGCTGACAGAACGGCTCTCCTCCCGAAAAGGTCACGCCCTTTGTCAGCTTGTTTTCGTGTATCTTTTCGATTATTTTATCACAGTCGGCGTACCTTCCGCCCTCAAAATCATGTGTCTGCGGATTGTGACAGCCCTCGCAGTGATGAGGACACCCTTGTGTGAATATAGTAAAGCGAAATCCCGGTCCGTCAACAATTGAATCTGCCACCAGCCCCGCCAGTTTTATTTTCATGATAATTTCCTTTCAAATCAAAACGCTTATATCTTCCGTAATCAAGTATACTTAATTTCCCTCAAAAAATCAATACCGAAATTATGATTATTTTCTTACAGCGCTTTTTATTTTTCCGACCAATGTACAAATAAGGAATGCCGCCAGATCTACCACCACGATGCACGCTCCCGTTGGAACGGGCAGATAAAAGGTTATCACCAGTCCCGTTATAAAGCAGACTATTGAAATGACAACGGAAAACACCGTCACTCCCCGATAGCTTTTGCACACTCTCATCGCTGTAAGTGAGGGGAATATCACCAGACTTGAAATAAGCAGCGCTCCCATAAGCCTCATTCCCACCACTATCACCACAGCGGTGAGCAATGCTATAAGTCCGTTGTAAAGCCCTGTTTTTATTCCCGTAGCCTTTGAGAAGCTCTCGTCAAATGTAACGCTGAATATTTTGTTGTAAAACAGTATATAAAGCGCTATCACCGCCAGCGAAGACACAACGCTCACCGCCACGTCCTCCTGCTGCAAAGCAAGTATACTTCCGAACATATAGCTGTTTACGTCTATGTTCACCTGAAAAACCGAAATGATTATCATTCCGATAGCCAGCGCACTGCTTGAAATGATAGCGATAAGCGCGTCCCCTTTGAGCCTGCTGTTCTGACTTAATCTCAGCAGGAAAAACGCCGCCGCTACCACCACAGGTATCGCTACATAAAGCGGTGCTAAGTTGAACGCCGCCGCAAACGCCAGCGCGCCGTAACCCACATGGCTCAGTCCGTCACCTATCATTGAATATCTTTTCAGTACCAGACTCGACCCCAGCAGGGAAGCGCACAGCGACACCAGCAGTCCCACCAGCAGCGCCCTTAAAATAAAATCATATGACAGCATTTCAGCAAGAATATTTTCCATCGTTCCCGCCTCCCGTCATATTTTTGTAAAATTCAGTGCGGACATATTCCTCGGCAGTGCCGAAAAAGCTGTTTCCCGCCGAAAGATGAAGCACCTTGTTCGCATATTTCAAAGCGTTTGCAATATCGTGTGAGATCATTATTATCGTAGTTTTGTGTACCTTGTTCAAATGCTCCGTAATATCATAAAGCTCCGCTGTCATAACAGCGTCAAGTCCCGTCACAGGCTCGTCCAGAAGCAGCATTTTGTCCGTTGCGCAAAGCGCTCTTGCTATCAGGACTCTCTGCTGCTGACCGCCTGACAGATCACGAAAGCTCTTTTTCCTTATATCCTCCAGATGCAGGTGACGAATGCTTTTATCCGCCGCCTGCCTTTGTTTTTTCGTATAGAAAGGGCAAAAACCGCCTGCTCCCAGACAGCCCGACAGCACCACCTCCTGAACGGTGGCGGGAAAATCCTTTTGTATGGCGTTTTGCTGAGGAAGATAACCTATCTGCCTGGGAGTTATCTCGTTAAAAGCAATTTTCCCCGCAGACGGCTCTTTAAGTCCCAGTATTCCCTTTACCAGCGTACTTTTCCCCGACCCGTTCTCTCCCAGAATAAGCAGATAATCTCCGCTTTCCACCGAAAACGATATATCCTTGAACGCCGCAACGCCCTCATATGACATTGAAAGCCCTTCACATTCAATTTGTTTCAACTCCAAGCCCCCTTTCAAGAACCTCAAGATTTCCTCTCATAAGCTGTTCATAGGTAACTCCGTTTTCAAAATCGTCTTTTGAAACAGTGTGGCAGGAATGAAACATCAGAGCCTGCGCTCCCGTTTCCTCCGAAATGACCTCCGCCACTTTCCCCGCGCTGAACTCAACGTAATACACAGCGGGAATTGACAGCTCCCTCACCTTATTTATAAGGAACGACACCGTAACGGCGCTGACGTCGGTAGAGGTGCTGCACCCCGGGAACGCGGCGTAATATTCCAGCCCGTAATCCCTGCACAAATACCTGAACGGAAATCTGTCCCCAAACACAAGAACTTTATTTTCCGCTTTATCAACAACTTTTTCGTATTCCTTGTCAAGCTCATTCAGCCTTTTTATATACTCATCGGCATTTTTTTGGTAAAATTCCGCGTTCTCGCCGTCAATTTCCGCCATTTTCCTGCAAATAACGTCTGAAATAATTTCAGCGTTTCTGATAGAGGTCCAGACATGTTCGTCGTATTCCGTTTCTTCCCCGTGAACCGAAACGCCCTCCGTCATTCCCTCGGAATGCTCCTCCTCCACCGTTTCAACGCAGTCCATCATACTGATAACGTCAATATCCTCACTGCCTATCGCAGAAAGAATTTTTCCCGTCCATACATCCGACTCCCCGCCAGAGCAAATAAAAATATCGCAGTTTTTCACCGCCGTTATATCCTGCGGCGTGGGCTCATAAGCGTGACTTTCTCCGCCAGGGGTAACAAGCATAGTTATTTCCGCCTTATCTCCGCCTATCTGCCTTGCAAAATCATAAGGCGGGAAAATCGTGGTAACTATTTTGAGCTTTGTGCTGTTTTCATCTTCGCTGTGGGTGGAACAGCCGCAAAGCCCGATAAACAGCGATAATATCAATACTGATAAAATAATTTTTATTTTTTTCATCTTTATACCGTAATTTCTATTAAATTTCCCTCGAAATCGCATATACAGCTTTCGTAATATCCGTCTCCCGTTGTTCGAGGACCGCTTACTACCTTATATCTGTCAGCTCTGAGATTTTCTGTTAATTGACGGACGTTTTCTTCGCTTCCGACGCTGAAAGCAATATGTGCATAACCGAAATGCCTGCCTTTTTCGTCGTCACTGCTCAAATTCGGCTTATTCATTATCTCAAGCCTCGCTCCTCCGTCAAACGTCAGAAAATAAGAGCGAAAGCCTGTACTGGCATTACGGTATCCGTTATTTGGAACAGCGTTAAAATATCTTACAAAAAATTGCCTTGCTTTTTCAATATCACCGACATACATTGCAATATGTTCAATAGTCATTTCTTGTCACCTTTCTTCCCACACTCTTCGCAAACGCCGTAAAGGACCGTCTTTGTGTTGTCAACTTTGAACCTGTGATGCTCAAAAACGTGATTTTCAAGCTGTGTCAGATGTTCGCATTTCAAATGTATCAGCTTACCGCACTCCACGCATTTCAGATGAAAATGCTGTTCGCAGTGTCCCTTGTCATCAACATACTGAAAACAGGCGCTTTTGCCCTCTTCGCTGATATATTTTCTCACCCTGCCTTCCGCCACCAGTTTTTCCAATGTGCGGTAAACTGTGGTTTTCCCCACATTAACGCCCTGCTCCTCAAGACGCCGCACTATCTCATCGGCAGTCATATGCTTTTCGCTGTTGCTTATAAGACAGTCAAGCACTTGCGTCCTTTGCTTTGTGTTATATGTTTTCTGCATTTTATAACAGCTCCTAAATTTGAAATTGAATTTCATTTTCACATTATACAGCCGCAAGAAACTTTTGTCAATACTGCGACAGTAATTTCCGTCATATATTTTTCATTTTGAACATAATTATAGACAAGCGTAAAACAAGGGAAGTGATAGATTGATAAACGCCAGGATATGCGGCGGCGAAAGCGTCCTGCCTTATCTGGGGAGCATAGGTGAAATAATCTCTCGCTCCGACCACCGCATAAGAGATATATGTGAGATACGCCTGCGGGCGGGAATGCCCATAACACTTGAAACTCTGAATGGTCGCTTTACACTGGGGCATAAGACTACTGTCGAGGAAATAAACGAGTGCATAAAGAACTTCTGCCGTTTTTCTCTCCACAGCTACGAAAGGGAACTGAAGGAAGGCTACATAACCCTTAAAGGCGGTCACAGAGCAGGCTTTTGTGGCAGCGCCGTAATAAAGAACGGCGTTATGGAAACGCTGAAAAACATAAGCAGTATCAATATCAGAATAGCAAGGGAGATCACAGGCTGCGGCGAACAGCTTTCTCCTATCGTTTTTTCCGATACCTTCACAGGCCTTGTTATAGCGGGAAAGCCGATGAGTGGAAAAACCACTCTTTTGCGGGATCTTTGCCGAATAATAGGCGGCAGACATAAATTAGCGGTAATAGACAGCAGAGGCGAGATTGCCGCTTCCTATTGCGGACTTCCCCAGAACGATGTAGGTGTTTTTACCGATGTTCTCAGCGGCTATGACAAACGAGATGGGATAGAGATAGCCACCCGTGTCCTTTCCCCCGAATACATAGCCTGCGACGAAATAACAGGCGACCGTGAGATAACCAAAATGTGCCTTGACAGCGGCATAAAAATGATCTTCACCCTCCACAGCGGCACAATGGAGCAGGCAAAAAACTCGGAAATTGCAAAAAGCGGAGCGATAAGCCACATTGCCTTTTTAGGCGGAAAAACAGGACAGGTCACCGAAAGGGCGGTGCTTTGAATGAACATTGTTTTTTCCCTTATTGTGATATTTCTGGGAGCATTGGCGGGTCTGCATTTTTCCCGACGCTTAAAGGAGCGTGAACGCCTTATTTCCGCCATAATGCTTTTGGTAAAGGAATTAACGGTAAAGATAAGCTACACCAACACCGAGATAGGCGACATGCTGAAAACCGCCTCCGAGGAACAAGCATACAGCGACCTCTTGTTTGTAAAAAACTGCTCTTTGATACAGAAAAACGGAGATTTTCACCGCGAATGGGAAAAAGGCGTTAAGGAACAGCCTTTCCTTGACACAAGGGACAGAGAGCTGCTTTTCGCCTTGGGAGAAAAGCTGGGAGAAACAGACGGCGACGGGCAGCTTTCTTTTCTTGAAATGACCTTGGAAATGCTTGAAAAACAGCACGAACAAGCGCTTGAAGATTACCGCCGAAAGGGCAGGATGTATCGTTCGGTAGGAGCTTTGTGCGGACTTGCCCTCGGAATAATGGTTTTGTAGGAGAAAAATATGGATGTAGATCTTATATTTCAAATTGCGGCGATAGGGATAGTTGTCGCGGTGCTGAATATGCTGCTCCAGCGCTCAGGCAGGGAGGAGCAGGCTATGATGACCACGATAGCGGGACTTATAGTAGTGCTTATGATGATAATCACACAGATAAGCCTGTTGTTTGATACGATAAAGCAGGTCTTCAACCTTTGATATGCGAGGAAGAATATGAACATAGTCATCATAGCCTCCACTGCGCTTATAGCCTGCGTGCTTTCTATCGTCCTCCGCCAGTACAAGCCCGAATACTCGCTTTTCATCTCGATAGCGACAGGCATTCTGATTTTTCTTGCAGTATTTGCGGTGATAGGACCCTTGCTGGATTTTGTGAAAAGCCTCACCGAGGGGGCGGGACTGGACGGGATATACGCTCAGGTGCTGATAAAATCTCTTGCTGTCTGCTATATAACTCAGCTTGCCTGCGATTGCTGCGTGGACTCGGGAGAAACGGCAATAGCGGGAAAGCTCCGCATAGCGGGAAAGATCGCCGTTTTGCTGATTGCACTGCCGATGTTTGAGGGACTTGTCCAAATAGTAAGCGACTTTATAGAAATTTGACATAAAAACGAGGAATTATGAAGAGAAAAGGAATTTTAAAGCTGACAACAGGACTTGTCTGCGCACTTATTCTTTTTTCATCAGGCGTTTGCGCCGAAGAAGAGTATGATTTTGGTGCAGATGAAATATACGATGCTCTTCCCGATGGAGTGTCGGATACCCTGGACGATCTGGGAGTTACCGTAGAAAACGGCGGAGGAGGTCTTACAGCAGAAAACGTTTTTTCATATCTTTGGGATATGGTTGTGAGCAGCTCCGCCAAGCCGCTTACAATGCTTGCTTCGGTAGCGGCGGTGATCATGCTTTGTTCTGTTACCAACGCTATGAATACCGATAACGGCGAGCTTAACGGGGTTTTCGGCACCGTGGGGATATTGGCGTGTTCGGGACTTATCTGTACAGGCTTTGCCTCAGTGCTTGAAACGTCTAAGACTGCCGTGGAATCATTGTCCGCCTTTCTTTCAGTATACATTCCCGCCTTCGCGGGAATTATGGCGATAAACGGACAGACTGCCACCGCCGCCGCTTATAACGGCACCGTCATAGTTGCCACACAGCTTTTATCACAAATATTTTCAGCAGTCGTTTTCCCACTGACCTCCTGCATAATGGGTATCTCCGTAGCAGGAGCAGTAGACCCCGATTTAAAAATAAGCAATTTGTCAGAGGGAATAAAAAAACTGATAAATTGGGGACTCGGATTGATAATGACGATTTTTGCCGGTCTGCTTTCAGTTCAGAGCTTTGTGGGAGCAGCGTCTGACACAGTATCTATGAAAGCGGTCAAGTTCACCGTTTCAGGTGCGATACCGATAGTAGGCGGAGCAGTCTCAGACGCTCTTTCTACCGTAAAAAGCAGCCTTCACCTGCTGAAAGCCGCAACAGGAGGCTTTGGCATAATTGCTTCAGCGGCGGTGATATTGCCCGTTCTCATATCAGTCGTACTTTTCAGAATATCAATGATGATATGCGCTTCTCTCAGCGATTTATTCGGAACATCAAGACTGACTCCTCTTTTAAAAAGCGCAGAAAGCGTTCTGGCAATAATGATCGCCGTTATTGTATCCTTCTGGACGATAGCCGCCGTATCAACAGCGCTTATCCTTGCCATAAGCGGAGGAACGGTATGAGAGAAACTATTTTGTCGATTGCACTTACCGCCATTGCCGCAGGAATATTCAAGCTGCTTATGCCCGACAGCAGTTTTAAAAAACAAATAGCCTTTCTTACAGCGTGTTTTTTTGTTATAAGCTGTATAAATCTTATAAGCGGCGGTTTCGATTTGTCGGAGCTTGAAGCATTTACACATGAGGAAGGAGCATACGTTGATTTTTCCGTCGAGGCATACAGGCTGACCCAGACTGAAATAGCCAACGAGCTGGCAAGAGACTTGAAAGAAAAACTGCGCGAAAAACAAATATCCGTTGATGAAATTTATGTTATCATTGATATTTCGTCATCATACAGCATATCTATTAAGCAGGTACGGCTTGCCTTTTCCTCAGATAACGCATCATATTCAGCTGCCGCCGAGGAGCTTGTCAAAAAGGAGGTAGGAGATGATATTGAGATAATTACCGAAATAAAGGGAAGATGAAAGGAATAAAGATGAAAAAGCTGTCGGAATTGTTGAAAAGCGAAAAAGGAAACAAAATAATTTTTGCCGCAGGTATTTTCCTTATCGCAGTTATATTCCTGCTGAGCATTACGGGCAGCGGCAGCTCAAACCAGCCTGAGAAAGAGGAGAAGAACGTCATTTCTCAGGTTGAGGAATACGAGCAGCGGCTTGAACAGCGGCTCACAGGAATAATAAACAGCATTGAGGGTGCAGAAAACGCAAAGGTAATGATAACTCTTGAGCGCACGGAAGAAAGCATATATTCCGACAGAGAAACCTCCGTGACGGCAACAATAACGCCTACCGTCCGTGGGGCGGTGGTGATATGCGGCGGAAGTGAAAGCGCAGTGGTAAGGCAGAAAATTTCAGACGCAGTATGCAAGGCGCTGGGTATCAGCGCCGCAAGGGTCTGCGTGACCTATTAAACTTGAAAGAGGGAATTTTTTATGAAAAGAAGAAGACTTAATCTGATAATCGGAAAAAAGCAGATAATCATCGTCGGTCTGACGCTGATACTCGGCGTAGCCGTTTATGTCAATTTCCTGGTAGGGAGCAAAATGACCGAGGATAAACCCACTTCCGCTTATGATGAGGACGACAGCAAGAACGTGGGAAATTACGGCGACCAGCAGTTCGTTTCCTCAGGCGGAAATTCATCATCGGGAAGCCAGAACGTATCCAACACCAACGCAGATGAATTTTTTGCTCAGGCAAGACTGGATAAAGAGGCAAGCCGTGCAGAGGCTGTCGAAGTGCTCCAGAGCATTTACAGCGGCGGCGACGCTACTGAAAACGAGCTTGCAGTATTCGCTCAGGACGCAGCAAATCTCAGCAGCTACATAGAAAGCGAAAGCAAGATCGAAAACGTGCTTAAAGCTCAGGGATTTTCTGATGTTTTGTGCTATCTTTCAGACAGAGGAGCCAGCATTATCGTAAAAACAGAGGGGCTTGATGCGGCTCAGGCGGCGCAGATAAAGAGTGCGCTTTTGTCCGAGGTGAATATCCCTGCTGAAAAAATAACAATTCTTGAGATAAAGTAGTTGTTTATTTTTACATTTTGTGGTATAATGTTCTAAGAAGTGTGTCCTGATATTCAAAGATCTTTTTTGGACTCAGGATACGGGGACATTATACCTTTTTTATTTGTCCGCTGATAGCTTTTGCAAAAGAAAAATATATTCGGAGGAATATCTAATGGATAAACAATCTGCATCATCTGGGAGCATAAAGGTCTCTAACGACGTTATCGCAAGAATAGCTCTGCTTGCGGCGGCAGAAATATCAGGAGTTGCCCTTGACGACGAGGGAAGACTTCTTACAGCGCAGTCAGGTATTTTAAAGCCAAAGCTTTCAAGACCTGTAGTAAAAGTCACCGTTGCAAAGGAAGCCGCTGTTATCGACATTTCCATAATCACCGAGCAGGGTAGCAAAGCGGTCAATGTTGCCGCTCAGGTACAGGAGAGCGTAAAATCTTCCGTTCAGAGTATGACGGGCGTCCCTGTTTCCAAGGTGAATGTGAACATAGTCGGGATAAAAATGCTCAGGGAAGAACATCAGTGATCGTCTCCGCACCGCAGGACACATTATTAACAAACTGGAGAATAAAATGACAAAACACGAAATGCGAGAGGCAGCTTTTATAATTTTATATCAGATGGAGCTGACGGGACAGACGGCGGAGGAAATAGCCGAGACCTCAAACGAGGCGTTTGAACTTCCAGTAAACAAAGCCGTCCTCAGACTTGCTCAAAGCGTATGGGAAAAAAAGGACGAGCTTGATGCCGCAATAGGAAAATACAGTCCGTCAAGAGCCGTCGCCAGAATATCAAAGGTAGATCTTTCTATCCTCAGAATTGCGGCGTACGAGCTTATGTTTGACGGGAACAATGTTCCCCCGAAAGTCGCCATAAATGAAGCCATAGAATTGTCAAAGGCTTACGCCCAGCAAAACGACAAAGCATTTATAAACGGTGTTTTGAATTCATTGTTTAAGGATATTCAGACAAAATGAGCCTTATCGTAACAGTATCCGAGGTCGTAGAGCATCTTGCCGTTCTTCTTGACAGCGACAGATTGATAAGGAATATTTCCGTCAAGGGCGAGATATCCGACTGCACGGATAAAGGAAACATATTTTTCACCCTTAAAGAGGGCGATTGCAGCATAAAGGCTGTAATGTTCAAAAGCTATGCGGCAAGCCTGACTTTTGAGCCGCAAAAGGGCATGAACGTTATAGCAAACGGTTCTGTCCGCCTGTACAAAAGGGACGGCGTTTTTCAGATCTACGTTACTGAGCTTGTTCAGGACGAAGGAATAGGCGACGGACTTCTTTCCTTTGAACACCTTAAGAATAAGCTGAACAGCGAGGGCTTGTTCGACAGAAAACGTCCAATACCGTCAAATCCCCGTACAGTATGCGTTGTGACCTCTGAAACAGGCGCAGCTATACAGGATATAAAAAATGTTATCTCCCGCCGCAATCCGTTTGTAAAGCTTATCCTTGTGCCTGTACTGGTACAGGGCGCAGACGCTCCCGCATCAATAACAGCGGGAATTGAAAAGGCGCAGAGTACGGACAGCGACGTTATAATTTTCGGACGGGGCGGCGGCTCTTCCGATGATTTGTCGGCATTTAATGCGGAAACAGTCGCCCGTGCAGTATTTAACAGCCGTATCCCCACAATTTCTGCGGTAGGGCACGAAATAAACCGCACAATAGCCGATTTTACCGCGGACAAATATGCGCCCACACCAAGCGCCGCCGCTGAGATAGCAGTTCCCGATATAAACGAGGTCAGAAAATATATTGTGGGCACCAAAAGCTACTTATACGGCAAATTGCAGGACAGGCTGAAAAGCGCCGAGGGAGAGCTTAATTCTCTGAAAAAGCTCATCTCTCTTCATGACCCTTCTTTGAGAATTGAGGAAGAACGCCGTTCGCTGAAAAACACTTCTTCCGTTTTAAAGAGGGAAATGCTTGCGGTGATAAACGTAAAAAGCGCACAGCTTGGTTCCGCAGCAGAATTGCTGAACGCCTTGGACCCGATGCAGACTCTTTTGCGTGGGTATTCGGTAGTTTACAATGAAAATGGCATAGTTTCTTCTGTAAAATCAGTAAAGGCAGGAGAAAAAATAACGGTAAAAATGTCAGACGGAGAGTTTAACGCCGTCGTTGTTGAAAAGGAGCAGTAAATGACTTACGAATCGGCGCTTGAGCGCCTTAATGAAATAACATCGCAGATGGAAGACCCTGAAATTACGTTAAAAAACGCCGTTGACCTTTATGCAGAGGCAAAAAAGCTGATAGAATTCTGCACCAAATGTATTGACGAGGCCAAGCTGGAAGTGGAGAAAATAGGGGAATGACCTTTGAAGAAACCACATCGTACTACAAAAACGCTGTTGATGAAAAGCTGAAGGAATATATGCAGCTACCCTCCTGCCCGCAGGACAGACTGATACAAGCTATGGATTACAGCCTTAACGGCGGCGGAAAGCGCATAAGGGCGATACTTACCCTGCAATTTGCCTTGCTGTGCGGTGGAAATGAAAAGGCGGCAATGCCCGCCGCCTGCGCTATTGAAATGATGCATGCATTTTCCCTGATACACGACGATCTTCCCTGTATGGACGACGACGATATGCGCAGAGGACGCCCTAGCTGTCACAAAGCCTTTGACGAGGCGACAGCCTTGCTTGCAGGTGACGCGCTGGAGATTTATCCTTTCGTATTGCTTTCTGACAGCGTGAAATGCGGCGTTTCTCCCGAAAATGCCGTAAAGATGATAAGAACTCTTGCATTATACGCGGGGCACGAGGGAATGACAGGCGGTCAGGAAATAGACACCTTTCCCTCTGCAGAGCCGATGAGCGCTGATGCGATACTTAAAATGTACGAGCTTAAAACCTCTCGTCTTTTACAGGCGGCTGCCGCAATGGGCTGCCTTTCTGCGGGAGCAGATGAAAAAACAGTTCAAATAGCAGAGACGTATGCTCTTAAATTAGGACTTGCTTTCCAGATAGTTGACGACATACTTGATATATGTGGCGACGAAAGCGTTCTGGGAAAGCCTGTCGGCAGTGACGCACGGCAGGGAAAAAGAACCTATGCCGAAACGGTGGGACTTGAACAAGCCCGCCTTGACGCAAAGCGATTGACAGACGAGGCGCTTGAGCAATTGAAGAGATTTAACGGAAGCGATTATCTCAGACAGCTCACGCTCAGTCTTTTAAACAGAAATAAGTAGGTGAAAATTTGTGAAGGAATATGTAAATGTAGTGCTGCTCGTCTCCGTTATAAGCTGGGCAGTAGCTCAGTTGATAAAGGCGGCGATATACGCTGTGAAGTACAAAACGTTCAACCTTGAGCGATTGTTTGGTTCAGGTGGAATGCCCTCGTCACATTCCTCAACGGTATGTGCGCTTGTTATCACGGTTTACCGTCTTGACGGATTTAATTCTGTGACGTTTGGACTTGCTGCGATACTTGCGATGATAACGATGTATGATGCTATGGGCGTTCGGCGTGCCGCAGGATTGCACGCACAGCAGATAAACCGTTTAAGGCATATCGTTGACGAGTTGGATGAGGAAATGCTGGATAATATTGACGAAAAGGTGGACGATGACCCTGAGGACACCAAAGAACTGAAAGAATTTCTGGGACATACACCTTTGGAGGTTATTTTCGGCGCACTGCTGGGCATACTTATAGGTATAATTTTTCCTACAGATTATTTTATGTGATAAATGTTTAATGTTAGGGGCGAAAAGTATTGATATTATCACCTGATATATCTCCCGAAATGATAAAAAAGCTGTCACTTGCCGAAAAGGAGCAGCTTTGTTCTGAATTGAGGGCATATATAATCGACGTCGTTTCAAGCACAGGCGGTCACCTTGCGTCAAGCCTCGGAACGGTGGAGCTTTGTGTTGCCCTTCACAGTGTTTTCAACACCCCTGACGACAAAATAATTTTTGATGTGGGACATCAGGCTTACGTCCATAAAATTATTACGGGCAGATACACAGATTTTCGCAGTTTAAGGGTAAAGGGTGGAATTTCAGGCTTTCCCAGACCTGACGAGTCTGAGCATGATGCATTTATTGCAGGACACGCCAGCACCTCTATCTCAGCGGCATTGGGAATTGCCAGAGCTATGGAGCTTCAAGGCGACGACCACACAGTTATATCTGTTATCGGCGACGGAGCACTTACAGGCGGAGAGGCTTATGAGGGACTTAACAACGCCAGCAAGCTGAAGCGCCGTTTCATAGTCATACTTAACGACAATGAAATGTCGATTTCCAAAAATTCGGGAGCGATAGCGGCATACCTTTCACAAATGCGTTCATCTACCAAATATTATGAGACTAAAAAGCGTGTAAAGGACGCTTTGTCAAAATCAGCGATAGGCAGAGAGCTTGCAAAATCCGTAAGCGGAACCAAGGAGCTTGTAAAATTTGCCATATTCCAAAGCAATATTTTTGAAAATCTGGGTTATAAATATCTCGGACCTATAAACGGCAACAACCTTGCAGATATGATAGACGTGCTGAACGTTGCAAAGCAGTACAACGAGCCTTGCATAGTACATATAAAGACAAAAAAGGGAAAAGGCTATCTTCCAGCAGAGCAAAATTCAGGCGAGTATCACGGTCTTTCAAAGCGCCCACTTATAATGTCGTCGGAAAAGTACGATACCTATTCCGAAACGGCTGGAAAATATATCTGCGAGCTTGCAGGACAGGACGACAGGATATGTGCGGTCACTGCCGCTATGAAATACGCCACAGGACTTCAGCATTTTGCAAAAGCGTTTCGATCCCGCTTTTTTGACGTGGGAATTGCGGAGGAGCACGCCGTAACCTTTGCGGGCGGTCTTGCGTCGCAGGGAATGTTGCCTGTATTCTGCGTTTATTCAACTTTTTTGCAGCGCTGTTACGACCAGATAATTCATGACCTTTCAATAGAAAAAGAGCATATCGTTTTAGCTGTTGACCGAGCGGGAATGGTGGGCGAGGACGGCGAAACTCATCAGGGACTTTTTGACATTGCTATGCTCACAACTATCCCAAACACCGTCATATATTCTCCATCAAATGATAAAGATCTTTGTTCCTGCCTGCATAAGGCGTTTTATGATTGTGACGGAATAGCTGTTGTGCGCTATCCGAAGGGTATTGCTTGTCACTCCTCAAATAACTTTGATGATTCTGATATACATTTTTATCCCAAAGGCGGAGAAGCTCTTGTTGTAACCTACGGAAGAACAGTTAACAACGCTGTTGCCGCATCGGAAAAGACAAATGCGGATACTCTCGCTCTTACAAGGATATACCCTATTCCCGAAGAAGCAGTAGAAACCGCATTGAAATATCAAAAGATATTTTTCTTTGAAGAGGGGATAAGCTCAGGCGGTATAGGCGAAAAGTTTGCTTTTGAGCTTATGAAAAACGGCTGGAACGGGAAATACAGGCTTTGCGCCGTAGACGGAGAATTTGTTTCATACGACGATACCGACAGCCAGCTTGCACGGTATTTTCTCGATACCGACGGAATGATAAAAATAATCGGAGAAACTCTTGAACAGACTTGACATTGAACTGACCGCGCGTATGCTGGTAAAAAGCCGCAATACCGCCCAGAAGCTGATCAAAGACAACGCCGTCAGCGTAAACGGCAAGATAATTTCCAAGCCCTCATACGAAGTATCTCCCGACGATGAGATAATCCTGACAGGCGAGCTCCCCAGATATGTGGGCAGGGGCGGACTTAAGTTGGAAAAGGCTTTGGAAGAATTTAAAATTTCTCTGAACGACCTTGTCTGCATTGACGCAGGTGCGTCAACAGGAGGATTTACCGACTGTATGCTCCAAAACGGCGCTAAGCGGGTTTACGCCGTAGATGTTGGAACTGCCCAGCTTGACGAAACGCTGAAAAATGATGAACGAGTTATTTCTCTTGAAAACACCGACATCAGAAAAGCCGCCGAAAAGATACCCGAAAAAGCGGATTTTATCAGCGTTGATCTCTCCTTTATCTCTCTTCGCCTTGTTCAGCCATATATAAAAAATCTTATGAAATCGACAGGGACAGCCGTCGTATTGATAAAGCCCCAGTTTGAAGTGGGAAAAAGCGGGCTTGGTAAACACGGTATAGTCAAGGACGAAAAGCTGAGAAACGCCGCAGTTGAGGAAATAAAACAGTTTGCAGAGCAAACAGGCTTTTCGGTGAACGGGCTTATTCAGTCCCCCATAACAGGCGGCGACGGAAATATCGAATATTTAATGTATCTTTCGCTTTGAGGTGAATTATGAAGGTTTTTATCTGCGCAAATCTGAATAAGGAAAAGACTGCGGAGGTCTTTTCACAGGTAATTTCCGCCCTTAAAGCGGGCGGAATGACCCCTTTGGCTGAAAGCAGATTTTCAAATATATGCAAAAGTATGAACATAAGCGGCATATCCTTCGGAACAGCTGAGCAAAACGCCGCTGACTGCGATCTGTTCCTCACCATAGGCGGTGACGGAACTATTCTCCGCTGGGGGAAAAAGGCTGCGTCAGCGGACAAGCCCTTGCTGGGAATAAACACAGGGCGTCTCGGCTTTATGGCAACTCTTGAAAAGAACGATATATCAAAGCTGAAAAATCTCTCCAAGGGAAAATACAAGATAAGCTCCCGAATGATGATAAACGTCATTTTGAACTCCAACGGCGAAACAAAACGCTTTCTCGCTCTAAACGACGTTGTCCTTTTTAAAGGCGTCAGGTCAAAGCTGCCCGAATATGTTGTTTCCTGCGGTAACACAGAAGTGACAAGGATCCGCGCCGACGGACTTATAATAAGCACCCCTACAGGCTCCACCGCCTACTCTCTTTCCGCAGGCGGGCCTATCATCGATCCGAAAATGTCCTGCTTTGAGGTCACCGCTTTGTCACCTCACACTCTTTTTTGCAGACCTATGATATTTTCCACTGAACTGCCTATAAAGGCACATTACGTTGCGTATGAAAACAGCAGCGTATTCATATCGGTGGACGGCGGCGACTCAACTGAAATGTTCCCCGAGGACACCATAACGGTCAAACGCTCAAAATTGAGATTGAAACTGATAGATATAGACGGCAACAGCTTTTACGGTTCAGTACACAACAAGCTGATGACGCCCATAAAGTAACGGAAATTTTATTATGAAGAAAAAAAGACAGGCTGAAATTCTTTCCTTGATAAAGGAACGCCCTATCGAAAATCAGGAAATGCTGATAGAGGCTCTTGCCAAGCGCGGCTATAAGGTGACGCAGGCGACCGTTTCCAGAGATATGAGCGAGCTCAATATCGAAAAGGGAATAAACGCCGACGGCATAAACTGTTATTCACAGGCAACGCAAAATAAAAAGAATTTTGACACCATATTCCAGCAGGCAATAATCAGCGTAGATCACGCTATGAACATTGTTTGCATAAAATGCCATTCAGGACTTGCAAACGCCGCCTGTGCCGCCTTTGATATTATGAATCCCGATTACGTCGTGGGAACGATAGCGGGCGACGATACGGTCTTTATCCTTGTGAGGACTGAAAACGACGCAAAAATTCTCTGTGAAAAGCTGAAAAAGATGTTTTGAATTTATTTTTGCCGAAAGGAGTTGAAATAGCTTGCTTAAAGAACTTGATATCGAAAATCTTGCCGTTATAGAAAAAGCGACTATTTCCTTCTGCGATAAATTTAACGTCTTTTCAGGCGAAACGGGTGCGGGAAAAAGTATTCTTGTCGGCGGCATAAACGCCGTTTTAGGCGGAAGGACCGACAGGAGCATAGTCCGCACAGGAGAGAGCAAAGCGGTGATAACCGCCCTTTTTGACGAAATCCCCGAAGCAGTATCAAAAAAGCTGGAGGACAACGGCTTTGCCTGCGACGGCGAATTGCTTTTGCAGCGTGAAATTTCCGCCGACGGAAAAAGCTCCGCCCGCATAAACGGCAGGATTGCCACCGCCGCCGTTTTAAAGGAAATTGCGTCGGGACTTATAGACATACACGGACAGCACGACACCGCAATTTTAATGAGCACTGAAAATCAGCGCCGTATACTCGATTCATATGCAGGACTTGAGGATAGGCTGAACGATTACCGCAGCCTGTTCCACGAATTTTCACAGCTCAGCAGGACGGTGAAAAATCTTCAGCTTCAGGCAGCGGAAAAGGAAAAGCGCATTTCAGAGCTGACCGAACGGATAGAGGACGTCTCAAAATTCGATCTACAACCCAACGAAGAGGACGACATCACCCGCCGCCTTGAAGCCGCCCGCAATTCCGAGCATATACAGACCTCGCTTTCCTCCGCCTACAACAGCATAAGCGGCTTTGACGACAATGAAAACGCAATCAGCCTTATAAGAAACGCCGCTTTAAAGCTGGAGGGTATCTCCTCCGTTGCCAAGGACACAGGTGAGCTTTCCGAACGCCTTTCGGAAATACTTATTGACCTTGAGGACATAGGCAGCGAAATAGCAAAGCAGTTAGGCGACGGATATTCAGCGGAAAGCCTTTCTCAGCTCGAAGCGAGAAAAAGCGATATCCTTATGTTAAAGCGCCGTTACGGAATGGACTCCGATATGCTTTTGCAGGAGCTTGAAGACTGGAAAAGGGAACTTAACGATCTGAAAAACAGCGACGACATTCTCGAACAGCTTACCGAGCGCCGCAGACAGCTTGCAGAAGAGGTAAAGGAAAAAGCGCAGGAAATAAGCGATACACGAAAACAATACGCTGAAAAACTGGTGGGTGAGATAACAAAAGAGCTTGAATTTCTGGATATGCCCAACGTAAAGTTTGTATTCGACTTTCAGCGTGATAAGATAACCGCGACAGGTATGGATAGTGTGGAAATGCTCATCTCCGTCAATAAGGGCGAGGAGCCCAGACCAATGCACAAGATAGCATCAGGCGGCGAGCTTTCCCGCATAATGCTTGCGATAAAAAACGTCCTTGCTTCCGCAGACGACATTCCCACAATGATATTTGACGAGATAGATACGGGAATTAGCGGTCGTGCCGCTAGAAAAGTGGGGATAAAGCTGTCCGAGATAGCGCAGAAGCGTCAGGTCCTCTGCGTCACTCACCTGGCGCAGATAGCGGCAAATGCTGACAGGCATCTGCTAATTGAGAAAAGAAGCGATGACAAAAGAACATACACAGGAGTCAAAAGCCTTGATTACGAGGAAAGGAAGCACGAGCTTGCCCGTATCATTTCAGGCGACCCCGACAGCGAGGCGGCTATGCAAAGCGCCGAGGAACTTCTGAACCGCAAAGCTGATACGATCTGAAAGGAATATTCACAATGCAAAGCGAAATAAGAGATATAAATTTATGGGAAAGCGGCAAACGTAAAATTGAATGGGTAAAGAACAATATGCCCCTACTCAGGAGTATTGAGGAGGAATTTTCCGTTTCAAAGCCCTTCACTGGGATAAAAGTGGCCTTATCCGTACATCTTGAGGCAAAAACCGCGTATCTTTGCAAGGTTTTTGCCGCAGGAGGAGCAGAAATGTTCGTCACAGGCAGCAACCCTCTTTCAACGCAGGACGACGTTGCGGCGGCACTTGTACACGGCGGACTTAACGTTTTTGCTTGGTACAACGCCACCGAGGAGGAATATCACCGCCACATATCCGAAGTTATAAAAGCCGCCCCTAATATAATAATTGACGACGGCGGCGACCTTGTTCACCTTATCCACAGCGAATATCCTCAGTTTATCGGAAATGTTATCGGAGGCTGTGAGGAAACCACCACGGGAATACACCGCCTTCGCGCTATGAACGAGGCAGGAAAGCTGAAATTCCCGATGATGCTTGTAAACGACGCCGACTGCAAGCATTTGTTCGACAACCGTTACGGCACAGGACAGTCCGTCTGGGACGGGATAAACAGGACCACAAACCTTATAGTTGCAGGAAAGAACGTAGTTGTCGCAGGCTATGGCTGGTGCGGCAAGGGTGTTGCTATGCGGGCAAAGGGCTTGGGCGCCTCAGTCATAATCACCGAGGTGGATCCCATAAAAGCAATGGAAGCTGTAATGGACGGCTTCAAGGTGATGAAAATGACTGAAGCCGCAAAGATCGGCGACTTTTTCATAACCGTAACAGGCTGCCGTGACGTGATCTGCGAGGACAGCTTCCGCGTTATGAAGGACGGAGCGATATGCTGCAACGCAGGACATTTTGATGTTGAGGTAGATGTGGCAGGTCTTAAAAAGATAGCTGTGGAAAGCCACCTCGCCCGCAATAACATAACCTGCTACACTCTTGACAACGGCAAGCGCATAAATGTGATAGCCGAGGGCAGATTGGTGAATCTTGCGGCAGGGGACGGTCACCCCGCAGAAATAATGGATATGAGCTTTGCGATACAGCTTTTATCCTCTCTTTATCTTGTTCAGCACAAGGATTCTCTTAATGAAATGATAATCAACGTTCCACCCGAGATAGACAGGGAAGTCGCCCGCAGAAAGCTGAAATTCTGGAATATGGAAATAGACGAGCTTACCCCTGCTCAGCGTGAATATCTTAACAGCACCGAATGATTTTGCTTGCAAAATACTTGCTTATATAGTATAATGTTACGGGAACATAAATCAAAATTCTCCGAAAGGAAAAAATATGAAGAAAGAATATTTTGTACTGCTTAAAGACATCATCGAGGAATATTCCCTTGAAGTAGTATACTGTCCGGGAAATCCCAATGAGATAAAAATAAAGAACAATGACGTGAACCGCCCGGGACTTCAGCTCACAGGCTTTTATGAATACTTTGACAGCACCCGCATACAAATAATCGGAAAAGCTGAATTTGCCTATATGGAACAGCTCAGCGAGGATCTTCGCATTTCCGCTTTTGCAAATTTGTTTTCTCAGAAGCCCCCCGCTGTAATTGTCACCAGAAATCTTGACCTTTTCCCCGAAATCGAACAGCTTGCAAAGGAAAACGAAGTGCCTGTCCTCCGCAGTAAAGCCAGCACGTCCGAATTTATGGCGGCGCTCATTGCCTTTCTTAACCTGCGCCTTGCCCCGAGAATAACACGTCACGGCGTTCTTATCGAGATATACGGTGAAGGCGTTCTTATCCTCGGCGACAGCGGCGTGGGAAAAAGCGAAACTGCTATCGAGCTTGTAAAACGTGGACACCGCCTTGTAGCCGACGACGCCGTTGAGATACGCCGTACTTCCAACATAACCCTTGTAGGCAGCTCTCCCGACAATATCCGCCACTTCCTTGAGCTCAGAGGAATAGGGATAGTGAATGCCCGCCAGCTTTTCGGTATAGGAGCAGTCAAGGTCAGCGAAAAGATAGATATGGTAGTTGAGCTTGAGATATGGAATCCTGAAAAGGTCTACGACCGTATGGGCGTTGACAATCATTATATGTCTATCCTCGGTGTGCGTGTTCCATACATAACCGTTCCCGTAAAGCCCGGGCGTAACCTTGCGGTTATTCTTGAGGTAGCGGCTATGAACAACCGTCAGAAGAAAATGGGCTACAACGCCGCACAGGAGCTTTTGGACAATCTGGGAATGAATATGGAAAGCGCCGACACCATTACAAATATCACCTGATAAAGAAAGGAACTTTTATTTTAAAATGCAGTTCATAGCAGATATGCACACTCACACCATTGCCTCCACTCACGCTTATTCCACCATCACCGAAAATGCGGCTGAAGCGGAACGAAAAGGCATAAAAATTCTGGCGATGACCGACCACTGCACCACAACACCCGATTCTCCCCATCCGTGGCATTTTCAGAATCAGAAGACCCTGCCGAGAAAGATCTGCGGCGTATTCATTGCAAGAGGTGTAGAAGCAAACTTAATTGATTACGAGGGGAACATCGACGTTTCCGAGGATATGTATTCGTCGCTCGACTGGATAATAGCAAGCTACCACCACCCCGCGTGTATGCCGGGAACTGTTGTCCAGCACACCAACTCCTACATCAAAGCTCTGGAAAATCCCAGGATAAACTGCCTCGGACACACTGACACTCCCGATTTTGCCTATGATATAAGGGAAGTATGCGTTGCCTGCCGAGAGTACGGTAAAGCTATGGAGCTCAACGTCGCAAGAATAAGAGATCCTGAAAATCCCCTGAATCAGCGTTCATATGAATTTTACCGCAAGCTGCTCGGCATATGCGCCGAGGAAGGCACGAACATAGTCGTTGACAGCGATTCTCATTTCTGGAACACGATAGGCTCCTTTGAACGTGCGGCGGAGCTTATCGAGGAGGTAAAATTCCCTCACGAGCTTGTGCTCAGTCTTGACGAGCGTCGTATGAAGGATTTTATAGTCCGTCACAGACAGCGCAATATTTTTGAATAAAAACAAAGGAGAAAAATATAATGTTTAATATAGGAATAGACTTGGGCGGAACAAATATCAAGGTGGGAATAGTTGACGAATCGTACAATATAATTTCCCGCAGCAGCGTAAAGACCAATCTCCCCCGCCCCGCAGAGGGAATAGTGGACGGTATCTGCGAGGCTGTTCAGCTTGCCCTTGACGGCGCAGGACTTTCAATAGGCGACATCAATTCAATAGGGATAGGCACTCCCGGCGCCGCCAACAGAAGCACGGGAACAGTGCTTTACAGCAACAATCTCGGCTTTAAGGACACTCCTCTTGGCGAAATGCTGACAAAACGCCTCGGCAGAGAGATATACGTTGAAAACGACGCCAACGCTGCCGCTTACGGAGAATATCTTGCGGGAAGCGGAAAAGGCTATGAAAACGTTGTTGTTATAACCTTGGGAACAGGTGTAGGCGGCGGAATAATCATTGACGGAAAGATTTACACAGGCTTTAATTTCTGCGGTGCTGAGCTTGGACACACTGTTATCGAGTACAACGGCAGACCATGCTCCTGCGGCAGAAAAGGTTGCTTTGAAGCATATTCCAGCGCCACTGCTCTTATAACCGCCACCAAAAAGGCAATGGAAGAGCATAAAGACAGCAAGCTGTGGGAAATAGCGGGCAGCATAGACAATGTGGACGGCAAGACCGCTTTTGACGGAATGAGGGCAGGCGACAAGATTGCCTGCGACGTAGTGAACGAATACATAGAGTACCTCGGCTGCGGTCTTACAAACGTTGTGAACATATTTCAGCCTCAGGTCCTTCTTATTGGCGGCGGCGTCTGCAAAGAGGGAGATAACCTTACTCTTCCGCTTAAGAAAATAATTCAGCGTGAAGCCTACTGCGTAGACCCCAACAGCTCCACCAAGCTGGACGTCTGCAAGCTGGGCAACGACGCAGGCATAATCGGAGCAGCTTTCCTTTGCCGTCTGAAATAACTTTTTGGAGGACAGCTTGAATTACCTCTTTATAAAAGAGATATGCCGCCGCTTTAATGCGGCGTATCTTGAAAATGAGCCTTTGGCTCAGTACACCAGCTTTAAGATCGGCGGACCCTGCCCTATACTGATAAAGCCCAACGGCGTTGAATGTCTTTCTGCTCTTATAAAGGTGATGAACAGCGAAAACGTTCAGTATAAGATAATGGGCAGAGGGAGCAATCTGCTTATCTCCGATAAGGGGATAGATATGCCCGTCCTGCTTATATCCTCCGATATGAGCGAGATAATTTCCGAGGGAGAAAATATAACCTGCGGCTCAGGCGCAGCCCTTTCAGCAGTATGCAATGCCGCTGCTGAGTTATCACTTACTGGTCTGGAATTTGCCTACGGTATTCCGGGAAGCGTTGGCGGCGCAGTATATATGAACGCAGGCGCATACGGCGGCGAAATAAAGGACGTGTTCCAAAGCTGCGAATACCTTGATCGCCAGGGCGAAAGCCATATCCTTACCGCCGAGAACGCCGACCTCTCATACCGCCACAGCTTTTTCAGCGGAAAAGACTATATAATAACGAAAATAACCTTCAAGCTGACTCATACGAACGACAGATCGGCGATAATTGCCAGAATGCAGGAGCTTATGCAAAAGCGCCGTGATAAACAGCCGCTTGAATATCCCAGCGCGGGAAGTACGTTCAAGCGTCCCGAAGGCGATTTTGCAGGAAGACTTATCGAGGCGGCAGGCTTGAGAGGCTATTCGATAGGAAATGCCGCCGTCAGTGAAAAGCACTGCGGCTTTGTGATAAACAAAGGCGGAGCGTCATTTGAAGATGTTAGGCAGCTTATAGAGACAATAAAGGAAAAGGTAAGGGAGACCTCAGGCAGAGAGCTTTCCTGCGAGGTAATAATCTGGGAATAGTATAAACAAGAGGGAACAGGGGAATATGGAATTTGTTATAATCACAGGCTTATCAGGCTCAGGAAAATCACAGACTGTCAACGTCCTTGAAGATTCAGGTTTTTTCTGCATAGATAATATGCCCCCTCAGCTTATACCCAAGTTTGCCGAAATATGCCGTGAAAACGGCACGATCGATAAGATAGCTCTTGTGACCGATATAAGAGGCGGCTCACTTTTCCTTAATTTACAGGAAAATATTCTGAAGCTTCGTGCAAATGATGTAAATGCAAAGGTCCTTTTCGTCAGCGCCGAACATGATGAGATAAAGCGCAGGTACAAGGAGACTCGCCGCAAGCACCCGCTGCTTGATATGGCGGGCGGCGACATAGACAAAGCAATAGATGCGGAAAACGACATTCTCACCCCAATAAAGCAGTTTGCGGATTACTTTATAGATACTACTCATATGAATACAACAAATTTGCGTGAAGCGGTGCGAAATCTCTTTGTGGAGGACGTTTCCGACACTCTTCTGATAAGCTGCGTCAGCTTCGGGTTTATGCACGGCATACCCGCAGAAGCGGATCTTGTGTTTGATGTGCGCTGTATGCCGAATCCTTTTCACGTTCCCGAGCTGAGAGAATACAGCGGACTTGACCAGTGCGTTCAGGATTATGTGATGAGCTTTGACGTTGCAAAGGAAATGCGTGCGAAAATGTTTGATATGATAGATTTTCTCCTCCCTCAGTATATAACCGAGGGAAAAAGCCAGCTCGTCATAGCAATAGGCTGCACAGGCGGCAGACACCGTAGCGTCACCTACACAGAGCAGTTGTACGCTCATATCAAGGAAAAAGGCTATAAAGCACGAATACTTCACCGTGATGTAAATAAAGGAAAGAAATAAGCCCGTTTCAAGCGGGCTTTCCTTTTAGAGGAATAAAAAATGTCATTTACTGTTGATGTAAAAAAAGAGCTTTGCGGGTGCGATTTGTCAAAGCACGATGAAAAGACGGTATTTTACGGATTTATGTACGGTCTTAATAAAACGCGTTTTTTCACCGAAAGCGATGAAATAAAATCATATCTTATGCATATTGCAGGCGGAGAGAATATTCGCTTCAATCCTGCAAAGAAGTTGGGAAAAGACGGATTTGAAATTTATTTTAAAAGCGTGAGCTTTGATTTTTCCCAAGCTAATATAAACCAAGACGTCGCAAACGGAACGGACAAGAATACAGGACTTTTCCTGCGTGGAGCATTTCTGGCATGCGGCATAGTTTCCGACCCTGAAAAAGAATATCATCTGGAATTTTCGGTAGGAAACGAAAAAAAGTGCGATGCATTATACCGCCTTATTACCGAAAGCGGAATGAAAATAAAGAAAAGTTCACGCAGAGGAAAAAGTATTCTTTATGTTAAGGAGAGCGAAGCCGTCAGCGATATACTCACCTTTATCGGCGCAATGATAAGCTCAATGGAGATAATGAACGCCAAAATCTACAAGGGCGTTCGTAACAATGTGAACCGCACTGTAAACTGCGAGGCGGCTAATATTGAGAAAACCGTTGCCGCCAGCCGCCGTCAGCAGGAGGATATAGCTTATATAGAGCAAAACGGCGGTATAGGACAGCTTCCTGATGAACTGAAAGCTATCGCAGTTTTGAGAAAGGAAAACGTAGAACTTACTTTGAGCGAAATAGGAAAAATGCTGACCCCTGCAATCAGCAGGAGTGGAGTTTACCACAGAATGAAACGCATTGAGGGGCTTGCGGACAGGCTCAGGAAAGAAAGAGGTGAATAGCCGTGGATTTTGTTCATCTTCACGTTCATACCGAATACAGCCTTCTTGACGGAGTCTGCCGCATCAGGGAGCTTGCGTCACGTCTAAAGGAATTGGGACAAACTGCATGCGCTATCACCGACCACGGCGTGATGTACGGCTGTGTAGAATTTTACCGCAAGATGAAAGAAGAGGGAATAAAGCCGATTTTGGGCTGTGAAGTTTACGTTGCTCCCCGTACACGATTTGATAAGGACGGGAAGCAGGACAGCTCTCCTCATCATCTTATTTTGCTGTGCGAAAACAACAAGGGCTATCAGAATTTGATAAAGCTGGTATCCGATGCCAATATCAGCGGTTTTTACAGCAAACCACGCTGTGATCGTGAAACACTGAAAAAATATCACGAGGGGCTTATCTGTCTTTCCGCCTGCCTTTCGGGAGAGGTAGCACGACGCCTTTTGGCGGGAGATTATCAGGCGGCAAAAAAAACTGCCCTTGATTACCGTGATATTTTCGGAGCTGACAACTATTTTCTTGAACTTCAGGACCACGGCCTCAGCGGTCAAAAAAAGATAAATCCTCTGATATACCGCATTTCAAGAGAAACGGGAATACCTGTCGTCGCCACTAACGACGCTCATTATCTTACGGAAGAAAGCTGCGAGATACAGCGTGTTTTGACCGCTATCTCCACCAATACCACAATAAATGAAAAAAATCCTCTCAACTTTAACAGCAGGGAGCTTTACATCAAGTCCGCAGAGCAAATGGCGGCGCTTTTTGATGAAGAGGCAGTAAAAAATACTGTTAGAATTGCTCAGCGCTGTAATGTAGAAATAGAATTTGGAAGTATAAAGCTCCCACAATACACGATAAAAGGCGTTACCGACAACAACAAATATTTTAAAGACGCCGTATATGAGGGATTAAAGGAACGTTACGGTGAACCGCTTACGGATGAAGTGCTGACCAGAGCGAAATATGAAATTGAAACTATAACCGATATGGGTTATGTGGATTATTTTTTGATAGTAGCCGACTTTATTTCCTTTGCCAGGAGCCGTGATATTCCCGTAGGACCTGGAAGAGGTTCAGGAGTTGGAAGTATCTGCGCCTATGCCCTTAAAATAACCTCAGTTGATCCCCTGCGCTACAATTTGATTTTTGAACGTTTTCTGACCAAAGAGCGTGTCACTATGCCCGATTTTGACGTTGATTTCTGCTATTTAAGACGCCAGGAGGTAATAGATTACGTTTCCGAAAAATACGGAAAAGACCATGTGGCTCAGATAATCACCTTCGGTACCTTGGCGGCAAAGGCGGCTATCCGCGACGTAGGGCGTGCTATGGGACTTCCTTACGCCAAGGTGGACAGCGTAGCCAAAATGATACCTTTCAGCGTCAACCCTTCAATAGAACGCTCTCTGAAAGAGGAGGAAAAGCTTGCAAACGCCGTAAAGGCTGACCCTGAGATAGAAAAGCTGATAAATACCGCTTTAAAACTGGAGGGAATGCCCCGCCATGCGTCAATGCACGCCGCAGGGATAGTGATAACCCGCGACGCAGTTACAGACTACGTTCCTGTTCAAAAGTCAGATAACTGTATAGTTACTCAGTATCCCAAAGACACCTTGGAGCAGCTTGGTCTGCTTAAAATGGACTTTCTGGGACTTCGCTACCTTACCGTTATAAAGGACGCAGAAACGCTTATCCGCAAAGTAAAGCCGAATTTTGATATCAATAATATCCCTGAGGACGATAAAGAGGTATTTTCAATGCTTTCCTCAGGACAAACGTCAGGCGTTTTTCAGTTTGAAAGCGGAGGTATGACCTCTGTTCTTTCCCGGTTAAAGCCCACCTCCATCGAAGACCTGATTGCAGTTATCTCACTTTACCGCCCCGGACCAATGCAGTCTATTTCCGCATATATAGAAAACAGGCATAATCCGAATAAAATAACCTATCTTCATTCGCTTTTGAAAAACATTCTTGACGTTACCTACGGCGTAATAGTTTATCAGGAGCAGGTAATGCAGATATGCCGTGACATAGGCGGATATTCTTACGGCAGAGCCGACCTGGTGCGCAGGGCGATGGCAAAGAAAAAGAAAGAGGTAATGGAAAAAGAGCGCAACGCTTTTGTTTACGGCACTGAAACCAACTGCGGGGCGATAAAAAAAGGCGTTTCCGAGAAGATCGCCAACGAGCTGTTTGACGAAATGTCCTCGTTTGCGTCCTATGCCTTTAACAAAAGCCACGCCGCCGCATATGCGTGGCTGTCATACCGAACGGCTTATCTTCGCTGTCATTATTATAAAGAGTATATGATATCTCTTATGACAAGCGTAATGGAATCCACCGGTAAGCTGAACGAATATATAACGGATCTGGAAAAGCATGGCGTCAAGCTGTATCCTCCCGACGTAAACAGCAGCTTTTCAGGATTTTCAGTTGAAGAAGGCGGTATCAGATACGGCTTGCTCGCCATAAAAAATCTGGGAAGAAATGTTATCAATTCCATAGTAGAAAACCGAAAAAGCGGACGTTACACCAGCCTTTACGATTTTTGTTCACGACTTGCTGGTCCCGAGCTTAACAAGCGTGCGGTAGAGGCTCTGATAAAATCGGGCGCATTGGACAGTCTCGGACACAACCGTCGTTCTATGTTTATGAGTTATGAGAAAATTATGTCTCAGCTTTCTTCCCACAAAAGCATGAATATAGACGGTCAGATAGATATGTTCGGTTTATCAGGTGCACAGGCGGCAGTGACAGAGCGCTTTGATATGCCCAATGTCCAGGAATTTAACCATACTCAGCTTTTGCAGATGGAAAAGGAGAGCGCAGGCTTTTACATTTCAGGTCACCCCGTTGACAGATATGAAAGCTTGATAAAGCGCCTGGGTTGTAAAAATATTTATACGGTAATAACCTGCGCTAAAGAAAAATCCAACGGTTTTCTTGACGGTCAAAAGCAGCCTTTGGTAGCAATGCTCTTGTCAAAAAAACAGCATACTCAGAAAAACGGAAAGCAGATGTGCTTCGCTGAATTTGAGGACAGAAGCGGTATGATAGAGGGGATAATTTTCAGCGATATATACGAAAAAGTATCTGAAACGCTTCGTGAGGGCGAAATATATAAGCTGAATGCGACGATATCAAGCGACAGCTATCGGGAAGACGACGCCCCCAAGCTGATAATAAATTCAATTGAAACTGCTCAGTCAGCCGAAAACACCTTGCCGGAGCCAAAAACGATTTATATAAAGCTGAAATCCGAGACTTCCCCTGAGCTTGAAAAGGTTTATCGCCTGCTTTGTGAGAATAAAGGCGAACTTGAAGTAAAACTATGCTTTGAAAGCACACATAAAGCCGCACATCCAAAGGGAATTTCGGGAATAAACCTTACAGACAGACTGCTGTCTGAGCTTGAACTTATTTGCGGAAAAAACAACATTATAACAAAATAGTGAAAAATTAGTCAAAAAAACTATTGACGATTTCAAGATAAAAGAGTAAAATAGTAATGTTAGGAAATCAGCGGGTAATTTTGACCCGGCGTAAAATACGAAAGGACGATATTGTTATGAAAAAGATAGGCGTACTTACCAGCGGCGGCGACGCTCCGGGCATGAATGCCGCAATAAGGGCGGTCGTTCGTGCGGCTCTTTCCAAGAATATGGAGGTCATGGGCATATACAGAGGTTATAACGGACTTATAAACGGTGACATCAAGCCGCTTTCAGTAAGAAGTGTATCCGACGTTATCCAGCACGGCGGCACAATGCTTTATACCGCCCGCTGTCAGGAATTCCGCCACGAGGAGGGCTTGCAGAAGGCTAAGCAGACCTGTATCGAGAACGGAATAGAGGGAATAGTGGTAATAGGCGGTGACGGCTCTTTCAGAGGAGCCGCAGACCTTTCCGCAAGAGGTATTCCCTGCGTAGGTATACCCGGCACTATTGATAATGATATTGCTATGAGCGAATATACTATCGGATACGATACGGCTATGAATACCGCAATGGAGCTTGTTGACAAGTTGCGTGATACTTCCCAGTCCCACGACCGTTGCTCGGTGGTTGAAGTAATGGGCAGAAATGCGGGCTACATAGCAGTAAACACAGGCATAGCCTGTGGCGCTACCTGCATAATCGTTCCCGAAAAGCCCTGGAGCATTGAGGCTGTATGTGATAAGATAAAGCAGACTCAGGCAACAGGCAAGCATCATTTCATAGTTGTAGTATCAGAAGGCGTTGGAAACTCAGGCGACATTGCTAAGCAGATAGAGGAAAAGACAGGCGTTGAAAGCCGTGCCACAATTCTCGGACACGTTCAGAGAGGCGGCTCTCCCACTATCCGCGACCGTATCGCCGCGAGCCAGCTTGGCTATTACGCCGTACAGCTTCTCTTTGAGGGCAAGGGCAACCGTGTAGTCGGTATCCAGAACAACAAGATAGTTGACTACGACATTCAGGAAGCTCTTTCTATGAAAAAGCCCTTTGAAGACGAGCTTTACAGAATTGCCGATGAGATCAGCTTCTGACGCATATCATTTGATGATTTTGATATGAATAAACTGGGATTTACAGGAGAGATCAAATGAAACGTGAACTTGGAATAGCCCGCTGCGGATTGGCGTGTTGCTTATGCAGCGAAAATGAAAATTGCAGCGGATGCAATTCAGACGAATGCCCCGACAAGGACTGGTGTGAAAACAGAAAATGCTCCATTGAGAAAAGTCATACACATTGTTACGAATGTAAAGATGAATGCAGAAAAGGATTGTTGTCTAAGATCAAACCTTATGGCTTTACCCTGTTTATCAAAAGATACGGAGAAGAAGAGCTTTTAGACTGCCTTGAACGTAATGAAAAAGCGGGCGTTGCTTATCATCGTGAAGGAGTTCATGGCGATTATGATGACTTTGATGATGTGGAGGAACTGATCGACTTTATCAAAACGGGGAAAAAGTGACTTTTCGTTTATTTAGAATATAAAGTTTTTTCCTGTCGTATCAAAATCTCAAGGAACACAGACCCGCCCTACAAAACGTCTGATTTTTCTCATCATAAAATCAGACGAGGGCTTTATATAAACAACAGAGTAGGAAACCGAGCGTTAAGTGCCTGACGGACGGAGAGTTGCCGTCGGGACGAAAAGCAAAAATGCTTGCGGTTCGGTTTTCGCATCTCGCTGTGCATAAAATCGAACAAGGTAAGCCATACTTACCGCTTTTTATGTATTAGCGTGCAAAAAAGGAGGTACAGTATGGCTGTTTTTAACAGTTTCAAACGCTCTCTCCGTGAGTTGCACGACATTCGCTGTATTGCCGCCGTCGGCGTATTCATAGCGATATTCGTGGTCCTCGACGGATTTTGTTCCATTCGCATAGGCGAAGCTATCAAGATAAACTTTGCTTATCTTGCTCTTGCCGTGATCGGAATGTTGTTCGGTCCCACGGTGGGACTTGTTGCAGGCTTTGCCTGTGACCTTGTGGGCTGGCTGGTAAATCCCACGGCAGGATTTCTCCCCTGGCTCGCTTTTATAACGGCATTGGAGGGAATGATATACGGTCTGGGACTTTACAGCTTCACTCCCGACAGGTCCCCAAAGCAGTACATAAAGATCGTTATTACACGTCTTGTTGTAGTAATATTGTGCAACCTTATCCTTAACACATGGGCATTGTACAGCTACGGTTTTATCGGCGGCTCTGACGAAAGCCTCTGGTCGCTTATTTACGCCAGAATTGGGACTAATGCCGTCGGCTTTGCGGCAGCGCTGGTGCTTATGCCCATAGTGCTTATTCCCGTAAAATTGGCGTACAACCGTATGTTTAAAGGCGGACAGACAAGATAAAAAGGAGAATAGATAATGAAAAATCTCGGTTTTCTCGGCGCAGGCAATATGGGTAGCGCCATAATAAAAGGACTTGCCGACAGCGGAAAATTCAGTGACTGCGCTGTATACGCCTATGACAAGGACAATGAAAAGCTGAACGCATTGGCAAAATACAATGTCATACCCTGCGCAAGTGAGCAGGAACTTACCGAGAAATGTCAGTATATCCTCCTTGCTGTAAAACCACAGGTTTTAGGCGATATTCTTGATACAATAAAGCCGTATGTAACTGAAGATCACGTTTTCATCAGCATTTGTGCTGGAATAACTGCTGATTTCATCAAACAGCGCACCAACCCCGCCGCAAAGGTCGCCGTTGTAATGCCCAACACTCCCGCAATGCTGGGACTTGGCGCAAGCGCCATCGCCCGTGACGGAGCAATAAGCGATGAAGATTTTGCCTTTGCAAAATCCGTTATCTCGTCTTGCGGAATGGTAATGGAGATCCCCGCCGACAAAATGAAAGAAATAATCTGCATAAACGGCAGTTCTCCCGCATTTATCTATCTTTTTGCAAAAGGCTTTGTGGATTACGCCAAGGAAGTCGGCATAGACGAAAACGCCGCTTTACAGCTTTTTGCCCAGTCCCTCGTGGGTAGCGCAAAAATGCTCACCGACAGCGGAATGACCGTGGAACAGCTTATCAAGCAGGTAAGCTCTCCAGGCGGAACAACTCTTGCAGGACTTGACAAGCTGTATGCTGGCGATCTTGAGGAAACCGTAAAGGAAGCCTGCCGTGCCTGCACCAACAGAGCATACGAGCTTGCAAAATAAAATTATTTTCCGTTCTGTTTAGACAGGGCGGAAATTTTTTAAATTTTTTCCTCATCTCTATTGCATTTTTCTTCAAAATATTGCATAATAGAAAAGAACATATACAACATATTCTTTTTCGGAGGAGCAAATGGACTTCAAAAAAATAAACGTATATACAAATTCTGAGGCGGTTTATCCTCTCATCTCTCTTGTCAGCGAGCTTGGGATAACAGGCTTTGAGATACACGACAGTGCCGATTTTGAGGATTTTCTGGAAAATAAGGATATGAACTGGGATTATGTTGACGACAGCCTTATGAACTTGAAAAATGTAAAGACCCACATAACCCTTTATCTTCAGCAAAACGAGCAGGGAGCAGAGATGTTTTCCGCACTGAAAGGCGCTCTTTCCGAAATAAAATCAAAAGATACCGACAACTTTTACGGCTCTCTTGAGATCGAAACCGACAATGTGAGCGAGGAAGATTGGGCGAACAACTGGAAGCAGTATTATAAACCCTTTAATGTAGGCGAAAAGCTGATCATAAAGCCAACCTGGGAGGAAGTAAAGGACAGCGGTGGCAGAAAGATACTTGAGATCGACCCCGCCTCTTCCTTCGGAACAGGTCAGCACCATACCACCCGACTTGTTATGGAACTGCTTGAGCAACAGATAAAGGGCGGAGAACGCCTGCTGGACTTAGGCTGCGGCAGCGGTATCCTGTCAATTGCCGCCCTCTTGCTTGGGGCAAAAAGCGTGACGCTTACCGACGTATTTCAAAATGCTGTGAATACCGCGTCTGAAAACATAGAACAAAACGGCTTTGACAAAACAAAATACACCGCTTACTGCGGAAATATAATTGATGACAAGCCCCTGCGTGAAAAGATAGGAACGGGCTATGACATCATTACAGCGAACATCGTTGCTGACGTTATAATCGCAATGTCCCCGCTGTTCGGCGGCTTTCTTAAAAAGAACGGCACCCTTATAATATCGGGAATAATCACACAGCGCCTTGACGAGGTAAAATCAGCTTTAGCCGAAAATAATGTTGAAATAATAAGCATAACTGAAAAAGAGGATTGGAACGCCATACTTTGCAGGGTGTAACTCATTTTAAGTTTATCGCATAAAATAAACTGAGGTGATATTTTATGCGGTATTTATGGTTTTTCCTTTCAGTGTTCTGCGGTATTCTGGGCGGCGGAGTTTTTCTGCATTTTTTGTATCTTACCGTTGTGGAAAAGCTGTCGCTGATATACCGCAAAAAACGTACAAAACGAGAGAAAAGGGAATATGGAAGAAAATCTTGAAAAAATAAGCGGCAGCGTCGACACGGTTATATATAAAAACACCGACAGCGGTTACATAGTGTTTGACCTTGACAGCGACGGGATAATGATACCTGTTGTTGGCGAACTTGGTGATATTTCCGAGGGTGAACGCCTTGAGCTTTATGGCTCTTATACAAACAGCGCAAAATACGGCAGACAGTTTCGTGCAGTTAACTGTACCAGAACTCCGCCCACATCTCCTATGGAAATAAGAAAATATCTGGGCTCAGGAATAATAAAAGGTGTAGGGCCTTCTCTTGCAAAAAAGATAGTGGACAACTTTGGCGAGGACGCCCTTGACATCATAGAAAACGACCCTTTGCGTCTTGCTGAGCTTAAAGGCGTAACAGGCGACCGCGCGCTTTTCATCAGCGGCGAATACCGCAAGCTCAGCGGTATGAAAAACGTAGTTGAGTATTTGAAGAAATTCGGTATCAGTCCCGCCGTTGCGGCAGGTGTCTGGAAAAAATACGAAAGCTCATCTGTTGCGTTCCTTCGTGAAAATCCTTATATTCTTTGTGATGAAGAATTAGGAGTGGATTTTGAGCAGGCGGACGAAATAGCCGCCGCCGAAGGCATAGGCTCTGCGGACATAAACCGCATTATCGCCGCATTGCTTTATATCCTCCGTGAAAATGCCAACGCAGGTCACACCTGCCTGCCGCTGAAAAGAGCCGCCGAATCGGCAATGAGCTTTTTAAACCTCAGCAGAGAGGATATAGATAAAGGAATAGACGAGTCGCTTAAAAGCGGTCAGACCAAAGTTTTAAAAATCGGTGAAAAAAGCTATCTTTATCTTAACGAATATTACAGAGCCGAGCTTTACATAGCGCAACGCCTTGCTGAAATGCTTAAAACCTCCGTTCCCGTTGTAAAAGACCTTTCAAACGAGATAGAAAAAATCGAATTTATTGAAAGCATACAGTATGAAACGTTACAAAAAGCAGCGATAAACGGCTGTATGGCAAACAGGATATTTATTCTTACAGGCGGACCCGGCACGGGCAAAACCACGACCCTGAACTGCGTTATCCGCCTTATGAGAAAGCGGAACATAGGATTTTTTCTTGCCGCCCCCACGGGACGTGCAGCAAAAAGAATGAGCGAGCTTACAGGAGAAAGCGCAAGGACTATACACAGAATGCTTGAAGTCGATTCCGAATCGGGAAATATGCTCAAATTCAAAAGGAATGAAAAAAACACGCTTAAAGCAGACGTTATAATTGTAGACGAAATGTCAATGGTGGATGTTCTTCTTTTTGAGGCACTGCTAAGAGCGTTAAAGCCTTCCGCTTCTCTAATAATGGTCGGCGACAGCAATCAGTTGCCGTCAGTTGGAGCAGGGAACGTTCTGCGTGACCTTATTTCAAGCGGTGAAATACCCTCAGTCGAGCTTACTGAGATATTCCGACAGGCGGCGGAAAGCCTGATAGTTACCAATGCTCACCGCATAGTACACGGCGAGCTTCCCGATCTTGACCAGCGAAAAAACGACTTTTTCTTTATGTCCTGCCGAAATGATGAGGAGGCGGCAAGGCTTGTTATAGATCTTGTAAAAACAAGACTTCCGAATACATACGGTTATTCTCCCGTTGATGATATTCAGGTGCTTACGCCCACTCGTATCGGCAGAACAGGTACAAAGGAACTTAACATGGAGCTCCAGCTTGCCCTGAACCCGCCAGCAAAGGATAAGAATGAGGTAAAGGTATTTGAAACCGTTTTCCGAACAGGCGATAAGGTCATGCAGATAAAGAATGATTATGATATAGAATGGAACAAGGGCGACGAATACGGCAGAGGAATTTTCAACGGCGATATAGGATTTATCGAGAAAATAGACAAATACAGCGGAAATGTTGTTGTAAATTATGACGGCAGGTGCGCAAATTACACTTCCGATATGCTTAGGAAGCTCGATCTTGCCTATGCGGTCACGATACACAAAAGTCAGGGGAGCGAGTACAACGCCGTAATAATGACGCTGTCCTCTGTCAGCAAAAACCTGCAATACCGCAACCTGCTTTATACGGGAGTAACAAGAGCGAAAAATATGATAATACTTATCGGCAAGAGGTCGCAGGTTAAGGAAATGGTGGAAAACGACCGCAGGACATTGCGCTATTCCTGCATAAGACCGCTTTTGCGTATGTACCTGAATGAAGAGGGCAAAGACCAATGAGAACGTATCTTCTGAAAAGACTGATATTAGATCTTTTCTATCCGAACCGATGTCCTTTCTGCGACAGCTTTATTCCGTTTGATGAGTATTATTGCACAAACTGCAGGAGCAAGCTGACTCCTCCTCCGAAATATGACGAATATGAAAACGTTGATTTTTTCACTTCCGTTACTGAATACAACGACCAGAGCAGGCCTATTATCAGCGAAATGAAAAATGAAAGCAACGGTTACGCCTTGTCAGCGGCTTCATTTATGATTTTTCAGTCATTACTTTCAGAACAACTCCTCAGCAGGATAGATATTATCACATACATACCTATGAGAAGGCGTGATATCCTCAGACGAGGTTATAATCAGACCAAGCTGATAGCAAAGGAACTGGGAAAGATTACGGACAAGCCCTGCCGTCCGCTTTTAAAGAAAACTCGCGACACTTCACAGCAAAAGACCTTGGGCGCAAGGGAAAGACGTGAAAATATGAAAGACGCTTTTTCTGTCCGCAAGGTAAAATTGTTTGCAGGAAAGTCTGTATTGATAATAGACGATGTATGCACAACAGGAAGCACGCTGAATGAGGCGGCGGGAATAATAAAGAACAGCGGCGCAAAGCTGGTGGGAGCCGCCGTATTTGCCAAAACTCCCCGAATTACTTGAAAATATGCATAATTTATGTTATAATTTTTATTTAGAGCAATTTGAAAGGAAGAAATTATTTGTCTGTCAGAACAGTTACGCAGGAGGAGCTTGAAGAACAGCGCATGTACATGCAAAAGGTTCAGTCTATGCTCCACATAATGCTTGAAAAGCCCTTGGCTTATGTTCACAGCTACGGCTGCCAGCAGAATGTGAGCGACGGCGAGCGAATAAAGGGAATGTTGGTGGAAATGGGCTACAGCCTTACCGATAACATGGACAAGGCAAAGGTGATAATCTTCAACACCTGCGCCGTAAGAGAAAATGCCGTTGAAAGAGTATTCGGCAACGTGGGTGCATTGAAAAACCTGAAAAAGCGCTCTCCTGACCTTATAGTAGCCGTATGCGGCTGTATGGTGCAGCAAGAGGAGACAGCAAAGCGCCTGCAAAAAACATTTCCGTTTGTGGACATTATTTTCGGCACTCACGTTTTGCATACTCTGCCGTATCTTTTGTTTTCTGTTCTTTTTCAAGGGGGAAGGATACTTGAGATACCCGAAAGCGACGGAGTCATTGCGGAGGGACTTCCCGTTTGTCGTGAAAGCAAAATAAAAGCAAGCGTCCCCATAATGTACGGCTGCAACAACTTTTGCACATATTGCGTTGTTCCTTACGTAAGAGGAAGAGAGCGATCCCGTTCGCCCCAGATGATAATTGACGAGGTGAAAACGCTTATCGCTGACGGCTGCAAAGACGTATTGCTTCTGGGACAAAACGTCAATTCCTACGGTAAAGGCACAGACGTTGATTTTCCCGAGTTATTGAAACGCCTCGACGAACTTGAGGGCGATTTCAGAATAGAGTTTATGACGTCTCACCCCAAGGACTGCACAGAGCGCCTGATCGACGTTATTGCCGACAGCAAACACATCTGTCATCATCTTCATTTGCCCGTACAATGCGGCAGTGACAGGATATTAAAGGAGATGAACCGTCATTACACGGTGGAACATTATTTGCAGCTTGTAGATTACGCAAGAAAACGCATTCCGTATCTCAACCTAACAACTGACATAATAGTTGGATTCCCGGGAGAAATGAGAGAGGATTTTCAACAGACTCTGGAGCTTATGAAACGTGTACGTTTCGATTCTGCCTTTACTTTCATATTCAGTCCACGTCACGGCACAAAGGCTGAAAAAATGGAGGATCCTGTTTCTGCGGAAGAAAAAGGAAAATGGTTCCGTGAACTGCTTGACGTTCAAAGCAAATGCGGAGAAGACAGCTATCAAAAATACGTAGGACAAACTGTAAGAGTTTTGTGTGAGGGAAAGGGAAGGACCTCTTCTGAGTATTATACAGGCAAATCAAGACAAAATATAATTGTGGATTTTAACGGCTGTGAAAGCGATATAGGAACTTTTGCGGACGTGAAGATAACCAAAGCGCTCCCGTGGGCGCTTATCGGTGAAAAGATAAACTGAAAAAGAAAGGAAAAATAATTATGGATGCGATCAAAGCGGCAAGAGAGCTTGGAAAGGCTATACAGAACGACGAGCGTTATAAGGCTTATATTGAGGCAAAGAAAGCCAATGACGCAGATGACGAGCTTCAGCAGCTCATCGGCGAGTTTAATCTGAAAAGACAGAATCTTCAGCTTGAAATGAACAAGCCTGACGATTCCCGTGACGAGGAAAAGGTAAAGCGCCTTAATACTGAACTTCAGGAGCAGTATGTAAAGGTTATGGGTAATCACAATATGGCAAATTTTGCTGTTATGAAGGAAGCTGTTGATAAGCTCCTTCAGGAAATACAGGGAATTATTTCTCTTTGCTGTGACGGTGAAGACCCTGACACCTGCGAATATACAGCATCCTGCTCAGGCGATTGCTCTGCATGCTCAGGCTGTCATTAAAATTTTACAGACGGAATTTCTTTTAAGGAGGCGCAGGCGTTGGAAAAGGAAGAAAAGACTACTCCCATGCTGGTACAGTATCAGGAGATACACGCCGAATATCCGGGTTATATTCTCTTTTTCAGGCTCGGGGATTTTTATGAGATGTTTGCCGATGATGCGGAGAAAATGTCCAAGGAGCTTGAACTTGCTTTAACTTCACGGGCAGGCGTGCCTATGTGCGGTGTACCTCACCATGCCTGCGTGCCTTATATAAAAAAGATAGTTGAACACGGTCATCGTCTTGCAATCTGCGAGCAGGTGGAAGATCCCTCTCTGGCAAAGGGGCTGGTAAAGCGGGAGGTTATAAGAATAATCACTCCCGGAACGGTAATAGAAGAGGGAATGTTGGACGAGGACAGGAACAATTTCATCCTTTGCCTTTTTACAGAGGGAAAATCCTGCGGCTTTGTCTTTGCAGATATTTCCACAGGCGAATTTCACATTCTGGAAAAAACTGGAAAAACGCTTTCAGAACTTTCAAACGGAATAATAGGCGAACTGGGTAATTATATGCCTTCCGAGATACTCTATAATTCTGCTTTAGAGCGTTTGGACGAAGTAAAGCACTTTATGTCGGAACGTCTGAGCCGCTGTATAGCCGACGCTTTGCCAGATGAAAAATATGAGCCTGACAATATTGACGCTCTTAATTCCCAGTTTATAACGGAAAACAGCGGCGTTATACCTGACAGTATGCCGTTGAGCAGGAAAGCGATATACGCTCTTTTTAATTATATAAATTCAACTTATAAGAATGAAATAAAGCGTTCGGTAAAATTTATTATCCACGGCGGCAACGAGTATATGGAGCTTAATCTTTCCTCCCGCCGCAATCTTGAGCTTACCGAAACTATGCGCAATAAGGAACGCAGAGGTTCCTTGCTTTGGGTGCTTGACAAGGCTAAAACGGGTATGGGTCGCCGCCGTGTCAAGCAATACATAAGTCAGCCCCTTATGAAACAAACGAAGATAATCGAGCGCCTTGACGCAGTTGAGGCGTTTTCATCGGATATTACCGGCTTGGGTGAGCTTCGTGACGCATTAAGCGGCATATACGACCTTGAACGTCTTATGTCAAGAATAGTTTATAAGGTCGCATCTCCCAGAGATGTTTTCGCTTTGGGAAAAGCCTGCGAAAAGCTGCCTGAACTTAAAAGGGCGCTTCAGTCTTTTAATTCGCCCCTTATTGATAAGCTGAAATCTGCTGTAAGCACACATGACGAAATAACCTCGCTTGTTTTCAATGCAATAGTGGACGAACCTCCGATAGCCGTGAAAGACGGCGGTTACATAAAGGACGGATTTAACGAGGAGCTTGACCGTCTGCGCAGTATAACAGGCGGCGGTAAAAGCCTTCTTGCCGAAATAGAGGAACGTGAGCGTGCTGCAACGGGAATAAAGACCTTGAGAGTGGGCTATAACCGTGTGTTCGGATATTATATAGAAATTTCAAAGGGCGCTGCAGAAAAAGCACCCGAACGTTATATACGCCGTCAGACTCTGGCAAACAGCGAACGGTACGTTACAGATGAACTGAAGAAAATAGAGGACGACCTGATAACGGCGGGAGATAAGATATTAAAGCTGGAGGCGCAGATTTTTTCTGAGATACGCCGCTTTATATCCGAACGTATGGAAAGTGTTCTCCGAACCGCTGAAGCAATAGCGGATATAGACGTCCTGGCTTCATTTGCGCAGGTTGCTATTGAAAACAATTACGTAAAGCCCGAAATTACACTTGAAAATGTGATAGACATAAAGGGCGGACGTCACCCCGTAGTTGAAAAAATATTGCCTGAGATCCCCTTTACCCCTAACGACGCATATCTTGATTTAAAGAAAAACCGTCTGCTTGTCATAACAGGACCGAATATGTCGGGAAAATCCACGTTTATGCGTCAGGTTGCGCTTATTACCTTGATGGCGCAGATAGGCTCCTTTGTGCCTGCAAAATATGCAAGGATAGGCGTTGTGGACAAAATATTCACCCGTGTGGGTGCAAGCGACGACCTGACAGCGGGACAGTCTACCTTTATGGTAGAAATGAACGAGGTAGCCGAGATACTTTCCGGAGCAACAAAGCAAAGTCTTGTTATAATGGACGAGATAGGCAGGGGAACATCCACGTTTGACGGTATCAGTATAGCAAAAGCAGTAGCCGAATATATAAACGGCAAAAATATAGGTTGCCGTACTCTTTTTGCGACCCATTACCATGAACTTATAGCACTTGAAAAGGAAAACGATGGAATAAGAAATTTCAGCGTTGCAGTTATAAAAAAAGCCGATGATATAAAATTCCTTCACAAAATCGTTGAAGGCGGAACTGACGACAGCTACGGCATAGAGGTGGCAAAGCTGGCGGGACTTCCAAAAAGTGTTATCGAATCGGCAAAGAATGCCTTGTACGATATGGAGCAAAACAACAAGATAGAGCTTGAAACACGTCTGAAAAAGGAATCTGATGACAAGACTCAACTGGATTTTTCCGAGATAAATAAAAACAAAGCAATACAGATGATAAAAAATCTTGACCTTGATGATATTACTCCCAGGGAAGCGTGGACAACGCTGGAAGAACTGAAAAAGATAGTCTGATGAGTGAAAGGAAAAGTTATGGCAGATATAAAGCTGCTTGACAAAAGCGTATATGAGCTTATAGCGGCAGGAGAAGTCATAGAGCGCCCTTCATCCGTTATAAAGGAGCTTGTGGAAAACGCCATTGATGCAGGTGCGTCCAGAATAACGGTTGAAATCAAGAACGGCGGGATAACCTTTATGCGTGTTACCGACAACGGCTGTGGTATTCCGTTTGAACAGGTGTCTACTGCATTTCTTCGTCATGCCACGAGCAAGTTGTCCGCTGCAGAGCAGCTTGATAATATTATGACTTTAGGCTTCAGGGGCGAAGCTTTGGCGTCTGTTGCCGCAGTCGGCAGGGTCGAGGTGCTTACAAAATGCTCTGAGGACGAGCTTGGAACATCATATCATATAGAGGGCGGAGAAGAAACGGCCTATGAAAAAACAGGCTGTCCTGACGGTACGACTGTTATAATCCGTGATATTTTCTTCAATACCCCCGCACGTCTTAAATTTATGAAAAAAGATGTTACAGAAGGAAACTATGTGCAGGCTGTGGTAGACCGCCTTGCGCTTGTTTATCCCGAGATAGCATTTTCTTTTATCCGTGATAATAAAACGGTAAGAATAACGTCAGGTGACGGCAAGATGTATTCTTCCATATATTCTGTTTTCGGCAGGCAGTTTGCCGCATCTCTTACTCAGGTGGATTATCAGCAGAACGGAATAAAAATAAACGGATATATTTCTGTTCCCCATGCCTGCCGTGCTAACCGACAAATGCAGTATTTCTTTATAAACCGACGTTCTGTGCGGAATGCTACTTGTATGGCCGCGCTTGAGGAGGGGTATCGCAACAGCGTTATGGTGGGAAAGTTTCCCGCTTGTGTGCTGAACATTGAAATAGCCCCCTCTGAGGTAGATGTAAACGTAAGTCCCTCAAAAACCGAAGTCAGATTTTCCAATGACAAGATGATTTTTGAAGCTGTATATTTGGCGGTAAAAAACGGAATACTCAATGCGGAGAATATAAAAGAGATAGAAGCGCCAAAGCCTGCGCTCAACACACAGACTGCTTTTGCGGAAGATGATGGGGAGGATGATAAAATACCTGTCGTCGTTCCCAAGCCAAAACCTTTTAATCAGGAAAAAAGGTATTTTGATACCGTAAAAGAGCCTTCATATCATCCTGATGAAAGCACATCCACAGGAAATGTTGCTCTTAATGCCACAGCGACTGTGTATAAATCAAATCCACCGCAAAATATCTTCATACAGGAAAAATTAGATGAAGATATCGACAAGGCAGAAACAACAGGATATGAATTTATCAGCAATTCCAGCCTGATACGCAAGGAATGTGCGGAAGAAGACAAACCACAAATATCGAACTCCGTTGCAGAACAGGAATATGAGCAGCCGATAAAATATATCGGAGAATTGTTTAAAACCTACATCATTTGCGAACAAGGCGAAAATGTGATTTTGATAGACAAGCACGCTGCTCATGAACGTATCCGTTTTGAGCAGTTGAAAAAAGAGCTTGTTACCACGGCTCAACTTCTGACTGAAAGCGTTTCGCTTACACTTTCAGCGGAGGAATGGACAGCGCTTGCTGATAATGCGGACTATCTTTCGGAGCTGGGAATAGAAAGTGACTTTTTAGACGATTTCAAGGTCGAGGTCACCGCTTTCCCCTCTATGCTTTCTGATTGGTCTGTTGAGGATACCATGCAGAAAATCGCAGAGGTTCTTATAGGTGGGGGAGATAATATTGAGGGCGAACTTTACGACGATATTCTTCATTCCGTTGCCTGCAAGGGTGCGATAAAAGCCCATGAATATACCTCTTCTCAGGAGCTTGAGATACTTGCAAAGAGAATAATGAACGATAAAAGCATTCGATACTGCCCTCACGGAAGGCCTATCGTTACCACTGTTTCCAAGCGGGAAATAGAAAAGAATTTCGGCAGGATACAGTAATGAGCAAAAAGATATTCGTACCTGTAATATGCGGACCGACAGCGTCGGGAAAGACTGCTCTTGGGGTCAATATAGCGCAGAAACTGGACGGAGAGATAGTTTCTGCCGATTCAATGCAGATATATACAGGAATGGAGATTGCCTCCGCCAAGCCTTCAAAAAGTGAAATGCAGGGAATACCTCATCATCTTATGGATTTTCTTCCTCCGAGCGAACCTTTTTCCGTTGCAGATTATGTGGAGCTTGCTCATAAATGCATACAGGATATACATTCAAGGGGCAAGATGCCGATAATAGTTGGCGGAACAGGACTGTATATTTCTTCTGTCATAAACAATATCACCTTTGACGATACGGGAAGCGACCCTGATTTCCGAGCCGAAATGAAAGAATTTGCCGAAAAAAACGGAAATGAAGCCCTTTGGCAAAAATTAAATGAAATTGACCCCCAATCTGCCGAAAAGCTCCACCCTAATAATCGTAATCGTGTTATAAGGGCGCTGGAGGTCTATCACCTCAGCGGCAAAAAAATAAGCTGCGTTCAGTCACAGAGCCGCTTGAACGAAAGTCCGTATGAGCCGTTTTATCTTATGCCCGATTTTGAAAGGGAACAGTTGTATTCGAGAATAAACGACCGTGTTGACGTTATGATGAGCAAAGGACTATTGGAGGAAGCAAGAGAGTTTTTCACTCACAGCGATTATGTGACCTCTGCACAGGCGATAGGATATAAAGAGCTTAAACCCTTTCTTGATGGTGAAAAACCGCTTGAGGAATGTGTTGAGAAGCTAAAGCAGTCCACTCGTAATTATGCGAAAAGACAGCTTACATGGTTCAATAAAGTGCCACAGTTAAATAGGATAAACGGAAACGACCTGATATCAGAAATAAAAATTTCGGAAATTGTTAAAAAATTAGTGAAAAGATATAGCTTTTTAGAAAAAAATATGATATAATTACATTTAAATAGTAAATTAAATTATCTCGGCATTGTTTTTGCTTGCCGGGGAAAATACGGAGGCGCCGCAGGCCGTATTCGCTTAAATTGCTGCGGTCAAACAGAAAGGACAGATAAAAAATGGCAAAGGATATCAATTTGCAGGATGTTTTTCTTAATCAGGCAAGAAAGGAAAAAATACCGGTAACAATATTCATAACTAACGGCTTTCAGTTTAAGGGCGTTGTAAGAGGCTTTGACAATTATACCGTAATTCTTGATACAGACGGCAAGCAGAATTTGATATATAAGCATGCAATAAGCACCATAACTCCGTTCAAGAGCATATCTCTGCTTGATGCTTTTGAACATGACGAATCAACTGAAGAGTAATCATGGCGGAAAAAAAGCAAACTGCCGTTACTACAAGGTTAGTATGGTTTTTAGTGATACTTTTTCTTCTGATAACGCTTGTCAGTCAGCTCGTTATTCATTACTACAACCCTATCACCACAGAACCTGCTGAATATTATTCATATGAAGATCATCTTCAGGTCAAGGGGATATTTGTCCGTGATGAAAAGAGCGTAAGCTATAATGGCGGCGGGATCATAAATTACGTCTATTCCGACGGTGAAAAGCTGGCAAAAAACTCCGTGGTTGCTGAAATATACTCTTCACGCAACGACCTTTCTCTCCAGTTAGAGATAGATGAGCTTGAAAAGCAAATAGAAGTGCTGCAAGATGCAGAAAAGCTGATAGGCAGCGATAATTCCCAGCTTGAAGCGTTTTCCAATCAGATATACGAAAATCACACCAAAATGATGCAGTATATTCTGGACGGAAATTATGCGGCGGCGTCTGAAATGAAAAACGAATACCTTAACCTGCAAAGCAAGCGTCAGATAGTCAATGGCACAAGAACAGACTACACTGCTAAAATATCTGAGCTTCAAAGTAAAATAGATTCTTTGTCGGCTCAGATAACCTCATATCCGCAGGATCTGACTTTGCAGGATACGGGGTATTTTGTAAGCTCGGTAGACGGATATGAATCAGAGTTGACCTATGATTCAATATCCTCGCTTACAGAGGAAAAAATTGAGCAAATAATAAAAAATCCCGATATATCGGTCAACGATTCCTCCGTTATCGGAAAGGTAATTTCCGACTACAAATGGAAAATGGTTTGCATTATTCCTGCAGAATCGGGCATCAATCTTTATGAAGATGCACAACTCAACGTTCTGGTAGGAAACGGTACTTCCGTATCAAAGGCGATAGTGGAAAGCGTAAAGGAACTTCCCTCGGGGAACAGTATGGTTGTGCTTGACTTTGATATTTTCAATCAGTCTTTGGTAACGAGCAGGACGGCTCAGCTCAAGATAATGTTTGACGAATACAGCGGAATAAGGATAGCTTCCTCTGCGGTCCATTTTGATAATGACGGAAATATCGGGGTTTACATAAAACGTGGTGTCAATATTTATTTCAGGCAGATCGATCTTATCCGCACCGAAGGGGATTATACGCTGGTACGTGATACCACCGGCAAGCAGGGTTATCTGTCATTGTACGACTCGGTAATTGTTGAAGGGACTGATTTGTATGACGGAAAAATCATTCTCCAGTAGCCCTGAGGCATTCTCTCAGGTAAGGGAAAACTATCTGCGCATAACCGAGAATATCACAAACGCTGCTGCAAAAGCGAACAGACAAGATAAAATACGCTTTATGGCAGTGACCAAAACAGTTCCTTTTGAAAAAGTGAATTATGCAGTATCCTTGGGAATAAATTTGCTTGGAGAAAACCGTGTGCAGGAATTTCTCGGAAAAAGGGATTTTTACGCTCCTGATTGTGAAATTCATTTTATCGGGGGCTTGCAAAATAACAAAGTTAAGTATATAATTGATAAAGTAAGTATGATACATTCTGTTGACAGCGAAAAGCTGGCTTTGGAAATTGATAAGCGTGCCTCGCTGGCAGAACGTATAATGGACATACTTATTGAGGTGAATATAGGCGGAGAAGAAAGCAAGGGAGGGGTACTCCCTGAGGCTGTGGACGAATTTTCAGATTTTTGTTTTCATATGAACAATATCCGGCTTCGTGGATTTATGGCTATACCTCCCCCTGATAACAATGGTAGCAATGAACGCTATTTTGAACAAATGCAGCGTATTTTCAACGATTGTCGTTTAAAATATGGGAATGTCATTGATACACTTTCAATGGGAATGTCCAATGATTATGAACAGGCCGTCCTGCACGGCTCTAACCTTGTAAGGATCGGCAGCGCCCTGTTCGGAAATAGGAAATAAAGCGTCGAACGCTTTATATATGAAGGAAAGGAAATAAAACTATGGGATTTTTTTCGGAAACTTTTAGGAAATTAAGCGGTAACGAAGACGAAGAGGAAAACGAATACGAAGAAAACGGCAGTGAAACCGAAGAATACGATGATGATTTTGGTTTCAAGCGTTCTAGCACTATGTCTGCCACTCCTAAAACGGGTAAGGTGTTGAATATTCCCGCTACGACCAGACTGCAGGTTATTGTAGTAAAGGCGGAATCTTTAAAGGATGCAGCTGAGGTCGCTGATCATTTTAAGAACAAAAGAGCAGTTGTGCTTAACCTTGATAACACCAACAAGGACGTGGCCAACAGACTTATCGACTTTCTTGCAGGCGTTGCCTATGCGTCGGACGGCGATTTCAAGCGTATAGCCAACACTTCCTACATACTCGTTCCTTACAACGTAGATATATCTGGAGAGTTCATTGACGAGCTTACCAATAATTCCACAGACTTTATGTAATGAGATCGTTTTTTCTGGTAAATGCCGAAGAAAAAGAGTTTTGCCGACATATTTCCGATTTGGTAAGAACGGGCGGGAAAACATATTATGCTCGTTTCAGCGCATTTCTTACCGAAAGGGAACAGCTTTTGGCGGAAACCACAGCTGCCGGTGCAAACGTGGAGTATTGTTTCTGGGGCGGTCACAGCACCGCCTCCAGAAAGATGTTTGCGTCGCCTGCTGCTGATGAAGATGATTTTCCGATAAAAGCACTGACCTTTTTGTTTCGTGAAAAGGATCAGCTTTCACACAGAGATTTTCTCGGTACTTTTATGTCAATGGGCATAAAGCGTGACCAGATAGGAGATATAGCAGTAACTCAGGGAGTGGCGGCGGCATTTTTCACTGAAACTGCGGCAAACCTTATCTCAAGCGAATTGGATAAGGTGGGAGGTGTCGGGGTGAGTATTCAGCAGGGTTTAGCTATTACTTGGCCCGAACAGCAGTTTGAACAGTGCGATATTATTGTTTCTTCATTCAGGATGGACGCCGTTATAGCTGCATTGTGCGGCTTGAGCCGTGAAAAATCCGCATCACTGATAAAGCAGGGAAACGTTGTAATAAACGGAATACCGTGTTCAAGTGTTAGTGAAAATATAGACGTTGGAGACGTATTTTCCGTTAAGGGATACGGCAAATTTATTCTTTCCCAAGCGGGAGGAATAACCAAAAAAGGTAAAAATCACATAATTGTGAACAAATACAAATAAAACGGAGGATATTCAAATGGACGTAAACGATATAGTGGAAAAAAGGTTCGATAAGGCTTTTAACGGCTATAAAATGGAAGATGTAGACGATTTTCTTCAAGAAATATCCTCTGAATTTTTAGTGATGAAAAATCAGAACACCGATTTGAAAAAGCAAATCGACGTTTTGAAGAAGCAAGCCGAGGATTCTAAAAAGCAAAGCGAGGAGCTTGAACGTAAAATGGAGGTCCTTGCTGATAAAATCAGGGAATACCGCAATGATGAAGAGGCTATAAAGGACGCCCTTCTTGGCGCTCAGAAGCAAAGTGCCTCTATAATTTCTTCCGCAAAAGCGCAGTCTGAAAAGATGAACGCCGATGCTAAGGCACAGTCCGACAAGCTGATAAACGACGCCAAGGCACAGGCCGACAAAATCGTTAAAGACGCCGAAGCAAAGGCTCACGAAAAGGACGAATACGGAAAGAAGCTCGTTGCCGACGCAAATGCGGAAAAAGAAAGAATAGTTTCCGAATGTGAGCGCAAATCCTCTGAAATGCAGGCTCATATGGAAGAAGAGATAAGAAAGCAGGAAGCTGTTCTTGCAAGGACGAGAGATGAAAGCAACGCTTATCTTGACCGTCTTAACAAAGAATACGGCGATTATTTCAACAAACTCACAACAGAATATCAGGCGTATATGGATCAATTGACCAAGGGACGCCAGGCACAAATCGAGCATCTTAAGGCGGAACATCAATCACATCTGGATGCTTTAAAGGCTATTCCTCAGAAATGTGAGAACGACTTTGTAAAGTCTGTAAAAGAAACGCCAAAGCCTGCGCCTGCAGTAACTCCTGCACCAAAGCCCGCACCTGTTCCTGCCCCTAAACCCGTGCCAGCTCCTGCCGCTAACCCTGCACCTGCTCCTGCGGCTCAGACCGCACAGCCTGAACCTGCAACAGCACCTGTTCAGCCCGCACCTGCTCCAGCGCCTGTTCCCGTAAAAGAGGATAAACCTAAGGAGGCAACTCCTGTTTCTCAGTCCGAACCTTTCACAAAGGAAGAAGAAGCGCTTCTTTTTGAGAAAACTACTGAGATCGAGCTGGAACCTGCCTTTGCAGACGAGGATGACAGCGGACTTCCTTTCTTTGACAAGTCAAAGTATAAGTCAAGAACTGAAAAGCTGAAATTCGGAACAAACAATACTGACGATAAATAAACCGTCCAAGCGGTAAGTTAAATAAACAGAGAACGGAAAGAAACAGATGACGACATATATCGCTCTTGCGGTGGCTTTTCTCCTTGTTGGAGTTGACCAGCTTACAAAATGGCTTGCCGTAACGTATATCAAGCCTGTACACTCAATAAATCTTATCAGTGTAGGCACAAACGAGTGGCTCAATCTCACATATCAGGAAAATACAGGCGCAGCATTCAGCATTTTGCGTGATAAACAACTGTTTTTAATTATATTAACCTCCATAGTTATTTTGGGGGTTATTATATTGATGTTAACAAAACGTGTAAAAAAGCCTGTTTATATCTGGTCCTTTTCTCTTATACTTGCAGGTGGGATAGGAAATCTGATAGACAGAATATTCAATTCGTATGTAGTTGATTTTATAGACGTCAGAATAATAAATTTTGCCGTATTTAATTTTGCGGACATATGCGCAGTCACAGGTACGATAATGCTTATTTTCTTCTACATTCTTGATGAAATCAAATCATCAAGGGAAAAGAAAGCAAAGACTGCTGACGAAGGAACTTCGGAAAATACCGATGATGAATAGCATAAATTTAGTTGTTGAAACAGGAGCAGTCGGTGAAAGGATCGACAAATATATTTGTGAAAACACTGACCTTTCCCGTTCTTTTGCGGAGGAATTGATTGAAAGCGGCAGTTGCCTTATAAACAGCTCAAAATGCAAAAAGAACTATCGTGTCAAGGCGGGAGATATTGTTGAAATAACTTTTCCTGATATGGAAGAACCCGAGATACTCCCAGAAAATATCCCGTTGGATATAGTTTACGAGGACAGCGATCTGCTTGTTGTGAACAAGCCTAAGGGAATGGTAGTCCACCCTGCCGCAGGACATTATTCTGGAACTCTTGTAAATGCACTGATGTACCATTGTAAAGACAGCCTTTCCGGAATAAACGGCGTTATACGCCCCGGAATAGTGCATAGAATAGATAAGGATACCAGCGGTCTGCTGATAGTTGCAAAAAATGATACAGCTCACAACGGACTGGCTGAGCAGATAAAAGTACACAGCTTTACCCGCCGTTATGAGGCAGTTGTTCTGGGCGGAATAAAGGAAAATGGCACAGTCAACGCTCCAATCGCCCGCCACAAAACTGACCGAAAGAAAATGGCGGTGACTCCCAACGGCAGGGAAGCGATAACTCATTATGAGGTAATAGAAAATTACGGAAAATACACTCATCTCCGCTTAATTCTTGAAACAGGACGCACTCATCAGATACGCGTCCATATGGCATATATAGGACATCCCGTTGCAGGTGATCCAGTTTACGGTGACGGTAAGCCCAAATGGCTTGAAGGACAGTGCCTTCACGCCCGTGAGATAGGTTTTATCCATCCGATAACGGGAAAAGAGCTGTTCTTCACCTCACCACTCCCAGAATATTTTGAAAAAATGCTGAAATATATTAAATAGAGGTTTTAATGGATTTTAAAGACGTTATCATAATGACCGACATAGACGGTACTTTGCTCACCGACCAAAAGCAGATACTCGACTGTGATATGAAAGCAATAGACCGTTTTCGCAAAGGCGGCGGAACTTTTACTTTAGCCACAGGCAGGGGCTATTCTATGGCAAAGCCTGTTGCTGACCGAATAGCCTTGGATACTCCCGCAGTAATTTTCAACGGTTCTGCTGTTTATGACTTTGAACAGGGAAAATTTCTCTGGCACAGCTCTCTCGACCTTTCCGCAAAGCCTGTTTTAAAAGAAATATTGTCTGCTTTTCCCGATATGGGCTGTGAAGTGCTTTGTGCGGAAGACGTTTACGTTCCCTCAATGAATGAGATAGAGCGTCAGCATCTTGCGCTTGAAAATGTAAAGCCTATTTTATGCGGCGTGGACGACGTTCCCGGAGATTGGCTGAAGATCCTCTTTGCATATCCGCCTGACGTAATACAAAATCTTATAGATTTTGTTCAGGAAAGGCCCAATTATATGAACGCTGCACACTGGGTGCGCAGCGAGATACATTATTTTGAAATGCTCCCCAATGGAGTAAACAAGGGCAGCGGCTTTAAACGTCTGCTGGAAATTATGAACAGAACTGACGCCTTTACTGTTGGAGTAGGCGATTATAACAACGACGTGGAGCTTATCCGTGACGCAAGCCTCGGTGTTGCGGTCGCTTCTGCTCAGGATGTTGCAAAAGAGGTCGCCGATCTTGTAGTTTGTGACAACAACAGCGGCGCAATTGCTGAATTGATAGATTACATAGAAAAGCTGTAAGGGGAGGGCGAAATGGTCAACTCAAAGGGCTGGAACTGGGAAATAGTCGATGATTCCATATGGCTTGACCCTGCCGAAGAAAGTTACTATTACTGCCGAAAGTGGAAAAACGACGGCAAGCGCTCAGTCCTGGATCTTGGCTGCGGTCTTGGCAGACACTCGCTTTTGTTTGCTCAGAACGGCTTTAAAGTTACCGCCGTTGACATTTCCGATTATGCTGTAAAGCAAGTCAGAGAAAGCTCCGACCGTTTGGGATTAAATATCCGCACTCTTGTCAGCGATATGGCAAATCTGCCCTTTAGGGAAAATTCTTTTGACTGCATTTTCTCCTACCTTACGATTTCTCACACGGACACCGAAGGCTTTTCAAAGATACTTTCCGACATAAAAAGAATTTTGAAGCCCGACGGCGAGATATACCTGACCCTTTGTTCAAAGGAGTCACAATCCTTTAAAGAGGGAAAATTTCCTAAAATAGATGAAAACACTATCGTGAAAACAGAAGAAGGACCTGAAAACGGCGTTCCGCATTTCTTTGTGGACTTTGAAGACGTAAAGCGCCTTTTTGAGTCTGATTTTCAGCTTCTTCGTGTCCGCCATATTCTCAATTGCCTTCACGAAAAAATAATACAAAACAATCATCACTACCACATCTGTGCAAAGCTTATCAAACCTGCTTTAAATCTTGATTTTTCCGATGTTATCGGAAAGGAAGTTAATGGAACGATAGACCGACCTTTAGGTAGCGCTCACCCAAGACATAAAAATCTTATTTATCCTGTAAATTACGGCTATGTAAACGGCATTATTGCAGGCGACGGAGCAGAGCAGGACGTATATTATCTTGGCGAAAATGAACCTGTAAAATCATTTTCAGGTAAAGTTATCGCAGTCTCTCACCGTTTCAACGACGTTGAGGATAAATGGATAGTCGCAAAAGACGGCGTTTCTTTCACAAAAGAAGAAATAGAAAAAGCAACAGAATTTCAGGAAAAATATTTTGATACCGAAATAATAATCTAACAGGAGGAAAATATGGACAAGGAACTTAAAAAGCAGTTGGAAATAACTGCCACAAAGGTAAGAATGGGCATAATCGAAGGCGTCTACAACGCAAAATGCGGTCATCCAGGCGGGTCTCTCTCGGTGTGTGATACTCTCATTTACCTTTACTTCAACCGTATGAACGTTGACCCAAAAAATCCCACTATGAGCGATAGGGACAGGCTGGTGCTTTCAAAAGGACACACCGCCCCAGCTCTTTATTCCGTTCTTGCACACAGAGGTTTTTTCCCTGTTGAGGATCTGAAAACCCTTCGTCATATTGACAGCTATCTTCAGGGTCATCCTGTTATCGGAAAAGTACCCGGCGTTGATATGAGCACGGGCTCTCTCGGTCAGGGAATTTCCGCCGCCTGCGGTATGGCTTTGTCAGGAAAGCTGGACAATGAGACCTACAAGGTATACGCTATCCTTGGCGACGGCGAGATAGAGGAAGGTCAGGTCTGGGAGGCAGCTATGTTTGCAGCTCATTATCAGCTCGACAATCTTGTAGCCGTTATCGACAACAACGGCTTGCAGATAGACGGCAAAATAAGCGAAGTTATGAGTCCTTATCCCATAGATGAAAAATTCAAGGCGTTTGGCTGGCACGTTATCGTAATTGACGGTCACGACTTTGATGCTATCGACAAAGCCTTCAACGAGGCAGAAACAGTAGCAAATCAGCCTGTCGCCATAATCCAGAAATCCGTAAAGGGCAAGGGCGTAAGTTATATGGAAAATCAGGTCTCATGGCACGGCGCCGCACCTAATGAAGAACAGTACAATATTGCTATGTCCGAGCTTCAGGCTAAGCTGGACGAGCTGACAAAGTGAAGGGAGAACAGATATGGAAAAGAAAGCAACTCGTGAAAGCTATGGCGAAGCCCTTGTAATGCTGGCGGAAAAACGCCCCGACCTTATCGTTCTCGACGCTGACCTTGCCGCCGCCACGAAAACAGGAATATATAAAAAGGCATGTCCTGACCGCTTCTTTGACTGTGGTATTGCGGAAGCTGATATGATGGGCGTTGCAGCAGGTATCGCTACAACGGGAAAGCTCGTTTTTGCCAGCAGTTTTGCAATGTTCGCCGCAGGCAGAGCATTTGAAATAGTAAGAAACAGCATTTGCTACCCTCATCTCAACGTTAAGATAGGCGCAACTCATGCGGGAATTTCCGTTGGTGAGGATGGCGCCTCTCATCAGTGCAACGAGGATATAGCTTTAATGCGCGTTCTTCCGGGAATGACAGTTATCAATCCCGCCGACGACGTTGAGGCAAAGGCGGCCGTCCTGGCAATGGCTGATTTTGAAGGACCTACCTATATGCGCTTCGGCAGACTGGCAGTGCCTGTTTTCAATGACCCTGTGACTTATAAATTTGAGCTTGGCAAGGGCATTGAGTTGAGAAACGGCACAGATATTACCGTTATTGCAACGGGACTTATGGTAGCTGAAGCTGTTGAGGCGGGAAAGATTCTTGCAGAGCAGGGAATCAACGCCCGCGTTATCAACATTCACACCATAAAGCCCATTGACCGTGATATTATCATTAGAGCCGCCAAGGAAACAGGAAAGATCGTCACCGTTGAGGAACATTCCATAATCGGCGGACTTGGCAGCGCCGTTTCTGAAGTAGTTGCCGAAACCGTACCCGTTTCCGTTATCAGAATAGGCGTTCAGGACTGCTTCGGACACAGCGGTCCTGCGGCAGCGCTTTTGAAGGAGTTCGGACTCAGTGCTGATAATATTGTCAAGGTAGTTAAAGATACATTAGGCAAATAATTTCAAAAACCACTCGTTTTTCGGGTGGTTTTTTTACAGAAAAAATCTAAAAATCGGTTGCTAAATCCGACAGAATATTGTATAATAAATTAAATAGGGATTTTTAACTTGCTCTTGATATTTAACTTGTTATGAGAGGGATAAAAATGGAGCTTTATCTCACCAACGGTCATGTAGTTGACAGTAAAAACGGAATAGATGAAACACTGGATATAAAGATAAAGGACGGTGTTATAGCCGAACTGGGAAAAAATCTTGATGTTCCCGAAAATGCCGATGTGATAAATTGCCGTGGACTTACAATTATTCCGGGAATATGCGATATGCACGTTCATCTCCGTGACCCCGGGCAGACTCACAAGGAAGATATTTATACCGCTTGTGAGGCTGCTGCAGCGGGTGGAGTTACCGCTGTCGCCTGTATGCCCAATACTACGCCGCCAATAGATAATGCGGAAATTGTTTCTTATATTCTCGAAAAAGCAAAGACCGCCAAAGCAAAGGTGTATCCTGTGGGCGCAATTACGAAAGGCTTGTCGGGAGCAGAACTTACAGATTTCACCGCCTTGAAGAACGCAGGCTGTGTTGCGGTGAGCGATGACGGAAAACCTGTAAAAAACGCAATGATAATGAAACAGGCTATCCGCAAAGCGGCGCTTGAACGTCTTGCAATAATAAGTCATTGTGAAGACATTGACATAATAGACGGCGGAATAATCAACAAAGGCGCCGTAAGCGAAACTATGGGCGTTAAGGGAATGGCACGCTCCAGCGAGAACTACATCACTGCCCGAGAAATTTTCCTTGCAGGCGAACAGAGAATGCCTATCCATATTGCTCACGTTTCCACCAAAGAGGCTGTAAATATAATTCGCCTTGCAAAAAGCAAGGAGTCGAAGGTCACCTGCGAAACTGCTCCGCATTACTTCACTCTTACCGAGGACAAGCTGTTCAGCCGCGACGCTGATTACAGAATGAACCCGCCTCTTCGTGAACAGGCTGATGTTGACGCAATAACCGAAGCAATATGCGATGGCACGATAGACTGCATAGTCACCGACCACGCTCCGCACACTGCTGAAGAAAAATCCGACTTTTTGACTGCTCCCAACGGAGTTGTAGGACTTGAGACATCACTTGCGGCAACAGTTACAATGCTGCTAAATACAGGAAAAATAACGCTTGTACAGCTTGTTGACCTTATGTGCGTCCGTCCCCGTCAGATACTTGGAATTGAGGGAGGAACGCTCAGCGTAGGTTCTCCCGCCGATATTGCCATATTCAGCGAAACCGAACAGTGGACGGTAGAGCTCGAAAAGCTCCATTCAAAGTCAAAAAACACCTGCTTTAAAGGAATGACACTCACAGGAAAAGTCAAATATACCATTCTGAATGGTGAGATAGTATACAAAGATGATAACAAGGAAAAGGAGGAACAATAATGTCACTTGACAGACTTATCGAGAAAATAGCAGAAAAGCAAAATCCGACTGTTGCAGGGCTTGACCCGAAGTTGGATTACGTCCCCGAATACATTAAGAAAAAAGCATTTGAAAAATACGGTGAAACACTGAAAGGTGCGGCAAAAGCGCTTTTATGGTTCAATAAGGAGCTTATAGACGCACTTTGCGACATAGTTCCCGCCGTAAAACCGCAGGCGGCATATTACGAGATGTACGGCTATGCAGGTGTAAAAACGCTGTATAAAACTCAGGAATACGCCCGCAGTAAAGGAATGTTCGTAATAACCGACGGCAAGCGTAACGACATAGGAAGCACAATGGAAGCCTACGCCGCAGCTCATCTGGGAAAGGTAAAGGTAGGAAGCGAAGAATTGGAGCCTTTTCTCGGAGATGCCCTGACGGTAAACGGTTATCTTGGCAGCGACGGCATAAAGCCTGTAATAAAGGTCTGCAACGAATATGACAAGGGAATGTTCGTCCTTGCAAAAACATCCAATCCCTCCTCAGGCGAATTACAGGATATGAAGATAGGCGACCGTGCGGTTTATGAGATAATGGGCGATATGTGCGAGGAATGGGGCAAAGACCTTATGGGAAAATACGGTTACAGTGGCGTCGGCATAGTGGCAGGCGCTACATACCCCGAACAGATTGCAATACTTCGTGAAAGGCTACCTCATACCTTTTTCCTTATCCCCGGCTACGGCGCTCAGGGCGCAAGCGCCAAGGATATTTCCGCCGCATTTGACAAAAACGGCTTTGGCGGTATCGTAAACAGCTCAAGAGGAATTATGTGCGCTTATCAAAAGGAAAAGTGCGACGAAAAAGATTTTGCGCAGGCGGCTCGCCGTGAAGCGATCCGTATGCGTGACGAAATAATGGGATTTGTGAACAAGATAGAATTAAACTGACGCATAAAATATACCCACGGAGGTAAAAATGGATTTTTTGACTGCAAAAACAGCTTATCTTATATTATCTGACGGTACCGTGTTCAAGGGAAAGAGCTTTGGCGCAGAGGGCGAGGTAATCGGAGAAGTAGTATTTACCACCGCTATGACAGGTTATCAGGAAACTCTGACCGACCCCAGCTACTGCGGACAGATCGTCACACAGACCTTTCCCCTTATAGGAAATTACGGCATAAATTCGATTGATAAAGAATCTGAGGGAAGCGTGGTAAGCGGCTACATCGTCCGTGAATACTGTAAAGTCCCCTCAAATTTTCGCTGTGAAAAGGGAATTGACGAATATCTGAAAGAAAACGGCATAATCGGACTTTACGACATAGACACTCGCCGGCTTACAAGAATAATCCGTGAAACAGGCGTAATGAACGGAATGATAACCACACACGAGCCTGACGAACAGTTTAAATCGGCAGCGCTTGAAAAAATACGCTCATTCCGCATAGAAAAGCCTGTTCCTAAAGTAACGGTAAGCAAGCCCACCAAATATTCCGAAAATAAAACCGAGAAAAAATACAAGGTCGCTCTGATAGATTACGGCTATAAATATAACATAAGGCGTGAATTGGAAAAGCGTGGCTGTGATGTTACCGTATTCCCATCAAATGTTACCGCTGATGAAATAACTGCCTTTGATCCCGACGGGATAATGCTGTCAAACGGTCCCGGAGATCCGACGGATAACAAGGAATCTATTGCAACTCTCCGTGAGCTTATAGAAAAGCAGATACCCACTTTCGGCATATGCCTGGGACATCAGCTTTTAGCTCTTGCCAACGGCGGAAGCACGGTAAAGCTGAAGTACGGTCACAGAGGCGGAAACCAGCCTGTTACCGATATCGATATGGACCGCACGTTTATAACCAGCCAGAATCACGGTTATGCAGTTGTAAATGAAAGCATTTCCCCAGAAGTGGGCAAGGTGAGCCATATAAATGCCAACGACAAAACCTGCGAGGGAGTAAGATACACCAATGCTCCTGCTTTCACAGTTCAGTTTCACCCCGAAGCCTGCGGCGGACCGCAGGACACCGCATACCTTTTCGATGAATTTATTCAGCTTATGGAGGAGCATAAATAATGCCGCTGAGAAGTGATATAAAAAAAGTTCTTATGATAGGTTCAGGTCCGATAGTTATAGGACAGGCAGCCGAATTTGACTATGCAGGCTCTCAGGCTTGCCGTGTACTGAAGCAGGAGGGTTTGGAGGTAGTTTTGGTCAATTCCAACCCCGCTACCATAATGACCGACAAGCATATGGCGGACAAGATATACATTGAGCCGTTGACCCTTGACTGCCTTAAAAGGATAATAGAAATAGAAAAGCCTGACAGTATCCTGTCCACTTTAGGCGGACAGACAGGCCTTACCCTTTCAATGCAACTTGCGGAAGAGGGATTTTTGGAGAGCCACAATGTAAAGCTGCTTGGTGCTGACCCTCTCACTATACACAAGGCTGAGGACAGACAGGCGTTTAAAGATACAATGGAGGAAATCGGCGAACCCTGTATTCCCTCAAAGGTAGTGGAAACCTTGGAGGACGCAATGGATTTTGCCAATAATGAGATAGGTTATCCCGTTATTGTCCGTCCCGCATTTACCTTGGGAGGAACAGGCGGCGGCATAGCGAACAACGCTGATGAGCTTCACGAGATAGCGATAAACGGACTGAGAATATCCCCTATACATCAGATACTTGTTGAACGCTGTATAAGCGGCTGGAAAGAAATAGAGTTTGAAGTTATTCGTGACGCAAAGGGAAATGTTATTACCGTTTGCTCTATGGAAAACTTTGACCCCGTAGGCGTACACACAGGCGACAGCATAGTTATCGCTCCCGCTGTAACTCTTGCGGATAAGGAATATCAGATGCTCCGTACAGCCGCTTTGAACATAATTCAGGCGTTAAAGGTGGAGGGTGGCTGTAACTGCCAGTTTGCATTAAATCCCAACAGCTTTGAATACGCGGTAATAGAAGTAAATCCCCGTGTAAGCCGTTCGTCTGCATTGGCGTCAAAAGCAACAGGCTATCCCATAGCAAAGGTCGCTACAAGAATAGCGATAGGCTATTCTCTTGACGAAATAGTCAATCAGGTCACAGGCAAGACCTACGCCTGCTTTGAGCCTGCACTTGACTATGTAGTGGTAAAATTCCCCAAATGGCCTTTTGATAAATTCGTATACGCGAAGAAGACTCTCGGCACACAGATGAAAGCCACGGGCGAGATAATGGCGATAGGTACCAGTTTTGAAGCTGCAATGATGAAGGCTGTCCGTTCAATTGAACTTGGAATGGATACTATGCGCAAAAAGGCGTTCACAGCCCTTACCGATGAGGAAGTATTGGAAAAGCTCCATGATATAGACGTTGATCGTTCTTTCTGTGTGTTTGAGGCCTTAAAGCGAGGTATTTCCGTCGATACGATATGTGAGATCACCAAGATAGACAAGTGGTTCGTCAGCAAGCTGAAAAATCTTAAGGAGCTTGAGGATTGGCTTTCCGACGGCGAGCTGACGCAGGAAAAATACGATACCGCAAAGAAATACTGCTATCTCGACAAGTCGATAGAGGCTATTTCAGGAAAATCACTTGAGGAGTGGGGAATTAAAAAACGCCACGCAGTCTACAAAATGGTAGATACCTGCGCCGCAGAATTTTCCGCTGAAACGCCTTATTTTTACAGCACCTACGACGAGGAGAACGAAGCCGAAGAATTTTTACAGCAGCACCCTACCGACAAGAAAAAAGTCCTTGTTTTCGGCTCAGGCCCTATCAGAATAGGGCAGGGAATCGAGTTCGACTATTGCTCGGTCCACTGTGTATGGGCGCTGAAAGAGCTTGGCTGTGAGGCGATACTTTGCAATAACAATCCTGAAACCGTATCCACCGATTTTGATACAGGCGACAGACTTTACTTTGATCCTCTTACATTTGAGGACGTTGACAGCCTTATCGCTACTGAAAAGCCTGACGGCGTAGTGGTGCAGTTTGGCGGGCAAACAGCGATAAAACTCACCAAGCACTTGCAGGAGATAGGTGCAAACATAATGGGAACCTGCGCTGAAAGCATAGACGCCGCCGAGGACAGAGAGCTTTTTGATGAGCTGCTTGAAAAATGCGACATTCCCAGACCCGCAGGTGAAACGGTATTCACGGCGGAAGAGGCGATAGCGGCCGCAAATAAACTTGGCTATCCCGTTCTTCTCCGTCCTTCATATGTCCTTGGCGGTCAGAATATGATAATAGCCAATGCTGACAGCGACGTTATCGAGTATATGAAGATAATTACCTCACATAAATTGGAAAATCCTGTACTTATCGATAAATATATGATGGGAACCGAGGTCGAAGTCGACGCTATTTGCGATGGCACCGATTTCCTTATCCCCGGAATAATGGAGCATATTGAGCGTGCAGGCGTACACAGCGGCGACAGTATTTCCGTATATCCTGCCCAGACCCTGAGTGAGCGTGTGAAAAAGGTAATCATAACTTACACTGAGCGCCTTGCAAAAGCCCTTAACGTTATCGGACTTGTGAATATCCAATATGTAGTATATAATCATCAGGTATATGTAATTGAGGTAAATCCACGCTCTTCCAGAACTGTCCCTTACATCAGCAAGGTAACAGGCGTTCCTATGGTGGATATTGCTACAAAAATTATGCTTGGTCATTCTCTTAAGGAGCAGGGTTATTCAAGCGGACTTTATCCCGTAGGCGATTATGTAGCGGTAAAAGTTCCAGTGTTCAGCTTTGAAAAGCTCCACGATGTTGATACTCAGTTAGGACCTGAAATGAAATCCACAGGCGAATGTCTCGGCATAGCAAGAACATTTTCCGAAGCACTGTACAAAGGTCTTATCGCTGCAGGCTTTAAAATGCAGTACAAGGGCGGCGTGCTTTTCTCGGTGAGAAATCAGGATAAGCCTGAAATAATCGACCTTGCCAGCCGTTTTGAGGCGCTGGGATTTGATATTTACGCCACCAGCGGCACCGCTTCGCTCCTTAACAGAAATATGATAGCCACAAACTTTACCTATCGCATAAATGAGCATAAGGAACCTAACGTTATTTCGCTACTTGAAAGCGGAAAAATATGCTACGTTATTTCAACCTCTGAAACAGGACGTGATCCTGCCCGTGACAGCGTAAAGATGAGAAGAAAGGCAGTTGAGCGCTCGATAGTATGTATGACTTCTGTTGATACGGCAAATGCGCTTGCCTCCTGTCTGGAAATGCATAAATCCATAGATGATGTTGAAATGGTTGATATAACAAAAATCTGATCGGGGAAATATCTTTGAAATGAAAATAGGCACATTAAAGGTAAAAAGAAATTATACCATACTGCAAATGGTGCTTGACGCAGTCGCACTGCTGATATGCTATGCCACTGTCCAATGCGTTTTTTCATTCGGCGATTTCATTGACACTATGAACGACCGTATAACAAGCTCCAATAGCGAAGTAACAGGCTTGGTGGTATGGCAGTGGAACATAGTCTGGGTCGCTATTTCCGCTTTAGTTATAGTTATATCTCTTCTTATGATATATCTTCCGAGGAAAATGCCGAAAAAATATATCATAAACGAAACTAATGCTCAGAAATACAGCGACATTGTTATAACAGCCATAACCTGTTTGCGAATACCCACCCTTCTGGCAGTATTTGAGGGAATGTGCATACATCAGAACATACTTACCTCCGCATACGACCGAATAATTACTCCACAGATACCGTTTGATATAATATTATCCATTGTAATAATCTATTTTGCAGTTAAAAGTATAAAGAAAATCCAGCCGAATAATAATGAGGAGAAATAATAATGGCATTCTTTTGTGATGAATTTCCGATAGTTGAAAGATCGGAAATTGCAAGCGGGATTTTTTCATATGTTATTCATTGCCCAAGCGTGGCTTTAGCCGCGAAAGCGGGGCAATTCGTCCACATCAGGGCGGAGGGCTACACGCTTCGCCGTCCTATCTCGATTTGTGAAATAAACAGAGAAAAGGGAACTATCCGAATAGTATTTGAAGTCAGAGGAAACGGGACTGACAAGCTGTCACAGCTTGAAGCAGGCAAAAAAATGGATATGATAGCCCCCCTCGGCAACGGCTTTACGATAAAAGAAATTCCTTCAGACAAGACTGTTATTGTCATAGGCGGCGGAATCGGCGTTCCTCCTATGCTGGGAACAGCGGCGGAATATACCGATAACAAGGTCAAAGCCGTTCTCGGTTTCCGCAATAAGGACCGAGTTATCCTTGAAGAGGATTTTAAACGTGTGGGCGCAGAAACTGCTGTCTGCACTGATGACGGCAGCTACGGCGAAAAGGGACTGGTAACTTTTCCCCTGATAGAAGAGCTTGAAAGAGGAAAGACCGCTATGATATATGCCTGCGGTCCTACGCCTATGCTTAAGGCTGTTATAAATACAGCAAGGGTGTACAACATTCCCTGCGAAGTATCTCTGGAGCAGCGTATGGCGTGCGGCGTCGGGGCTTGTGTAGGATGCGCCTGCAATATAAGAAAAGGCGGAAGAGATTTTGTCTTGCGTGTTTGCAAGGACGGTCCTGTTTTTAAAGCCGAGGAGGTGGTACTGTGAGCAAAGATCTGTCTGTTACGGTAGCGGGAGTAAGATTTCCAAATCCCGTCATAGCCGCCTCGGGAACTTACGGCTTCGGTCAGGATTACACCGACTTATACCCACTCAATAAGCTTGGCGGAATTTCCTGCAAAGGAACAACTTTAGAGCCGAGAAACGGTAATCCTGCTCCGAGGATTGCTGAAACCCCTGCGGGTATGCTTAATTCCGTAGGACTTCAAAATCCCGGAATAGATATGTTCATCACAGGCTATCTCCCCCAATTGAAAAAAGACGGAAACGTGATCATCGCCAATATTGCGGGAGCAACTCTGGACGATTACAAACAGGCGGTGGAACGCCTCGACAGCACCGACGTCGATATGATAGAACTGAACATTTCCTGTCCCAACGTAAAACAGGGCGGCGCAAGCTGGGGCGTTACCTGTGATGGTGCGGCGGCAGTTACAAAAACCGTGCGTGCCGTCACAAAAAAGCCTCTGATGGTAAAGCTGACGCCTAATGTGACCAATATTGTGGATATTGCCAAAGCTGTTGAAGCGGAGGGCGCAGACTGCCTTTCTCTGATAAATACTCTTCTCGGTATGAGGATCGACATCAGAACACGCCGACCTATACTGAAAAATAATGTCGGCGGCTTCTCAGGACCTGCTGTTTTTCCCGTGGCATTAAGAATGGTGTGGCAGGTAGCAAACGCCGTTGATATCGATGTTGTTGGAATGGGCGGAATAACCACTGCGGCTGACGCAATAGAAATGATGATGGCTGGAGCTAAAGCGATACAAATGGGAACGGCTATATTTACCGACCCGTATTCTCCTCTCAAAGTCATTGATGGGCTTGAAAAATATATGGAGGAGAATGATTTGAATTCACTTGAAGAAATAGTAGGAACAGTTCAGCCATGGTAACGACTTTGTATCTTATTCGCCACTGCGAGGCGGAAGGGAATATTACCGAGATATTTCAGGGCAGGATAGACTGCGATATCACCCAAAAAGGCGAACGGCAGCTTGACTGTTTAGCCGAACGCTGCAAGGAAATTCCGTTTGACATAATATATTCTTCTCCGTTAAAAAGAGCATTAAAGACCGCACAGGCGGCAAACCGCTTTCACAACGCTCCTATAATTCCTGACAGCGCCTTTGCCGAGATAGACGGCGGCGAAATGGACGGACACAAGTGGAGCGAGCTGCCCTCTCTTTTTCCCCTTACATACCCCGCTTGGGAAAACGATCTTCCCAACTTCAAAAGTGAAGAGGGAGAATCAATGCGGCAGGTATACGAACGTATGAGCAAAGGCGCAATGCGTGTTGTAAAAGAGAACAAGGGTAAAATTATAGCAATCGCATCTCACGGCTGCGCGTTGAAAAATCTTTGCTGTTTTCTCAGAGGCCTGCCGCTGGAACAGATAGAATCCTGCCCGTGGCTTGACAATACAGCAATAAGCTGTTACACCTTCAACGATGATTTTGAACCAACAGAAGTGTTTATCAACGATTATTCTCATATAAAAAAAGACCCTGCTCTTGCCCCTCACAAAATGTGGTGGGGAGATCAGGAAGATAAATAAAAGTCACAAAATCCCCCTTAAAGCATAATCTGCTGAAGGGGGATCTTTTTGATATTCATAGAAGTAATTTTTCTTGTTGCTGCATTGTCGGCTGATTCTTTTGCCTTGTCCACAGGCTATGGCCTGGCGGGAATACGCATAGGCTTTTTTCACACGCTGCTGATAAGCGTGATTTGTACCGTTCTTTTGCTTGTGTCCGTTTCTCTCGCAGAAATAGCCGAAGACGTTATTCCAAGAATATACACCACTTTCGGGAGCTTTGCAATACTTTTTATCACAGGCATAGTAAAAATATTTCAAAAGCCCGAAAATAAAGAGCCCGAGCGACTTTCTCTGTTAAAAACCGTTCTGCTTGCATTAGCCATGTCAGTAGACGGAATTGCGGCGGGATTTGGAACAGGTCTTGCGGCAGGGGACAGCATAGCGGCGCTGGCAATTATTTCGCCCATAATCACATTTTTGTCCATATATATAGGAAATTATGCGGGAATAAGATTAAAACGTCACGCTCCCGCATTTATTCAACGCTTGGGAGGAGTTATAATAATTTGTATAGCATTTTTTAAGCTCAAATAAATTTTAAGCTGTACAAATTTACATTCTCGCCTATTATTACAGTAATGTCGTGAATACCGTCAAATGCCTTTTCAAGTGGAAATTCAAATGCTTTGAAGTTTTCGGGGCATACAAACGGCGGTAGCGTAAATGAAGCCGCTTCTTCCTTGTCAATTAATATTTTGATCTCAAAGCTGTTTCCGGTAGTTGTCGCTTTGATTTTAACAGCGCTTTTCTTATTTAAGTCGCAGTCAAAGAAAGTGATACTGCCGCCAAAAACGCCTTTCCCCTTTACATATTCGTGTTTTGCGTCGCTCGTTGCTCTTATTTCCACGCTTTTCTTGTCGTCATAGTCAACTGCCAGTGTTTTGACGCTTATATCACGGGGCATATGCTTTGTTCCCGAAAGGAACATCTTAACGCCACAGGAAGTATCATCGCTTGATTTTCCTGCATATATCATATAATCGCCTTCGTCAAATACGTATTTATGATTTGCACAGTCCCAGCGACCGAATTCTTTTTTATCTATGCTGAATTCAAATTCTGCTTTTTCTCCTGCCTTTATAAATTTCCTCTCAAAAGCGCACAACTGCTTTAATGGGCGTTTATATCGGCTTTCAAGCTGAGATAAATATATCTGGACCACTTCATCACCGTCAATTTCGGAAACATTTTCAACCGAAACGCAAACCTTTATTTTGTCCTCGCTGTCGGTAACCTGTAAATCCCCATATTTGAATTTTGAATAGCTCAGCCCGTATCCGAAAGGATAAAGCGGCTTTCCGTCATAATACAGATACGTTGACTTGTTTTTTATTATATCATAGTCCATTATATCGGGAAGTTCGCTTGTAGAAGCATACCAAGTCATACTTGTCCTTCCCGCGGGATTATTTGATCCGAAAAGCGTCTGAGCCATTGCATTTCCCGTTTCAGCACCACCGTGTGCCGAATAAATTATAGCGGGCAGCTTTTTGTTTAGTTTCGATATGGCGTAAGGATAGCTGGAAATAATGCACAAGACCGTGTTTTTGTTAGCTGAAAATACAGCATTTGCCAGATTTGTCTGAAAATCGGTAAATTCAATATTTTCTCTGTCATATTCCTCTCTTGCGACTACCATGGGGTCGTTTCCCACGCATACAATTACGCAGTCACATTCGGAGGCTGTTTTTTCAGCTCTTTTTATCCCGCTGTCTGTTATTTCTTCAATAAAAAGCTGGTCGTTTTCTACTCTGCTTTTTTCGTCAGCTGTAAGCATACCTTTTTTGTTCACAAAGACCGATTTTCCGTTCCAGCTTTTGAATATTGTTTTTCCCTCAAACGCTGAGGGACGTAAAAGACTGCGTACGAACCATTGAAACAGAGAAGTATCAGTTGCCGCATACACATTATTTAAAGTTATGTATTTTCCGTTTTTTACAGATAAGTATGCAATTTCACTGCCGCAGTCGTATTTTATGAATTTGCAGCTTTCGTCGTCCTTTTCTCCGTCAGCAATAACGTTTCCGTCGTCATCTACACAAAGATATTTTCCTGTCAGCAGTGATTTTATCACAACAGTATCTCTGCAATCATCAAATACAATATCCATATCGGGAAACAGGTTTTTGATCCCGTCGTATACAGTCACGTTGTATTCTGTCGTACCTGTGTACCAGTCACGGTAATTTTCTTTTGCATGGGTACCAAGTAACGCTATTTTTTTGACAGATGTTTTTTTCAGCGGAAGAAGTCCGTTGTTTTTCAGCAGTATTATTGCTTCCTTTGCAGCTGCGAGATTTATTTGTTTAAACTTATCACAATTGACAACTTCAGACGAAATGTGCTTGTAAGGATTTTTATCCGCAGGGTTAAACTCTCCCAGCAAAAATCTTGGGTATAATGCGCTCATAACCGCTTTATCAAGCTCTTTTTCGGTAAGCATACCGTGTTTCAGCGCATAGCGCAGAGCCTCGATAACCGTTTTTGCATTTTCACACATTATGTCAGTGCCGCATTTGATAGCCATAGCTATCGTTTGTGCGTGATTTTCGGTGAATTTATGGTGCGTTGCGGTCTGTACAACGTCGCTGCCGTCGGTAACAGCGTATTTCATACCCCACTGGCGTTTACATATTTCGTTTATATCGGGATTTATCATTGCGGGAAGACCGTTTATTGAATTGTATGAAGTCATTACGCCGGGCGCATAACCTGCCTCGATAGCAGGCTTGAACGCACGATAATAATATTCGTGCTTTGTTCTCGGTTCGATATTTGATGAAGATATGGCTCTGTTTTTTTCATTGTTGTTGGCATAAAAATGCTTTAATGAAGGACATGCCCTGTAATAGTCCTTATTGTCGCCAACTATTCCTTTGGTGTATGCTTTTACCATTTGCCCCGCAAGATAAGGATCTTCGCCGTAGCATTCCTCTGTTCTTCCCCAGCGTGGGTCACGCCCAAGGTCAACGGTAGGTCCGAAAAGAACAAGACGGTCGTGATTAGAATTTTCGTGATAATAGCGCAGTTCCGTTCCCGCAATTTCCCCAATTTTTTCTATCAGCTTGGTATCAAACATTGACGCCATACCGATAGGCTGAGGAAACACGGTAGCAGGTTCATCATCATTGTGAGAAACAAAGCCTCTTGCAACCTCGTTCCCCACACTGAACTCTTTTATTCCCAATCTGGGAACAGCGGCTTGCCTTGTGGGGATAAGCCCTATTTTTTCTTCAAGCGTAAGCTGTGAAACAAGGCTTTTTACCCTCTTTTTCAAGGGAAGAGAAACATCAAGATAATCAGCGTTTTTCATAATAAAACCTCTTTAAATTATTTTATTCTGAAAAAAGAGATGAATTTTTCTTTATTATATTCCTCAATGATTAGGTTGTCAATAATTCACTTGATAAAAATGTAAAAATATGTTACAATTCTCAGTGCATAAGAATAAACGGAAAGGAACAGTCAAAAATATGGAAAGAGAAGTTTATCCCACAAAAGAAAAATATGATATAAGTGATCTTCTTGCGATAATGAAGATTTTGCGAGGCGAAAACGGCTGCGCCTGGGACAGAGAGCAGGATCATCACTCTATAAGAATGGATGTGCTTGAAGAATCATATGAAGTAATGGAGGCAATAGATTCGGAAAACCCCGATTCGCTTAAGGAAGAGCTGGGCGACTTATTGCTTCAGGTGGTCTTTCATTCAGAGATAGAGAATGAAAAATCAGTCTTCGCGTTTGACGATGTGTGCGACGGCATATGCAAAAAGCTGATATACCGTCACCCTCACGTTTTCGGCAATATCCACGTTGAAAATTCCGCTGAGGTATTAAAAAACTGGGATTCTTTAAAAAGCAAGTCCAAAGGCGAGCAGACTGCCACTGAAAGGCTTGAGAGTGTGCCTAAGCTTTTGCCTGCGCTGATGAGAGGGGAAAAAGTATGTAAACGTGCGTCAAATGCAGGAATTGAATGTATAAAACCCGAAGATGCGGTAGAAAATATAAAAAACAAAGTTTCCTGCCTGGAAAAAGCGGTTTGTATGTCAAAAGAAGATGATATAGAAATTAAATTAGGTGAACTTCTGTTTGCGTGCTGCAATTTGGCAAGACTTTTGAAAAAAGATAGTGAAAAAGCCTTGACAGATGCTATAAATCGGTTTATAATGCAGTTTAGACAAATTGAAGAAACCGCTTTGCAGCAGGGAAGAACAATAGGCGATATGCCCGTTGAAAAATTAAAAGCACTTTACTCATTTGAAAACGATGAAAATTCAATTTGATTATCAGGAGGTCAAAATGACAAAATCAGAACTTATCACGTCAATTTCAGAAAAAGCCGGAATTACAAAAAAGGATTCGGAAAAAGCGTTGACAGCGTTTATTGATTCTGTAACTGAGGCTTTATCAAGCGGTGAAAAGGTCCAACTTGTAGGCTTTGGTACTTTTGAAGTGCGTGAGCGTGCCGAAAGAACAGGCGTAAATCCTCGCACTCAAGAAAAAATCATTATTTCCGCATCAAAGGTTCCCGCTTTCAAAGCAGGTTCCGCACTTAAAGAAGCGATTTCCGATTAAGTGATACAGATTAAATTTGAATAAAATTTGGGGCAGCCTTCCGCAAGGACGGCACCCCTGATTTGTCTTTGAAAGGAAAAATAAAAATGAGACTTGATAAATATCTTAAGGTTTCACGGCTGATAAAACGTCGTACAGTTGCAAACGAGGCATGTGACGCAGAAAAAATTTTCGTTAACGGAAAGCCTGCGAGAGCCTCCTATGATGTTAAAGTGAATGATATCATAGAAATACATATAGGAAAAGCGCCTTTAAATGTAAAGGTGCTTAAAATAGCAGATGTAGTAGGCAAGGAAGAAAGCGGAGAATTGTACGAAGCTTTATAAAAACTGTTCTAAACAAATAAGCGCCGCATAGAATATACAAACGGTTGTCCGTTTAAAGGAGGCGTTTATTATTTATGTCGGAACAAAGAACAAAGCTGCATAATCTTGTGCTGGAAAACAGGAAGCGTCTGGTCATGTCGGGCGTTCAGGAAGTGGACGGTTTTACCGAAACGGAGGTCAGGCTTTACACCGATATGGGACAGCTGACCGTTAAAGGCAAAAATCTCAATGTTGAGCAGGTCAATACCGAAACAGGAGAACTGATAATGACAGGTGAGCTTGTTGAGATGCTTATTTATTCGGAAAAAACAAAGCGTTCGCCGGATAATTTTATAACAAAGCTGTTCAGGTGATATGCTATGTTTGAGAATATTACTTCGACCCTACAACAGTGCGGCGTATTTTTTATTCTCGGAATAATTATCGGGATATGTTATGAGCCTATTCGTTTTGCCCGTATGCTCGTTCGCCACAATACCGTTGCTGTATGCGCAGAAGATGCGATTTTTATGTCGCTGTGCGCAGTTGTCGGATTTATTACTGCGCTGTCTGTGGGAATAGGTTATTTTAGGATTTATTACATTGTTTTTCAGCTAATTGGTTCAGCTGTATATTTTTTGACCATTGGCAGGCTGCTGAATTTTGTTTTTAAGCGCTGTGTGAATACAGTAAAACGATTTTTTATTTCAATTTTCAAAAAAATATACGATAAAATTCACATTTTTGTTGTGCCAATTGCTGTAAAAATAAGGCATTCCTTTGGCAAAATCGCTGAAATTGCTAAAAATGTAGTATTTTATCGAAAAAAAGACTTGCAAAAAGTAAACGAGTTGTTGTATAATAAAAAAGTACAAACAGCCGTTGGAGGTGAAAACAAGGGTGTTATCAAAGCACAAATCAGAAAATAAACGCACATCAAAGATTTTTTATTTGGCTTTGTTTGCAGTCTTTGTTTTTGCGTTGGTTGAGATCATCTCAATGCAGGTAGAGATCTCTCAGAAAAATGCCGAGTTGGAAAGCATATCAAACGAGCTTGACAGCGTGCTGGTAGTAAACGAGCAATTAAAGCGTTACAGTAGCGATGAATATAAAATGGAATATATCGAGCAAATAGCAAGAGATCGTCTTGATTATTCATATGCTGATGAAACTGTTTATTATTTCGTACCGAAATAATCGGAAAAAGAAATTTATGATGTTAAAAGTCCTTTGACGTTTAAAAATGCGTCAAAGGACTTTTTTAAGATTTTATATAGTCTTTCATAATAATATGATTGAAAATATCAGGCTCTGCGTCATCTATTATTTCTCTTATCTTTTCATAGGCTTCCGGTTCTATTCCCGATTCTCGCAAAAAATGTTTTTGCGCGGAAGTGTATGTTGAAAAGTCTGCTCTGTTTTTTCTGACTTCAGGGCGGTGCTGCAAAGTATTTTGTGTATCGACGTTTTCTTTTGGTGTAAACGGATTGTCAAACATCATATCGCCGATATTTTTCAAGCAAACTGTAAAATCAAAGGAAAAACTGCTCACACATTCCGCCGCTTTAAGAAGTTCAGGTACGACGGGCTTATTTTCATAGTTTCCGCAATATATATCGATGTATGCAAGAAAGCTTTCCAGCGGAGTGTACGAACACCTTGAGCAAAACGCAAGACTTATCATTTCCGCTTGAGAATAAAAACATTCTGCTGCCGCACTTATACCGTTTAGATTTTCGTTGGTCGGGCAAATGTCAACAAACAGTCCGAACCTGTTCTTGCAACGGTATATGAATTTTTTTATCTGATTTATGTCGTCGCTGAACCGCTTTATAATGCGTACTCCGCATACACAATGCATTTTGTTTATCATACGAATATCGTTGTATATGTCAGACAGCTGACGCTCGTTTGCTGCTATCTCGATTATAATATTATCCTGTTTAAGACTTTTTGCTATCGGTAGCATACTTACGGGAAGGACCACAAAAGCAAAATTTTTGTTTTTGATAAGAGAAAAATCGCTTATTTCGTTTAAATGAAAAATCAGCCTGCTGCAATCAAATTCATTAGGAAGAAATACGGCTGAATGGCTGTCGATCTCAATATAATCAACGTATACCGTCTGCATTGCGTTTATGTAATTTTCTATGTCTTTGCTGTTTATTGCGCCGAAAAAATCCATACAGCAAAGACCTCTGTCCGTTATTTTCATATTTTCGCAGAAAACTGCTTATGCTCCTTTTACTGTTTTGTAAATAATATTATACTATATCTCTATGAAATTTTCAATATTTTGCATTAAGAAATAAAAGTATTTATCATAAAAACTGTTTACTTTTTATTTGTTTTTTGATATAATAAACATATATGTATTTGTGAACCTATGTATATTTTCATCTTCTATGCAGAGAATATTATTAAATTTTTATCAGAAGGTGAAAGTAATGGGAAGCAAGAAAAACAAGCATATAGAAGAATCAGGCCAGACCAAGCCGGTCAACGAAAATACAGCTGATGAAGAAACCGAAGAGACTCTCGGTGAAAGTCAGAATCAACGTATAATCGACACGGGCATAGTTGCCACAAATGCCAAGCATGCTATTCATTGTTTGACAGTCATAGGGCAGATAGAGGGGCATTATATACTTCCTCCACAAAACAAAACGACCAAATATGAGCATATCATTCCGTCTCTCGTTGCCATAGAGCAGGATCCTGATATTGAAGGGCTGCTTATAATCCTGAATACCGTTGGCGGAGATGTTGAGGCAGGGCTTGCGATAGCTGAACTTATAGCGGGAATGAAAAAGCCTACTGTTTCGATAGTGGTGGGCGGTGGTCATTCCATCGGAGTTCCACTGGCTGTCAGTGCAAAGCAGAGCTTTATCGTTCCTTCAGCGACTATGACCATACACCCTGTTCGTATGAACGGACTTTTGCTTGGGATACCTCAGACGCTTTCTTATTTTGACAGAATGCAGGAGCGCATCATAAACTTTGTCACGAGAAACAGCGGCATTTCCGCCTCCCGATTTAAAGAGCTTATGATGAAAAAAGATGAACTTGTAATGGACGTGGGCTCAGTGGTGGACGGAGATACAGCGGTCAAGGAAGGACTTATAGACAATCTGGGCGGTCTGTCTGATGCGGTGGAATGCCTGTATGAAATGATAGAAAGCGAAGAGGGCGAAAAGAAGCTTACCCGCAGGAAAAAGTCTTCAAAAAAACATTCAAACAACTCTAATATAAACAAAAATAAAATTGAACCAAACATTGACGAACAACGTGCGGTTTCTCTCCTGAATATGATCTGCTCAGGTGATATTGTTTACGAAAACGGAAAATTCGTTTCAGCGGGAGGGAAAGACTGATGTTTCACTCCATTATAAGCGAATATGATATTTTTTTTGAAAACAAACCTTTAAAAACTTATGAAAAGAGTTTTGGTTCAGGAGTGGTTACAATGGCGGAACAGGACGGAAAATACAGACCGTACAGTTTCTTTTCAACAAATCCCGCAGACTATCTGAACGTAGAAAAATATATAAATATAAAAAACTGAAAAATCAAATGGGTGTACGCAAGGGCATTTGCCCTTGCGACCCAAAAACAGAAGGTTTATCTATGGAATACATATCAATAATTATTCAAGGCATAATTCAGGGGCTTACCGAATTTCTCCCTGTATCAAGCTCGGGACATTTGTCCGTTGCACAGCATTTTCTCGGCGTTGAGGAATCCACACTGCTCATTTCCATTATACTTCATCTTGGAACGCTTGTTGCGGTGTTTATTGCTTTCTGGAAAGATATATGGGGATTGATAAAGGAATTTTTTCTGACTATCAAGGATATCTTCACCGGTAAATTTTCCTGGCAGGATATGAACGACAGCAGAAGAATGCTGTTTATGGTGGTTATAGCCACTCTGCTTCTTGTTCCCGCATATCTTGTGAAGGACTTTTTTACGTCTATGGAAGGCGACAGCGATATTATATTTGAAGGATGTGCTTTTGCTTTTACCGCTTTGCTGCTTTTCCTTTCCGACGCTTGCGTTAAAGGTTTTAAAACAGGAAAGGATATGACGGTGAAAGACGCCGTTACAGTCGGACTTTTCCAGTGTGTCGCTCTTTTCCCGGGGGTTTCACGCTCAGGCTCAACCATTACGGCGGGACTTCTTACGGGATTGTCAAGGGAAACTGCGGTAAAGTTTTCCTTTATACTTGGAATACCTGCAATACTCGGAGGGAGTATTCTCGAAATTAAAGATGCGGCAGAAACAGGAGTTGAATTTGATATTCCTCTTTTGGCGGTAGGATTTATTGTATCCGCAGTAGTAGGTATTTTGTCAATAAAGCTGGTAAGCCTTGTGATAAAAAAGAACAAATTCAAATATTTCGGTATATATCTTTTGATTTTAAGCGCATTGTGCATTGCAGCAGGAATATATGAAACGGCAACAGGAGAATTTATAAGAATACAATAAATGTTGGGAATTTGAAAACTTTATGAGGTTCAAATCGGAGGTTTAAATGGCATCTTCACAGCAGTCAAAGAATACAAAGTCGTCATCGGCGTCGTCAAAAAGCAAGACGTCCAATGCTGTTTTGTCGGGGGCAAAGAAAAATGAAGTCCTGGCAAAGAACAGAAGAAAAAGAAATATATGGTCAGTCGTGCTGTTTGCAATAGGCTTGCTTATAACGGCTATTGCTTTGATAGGAAATTCAGCGGCGGAAAATATGAATATGTGGGATCACATACACGGGTTTTTCTGCGGCGTATTTGGTGCAACGGTATTTTTTATAGGTCCGTTCATTATCTACATAGCCGTAATGATAAGTCTTGATAAAGGCAGATCAACACTTACCGCAAGGATTTTTCAAATACTCCTTTTCATATTTATGTTAAGCGCCGCTATACAGATAATCTTTATAGGTCAGATAGCATCGCCTGAAACAGAAGGCTTTGGCGAAACAGTTTCGGAACTGTACAACAATGGTATGAACCTTTCAGGAGGAGGAGTGTGCGCTCTTCTTATAGGTTTTCCCTTGTTGTTGTTGGGGCGTATCGGTGCAACTATAGCAATTATATTGATAATATTTGTCGTAATAATGCTTGTGGCAAATATAAATCTTATGGATTTCCTTAAAATTGTTGCAAAGCCTTTTGTAAAATTAGGCGGTTATATTAAGGACAAGCGCACCGAATTTCAGGAGGAAAGCAGGATACTCCGTGAAGAACGTGAGCGTCTTGAGAAAGAAGAGGCCGCGTCAGCCGAAAACGATGAAGCTGAAGCGAAAACCATTTCCGCTAAAGCAAAAAGCTTTGACGAAATGGAAAAAGATATCAAAAGCGGTGAGCTTGCTCATTCCAATGAAGAAGCAAAGGCTATCGTTAAGGAACAAAAACAGGAAACAGACGAATATCTTGTTAAAATCGGCGCCAAGTCCCCTATCGTTCCTCCCAGACTGACTGACGAAGATTATAAACGCAATGCTGAAAAAATACAGGAGTTGTCTGAAAGCCGCAAGGAAGGCGAACAGCTTACTCTTGACGAACGCAATAAAAAAGATAATTCCACCGAAAAGACTGACGTCAGTGAAATAGAAAAAGCGATAAGCGATTATAATCACGAAATAGAGGAAAAGAACAAGAATAAAGGCATAGTGGTAGATACTGTGGTAAATACCGCTAAAGACGGTCAGCAGGTGATCGACCAGGTAATAACTTCCGTTGACGATTACACTTTGCCGCCTGTAACATTGCTTAGCGAGGTAAAGAAAAAAGTCACTGACGAAAATATAAATGCAGAAATTGAAAATAACGCCAATATTCTGGTAAATTCGTTAAAGAGCTTCGGCGTTGAAACAAAATATCTTGGTGCGGTAAGGGGTCCTTCTGTAACAAGATATGAGCTTCAACCTGCTCCCGGTGTAAAAATTTCAAAGATAACAGGACTGGTGGACGATATCGCTCTTAACCTGGCGACAGCTGGAGTAAGAATAGAAGCGCCTATACCCAATAAAGCGGCTGTTGGCATTGAGGTACCCAATAAGGAAAAAGAAACCGTGTTTATCCGTGAAATGATAGACAGCGAGGATTTTCGCAAATGCAACAGTAAGCTCGGCTCGGCTCTGGGCAAAAATATTTCCGGCGAGGTCGTTATATGCGATATATCGGAAATGCCCCATATCCTTATTGCAGGTACAACAGGTTCCGGTAAATCGGTATGTGTAAATTCGATAATAATGAGTATTCTATATCGCTCAACGCCTGAGGAAGTCAGACTTGTTATGATAGACCCGAAGGCAGTAGAATTTATGATATATAACGGCATAGCTCATCTTCTGCTTCCTGTGGTAACAGACCCGAAAAAGGCGGCAGGTTCATTGGCTTGGGCTTGTACGGAAATGGATAAGCGTTATAACATTTTAAGTGAGAATAATGTCCGTGATATAAAGGCATACAATAAGCTGGCGGAAACAAGGGAAGATCTTCAGCCTATGCCGAGCATAGTGATATTTATCGACGAGCTTGCCGACCTTATGATGTGTGCCAAAAATGATGTAGAAGCCAGCATCTGCCGACTTGCGCAAAAGGCAAGAGCAGCAGGAATGCACCTTGTTGTAGCTACACAAAGACCTTCCGTTGATGTCATCACAGGACTGATAAAATCCAATATACCGTCAAGAATTGCATTAAAGGTCGCCCAGCAGGTGGACAGCAGAACTATCATTGACGTGGGAGGTGCAGAAAAGCTCCTCGGCAAGGGCGATATGCTGTATAAATCGGTTGTAATGCCAAAGCCGATCCGTGTTCAGGGCTGTTGGGTATCTGATGAAGAGGTCGAACGTGTTACTGAATTTATCAAGAATAAATATACTCTTGAATATGATGAAAATGTTATTGATGAAGTAGACCGCCAATCCGAGCGTGTAGGTTCAGACGACAAATCCAAATCTGCATTTGACAGCGACCTTGATATGAATGACGAAAAGCTGGATGAGGCGATAGATGTTGTTTTTGCAAACAACGGCGCAAGCACCTCCGCTTTGCAGAGAGCATTGAAAGTTGGATATGGCAGGGCGGCAAGACTTGTGGATATTATGGAAAAAATGGGGATAGTGGGTCCGCCTGACGGAAATAAACCCAGACAGCTGCTTATGAGCAGGGAAAGCTGGTATGAAATGAAACTGAATCAACAGGATCAAGAATAACTTACGGAGAATAAGCAAATGAGGACCGACTTTCAGTTAGACAAGCATCGAAAGCGCAATAATAAAGTTATTCGCAAAGTTGCGGTGAAAAGTAACGAAAACAGGACAATGGGCAAATCTGCCTATATTACCATTGCCGTTCTCATTCTTGCATTTTTACTGTTTTTCTTTCTCAATGACCGTTTTTTCAGAATTGACGGTATTCCCACATGGGAGGATCTGTACAAAGGCGCAGGTCTTGCCTCAGGAAACGCCATAGAAGGCGATGTCACCGTTCATTTCATTGACGTCGGACAAGGCGACTGTGAGCTTATAAAAACGCAATCAAAGGCTATTCTAATAGACAGCGGCGAAAAAGAGTATTATGCCGACGTTATTGATTACATCAAATCCCAGAATATAGAGCGACTTGATTACGTTATTGTTACACATCCGCATTCCGACCATGCAGGCGGAATGAGCTTTATACTCGATGAATTTGATGTAGGCACGGTTATTATGCCGAATATACAGGAATCTGTCATTCCCACTTCAAGTACATATTTTAGGCTTCTGACGTCAATAAAAAACAAAAATATAACTGTTGAGTATGCGGATCCCGGAAGAAAGTACAATATAGACGATTCTTCGATGACAATTATTTCCCCGGTAAAAGACTATGAAGACCTTAATAATTATTCGGTGGCGATAAGATTTGTCCATGGAGAAAATTCGTTTTTGTTTACTGGCGATATAGAAAATCAGGCGGAGACCGATATTTTGGAAAACGGACTTGATATTTCGGCAGACGTTATAAAAGTTGCTCATCATGGCAGCTCTACCTCAAGCAAAAAAAGTTTTCTTAACGCCGTATCGCCCAGATATGCGGTAATAGAAGTTGGTTCGCCTAACAATTATGGTCACCCTGATGATGTTACACTTAAAAGACTTACAAATATGGACGCTGTGATTTATAGGACGGATATATACGGCAATATAGTTTTTGTAAGTGACGGAAAAGAGCTTGAAATAATAACTGAAAGGAATTCTTGAAATGCTTTTAATCGATAGGTTTGAAGGCGACTTCGCAGTAGTGGAGGATAGCGACAGCAAAAAAATGTATAATATCCCCATAAATCAGATAGAAAAAGAAGCCGCAGAGGGCGATGTGATCTACTTTGAAAATGAATTATATCACGTTGATTTTGAACAAACAAAAAAGCGCCGAGCCGAAATGCTTGCGCTTTTGAAGAATATGGGACTTTGCTCATAGGTAGCTGTCACGGATAAACATACTCATTATTTTTGTAACTATGTCTGAAGGCTTTTCATAAAAGCGTTCACGCATCTGCTTTGCTTGCTCAAAGTCAGGTGCGTATATTTTTAGATCCATAAGGTCAGAGCCGTCTACCTCATTTATAAATTTTACAGTAAGATAGCAAGGACCGTTAAAATTCCCCCGCTGTATGCGGCATATGATAGAACGTTCCAAATCTGCCATTTTTAAAACATATTTTCCGTATTCAATGCTTTTTTCTCTGATAGAAAGAGGTATTCTTTGATAAAATTCTTTTGACAGGACTTTTCCGTTGGAAAGGAGCGAATATACGGTTTGTTTTTTATTGTTTTCCTCGCTGTCGATAAGCTGTTTTTCCAACGATATGCTCAACGCCTCAGTCAGTTGAAGAGGATTTACATATTCATACTCTGAGGCAATATCTCTTATCTGCTCGTCGGTAAGCTCACCAAGCTGTTCAATGAGATAGCATATATATATTTGTATCACAAAAGTATCATCAATAAAGATTTTAGGCGTTTCGTACAGCATTTTTCCTCCTTAGCACAAAAAAGACATCAATGCAATATTCAAAGCGGCTTCAACGCAGGGAACTGCTCTCGGAACGATGCAGGGGTCGTGGCGTCCTTTTATTTCAATCACGTCATTTTTATTTTGAACAAAATCAACAGTGTTTTGTGAACGTGCGATAGACGGCGTGGGTTTGAACGCGGCTCTGAAAATTATCGGCATACCGTTTGAAATGCCGCCTAAAATGCCGCCTGCATTGTTCGTTCTTGTTTTTACCGTATTATCATCAATATAAAATTCATCATTGTTCTGACTTCCCATAAGCTCAGCGGAGGCAAAGCCTGCGCCAAACTCAATGCCCTTAACAGCGGGGATCGCAAATACAAGCTGCGAAATGCGGTTTTCCAGTCCGCCGAATACAGGGTCGCCGATACCGCAGGGAGCTCCAATTGCTCCGCACTCGATTATACCTCCTACCGAATCAAGGCTTTCTCTTGCATTTTGTATAACTGCCCTCATTTTTTCATCTGCGTTATCATCTAACACGGGAAGATATTTTTTCTTTACAGCCTGAAGTGTTTCCGCATTTAACTTTGTGGGATCAAACGCCGTATCTTTCTCGTCTGCAATAGAATAAATGTGCGCTCCTGTGACTATCCCTCTTTTTTCAAGCATTTGTCCGCATATTGCGCCCGCAAATACCAGCGGAGCCGTGAGCCGTCCCGAAAAATGTCCGCCTCCTCGTCTGTCGTTTGCGCCGTTATACCTGATATATCCTGTATAATCGGCGTGTCCGGGGCGTGCAAGAGATGATATATCTTTATAATCGTTGGAATGCTGGTCGCTGTTTTTTATCACGGCGCACAATGCCTCGCCAGTTGTTTTTCCGTTGTAAAAGCCGCTTATTATATTTGGAAGATCCGTTTCACTGCGCATAGTGCTTGTTCTGTCTTTTTTGGGAGCGCGCCGAGCCATAAATTCAAGCACTTTTTCAATATCTATATCTTCACCCGCAGGCAGGTTATCTATGACCACGCCTATTGCAGGACCGTGAGATTCGCCAAAAACAGACAGTGAGATTTTCCCCAGCTCAATCGTTGATGACATCTGCTTTACCTCCCAATGACTTAAAATCTTCAAAGAATTTCGGATAGGACTTGCTTACGCATTCTGCTCCGTTTATTATAACAGGTTCTGTCGCTCTGGTGGAAGCTATTGCAAGAGACATAGCTATTCTGTGGTCGGTATGAGCGTCGCATATTCCGCCGTGCAGAGCGTTCACTCCCTCAATAGTAAGGCTGTCGTAATTTTCAGTTATCTTTGCCCCCAATTTGTTTAATTCCTGAGCAGTAACTGCCAGTCTGTCGCATTCCTTCAACCGCAGTCTGCCACAGTTGGTGATATGGGAAACGCCTTTTGCAAATGTTGCAAGCACAGCGAGTATGGGAACGATATCGGGAATTTGAGAAGCGTCTACGTCAAAAGCGTTCCCATTCGACTGCTCTACAATGTCAAGAATAGCCTTGTCGCCCTGCATACTGTTTTTGTTCAGCCCGTCTATCTCAATATTTGAGCCTATAGCGTTTGCCACAACGTAAAATGCGGCATTAGACATATCCGCTTCAACAAAGGTATTGCAGGCTATATACTTCTGGTTTCCTTTAACAAAAAAGCCTTTATCTGTTTTTTCCACAATAACGCCGAAGTTATTCAGCGCCTTTACTGTTATGTCGACATATGATTTTGATTGTAACGGCGTTGTGATTACGATCTCGCTGTCCCCATCAAGCAAGGGAAGTGCAAACAGCAGCCCACTAATGAATTGCGAGGAAATATCTCCCGCTATAGTGTATGTACCCGCTTTAAGCTGACCTGAAAATTTGTACGGCATTGTTTTTGTTTCAAAAACTATGCCTTTTTTCGACAATTCGGTAAAATAAGGTGTGATAGGTCTTTCAGGTAGCTTAGCTCTTCCCGTAAAAACTGAATTACAGCCCAATGCCGCGGCAACGGGAATAAGAAATCTTAATGTTGACCCGCTTTCAAAGCAATCGGCAAATATCTGTCGGCTTGCTTTTTCTCCAATACCTTGAACAACGGTATCATCATTTTCTTTTGTTATTGTTGCGCCCATAGCGGTCAGGACCCCCGCCGTTGCTGCTGTATCGTCACATTCAAGCAAATTTTTTATAACTGATGTCTCGTCGGCAAGAGCCGAGCATATCAGCATACGGTGGGAAATATTCTTTGCGGAAGGCGCAATGACCTTGCCTGAGAGTTTTGAAGGTTCTATTTTAATATTCATACGTTCTCCAGAAATTTTCTGTATTCGTTAAGTTTGAGAGTTTTTATTTCACATTTCCCAATGTCAGTGCAAAGAATTATTCTTATAGTATCTGACGTTCTTTTTTTATCTTCAATTGAAAGAGAATAAATATCCTGAGCCGAAATATCCAAAGTATACGGCAGGGAATTGACCTCAAGACATTTTTTCAGCTCCTGCGTTGTTCCTGCCTTAACAAGTCCTTGTTTTTCCGCAGCGTTCGTTATCATATACATTCCGATGGATACGGCTTTACCGTGAGAGATTTTCCCGTAACCCAGATATTTTTCTATTGCGTGCCCGAAAGTATGGCCGAAGTTCAGTATCATTCTTTCTCCAGTATCACGCTCGTCTGCCTCCACGACATCACGTTTTATACTGATACATTCCGTGATGATGTCCTCGAGAATATTATGTGCATTTTCGCTGCACAGCTTTTGAAATAAGGATTTTGAACGGATCATTCCGTACTTTACCACTTCGCCCATTCCGTCGGCAAATATTTCGTCAGGTAATGTAGAAAGCACATCGGTGTCCGCTATTACCATAACAGGCTGCTTAAAAGCCCCTACCAGATTTTTGCCCGCGTCAATGTTGACGGCGGTCTTTCCGCCTACCGAGCTGTCCACCTGCGCCAGAAGCGTTGTTGATATCTGAACATAATCTATCCCCCTCAGATATGATGCAGCGCAAAATCCCGTCAGATCTCCCACAACTCCTCCGCCAAGTGCAATAATGAAATCGGAGCGTGTAATATCATTTTCTGAAAGAAAATTATATATTTTTATAAGCTGTTCATGGGACTTTGAAGTTTCTCCGTTGGGAACTACAAATTTTGCAACGCTGAAGCCGCTTCTTTCAAGAGCGCTTGTCGTTTCTTCGCCGTACAGCTTGTCTACAATATCGTCTGTCACCACTGCGCATTTACGTGATCTGACAACTGTTGAGATCAGCTCTCCGCACTGCTTTAGCAATCCTTTTCCCACCAGAACGTCATATTTTGTACTGGCATTTACTGTTATTTTTTTCATTCCAAAGTACCGACTTTCTTATTCAGGACTGAAGCTATCTGCCTGCACTTGTCCATACAGCTTGCAAAATGCTTCGGAGTAAGGGACTGTGCGCCGTCGCAAAGCGCCTTCTGCGGATTGTTGTGTACTTCGATTATAAGCCCGTCAGCTCCTGCCGCAACAGCAGCCATTGACATAGGCTCCACAAGCTCGTATTTTCCGGTGGCGTGGCTTGGGTCTACGATAACGGGCAGATGAGTAAGAGTTTTCAAAACAGGAACAGCGGAAATATCAAGAGTGTTTCTTGTCTGAGTTTCAAACGTTCTTATCCCTCTTTCGCAAAGGATTATATTCGGGTTTCCACCTGCAAAGATATATTCCGCAGACATAAGCAGCTCTTCAATGGTATTTGCAAGTCCACGCTTGAGCAGAATCGGTTTATTACATTTGCCCAGCTCCTTAAGCATTTCGAAGTTCTGCATATTTCTCGCTCCGACCTGAATAATATCCACATCATCGAACAGATCAAGGTGCGACAGCGACATAAGCTCGGTAACAATAGGCAGACCCGTAGCCTTTTTCGCTTTCAGAAACAGCTTCAGACCCTCGTCACGCAAGCCTTGAAAGGAATACGGCGACGTTCTCGGCTTGAACGCTCCTCCTCGGAGGAAGTTTGCACCTGCCGCTTTTACCTGCATGCAGGTATCTACTATCTGTTCCTCGGTTTCAATAGAGCATGGACCGGCGATAACAGCTACATTTCCGTCGCCTATAAGCGAGCCGCTGACGTTTATCACCGTGTTTTCGGGGTGGAACTTTCTGTTAACTCCCTTATAAGGCTCCTGAACACGCTGGACTGATTCAACTATCTCCTGCGCTTCGATTGCCTCCATATCGACCTTATGAGTATCTCCGATAAGACCGAGAATGGTGGTGTGTGCGCCTTTTACTTCATTTATTCTGATATTCTGTGCTTCAAGCCCTCTGCAAAGGGCGTCTACCTCTTCCTTAGGCGCTCCGTTTTTTAGAATAATGATCATTTTGAAATTCCTTTCTATATTTACTTTAAATTTAACAAATAAAAAACCTGCACCGTTGAGATGCAGGTCCATAAGCTCGTGATATTACTCGACGAAATGTCCTTTACACCGCAACCTTATTTTTGGCACAGAAAAAATACTTGTAGCTAAAGTAAAAGCCCAAGCTGCTAAACCAAAATATAAAGGAAGCAGTAAAAAGGTTCAACATAGTTTTCTCCGACAATAAAAAATATTACTTTTACATTTTAACGCAGCAGGAGAAATTTGTCAAGCATTTTTTATAAAAATTAAAGTTATCAATACATTGAATTTTGCTTTTATGTATGATATAATAATGATATAAATTTTTTGAGGCGGAATGTTTAATGGGCTTTAAAATAAATCTTGGCGTTTGGAACGGTGTTTTCTGCGTACCTAACGATGTTGCGGACAATTGCCTGAAACTCGCAGGCGGTAATGACTTGAAGGTTTTGCTTTATCTTTTGAGAAATTCAGGCAGAGATGAAGACATAAATGATATTGCGGAAAATCTTTTGTTGGATAAAGAGCAGATAGAGGAAAGCGTAAATTTTTGGGTGCAACGGGGGATACTTGAAATCAACATTACAGGCGAGCTTATTCCTTCACAAACTATGGCTGACGGCGCAAGCATTTCTTCTGAACACAACCATAGTAACACATCGCATATAAGAAGGATAGAACTTGAAAAAACTCCTGATTTTGCGCCTGCGGAAATAGCCGCAACAATAAAAGACGAAAAGGAAACGGAATATCTTTTCAAGCACTGCGAGGCGCTTTATGGCAGACCGTTAAAGCACAACGAGCAGAGAACGCTTATGCTTATCCTTGAAGATGCCTGCTTATCGGTTGAAGTGGCAATGATATTGATAGACTATTGCTTTTCTGTTAACAAAGCAACACCCGCATATATGAGAACACTTGCTCTGGATTGGGCAAATTCGGATATAGATACTCTTGAAAAGGCTGAGCTTAAAGCGTCAGAGCTTAAATCCTTGAACGATGCAGTAGGCAGATTTAAGAAAATGTTTGAGGTTTCGTCAGCTTTTTCTAAGCAACAGCGTGAATACATTGAAAAATGGGCAATTACATACAGATTTAGTGATGAAATGATAAACGAAGCATATCAGCGAACGATGGACGGAACAGGAAAATTGACTTTTAAATATATGGATAAAATACTTGAAAATTGGCATTCAAAGGGCATTATTTCAGTAGAACAGATACCATCAGATATTAAATCAGATAAAAAATTTCCAGGTGAAAAAGGGGAAAATTCCTCGCTGGATTTGGAAAAGCTCCAGCGTCTTGTTACAGATGAAATATAGAAACGGAGAAAGGTATGGGTCACTTAAAAAAGTATTACATAATGGCGGAAAATGAACTTAACCGCCGCCGCATGTTGAATCACGAAATTCAGCAATCACATATTGCAGAGGCGGAAAAAACCATACCAGAGCTTTCCGCTTTGCGAAAGAAACTGTCGGCAAGCGGTGCCAAGCTGTCATCCATATTGATTTCAGGAGGAGATATTGCAAAAAAATTACAGCAGATAGCTGATGAAAATATTTCCGTAAGCCGACAAATAAAGGAGCTTTTGGTAAAAAACGGGTATTCTACGGATTATCTTGAGCCCGTATATAGCTGCACAAAGTGCAATGACACAGGAATTTATGAAAACGAAAGATGTTCATGTTTTTTAAATGATGTGAAAAAGTTTCAATGTGCCGATTTAAACGCCTCTTCCGCTATGAATCTATGTTCTTTTGATACTTTTGAATTGAGCTTTTATTCTGCAAAGGCTGACTCCAACGGTGTTGTTCCTCACGACAGAATGGAAAAGATATTTAATTATTGTACAGAGTATGCACGAGACTTTCATCTTCCTGTCGGCGGGATACTTATGCTTGGCGGAACGGGTTTGGGTAAGACTCATTTGTCGCTTGCCATAGGCAGGGAAGTGATAAATAACGGTTACAGCGTGATTTATGGTTCTGCGCCTGATCTTTTCAACCAGATTGAAAAGGAACATTTTTCTTCACATGATAATGAAGATAACGATACTCTTCAACTTCTGAAAGAATGTGATCTGCTGATAATAGATGATCTTGGCACGGAGTTTGAGTCAAAATTTAATTATTCTACCCTTTATGATTTGGTAAATACCAGAATGAACAAAGGAATACCCATTATCATCAATACAAATTATCTTCTTTCTGAAATTCAGGAAAGATACAGCGGAAGAATAATCTCAAGACTGGCAACAATGAAAATACTGCCTTTTTGCGGCGAGGACATAAGGCTTATGAAAAAAGCTGAATTTTGATAAACATTGCGTTTACATTCAACTGTTTTTGTGATATAATTTATTTATTCTATAATAAACGAGGAATTTGCTATGAAACTTTACCCAATGAAGCTTATTGCGCCATGTAAGGATTATATATGGGGAGGAAACCGTTTGCGCAGCGAATTCGGAAAGGTGTCTGACGCCGACAAGATAGCCGAGAGCTGGGAGCTTTCCTGCCATAAGGATGGCGAAAGCGTTATTGCCAACGGCGAGTTTGCGGGAACAACACTGTCCGCATACGTTGAAAAGGCAGGAAAAGCGGTTCTGGGAACAAATTGTGAAAAATTTGAGTATTTTCCCATTCTTATCAAATTGATAGACGCAAAGGACAACCTTTCCGTACAGGTACACCCCAATAATGAATACGCCCTCAGAGAAGAGGGAGAATATGGCAAGACTGAAATGTGGTATATCGTGGACTGCGACCCCGACGCGGAATTGCTTTACGGCTTTAAAAACAAAATTTCCAAGGAAGAATTTGAACAGCGCATAAAGGATAACACTCTCCTTGAAGTTACCAACAGCGTCAAAGTACACAAAGGAGATGTTTTTTTCATTGAATCAGGCACTTTGCACGCAATTGGAAAAGGGATACTTATTGCGGAAATACAGCAGAATTCCAATACAACATACAGAATTTACGATTACGGAAGAGTTGGTGCAGACGGAAAGCCTCGTCAGCTTCACATAAAAAAAGCAGTAGACGTAACCGAGCTCGCTCCTCCCAGATATTCAGGGAAACCAGCGGGAGAAGAAGTAAAAAAAGACGGTTTTACAGAGCAGCTGCTTGCAGAGTGTGATTATTTCAGGGTAAAGAAGATATGCGTTGATGAAAAATGCGAACTGAAGGCGGACAATACCTCATTCAACTCAGTGCTTGTTATTGACGGCAGCGGTGAGCTTGACGGTATAGAACTGAAAAAAGGTGAAAGTTGCTTTATCGCTTCGGGATACGGAAAATATACATTTAACGGTAAAGCGGAACTCATACTTACCGATATCGGCTGAGAACGGAGTTTGAAATGCGTTATTCACTTGGTATAGACATAGGCGGGACAAACATTGCCGCAGGGGTTGTAGACGAAAATTACAGAATAATTTCCGAATACAAGGTCAAAACACACAGCGACAGGATCTATGACCTTGTCCTCGACGATATAGTTCTGGCAGGACAAACGGCTGTTGCCAATGCGGGAATGACTATGAAAGATATTGACAGAGCAGGACTGGGCTGTCCGGGCACCTGCAACCTTAATACAGGCATAGTAGAATACGCCAATAATCTCGGCTGGCATAACGTTCCCTTGGTAAGCTATATCAATAAAGCTTTTGGAATACCTGTTTTCTTTGAAAATGACGCAAACGCCGCAGCCTTGGGCGAATATGCCGCAGGCGCTGCAAAAGGCGCAAAAAGCGCAATCGTTATCACAATAGGTACAGGACTTGGCGCAGGGATAATAATAGACGGCAAGCTGTTTAGTGGATCAAATTACGCAGGAGCTGAAATTGGTCACACTGTTATAAATGTTGACGGAGAACAATGCACCTGCGGACGAAAGGGCTGTTTTGAAGCATACTGTTCTGTCCCTGCTCTTATACGGTACACAAAACAGGCTATTGAAAAATATCCTGATACTCTGATGAAAGAAATATCCGAGAAAGCAGGCAAGGTAAGCGGACGAACAGCATTTGCCGCTGCAAAGCAAGGAGATAAGGCGGGGAAAGAAGTGGTTGATACCTTTATAAAAAATCTTGCCTGCGGAATAATAAACACGATAAACATATTTCAGCCCGATGTCTTTTGTATCGGCGGCGGAGTGAGCAATGAGGGCGATTATCTTCTTAACCCGTTGAAAGAGAAAATCAACAGCGAAGTCTATTCCAAAAACAGCCTTCATAACACTAAGATAGTTTTATGCCAGTTGGGAAATAAATCAGGAATTATAGGTGCATCATTGCTTGGTTCATAAAAGATATATAATTACATAAATGAAAGGAATGTTGAATATGAGAAGCGATCTTATTAAAAAAGGTGTTGACAGAACTCCTCATAAGGCTTTGTTAAAGGCATTGGGAGTTACTGACAGCGAAATGGACAGACCTTTTATTGCGGTAGTATGCGCCGCAAGCGATTATGTCCCCGGGCACAGTCATCTGCACGAGATATCGCAATGTGTAAAAGACGGTATCAGAAATGCAGGAGGCGTGCCTTTTGAGTTTTTTACAATAGGCGTATGCGACGGACTTGCTATGAATCATAAGGGAATGAGGTATTCCCTTGCTTCAAGAGAACTTATAGCAGACAGCATTGAAGTTATGCTTACAGCTCATCCTCTTGACGGCGTGGTGTTTATACCGAACTGTGACAAGATCGTTCCTGGAATGATAATGGCTGCCGCACGAATGGATCTTCCTTCGATATTTGTAAGCGGCGGTCCTATGAAAGCAGGCTGCGTTCAGGGAAAGAGAGTTGGATACAGCGAGATATATGAGGCGATAGGTCAGTATTCCAACGGTGAAATAGACGACTCTGTACTTAAAGAATATGAAAACAATGCTTGCCCCACTTGCGGCAGCTGTTCGGGAATGTATACGGCAAACTCAATGAACTGCCTTACCGAAGCTATCGGACTTGCCTTGCCCTTTAACGGAACGGAACCCGCTGTAAATTCTGCAAGAAGAAGAATTGCAAAGGAGGCAGGCGAACGTGTAGTTGAGCTGTTCAGACAGTCTATAACCGCAAAGAATATACTTACAAAGAAAAATATGCTCAACGCCCTTGCTACCGATATGGCGATAGGCGCTTCCTCAAATACCGTGCTTCATTTGCTTGCGATAGCGCATGAGGCGGGAATAGACATTTCCCTTGCCGACATAGACGCTATGAGCAGAAAAATACCTCAGCTTGCAAAGCTTAACCCTGCAAGCGATATATTTATCGAAGACCTTAACGCAGTCGGCGGCATACAGACCGTATTGAAAGAACTTGCAAAGACAGGGGAAATATTTACAGACGTCCTGACAGTATCAGGCACTCAACAGCAGCGAATTGACAATGCCAGAGACGCTGACGGAGTTGTTGTTCACAAGGCGGATAACCCTATAAGAAAAGACGGTGGCATAGCTATACTTACAGGAAATCTTGCAGAAAACGGTTCGGTTGTAAAGCAGGGTGCGGTAAAGCCCGAAATGATGACCACCACCTGCACCGCTAAGGTTTTTGACGGGGAACAGCTTGCAGTAGACGCTATTCTCGGAGGAGAGATTCAGCCCGGAGATGTAGTTGTCATAAGATATGAAGGACCTAAAGGCGGTCCAGGTATGCCGGAAATGCTTGCTCCAACTGCGGCGATCGTTGGAAAAGGTCTTGACGGCTCAGTTGCTCTTATCACAGACGGCAGATTCAGCGGCGCCAGCAGAGGGGCGGCGGTAGGTCATGTTTCTCCTGAGGCGGCGGACGGAGGACTTATTGCCTTCGTTGAAAACGGCGACAAGATACTTATAGATATTCCAAACAGAAAAATACAGCTCCTTGTTGATGATGCGGAAATAGCAAAGCGCAGAGAAAAGGGAATAAAAGCACCGAGAGAGCTTAGCGGTTATATCAAGCGTTATGCCGGAATGGTTACAGGCTCCGATAAAGGTGCGGTATATAAGGACTGATATTATCACAGTAAGAGGGCAATACTTATGGCAGATAAAAAAGTGAACCTTCACGAAGGGCACAGACAGCGAATGAAAAATCGCTTTCTGAAGCATGGTGCAGAAAGCTTTGACGATTATCAGATGTTGGAAATACTTTTATTTTATGCTATTCCCACCAAGGATACAAATGAGCTTGCTCATATTCTTATCAATACCTTCGGTTCTATCGACAAGGTCCTTCAGGCGGATTATGAAGAACTTATGGAGGTCAAAGGAATTGGAGAAAATGTAGCAAGCCTGCTGAAATTTATTCCGTTGATAGCAAAAAGGTATATAAATTCAACTTTTACTTCCAATGGCGTAATACTTCTGAATAACGCCGCAAAAATGAAAGAATACTGTATCAGTCTTTTTGTAGGAGAAGAGAAAAAAGAGTCGGTCTATGCGTTGGCGCTTAACAGCGATTTGACGCTGATATCTCAGATGAAGCTGAATACAGGCATTGTAAGTAAGGTTCTTATACCGCTGAGAACTCTGGCGGAGTTTCTGTTCAAATGCAACTGCAGCAGGGTCGTTTTGACGCACAATCACCCAAATGGAACTGTATCGGCGTCAAGGTCAGATATTGATGCGACAATAAATGTGGCTGATTTCTTGAGTTCAATTGATGTAGAGCTTGTTGATCATATTATAGTCAGCAGAGGACGTTCTAACAGTATGCGGGAAAATAATATTGCAAGCGAAGCGTGGGAAATGATGAATGGATAAATTTGAATTGCATTCTGCATATACGCCGACAGGCGACCAGCCTGCCGCAATAGAGGCTCTTGCAAACGGAATTTTAAACGGCGATAAGGAACAGGTCCTTATGGGAGTTACAGGTTCAGGAAAAACCTTTACTATGGCAAATGTTATTGCAAAGGTCAACCGACCTACCCTTGTATTGGCTCATAACAAAACCTTGGCGGCACAGCTTTGCAGCGAGTTGCGAGAATTTTTTCCTAACAATGCGGTAGAGTATTTTGTATCATATTATGATTATTATCAGCCTGAGGCTTATATCCCGTCAACAGACGCATATATTGAAAAGGACAGCGCAATAAACGACGATATAGACCGTTTGAGACACTCTGCCACCTGTGCACTTGCAGAGCGCCGCGACGTCATTATAGTTGCGAGCGTTTCCTGTATTTATTCTTTGGGCAGTCCTGAGGAATACCGTTCAAATGTAATTTCTATAAGAAAAGGCACAGAGATCGGCAGAGACGAACTGATAAAAAAGCTGGTCGAGATACAATATGAACGAAACGACGTAAATTTTGTCAGAAATAAATTCAGAGTTCGTGGCGACGTAGTTGAGATATTTCCTGCGGGAAATCCTGTTGAAACCGCTTTGAGAGTAGAATTTTTCGGAGATGAAATAGACAGGATAACTGAGATAGAAGTTGTAACAGGAACGGTAAAGCGTGAGCTTCTTCACGCCGTGGTATTTCCTGCAAGCCATTATATCGTTGACAAGGCTCATATGGAGCGTGCGCTGGAAGAAATACGGGAGGAAATGGATGAGCAGGTAGAAAAATTCACTGCCGAGCATAAGCTGATCGAGGCTCAGCGCATAGCGCAGAGAACTACTTATGATATGGAAATGCTGAGAGAGATCGGCACCTGCAAGGGAATTGAAAACTACTCGAGAGTTCTGGCGGGAAGACCCAAGGGCAGCACCCCCCTTACATTGATAGACCATTTTCCAAAGGATTTTCTTCTTTTTGTGGACGAAAGCCACGTTACTCTCCCACAGGTGCGGGGAATGTACGGCGGCGATGCCGCAAGAAAGAAAAATCTTGTGGAATACGGATTTCGTCTGCCCTCGGCTTATGACAACCGTCCTATGAATTTTGATGAATTTTATTCAAAGATAAATCAGGCGGTATATGTTTCTGCAACCCCCGGACCTTTTGAAAAGGAACACGCCGTCAGAGTAGTGGAACAGCTCATACGTCCCACGGGACTGCTGGATCCGCTTATATCTGTCAGACCTGTTGAGGGTCAGATTGAGGATCTTTTGTCGGAGATAAATATAAGGATAGAGCGTAATGAACGTGTCCTTATAACAACTCTTACCAAGAAAATGGCGGAGGATCTTACCTCTTACTTTGAGAAGCTGGGCCTGAAGGTACGTTATATGCACCACGATGTTGATACCATAGAGCGTATGGAAATAATAAGAGGGCTCCGCTTAGGTGAATTTGACGTTTTGATAGGCATAAACCTGCTGCGTGAGGGTCTTGACCTTCCTGAAGTTTCATTGGTTGCAATACTTGACGCTGACAAAGAGGGCTTTTTGAGAAGTGAAACTTCTCTTGTGCAAACAGTGGGACGTGCCGCAAGAAACGCTGACGGCACTGTTATAATGTACGCCGATCAAGTCACTCCCTCAATGGAGAATGCAATAAACGAAACGAACCGCAGACGTGAGATACAGTCTGAATACAACAAAAAACACGGAATAGTTCCGAAAACCATTGTAAAGGAAGTTCGTGACGTTATCGACATTGCTACTAAGTCCGACAAGGGCGGAAAAGCAAAGAAACAGCTTTCAAGAGAAGAAAAGCAGTCGCTTATAAAGCAGTACACTTCTTTGATGAGAGAGGCGGCAAAAGTGCTTGATTTTGAGCAGGCTGCATATTTCAGAGATAAAATAACAGAACTGAAGGAAAAATGAAATGCCGATAGATAAGATAATTATAAAAGGAGCAAAAGAACATAACCTGAAAAACGTCAGTCTTGAGCTGCCCAGGGACAAGCTCATTGTTATGACGGGACTGTCAGGTTCGGGAAAGTCGTCCCTTGCATTCGATACCATATACGCCGACGGGCAAAGACGATATATAGAAAGTCTTTCATCATATGCAAGAATGTTTCTGGGACAAATGGAAAAGCCGAACGTGGAGAGCATAGATGGATTGTCGCCTGCTATTTCCATTGACCAAAAGACCACATCTAAAAATCCGAGGTCGACTGTTGGTACAGTGACAGAGATATATGATTATCTCAGGCTTTTGTATGCAAGGATAGGCATACCGCACTGTCCCGTGTGTGGACGGGAGATAAAACAGCAGACCGTGGATCAAATAGCCGACAGGGTAATGGAACTTGAAACAGGAACGCGGGTGCAGATAATGGCGCCTATTGTCAGGGGCAGAAAGGGCGAATATGCAAAAGAGCTTGACAGCATAAGAAAGCAAGGCTACGTCCGCGTCAGGATAGACGGAATAATGTACGACCTTTCCGAACAGATAAAGCTGGAAAAGAACAAGAAACACACCATTGAGGTCATAATCGACCGTCTTTCCATAAAGGAGGAAATTCGTTCAAGGCTCACCGAAAGCATTGAAACGGCGGGAACTTTATCGGGAGGAATTGTGTTTGTTGATGTGGTCGGGCAGGAGGAGCTACATTTTTCTCAGAATTATGCCTGCCCTGAACATGGAATAAGTATAGAAGATTTAAATCCCAGAATGTTCAGCTTTAACAATCCTTACGGAGCCTGCAAACGCTGCACAGGACTGGGATTTTACCTGAGCATAGACGCTGACCTGATAATTCCTAACAGAAAGCTTTCTATAAGAGAAAATGCTGTGAAAGCAAGCGGCTGGACATATACCGAAGGCAGTATGGCGCAGATGTATTTTGACGGTATGGCAAAGCATTACGGTTTTTCTGTGGATACGCCTGTTGAAAAACTGTCCGAAAGTGCAATAAATCTTATTCTTTACGGCTCAAACGGAGAAAAATTTCCCGTAAAGCGTCCTTGGGAAGCAAATTCTACTCATATGACAGATTTTGAGGGAGTTATCAACAATCTTGAACGCCGCTATCGTGAGAGCAACAGTCAATATTCCAAAGATGAAATATCCGAATATATGTGCGAGGTGGAATGTCCAGAATGTCACGGCCAGCGCCTTAGAAAAGAGGCTCTTTCAGTTACGGTTGCGGACAAAAATATAAATGAATTCTGCAATATGAGCGTGACTCAGGCTCTTGACTTTGTAGAACACCTTAAATTGTCAAAAAGAGATAATATGATCGCTGAGCAGATACTAAAAGAGATAAGGTCAAGGCTCGGCTTTCTGCAAAGCGTCGGATTGGATTATCTGAAATTATCCCGTGCTTCAAGCACACTGTCAGGCGGCGAAAGTCAGCGCATACGCCTTGCAACTCAGATAGGAAGCTCACTTGTAGGCGTACTGTATATTCTTGACGAACCCAGTATAGGGCTTCATCAGCGTGATAATGACCGCCTTATAGCTACGCTTAAAAACCTCCGTGATTTAGGAAATACTGTCATAGTTGTTGAACACGATGAAGATACTATGCGTTCTGCCGATTATTTAGTTGACGTAGGACCCGGAGCAGGCGTACACGGCGGCGAGATAGTTGCGGCCGGAACGGTAGAGGATATAATTGCTTCCAAATGTTCAATAACAGGCAAATATCTTTCAGGAGAGATGAAAATACCTGTTCCTTCCAAGCGCCGACAATCGGACGGACGGTATCTGACAGTATACGGAGCAGCTGAAAACAATCTGAAAAATATCGACGTAAAAATCCCTATTGGGCTTTTCACCTGCATTACAGGTGTTTCAGGCAGCGGAAAAAGCTCTTTGGTAAACGAGATATTATACAAGTATCTTGCTTCTAATCTTAACAGAGCAAGGATAAAAGCAGGAAAATTTGATAAAATTACCGGGACTGAATATCTTGACAAGGTGATAAATATTGACCAGTCTCCAATAGGACGCACTCCACGTTCAAATCCTGCCACATATACAGGGCTGTTCAATGATATTCGTGACCTTTATGCCTCTACTAACGATGCAAAGATGAAAGGATTTTCCAGCGGTAGATTCAGTTTTAATGTAAAAGGCGGACGATGCGAGGCGTGCGAGGGCGACGGCATTATAAAGATAGAAATGCATTTTCTTCCCGATATTTACGTTCCCTGCGAGGTCTGCGGCGGAAAGAGATATAACAGAGAAACGCTTGAGGTAAAATACAAGGGCAAAAACATATATGACGTTCTTGAGATGACGGTGGAAGAAGGACTGGACTTTTTCTCAGGAATACCGAAATTGCAGAGAAAGCTGCAAACTTTATATGACGTAGGTCTTGGATATGTGAAAATCGGTCAGCCCGCCACCACTTTATCAGGCGGCGAGGCTCAGCGTGTCAAGCTGGCAACGGAGTTGTCACGCCGTTCCACTGGAAAAACTATATATATTCTTGACGAACCTACAACGGGGCTCCATACCGACGACGTGTCAAAATTGGTAGATATAATGCAGAAATTGGCAGACGGAGGAAATACCGTTGTGGTTATTGAGCATAATCTTGATGTGATAAAGAATGCAGATCATATAATCGACCTTGGTCCCGAGGGCGGCGATAAGGGCGGTTATATTGTAGTTGAAGGAACTCCCGAACAGGTTGCTTCTAACAAACATTCATATACGGGCAAATACCTGAAAAAACTTTTGTGATTTAATGGCACAGAAAAATCTGTGCCATATTTTTTATTATTTATATAATAAAATACTTGTCAGATTTTTTTAAATATGGTATAATTATCAAATAAGAAATGAGAAAAGCAAGGAGACAGTAAATGATAAAAATTGCAGTTATGGGGTACGGAGTGGTCGGTTCGGGAACTGTCGAAGTATTCTATAAAAATCTGAAGAGCATAGAGCAAAAAATCGGTGATGATATTGACATAAAATATATCCTCGACTTGCGTGATTTCAGCGGTTCACCATATTCGGAGAAATTCATAAAGGATTTTGATATTATTTTAAATGACAGCGAGGTAAAAATCGTCGCAGAAGTCATAGGCGGTCTTGACCCTGCATACAGGTATGTAAAATCTTTGCTGCAAAACGGGAAAAGCGTTGTCACCTCAAACAAGGAACTTGTTGCAGAAAAAGGTGCGGAACTTCTTAAAATTGCCCGTGAAAAGAACGTAAATTTCTTTTTTGAGGCCAGTGTCGGCGGTGGTATACCCATAATTCGACCGCTGCATCATTGTTTGTCGGCAAATGAAATAGACGAAATTGCGGGTATACTGAACGGAACTACCAACTATATCCTTACCAAAATGGCAGAAGAGGGAACGGACTTTTCGGACGCTTTGTCTCAGGCACAAGCACTGGGATATGCAGAGAGAGACCCCTCCGCTGATATAAACGGCGCGGACGCTTGCAGGAAGATCTGTATTCTTGCTTCTCTTGCTTTTGGGAAACACGTTTATCCGAAAAACGTTCATACCGAGGGTATAACCGCTGTTTCTGCGGAAGACGTTCAGTATTGCAAAGACTTTGGCGGAGCAATAAAGTTGATTGCTTGGGCAAGGAAAGAAGAGGAAAAGGTTGCGGTGATGGTTTGTCCTGCTTTTATTTCGGAGTCCAGCCAGCTTTCAACTGTAAATGACGTGTATAACGCTATTCTTGTTCGTGGCGATGCAACGGGAGACGTTATATTTTACGGAAAGGGCGCTGGCAAGTTACCAACCGCAAGCGCAGTTGTTTCGGATATTATAATTGCCGCAAAAATGACAGGCACAAGCAAGTCGCTTTACTGGGAGGATTCTTCAGAAACATTTACTGTTGATTATAAATCGCTCAGCAATAAATTTTATGTCCGTCTTATATGCAATGATAAAACAAAGGCTTTATCCGAGGCGGAGAAATGCTGGGGCAAGTTGAATATTCTTCGCAGGAACGGTGAGCTTCCCAATGAAACGGCATTTGTGACGGAAAGTGTCAATGAAGAAAAATTTGCTGCCGATTGCAGATCAATATCCGAATATGGGGAAATAAAGAATATAATAAGAGTGCTTGATTATTAGGAATAAAAAACAAAAAATCGTATAAATTTTAGGAGGAATTGCCATATGGACCAACCTCAGACCCCAAAATACAAGAGGATACTGCTGAAGCTCAGCGGTGAAGCTCTGGCGGGAGACAAGAAAACAGGACTGGATACTCCGACTATTGAGAATATCTGTAAAAGCATAAAAAAATGCTACGATATCGGAACAGAAATAGGGATCGTTGTCGGAGGGGGAAATTTCTGGCGTGGCCGCACAAGCAAGAATATGGATAAGGTGAGAGCCGACCATATCGGTATGCTGGCAACTACAATGAATGCGCTTGCTGTTGCCGATATGCTTGAAAATCTCGGCTGTGAGGTGCGTGTTCAGACAGCAATTGAAATGAAGGCAATTGCTGAACCCTATATCAGGCAGAGGGCGCTGCGGCACTTTGAAAAGGGAAGAATAGTGATTTTCGGCTGTGGAACAGGAAGTCCGTTCTTTTCCACTGACTCAGCCGCATCATTAAGAGCAGCAGAGCTTGAAGTCGACGTGCTTATGAAAGCAACTATGACAGACGGGGTTTACAATAAGGACCCCAACCGATATGACGATGCGGTAAAATATGATCATATCACTCATCACGATATTCTTGCCGCAGGCTTGGCAGTGCTGGACGGAACGGCTGCAGCAATGTGCTGTGACAACGATATCCCTCTTATCGTGTTTGACGTGCGCCGCCCCGAAAATATTTATGACGCAGTAATCGGGAAAAAAGTAGGTACACTGGTAAATAATCAAAATTGATTTATAAAGAAAGGATCTATATCATGAAAGAAGTTCTTAACAGCGCAAAAGAAAAAATGGAAAAATGTATTTCTTCACTTGAACACGAATTTTCCACTATTCGTGCAGGTCGTGCAAACCCCGCTGTCCTTGACAAAATAAGCGTTGATTATTACGGCTCTCCCACTCAGATCAATGCTATGGCTGCTGTTTCGGTTTCTGAAGCACGCATACTCGTTATTCAGCCTTGGGATGCATCAATGCTTAAAGCAATCGAAAAGGCTATAATGGCAAGCGATATCGGAATAACTCCCACTAATGACGGAAAATGTATCCGTATTGTATTTCCTCAGCTTACCGAGGAACGCAGAAAAGAGCTTGTAAAGCAGATCTCAAAGTATGGCGAGGAGGCAAAGGTAACCGTCCGCAATATACGCCGTGATGCTATGGATAAATTCAAGGCAATGAAAAAAAATTCCGAGATCACGGAAGACGATATGAAAAACTGCGAAAAGGACGTTCAGAAGCTGACTGATACTTATTGTGATAAAGTTGATGCAGTATGCAAGGAAAAAGAAAAGGAAATAATGACTCTTTAATGAATACCGATAATTTGGTAAAGGAACTTGGAATAAATCATATCGGAATAATTATGGACGGCAACGGACGCTGGGCTCAGAAAAGAGGACTTCCCAGAAAAGCCGGACATCCAAAGGGTGCAGAGGCTTTTAAGAAATGTCTGGACAGCTGTGTAAAGTTAGGCGTTCCGTGTGTGACTTTTTATGCTTTTTCCACTGAAAACTGGTCAAGACCAAAGGATGAAGTGGATTCGCTGATGAGTCTCTTCCTTTCTTTTATGGACGAGATGATGAAACTCAGCTCAAAAAATATACGTCTGAGATTTATCGGCTCCAGGGAAGGCGTACCTGAAAAGATAAGTGCCAAAATGGATGAAGCAGAATCAAGAACCGTCGGCAATACAGGAACATGGTGTTGTGTTGCGTTTAACTATGGCGGCAAGGAAGAAATTTTGCACGCTGCCAAAAAAATAGCGCTCGAATATAAAAACGGCAGTATTGGTATTGACGATATTGACGAAACGGCTTTCAATTCCTGCCTGTATACGGAAGGATTGCCTGAGGTTGATTTGATAATTCGTCCAAGTGGAGAACAGCGCCTTTCAAATTTTCTTATCTGGCAGGCGGCGTATGCGGAATTTGTTTTTATGGATGTTCTTTGGCCTGACTTTTCCGAAAAGGATCTGATTGCCGCTTTGGTCGAATATGGAAAAAGAAACCGTCGGTTCGGCGGTGTTTAGAGGATATATTTATGCTTAAACGAATACTTACCGCTGTCATTGCAATACCTATCGTTGTATTGATCTTGTGGCTTAATAACACTATCGTTATGCTTGCTGCAATGACAGTGATATCGGTTTTAGCAGTGGGAGAGATCCTGCTTGCGACAAAATATTATTCAAACCGCAGTATAGCCGGTGTTTGTATGGTTTTTGTGGCCGTTGCTCCATCTTTTCTTTCTCTTGATATATTATATCCGTTTTTCCCGGGTGTGGCAGCTGCTTTTTTGCTGTTAATGTTCATTATAATGCTGACTGACCATGAAAATGTAAGATTTGAAGAAATTGCTCTGATGACGTTTGTTTCTTTTTTAGTGCCAATATCAATAAGCACTATTGTACTTTTGCAAAAAAACTTTGATTTCGGGATTTTTTATGTAGTCCTTGTCCTGCTTGTGGCTTGGATAAGCGACGCGGGGGCGTATTTTGTCGGCTCAGCGTTCGGAAAGCATAAAATGGCGCCCAAAATCAGTCCCAAAAAATCATGGGAAGGCTTTTTCGGAGGACTTGCAACTGCTGTAATTTCTGTAATAGTTGTCGGCATAGGTTATCCTTGGGCGAGTGGTTTGTTCGGCGGTCCTACTAATTTTTCTGTCAACGTTCTGTTTCTTGTCGCTATGGCAGTTATCGGAACGTTTTTAGGCGTGATAGGCGACCTTTCCGCCTCTTTGTTAAAGAGACAATGTATGGTGAAGGATTTTGGTTCTATTCTTCCGGGACACGGCGGCATACTTGACAGATTTGACAGCGTATTATTTGTAGCTCCTTTTTTCTATATCGTGTTCAAAATCTTAGAACCGATAGCGATAATTTCATAGGAGGAAATGCCGATTAAATTCGGCATTGTTTTATTTAATTATGAAGGAAATCGTACTTCTCGGCTCTACCGGTTCAATTGGCGTTCAGACATTGGAAGTGGCTCTGCTGCATAATATAAAAATAAAGGCGTTGTCCGCCAACAGAAACGTGAAAACTCTCGTTGAGCAGGCAAGAAAGTTTTCTCCCGAATATGTATGCATTGCCGATGAGAATAAATTTTCAGAAATAAAGCTCTTGCTGAATGATACAAATATAAAAATTTTATGCGGTGAAAGCGGGCTTGGTGAAATTTCTTCTTTGTCGTGTGACAAGGTCGTAAATGCCATTGTGGGTATGGCAGGCTTTATGCCCACGTTATGCGCTGTAAATGCACATAACGACGTTGCGCTTGCCAATAAGGAGACCTTGGTCGTGGGTGGAGAAATCATAACACATCTTGCAAAAGAGAAAAATGTAGATATTTTTCCGATAGACAGCGAACATTCGGCGATTTTTCAGTCTTTGCTTGCAGGAAGACCCAATAAACCGAAAAAAATCATTCTTACCGCATCAGGCGGACCATTCAGAGGTTATAATGCTGAGCAGCTAAAAACAGTTACAAAGGAGCAGGCACTAAAACACCCAAATTGGAGCATGGGAGCAAAAATAACCATAGACAGTGCTACTATGATGAATAAGGGGCTTGAACTGATAGAGGCGGTCTGGCTTTTTAATGTTTCTCCTGAACAAATTGAAATAGTAGTACACCCGCAAAGCATTCTTCATTCGGCAGTAGAGTTTGAGGACGGAGCAGTTATCGGTCAGATGGGTGTTCCGGATATGAGAATACCTATACAGTTTGCGCTCACGTTTCCCCAAAGATTTTCTTCAAGCGCAAAGCCTCTTTCCCTTACCGATATTGGTACGTTAACTTTTGAAAAGCCTGACGAAAATGTTTTTTCTTGCATAGGACTTGCAAGATCCGCTATAAAAAAGGGCGGTAATATGCCGTGCATAATGAATTGTGCAAACGAAGCGGCAGTGGATATGTTTTTGAATGACAGAATAAAATTTTACCAAATTCCTGAAATAATTGGAAAAATAATGGAAAAAACAGAGTATAAAAAGGAGCTTACTCCAAAAATTATAATGGAAACTCAAAGAGAGGTAAAAGAACAGATAAAGCTGATTGATTAAACGGAGGCAATATGATAATCCTGGCGATCCTTGCATTTTGTGTAATTATCATAATACACGAAATGGGACATTTTTTTGCGGCAAAAGCCTGTGGAATGAAGGTGAGCGAATTTTCCCTGGGTATGGGTCCACGCATTTTTAAAAAGCAGGGAAAAGAAACTCTTTATACTGTAAAGCTGCTACCTTTGGGCGGTTCTGTACAGCTTGGCGAAGATGAGGAAAGTGATGATCCCAGAAGCTTCAGAAATAAGCCTGTCTGGCAGAGGATAATCGTTCTTGCTGCAGGACCGTTTATGAATCTGGTGCTGGGCGTTATAGTTTGCGCTATTGCAATAATTGTAAGCGGCAGAGTGGTTACGTCTGAGATAGGCGGTTTCAGAGGCGATGAGCCCGTTTCAAGCCAATATCTGCAAGCAGGCGACGAGATTGTAGAGGTAAACGGTCTTTCAGTGTGGAGCTCAATGGATATTTCATATGCACTGCAAAACAGCGCTTCAAAGGCGACACCTGATATGGAATATATGACCTATGATTTCAAGGTAAAGCGCAACGGTGAAATTGTTCCAATTGACAACGTTCAATTTGCTGTTGCAAAAGCCGATGACGGAACTACAAGCGTTGTCCTTGACTTTTACGTTATTGCTCACAAGCTTGATTTTGGAAATGTATTTGTATATTCTTTTAAAGAGGCGGCTACTTATGGACGGCTCGTTTGGATATCGCTTATTGACCTTATCAGCGGAACTTATGGGCTTAACGAATTGTCAGGACCGGTAGGCGTGGTTTCCGCCATAACTCAGACTGCAACCTCAAGCGCCGATATGAGGATAAACTTTACAAACCTGTTGTCAATGATAGCGCTCATTACAATAAATCTCGGAATTTTCAATCTTTTGCCGATACCTGCTCTTGACGGAAGCAGAATAATCTTCCTTTTGATAGAGCTTGTAAGACGCAAACCGATGAAGCCTGAATATGAAGGAATGGTGCATTTTATTGGATTTGCAGCGCTGATGATATTGATGCTTGTAGTAACCTTTAACGATATAGTTAAGCTTTTTAGCGGGGGATAATTTTGAAAAAGATAGTAAAAGTCGGTAATATCCTTTTAGGCGACGGAAATATATATATTCAATCTATGCTGAATGTTCCGTCAAACGATGTAAACGGAAATGTTGAGCAGGCAAAACGATTGGAAAAAGTGGGCTGTGAGATAATTAGACTGTCTGTTCCGTCAAAAGATGACGTGAGACTAATCCCTGCACTTAAATCTGCTATATCTGTACCAGTTGTAGCTGATATACACTTTGATTATAAAATTGCAATAGAATGTGTTGAGGCAGGAGTAGACAAGCTGAGGATAAATCCGGGAAATATCGGCTCAAAAGATAATGTAAAAAAAGTAGCAGATGCTTGCAGACAGCATAACGTCCCTATAAGAATAGGCGTTAATTCGGGGTCGGTTGAAAAGGATATACTGAAAAAATACGGTTTACCCTGTTCAGATGCCCTTGTTGAAAGTGCGCTCAGGCATGTGCAGATATTGGAAGAACTTGATTTTAATGATATAGTTATCTCAATTAAAGCGTCATCCGTTCCTGTTATGATAGAATCCTACCGTAAAATACACAATATATGCCCATATCCTTTGCATCTGGGCGTTACCGAAGCAGGAACAAAACGCATGGGAATTATTAAATCCTCAGTTGGAATAGGGTCACTGCTTTGCGACGGGATAGGGGATACTATTCGTGTTTCTCTTACCGAAGACCCTGTTGAAGAAGTAAAAGCTGCAAAAGATATTCTTACAGCGGTAGGTAAAGGAAAAAATTCTGTTGAAATAGTATCGTGCCCTACCTGCGGCAGAACACAGATAGACCTTATTTCGCTTGCTCACCAAGTCGAAAAGGCAACTGAAAATATACATAAAAATATAAAGGTTGCAGTAATGGGTTGCGCTGTAAACGGACCTGGAGAAGCAAAAGAAGCCGATATCGGAATTGCAGGCGGCAAAGGCGAGGGGCTGCTTTTTAAAAAAGGCGAAATAATACGAAAAGTGAAAGAAGAGAATTTGCTGAATGTTCTTTTGGAGGAAATTGAAAAATTATGAATAAGTCAAAAAAACTGTGTGAATTATTTGATAATATTGAATTTAAAGGACTCGTCGGAAACGGTGAAGTTCTGTCTATGATATATCACAGTATCACAAAGGTCCTTTTATTGAATATAGCAATGGACGATATACCGGAGTCCGAGGAGATTTTAAAGGCGGCTGACCAGATCAAGGGAAAATTACGCATAAATTCGGTTGAGATATATCCGAAATATCCCTCTGCTCTTTTTTCCGCTGATAAAATAACGCATGTAATAGAGCTTATGCACGCAAAGCCGTATTTCGCAGGGAAGATAAACGGATATCTCAAAGATATTGAGATATCGGACGGCGACGGAATATATGAGATTACTCTGCAAAACGGTGGGATAGATATTCTCACAGAAGGGCATATTGACAGGGAAATAGAAAAATATGTTAAAGGCTTTTTTGGAGTTGAAATAAAAATCAAATTTGACGGTGTGACATCTGTTGATATTCCTGATAGAGATGAAAAGTTTGAAACAGATGACCCGTCTCTCCCTCCACCCCCACCGGAGGCGTTTATTCCCACTCTTCCGCCTCCCGAAAAGCAAAACTTTGAATATAACAAAGGATATAATAAATTTTATAACTCTAACGGACAGCCTCCAAAAAGGCAAAGAGGCCTGCAAATACACGCAGAACCGCAAAAAATGCCGCTTTTGTTTGACAGCCTGAATTTTGAAAAAGAGGCTGAACTGATAGCGGGAAAACCGATAAACGATCCTCCTATATCAATGAAAGAAACACTTGAAGAGGGACACAACGTAACGTTATGCGGCGATATTTTTAATGTGGAGGAAAAAGCGGTAAAAAACGGAGAATTTACAATTCTTACCGCCTATTTTTCTGATTATTCCAATTCTCAAATACTTCGCTTTTTTACTCCAAGCGATAAAATAGGCGATTATGATTTTGTAAAAAAGGGAACTACTCTGCTTGTAAACGGAGACGTAAAGTTTGATACCTTTGCTAAGTTTATATACATAGATCCAAAGTCCATTATGCGGGTAAAAAGAATAGAGAAAATGGACGAGGCGGCAGAAAAAAGGGTGGAGCTGCATATGCACACCTATATGTCCGACCTTGATGCGATAACTCCGGCAGAAGATCTGGTAAGGCTTGCATATAAGTGGGGACACAAAGCTGTCGCTATCACCGACCATGGAAACGTACAGGCATTTCCTGAGGCAATGAGTACGTTAAATGATATAAGGGCAAAGGATCACGATACTAAATTCAAAATTTTATACGGTGTTGAGGCTTATTTTGTCAACGACGGCAATTTGCTGGTCGAAGGATGCACAAACCATTCTATAAATGATGATATAATTATTTTTGATATCGAAACCACAGGATTATCCCGTGAAACAGACAGGATAATTGAAATAGGCGCTGTAAAATTGCGCAATATGGAAGTTGCTGAAGAATTCAGCACTTTTGTTGACCCGCAAAAACCTATTCCCGAAAACATTTCCAAACTGACCGGAATAACTGATGATATGGTATCAGGCGCTCCAAAAGAAGCTGAAGCAGTGGCAAGATTTCTGGAGTTTTGCGGCGATGCGCCTCTTATTGCTCACAATGCGGACTTTGATACGTCGTTTGTTCGTCTGGCTTGCGAAAGAAACGGCTTGAATTTCAATTTTTCGTATATTGATTCGTTAAAATTATGCAGAGCTGCTGTTCCTAACAAGAAAAAGCACACTCTTGATGATATGGCTAAAGAGTTCGGATTTGATAATTTTAACCACCACAGAGCGAAAGATGACGCAGCTATGCTTGCAAAAATATTTGTCAAGTTGATAGAGCTTTCGTCAAAGGGAAGAGCAATAGAAAAATTAGGCGATTTAAACAACGCATTGGGCAATACAGACGTTAAGAAAATGCCTACATATCACCAGATAATTCTTGTAAAAAACAATACAGGACTTAAAAATCTGTACAAGCTCATTTCATTTTCCAATATTGATTATTTTTCGGGTAAGCCCCGTATACCCTTGTCAGAACTGAGGAATTATCGTGAAGGTCTGATCATAGGCAGCGCTTGCGAGGCGGGTGAGCTTTACAGGGCTATACTGAACGGTAAGCCCGATGAAAGCATAGAAAAAATAGCTTCTTTCTACGATTATCTTGAAATTCAGCCGACAGCCAACAATAACTTTTTGATAAGAGAAGGAAAGGTATCATCTGAGGATATTCTCAAAGAATATAACAAGAAGATAGTATCTATTGGTGAAAAATTGGGAAAGCCTGTTGTTGCGACTTGCGATGTGCATTTTATGAGAAAAGACGACGCTGTTTTCAGAAAAATCCTCCAGGCAGGACAAGAATACGCCGATGCAGATTTTCAGGCACCGCTTTATTTTCGCACTACTGATGAGATGTTGGAGGAATTTTCATATTTAGGCGAAGAAAAAGCGTTTGAGGTAGTAGTCACCAATCCGAACCGCATTGCCGATATGATAGACGACATAAATCCCATTCCAAACGGAACGTATACTCCTTATATCGAAGGCGCAGAGCAGGAGCTTCAGGATATGTGCTGGGCAAAGGCGCATGAATTGTTTGGCGAAGAGTTGCCAGAGGTAGTTGAACAGCGCTTGAGTAAGGAGCTTAATGCGATCATCAAATACGGATATTCCGTTTTGTATATCATTGCTCAGAAGCTGGTACATAAATCAAACGAATGCGGCTATGAGGTAGGCTCAAGAGGTTCTGTTGGCTCGTCGTTCGTTGCCACAATGGCGGGAATTTCAGAGGTCAATCCTCTTCCTCCGCATTACAGATGCAAAAAGTGCAAGCATAGCGAGTTTATTCGTGACGGTTCGGTACAGTCCGGATACGACTTGCCTGAAAAGAACTGCCCGAATTGCGGTATACCTATGGAACGTGATGGACATGATATTCCTTTTGAAACCTTCCTTGGATTTAAGGGGGATAAAGCCCCTGATATAGATTTGAATTTTAGCGGCGAATATCAGACTCAATCACATAGATACACGGAAGAGCTTTTCGGACAGGATCATGTGTTTAAAGCGGGAACTATTTCGGCTATACAGGAGAAAACCGCCTTTGGATTTGTAAAAAAATATATGCAGGAGCATAATATGTCGGTGAATACTGCCGAAACAATGCGCCTTGCTTTAGGCTTTACAGGCGTAAAGCGTACCACCTCCCAGCACCCCGGCGGCATGGTAGTTGTCCCTGACAGATACGAGATTTATGATTTTACCCCTGTGCAGCACCCCGCCGAAGATAAATCAAAAGGCGTTATCACTACGCACTTTGATTTTAATGCAATGCATGATACTATTTTAAAGCTGGACGAGCTTGGTCATGATGTTCCGACGTTGTATAAACATCTTGAGGATATGACGGGAATAAAAATCAGAGATGTTCCTGCCACAGACCCTGCGGTACTCAGCTTGTTTGTATCAACTAAAGCGCTGAATTTGCAGGAAGAGGATCCTGCACTTATTCCTCTTGGAACATACGGACTTCCCGAATTTGGTACATCCTTTACTATTCAGATGCTTAAAGATTCAAAGCCTAAGCTGTTTTCTGACCTTTTACAGATTTCAGGCTTGTCGCACGGTACAGACGTGTATGTTGGAAATGCGAAGGATCTTATTGCCAACGGTACTTGTACGATTTCGGAGGTAATAGGTACCCGTGACAATATAATGGTATATCTTATGCATAAAGGAGTAGAGCCCAGCCTCGCCTTTAAAATAATGGAGTATACCAGAAAAGGCAAAGCAAAAAAGATGTTTGACGATACCATTTATAATGCGTTTAAAGAAAATAACGTTCCTGATTGGTATGTTGAAAGCTGTAAAAAGATAAAATATATGTTCCCTAAGGCGCACGCGGCGGCTTATGTAACTTCGGCAGTAAAGCTTGGCTGGTTTAAGGTGCATCATCCTTCGGAATTTTATGCCGCTGTACTTACGAAGCATACGGAAAATATTGACGTAAAAACTGTATTGCAAGGCAAAGAGGCTGTAAAGGACAGTATGCTGAAGATACAGTCAAATCCCGAAGCAACAGATAAAGAATTGGATACGCTTGAAGCGTACTTCCTTGTATATGAAATGCTTGACAGGGGAATAAAGTTTTTGCCTGTGAATTATTTAAAAAGCGACGCCACTAAATATGTAATTGAAGACGGAAATCTTCGTCTTCCGTTTATGGCGATAGACGGCTGCGGAGAAAATGCTGCAAAGAAGCTGAAGGAGACAATTGACGGACAAGCATTTGTCAGCATTGAAGATATTCAGATAGGCAGCGGACTGAGCAAAACAGTTATCAGCAAGCTCGAAGAAATGAATGTTTTTGAGGGCTTGGATAAGACTGCGCAAATGACACTTTTCTGATAAAATCTTGTTATTATTGAATAAAAAAATAAATTTTTTATTTAAAAAGGCTGTATATCATTACAAAATTTGTTATTTAGCTTGAATTTATTAAAATATTGTGGTATTATGTTATCACAGCATTACACTAAAGTGAAATGAAAAGAGCGACTTATGAAAAAGAACGATTTACTCACTCCGGAAGGGACACGTGACCTTTTATTCAACGAAAGTATCGCAAGACGGACTATTGAGGAAAAATTGCGTCATTTGTTTGAGAACTACGGATACTCCGAGGTCATTACTCCTGGACTTGAATTTTACGATGTTTTCACGCTTAAAACAAGATACTTTCCGCAGGAAAGTATGTACAAGCTGTCTGACGCAAAGGGCAGACTAATGGTTCTTCGCCCTGATTCAACTATGCCTATTGCAAGACTGGCGGCAACTCGTCTGCGTGATGAAATATTTCCGATGAAGCTGTTTTATAATCAGAATATTTTCAGGATAAACCCAAAGAACAGCGGAAGAGATGATGAAATAACCCAAAGCGGTATAGAAATTATCGGCGGCGACGCAAAACGAGCTGATATTGAGGTGTTGAGCCTTGCTGTGGAGGCTTTAAAAGCCTGCGCTGTTGACGATTACAGAATTGAGATAGGTGACAGCGCTTTTTTCCGTGTACTTATTTTATCAGTGACTGATGATGAGGATGAAGTTGAGGAAGTACGAGGGTACATAGAAAATAAAAATTATCCCGAGCTTCGTTCTTCGCTTGCAAAATATAATGTTTCAAAGGAAGTAAAAGCACTTGAAGTCTTGCCGACGTTGTTCGGAGGAAAAGAAGTGTTTGAAAAGGCTGAGGAAATATTCAGCGGAACTTCGGCTGCTGATTTACTGCATGATTTTAAGCAGGTATATGATATTCTTTGCTCTTTAGGCGTAAAGGATAAAGTATCTGTCGATCTCGGTATGGTTCAGAAAGCAAATTATTATACAGGGATTATTTTCAGAGGTTATATCAGCGGATACGGTATGGCTGTGCTTTCGGGAGGCAGATATGATACCATTATCGGTGATTTTGGTTCTTCACTTCCTGCAACAGGCTTTGCAGTAAATGTAAATGCTGCGGCTAACGTATTTTTAAAAAATAACGGTACTCAATTGGCAAAACATTCCGAAGTATTGGTTTATGCGGATGAAAATGCCTTGGAACAGGGATTTGCATATTGTAAAAAGCTGAATGATGAAGGAATATTCGCCGAATATTCTATAAATTGTTCTTTGGAAGAAGCAAAAGAATATGCATTGAAAAAAGGTATCGACAAGGTGGAAGTCATCAGGAAAAACGGTGAAAAAACAGAAATAAGTCTGTAAAAACGGAGTTGCTATATGAGTGAATGTAATTTAAGAATTGCTTTAACAAAAGGGCGGCTTGAAAAAGATACGGTAAATCTTTTTGAAAGTCTCGGATTTGACGTTACTGCACTGAAAGAAAAGGGAAGAAAGCTTATTCTTCCCGTTCATGGTCAGAACATTGACGTAGTTCTTGCAAAAGCCGCTGATGTTATAGCGTACGTTGAACACGGAGTTTGCGATTTAGGCGTTGTGGGCAAGGATACAATAATGGAACATGGCGGCAAATATTTTGAAATTGCTGATTTAGGATTCGGAAAATGCAAATTTGCCCTTGCTGGAAGAAAAGGATACGATTTTTATAAAGGTTATGACGTTAAAACTGTTGCCTCAAAATATACCAATGTTGCAAGAGCTTTTTTTGAAAGCAAGGGAATGGACGTTGATATAGTCAAGATAGAGGGCTCTGTGGAGCTTGCTCCGCTTCTGGGATTGGCGGACGGAATAGTTGATATTGTGGAAACGGGCACTACTTTAAAGGAAAACGGGCTTGAGGTTTACGAAGATGTGGCTGACGTTTCTGCTCGGCTTATTGTAAACACGGTAAGTATGAAGTTGAAAAAAGAAAAAATAGATAACCTTGTAAGTATGATAGAAAGTAAGATAAGGAGATGAACCAATGATAAGAAAAATATATGCCGACGGCAGTGAAATGGAATTTATTAAAGAAGTTGAAAAAAGAAGCCGTGAGATCAATACAGACGTTGAAAAAACGGTAGGTTCAATAATTGAAGAGGTGCGTGAAAACGGTGATAAAGCGGTCAGAAAGTATACAGAAAAATTTGACTGCTCTGCTCCTCTGTATTACGAAGTGCCGAACGATGTGATAAACGATGCGCTGACCGAGGCAGATCCAAGGCTTGTAGACGCACTGCTTAACTGCGTTGAAAATATAACTGCTTTTCACAACCGTCAAAAGCAGAACGGCTATATGATGACAGGTGAAGACGGCACTATACTCGGACAGCGTGTTCGTGGGTTGGACAGAGTCGGACTTTATGTTCCTGGTGGAACGGCAGCATATCCTTCTTCTGTGCTGATGAACGCAATTCCTGCCAAAATTGCGGGAGTAAAGGAAATAATAATGGTCACTCCACCGTTGAAAGACGGAACGCCAAACAAGGATATTTTGTTAGCGGCTGCAATATGCGGAGTAGACAGGATATTTATGTGCGGAGGTGCGCAGGCTGTTGCTGCGCTTGCATATGGAACGGAGGCTATTCCGAAAGTATCCAAAATAGTGGGACCCGGAAACATTTTTGTTGCTACCGCAAAGAAAATGCTTTACGGTGTTGTGGACATTGATATGATAGCAGGTCCAAGCGAGATACTTGTGCTTGCTGATGAAACTGCCGAGCCGAAATATGTTGCGGCTGATCTGATGTCGCAGGCGGAGCATGACAAGCTGGCAAGCGCAGTTCTTGTTACCACAAGCGACAAGTTAGCTGATGAAGTTATATCAGAGCTGGAAAGACAGCTGCCAATGCTTTCAAGAAAGGAAATCATAGCTCACTCTCTCGACAATTACGGAGCAATAATCGTTGCGTCTGATATGATGCAGGCATGCGATATTGCAAACAGGCTTGCTCCCGAGCACCTTGAGGCTGTTGTGGAAAATCCTCTTGAATACATCGGAAAACTTGACAATGTAGGCTCGCTTTTCTTGGGACAATATGCGCCTGAGCCACTGGGAGATTATTATGCTGGACCTAATCATGTACTTCCCACCAGTGGAACGGCACGTTTTTTCTCTCCTTTGTCGGTGGACAGCTTTATAAAAAAATCCAGTTATATTTATTATACCAAGCAAGCTCTCAACGAGGCTGCAGATGATATAATTCTTGTAGCCGAGAGAGAAAAACTGACCGCACATGCAAATTCAATAAAAGTGAGAGTAAACGATATACGTTCACAGAAAGACTAAAATATGTACGAATTGAATAAAAAACTAAAAAATCTTTTGCCATATGACCCTATTCAAGGCGAATATAAAATACGTCTTGATGCAAATGAGAGCTTTATTTCAACGGATAGAGAACGGCTTTGTGAAGCGGTTTCAAGCGTTCCGCTGAACCGTTATCCCGACCCTTATGCAAAAAGGCTTATATCAGCTTACTGCGATTTTTACGGTGTTGATAATGAGCTTGTAACGGCTGGAAACGGTTCGGACGAGCTTATAAGCATTTTGACCGCTTGTTTTTTGGAAAAGGGCGATAAAATTCTTTGCTTTTCACCTGATTTTTCAATGTATTCGTTTTATTCAAGCCTGTATGAATTGAATGTTGTCATGATGGACAAAGAGTCTGACCTTACAATAAATATTGATAAGGCGATACAAAAAATAAATCAGGAAAATATTAAAGCAGTTATTTTTTCCAATCCCTGCAACCCCACGTCTCTTGGCGTCGTGAAAGCTGACGTGGAAAGGCTTATCACCTCTGTTAATGCATTGATTATACTTGATGAAGCGTATATGGATTTTTGGGACGAAGAGCAAAGCTTGATCAAAGATACTGCAAAGTACGACAATCTGATAGTTTTGCGCACTTGCTCAAAGGCACTGGGAATGGCAGGTCTGCGTTTGGGATTTGCGGTTTCCGACAAAATAATAACCAATAAGCTGAGAGCCGCAAAATCTCCTTATAATGTAAATTCATTGACTCAAAGCGTTGCAGAATATTTCTTGAGCAATAAGCAGGAAATGAAAAATCATATCGAACAGTGTAAAAACGCCAGAAACGAGTTATTTGATTTATTGAACGAACTGCAAATGCCGTGTTTTGAAAAGATATATACTTCCGTTACGAATTTTGCCTTTGTAAAAACACCAAAGGCAAAGGAAATATTTGATTATTTGCTTGATAACTCTATTGCGGTGCGTTATATGGGAGATCATTTAAGAATAACAGCGGGCAGCAGCGAAGAAAATAAAGCGCTATATGATGCTCTGAAAGCATTTAAAGGTTAAGGAGGAGCGTATGAAAAGAACGGCATTGGTAAATCGCAAGACAAAAGAGACGGATATTCAGCTTTCTTTGTGCCTTGACGGAAACGGAACTGCGCAAATCACCACAGGTATAGGTTTTTTAGACCATATGCTCACTTCTTTCACTGTTCACAGCGGGTTTGATTTAAGTGTAAATTGCAGCGGCGATCTTGAAGTAGACGGACACCACACTGTTGAGGATATAGGAATTTGCTTGGGAAAAGCGTTTGCTGAGGCTCTAAAGGATAAAAACGGTATCGTTAGATACGGTTCAGCGTATATTCCTATGGACGAATCCCTCGGTTTTTGCGCAGTTGATATAAGCGGGCGGCCGTTTTTGGTGTTTAACGCCGAGTTTTTCAACGAAAAGATAGGCGGATATGAAACCTGCCTTACAGAAGAATTTATGAGAGCATTTGCTTTTAATGCAGGAATAACGCTTCATCTTTCCGTTTTATACGGCAAAAACGATCATCACAAGGTCGAGGCGCTGTTCAAGGCATTGGCTTATTCGTTGAAACAAGCTGTATCTTTTAATTCAACCGGAACAGTCGTTTCATCAAAGGGAGTTATTTAGTTTTTATTATGGAGCGTTTATGATAACTATTATAGATTACGGAGCTGGAAACCTTTTCAGCGTTCACAATGCTTTGGAGTATCTGGGATATGAAAATAAAATATCCTGTGAGCCTGAAGATATAATTGGCGCTGACCGTCTTATTCTTCCCGGAGTGGGAGCGTTCGGGGACGCTATGGACAAGCTGAAAAAAGCAGGACTTGTTGATATCATAAAACAAGAGGCTATAAAAAAGCCTTTTCTGGGAATATGCCTCGGTATGCAAATGCTTTTTGAAAAAAGCTACGAGTTTGGAGAATACGAGGGACTTGGTCTTATCCCCGGAGAAGTGAAACTGATGGAGCCTGAAGGAAATCTTGTTATTCCTCAGATGGGCTGGAATTCGCTTGAATACAATCATCGGTGTGCCATTTTAAAGGATATTGATAACGGAACGTACGTTTATTTTGTTCATTCATATGCTGCAAAATGCCCTGATGAATTTGTCAGCGCATACTCAAATTATGGCGGAAAAGTGACAGCATTGGTAAACAAAGGTACAGTTTACGGCGCTCAGTTCCACCCTGAAAAAAGCGGTGAGATAGGACTGCAAATGCTGAAAAATTTTGCTGAATTGTAAAATAAATCGGAGAATGACGATATGATTATTTTACCTGCGATAGATATAAAAGACGGAAATTGCGTGAGATTGTACAAAGGTGATTTTTCTACTGTTCAGAAGGTAGCTGATGATTACTTGATTACTGCCAAAGGCTTTGAAAAAGATGGAGCAAAATGGATACATACAGTTGATCTGGACGGAGCCAAAGAAGGAAAACCTGTAAACAGCGAGATATTTATTTCAATTGCAAAAGAAACTAATCTGAAGGTTGAGCTTGGCGGAGGTATCAGAAGTCTTGATACGGCAGAATATTATGTTTCAAACGGAATATCAAGAGTAATACTCGGTTCTGTCGCCTTAAAAGATCCACAGATAGTTAAAGATGCCGTAGGAGAATATAAAGAGCGCATAGCGATAGGAATCGACGCTAAGAATGGAAAGGTTTCTGCTGAGGGTTGGCTGGACGATTCACAGGTGGATTATATAGAGCTTGCTTTGAAAATGGTGGATGTTGGGGTAAAAAACATTATTTTTACCGATATTTCAAAGGACGGAACGCTTTCAGGGGTAAATGCGGAGCAGCTTAAAGCCTTAAATAATGCCGTAAAAGGAAAATGCGACATAACGGCAAGCGGTGGGGTGCATAACATTGACGATATATATTTGTGTAGAAAGTTAGGGCTTTACGGGGCTATCTGCGGAAAATCTCTGTACAGCGGCACTCTTGATCTGAAAGAGGCAATCAAAGTGGGAGAAGGTGGCTGATTTTGCTTGCTAAAAGAATAATACCTTGCCTTGATGTAAGGAATGGAAAAGTCGTCAAGGGCGTCAATTTTGAAGGTATCCGTGACGTTGGTGATCCTGTGGAATACGCTGAAGAATATAACCGTCAGGGCGCTGATGAGATCGTTTTTTATGATATAACTGCCTCTGCGGAAGGCAGAGGGCTTATGCTTGACGTAGTTCGTGAAACTGCAAAAAGGGTTTTTGTTCCGCTTTGCGTAGGCGGAGGAATAGGCAGTATAAATGATTTTCGTGAAACGCTTAGGGCGGGAGCAGATAAGGTATCTGTAAATTCACAAGCACTCACAAATCCTGACCTTATAAGTGAAGCGGCGAAAATATTTGGAAGTCAGTGCGTTGTGGTGGGAATTGATGCAAAGCGTGATGGAAATGGCGGATATACCGTTTACCGCAACGGCGGAAGAATAAATATGAATTTAGAGCTTGGCGAGTGGGTGAAGGAGATTGAAGAACGTGGTGCAGGTGAGATTTGTCTTAACTCAATGGACGCTGACGGCACAAGAGAGGGATTTGATATTGAAATGCTTGATTATGTCTGCAGCAAAGTGAATATTCCCGTTATAGCAAGCGGAGGAGCAGGGAAATTGGAGCATTTTTCAAATGCTCTTATTCAAACGGATTGCTCGGCGGTACTGGCAGCTTCACTTTTTCATTTCAAAGAACTTACCATTGAACAGGTAAAATCCGATTGCCGCAAAAACGGTATTTTGGTAAGATAATTATTTTCGGAGGAAGTATGACAAATATTGATGTAAATTCTCTGGATAAATATTTTGTAAAATCTGAGCTTATTCCTGCGATAGCATTTGATATTGATACAAAAACCGTTCTTATGCTTGCATATATGAACAAAGAAAGTCTGAAAAAAACTCTTGAAACAGGTTATACGTGGTATTGGAGCCGTTCACGCCAGGAGCTTTGGAATAAAGGCGCAACAAGCGGTCATCTACAAAAGGTTGTTTCAATTTACAGTGATTGTGATGATGATACATTACTTATCAACGTAAAGCAGACAGGTGCAGCTTGCCATACGGGAAGTTACAGTTGCTTTTTCAATAAAATATATGGAGGAAACGATGACTGAAGTATTTAACGAACTTTATCAGACGGTTTTGAGCCGCAAATCATCAAAGGAAGAGGGCTCATACACTTGTTATTTGTTTAAAAAGGGAATTGACAAAATCCTGAAAAAATGCGGTGAGGAATGTACAGAAATGGTAATCGCCGCAAAAAATGCCGATAATGAGGAGCTGAAAAATGAGATAGCAGACCTTATGTATCATATAATGGTGATGTGCGTTGAAAGAGGTCTTGACTGGAGTGAGGTAGAAGAAGTTCTCGAACAGCGTAGTAATAAGTCGGGAAATCTCAAAACATTTCATCAGGTAGATAAAAATACATAAATATAATTATTTCCGCAGCAAGATAACTGCGGAAATATTTTGTTTTACATTGTTATATGCTTGACAAATCTTTGTTACAATAGTATAATTATTAAATACGAAATTTTTAAAAAATACAAGTGACAGAACAAAAGAGAAGTAAGGGGTAATTGCAAGTGTCAAAGGAAAGGGTAACTGTTGCGAGAGCTATGGTTCTTGCACTTGAGCATGAAGGAATAAAGCACATTTTCGGCTATCCGGGTGCGGCGATATGTCCGTTTTTTGATGAGCTTATAAAATCTGATATACAGAATATTTTGGTACGTCACGAGGCAAACAGCGGACATGCTGCCAGCGGCTACGCCAGAGTAACGGGTAAGCCTGCGGTATGTGCCGCAACATCGGGTCCCGGAGCCACAAATCTCATCACGGCAATTGCTACTGCTCATATGGACAGCGTTCCGATGATAGCGATAACGGGACAGGTAGTTAGCAGTCAGCTTGGGCGTGACGCTTTTCAGGAGGCTGATATCACAGGTGCGGCAGAGCCTTTTGTAAAGCACAGCTTTCTGGTGAAGAATCCTGATGATATAGGAGAAGTGCTAAAAAAGGCATTTTATATTGCCTCAACAGGCAGGCAGGGTCCTGTACTGATAGATGTGCCAATGGATATTCAAAAAATGGAAATTGAATTTGAATATCCTGAAAAGGTGGATATCCGTTCGTATAAGCCCAGCTTTTTTGGCAACAAGCTCCAGATAAAAAAAGCCGCTGATGCATTAAAAAACAGCAAAAAGCCGCTTATTTGCGCAGGTGGCGGCATTTTATCGTCAGGCGCTTGCGAGCAGCTTAAAATTCTGTCAGAAAAATGCGATATACCTGTTATTGTAACAATGATGGGAATAGGCTCTATTCCTACAAATCATAAAAATTATTACGGAATGTTGGGCATTTTCGGCAGAAAGATAGCAAATCAGGCGCTCAATGCCTGCGATCTGCTTATTGTGCTGGGCGCAAGAATGAGCGACAGAGCTGTTACAACTCTTTCTTCTTTTGACGATACAACGGTTATACATATAGACGTAGACCCTGCGGAAATCGGAAAGAACGCCCCTGTCAATATCCCAATAGTTGGCGATGTAAAAACTATTCTTGAGCAGTTTATAGCAGAAGTCGAGCCTATGACGCACGATGAATGGCAAAGCGGATTGTTTATCAACAAAACGGATTTTGAGGCAAAGGCAAATACTTTCCAAAGCGAGTTTGTAAGTCCTAAGTTGATGATAAAAAGTATTTGCAAGGCGCTGCCGCAAAAACGTGTGATATGCGCAGATGTGGGTTCTAATCAGATATGGACTGCAAATAACATTGAAATAGGCGAAGAAGGCAAGTTCATCACTTCAGGCGGAATGGGAACAATGGGATTTTCATTTCCTGCCGCAATAGGAGCAAAATGCGCTGATAAGGATGCTGAAGTTGTTGCAATATGCGGGGACGGAAGTTTTCAGATGAGCTTTATGGAGCTTGCAACTGCCGTACAGCACGGAATAAATGTAAAGATTGTTGTTTTTGTAAACAACAAGCTTGGAATGGTAAGAGAATATCAGACTAACAATTATGCGGGGCGTCACACAATGGTAGACCTCAGCGGAAGTCCTGATTTTCTCAAGCTTGCCGAGGCTTACGGAATAAAGGGCGAAACTGTTTCCAAAAATGAGCAGATAGTTTCCGCAGTGGAAAATATGGTCAATGCCAATGAGCCTTATTTACTTCAGGTAATTGTGGATAAAAACGAAAAGTCACTTATTGTGTGATATGACTATTTTGATATTTCCGTCTGTGATATGACGGGAAAGGAAATGTAATGAAACATACGATTTCTATATTGGTGGAAAATAATGCAGGTGTGCTTGCAAGAATATCGGGATTGTTTGCCCGCCGTGGATTTAATATTTACAGCCTTGCGGTCGGTGTGACAGAAGATGAAAGCGTTTCAAGAATAACAATAGTTGCCGACGGGGACGATTACACGCTGGAACAAATTGAAAAACAGCTAAATAAGCTGATAGATGTTATCAAAGTCCGCACCGTAAAGCCTGATGAACTGTTGCAGCGTGAGCTTGTTCTTATCAAAGTAAGCTGCAGCGCACAGCAAAGGCACGAGCTTATTTCCATTGCGGAGATAACACAGGCTAAAATTTCGGATATTTCCGTTGACTCTATGACTCTTGAACTTTCAGCAAATGAATCACATCTGAACAATTTTCAGGAGTTGCTCCGTCCTTATGGGATAAAAGAAGTTGTAAGAACGGGAACAATAGCAATTCAAAAGGGAACAGCATCCCTTAGGATATAAAAAGAAAAGGAGAAACATAATTATGGCAAAGCTTTATCATCAGGAAGACTGCAATCTGTCACTTCTGGACGGAAAAAAAGTAGCTATTATAGGCTATGGCAGCCAAGGACATGCGCACGCATTGAATTTAAGGGACAGCGGAGTTGACGTTGTTATCGGTCTTTACAACGGCAGTAAATCATGGGCAAAGGCTGAACAGGCAGGCTTTAAGGTAATGACCGCTGCTGACGCTGCAAAAGAAGCGGATATTATAATGATACTTATCAATGATGAGCGTCAGGCTGATATGTACAAGGAGAGCATTGCTCCAAATCTTACCGCAGGAAAAGCTATCGCTTTTGCTCACGGCTTTAATATTCATTTCGGTCAGATAGTACCTCCCGCAGACGTTGACGTTATTATGATCGCTCCTAAAGGACCCGGTCATACCGTTCGTTCTGAATATACGATCGGCAGAGGCGTTCCTTGCCTTGTTGCGGTTCATCAGGACGCTACCGGTAGAGCAATGGATATCGCTCTTGCATATGCGGCTGGAATTGGCGGTTCAAGAGCAGGCGTTCTTGAAACAACATTTAAAATGGAAACTGAAACTGACCTGTTTGGTGAGCAGTGCGTACTTTGCGGCGGCGTTACCGCTTTGATGAAGGCAGGCTTTGAAACACTGGTAGAAGCAGGTTACGACCCTCAGAATGCTTATTTTGAATGTATTCACGAGATGAAGCTGATAGTTGACCTTATCTATAAGGGTGGATTCGGCATGATGAGATATTCTATTTCCGATACCGCTGAATTTGGTGACTATGAAATAGGCAAGAGAATCGTAAACGCTGACGTAAAGGCTGAAATGAAGAAGGTTCTGGGTGAGATCCAGGACGGCACATTTGCTCGCAACTGGATCATGGAGAACAAAATGGGACGTTCTCACTTCAACGCTTGCAGAAGGATCGAAAGCGAGCATCAGCTTGAGCAGGTAGGCGCTGAAATTCGTAAGATGTACGCTTGGAGCGACGACGGAAATAAGTCTATCGACGAGATTGCAGACGCAAAGTTTAGCAACTGATTGGTTTATTGAATAATTAAAAACCCTCGGCATTTTTTGCCGAGGGTTTTTTGTTATATAATAGACTATAAACTATGACTATGACTCTGACAATTCTGTAAATTGAACTCCGTCTTTATTGGTAATCCCTACATACATTTCAGAAGTATATCTCCCTGTTTCGCAAAAATGATTCATAACATATTTTGCAGAAATGGGCATTTCAAGCGAAAGCGTTTCTTGTAATGAAAACCATTGACATATACCTTCGTTTGAAATCAAACTGTCACTGACAGTATCCTTTAATTCAGCAAAAAAGTAATAATTCTGCCTTATTTCTCCGTTTGTCCATCTTAGCGTTATGTACCTTAGGGATAAGTCGTCAATTTCCTGCGAGTTGATACACAACTCTTCCTGTAATTCTCTTAATACACAGGCTTTTGCGTCGTTCAACTCGTAATTCTCAAAATGCCCTCCCGCTGAGGCGACCCATACGTTGTTGACTACTTTTCCTCCCTGCCTGAACAAAAGCAAAACTTTTTCGCCCTTTATTAAGTAAAGGGAAGTCATATTCCGTAGTTTACCGTTCATCGGTGTTGTTCCCATAATAATTTCTTAATTTTTCAATGCCACAGGCTCAAATCTCACTCTTATATTCGGCATTTTTTCAATTACAGAGTAGTAATTCTGATCCCAGTCCTCGCCTTGTGATGGGTCATTTTCACCGCTTGCCGGAGGGGCAAATATTTTCAGTGTTAAATCACATTCGCCCTTGAGAGGATTTTCAAAGAATGCGCTCATTAAATCTATCGTTTTCGCCTTTGGAGATTTATAGAACCATCTTCCGTTTATCTCCATCATAAGATTAATCTCTTCTTCAAATGTCACTTCGCAGAATGTGGGGTTGCAGTCAAAGTGAATGGGAATTGCAATTCCGTCTGAATCCTCAAAGCTGCCCCAGCGCATTTTGGCAGGGAACTGAGCCTCACCCGTTTCCTCAATGACAGGTGAAAAATATTCGTCGTGGATTATATCCCTGTAAACCTTCATTTCAGGCTGAGGGATACCGACTTCGGGATTGTTTGGGTCTTCTATTTCAAGTCCAAGTCTTCCTCTGTCACGGAACATATAGAAAGTAAATGCTTTCAGCCATTCTGCTTTTTCATTTTTTACCTTATCGCAGAATGCCTTAACGATATTTGCCTGTTCATACGGCCCTACAACATCTCCATCAGCGTTTAGCTCGCTCATTACCATAGGCTTGTCTATGCCACCGTTGAGGTATTTAAAACGCTCATATGATTTCTTTGTCATATTGAAAACATTTTCCGCATTGTCAACTGTGAAGGAATTACCGCCCTTTTCAGCAACGTCAAACGGCCAGCCGTAATGCAGTGAAATATATTTATCCACGGACCAGATGTCGGTGGCTCTTACCGCTTCGGTAAATTCCTTTTCCTTTGATATTTCGTCGCTGTCGGCGCTTTCACAGCCGCCTATGCAAAGAATGGTGGAAACGTTGGGAGCATATTCCTTGATTATCTTATGAAAACGCACATAAAAGTCTGCAACCTCCTGATATGTGCAGCGCTTGTTAAAGCTGAACCAGTTTCCTGTTGCCTCGTGGTTTATTCTCAGCAGCATTCTTCCGAAAGGACGAAGGTCTTTTGCTATTGCGATCAAATGCTCGTCTGTGACGGCAGGGTCAATAGTTAATGTGAGGGAAACGTCCTGCCCATGGCGGCGGACATCTCTCATACAAGTAAAAGGCTCGTCTTCTGTTGTACCGCCTAAACCGCCTTTATAAGTAAAATAATCATCATAAGGATAGTCCCATTGGAAGCTTACATCTGCGTCTTTCATTACCTCGGAAATTCTTCCGGGCCATTCCTTGTCGAAGGGATAGTAGCAGTACATCAGGTTTATGCATCTGTGAGGTCTTCCCATTGCTTGCAGAATATAATCCTGATTTACATATTCGCCTCTTTCGCTCCCGTCGTTCATATCAACGGCGCATTTTGCCGGACCGATATGGATTTTTTTGATCTCCTCCATTTTCATCCTCCTTGAAGTTTGATAAAATTCAGCTTGATTTAAGCGGCATATAAATAACTATATAAATTATAACATAGTCGGAAATCGTTTTCAAGGGGGTTTACAAATTTTATAATTTGTATTATAATATAAATGATTATATAAAATGGAGAAGTATGCATGACTTCACAGATAATAAAAGATATAACGGACTTTGTATTTGTAGATAATATTCCTCAAAAATCTGACGTAATTTTTTTACCTGGCGGTTCACACCCCACTCAGCCCGAATATGCCGCTGAGTTATATAAAAACGGTTTTGCTCCTTTAATTATTCCTTCAGGAGGAGTAGGAATAAAAAATGACAAGTGGCCCGGTGTGAGAGAAAAATCGGATATTTACAACGATAATTATCAAAGCGACTGTGATTTTTTTACAGATGTACTTGTAAAAAACGGTGTTCCAACTGAGGCGATTATTGGCGAAAATAAATCGAGATATACACGTGAAAATGCGTTTCTTTCACGTAAACTTATTGATGAAAAGAAAATCAGTTTAAGAAGTGGAATTATTGTATGCAAATCTTTTCACGCCCGTCGTTGTTTAATGCTCTATCAGCTTGCTTTCCCCGAAATAAAACTTACTGTTTGCGCCGTGGATGTTTATAACATTACGAGAGAAAACTGGTTTACTTTTGAAAATGGTATAGACAGAGTTTTGGGAGAACTTTCCCGCTGTGGGAGTCAGTTTAATGATGATATAAAAAATTATTTGAATTTGTAATATGTAAATTTGACGCTTATTCGGGAACAGTACAGCCTTGGGGTAGTTGGCAAGGGAATGGGATTCAATATAAATTTGACTATTCTATTGGTTGGTATGAATCTAACGGATATATTATTGAGGTTTACTAATGAAAAAGTATGTTCCATATACTTTGCACAAATGGAGTGTATATGTTAAAGAATGGTTTCAGGAAAGAATTCGATATGGTATACCCGATAAATTACATTTGATAAAAACAAATTTTCCCTGCCTTTAATTTGCAAAAGTATTGATAAAAAGCGCACACGTGGAACATTAAAAGCAGATTTTCGTTCTAAGGGAATTCCATTTAATGCTTATTGCTTAACAGGGGTGAAACCTGAAGACACATGTGTTTTGTGCAGATTTGGGATTTTTCTTTGGCAATGTTATTATATAGAAAAAAACATAAAATGGGATATAAGAATATTCCTTACCCAAAGCCAAGCTTGTTTTTATTTATATTATTCAGTATTGAGTAATTTTAAAAGAAAGGTTGCATTAACAAAAACTGAAGAAAAAATTATTAAAGGATTTAAATATGGAGCTAAATGGATAATGTAAACAAAGATTTACCAATTAAATGAAAGGAGTTAATATGGAGCAGTATTCAGAAAAATGGATCGAGGAATTTTCTTATCATGAATTAAGTGATCATGATGCATGTAAAGCTATTTATGAATTTGTGACTTCTTATGATATAAGATGCGGTGAATATGAAGGAAACTCCTATGTTATTAAAAAAATTGACAGAGAAAACTTTATTATTTTCTTAGAAAATCAGTATCCTGATGGTCATATAGAAATTCCATGGGCAATAGCAATATACAAGAATCAACTGTTGAACATTCTTAGTCACCATATATGTCGAAAATGATATTATTATGGAAAATCAATGAAGCTTTTTTGAAAAAGCAAACAGATGCTGGTAAAACAATTATTTTCTCACACAATCCTAATTTTGACTGGGGAGGTAGCGATTAAATCTAATATTGGAATAGTACAAAATTGGTATGATGATTGGTATGTTTATTCGATAAATACGAACAACAAATCTACTTATGGTTTATTAAAAATGCGAGAAGAAGAAAATGATGGTTTCGATATTGATGATGCATGTGTATCAATTTCTTTTGCGAAATATAATATTGATTCACTCAGTAATAGTTTAATTAACGGTAAGGTATCCAATTACTTTGACAATGAAATTGAATTCGTTATAAATGTTAAGCTTGCAAAACATGACTCAAATTTGGAAGCATATAAAGGTTATGATGGAATTTATGTTATTAATCAAAGAGCTGTTTGGGGCGATAAATAAATGAATAAATCTTACAAGCGTAGAAATGCTTTTGCAATATCAATAATTTTGATAGTTTTAATTGTCCATTTGTTTGTTATACTCTTTGTGATATCTCATCTGACCTATTATAAATACAATGATTGGTGGATCATTGGAAACAGTATTTCAAAAGTAAGAAAAAAGTATGGCGATTTTGATATTGAAACATCAGGGCGTGTCGGTTACTATATTTATACAGATCATTTTGGAATTTTCCCCGATCATTCAAAGCATTATTATATGTACTTTGGTAAAGACGGGATAATTTACAAGGTTGATATAGGTTGCCAGCCAGGAGGCTAATAGGGAAAAATATGTAAAAATTTCCAATGTATGGCAGATGGGTAAACGATATGTCAGACGAAGAAATAAATGAATATGAAAACGAGATTATAAACAGTTAAAAAGGGATCGTAAAAGTCATAAAAATGGTCACATAAATGGGATTATTTTATGTTGAACATAATGTTATTTTTGCCGAAGCAATATGCTTCGGCATTCTTGTTGAAACGCATTTAAAATTTAGGTTAAACTTGACTATAACAGCAAAATATTGTATAATATTACCAAAAGCAATGTGGTGAGGGGATAGATATGCACATCAGCGTCTGTGACGATGATAAAGAAATGGCAGTATATATAGCAAACCTTGTCAAAAAATCCGTTCCCGAATACAACACCGAAATCTTCACCTCCGGCGAAGATCTTCTTGCGTGCGACACCAAAACTGACATCGCTTTCCTTATTTGAATTTACAGCTTAAGGAGCAGAAAAATATGTAAAAAGAGACAACAAATTATAAATTATACTTGCAAATAAGAAAGGAAAGATAAAAATGCTTGAATACGATGAACTCAGACTTGAAATGGAGGCTTTGGAGCCTCAGCTTGACGAGCTTGAAAAAGCTATGAATATGGAACAGCTTGAAAAAGAAACGGCTGAATTGGAAGCTAAGTCCTCAGCACCTGATTTTTGGAACGACGCTGAAAATTCCCAAAAGATAATGCAGAAAATAGGCAGTCTGAAAAATAAGATAAGCACATTCAAAAAGCTGCGTGAAAGCTATGATGACGTTCTTACAATGATAGAGATAGCCAACGAGGAAGAGGACGCTTCTATGCTGGCGGAAATAAAGGAGTCGGCAGCAGATGTAAAATCTGATCTGGAGGAGCAAAAGCTGATAACCTTGCTTTCAGGAGAATATGACAGCAAGAACGCAATTCTCACATTCCATGCAGGCGCAGGCGGAACAGAGGCTCAGGACTGGGTCGAAATGCTTTACAGAATGTACAACAGGTGGGCGGAACGCCACAACTTCAAGGTGGAGCTTCTGGATTATCTTGACGGTGAAGAGGCGGGAATAAAAAGCGCCTCAATTCTGATAAAAGGCGAAAACAGCTACGGATTTTTAAAATCAGAAAACGGCGTTCACCGTCTTGTGCGTGTAAGCCCATTTGACGCTTCTGGACGCCGCCATACCAGCTTTGCCAGCCTTGAGGTCATGCCTGAGATCGACGAGGATACTAATGTTGATATAAGACCTGAGGATATTGAAATGGAAGTATATCGTTCCAGCGGCGCAGGCGGTCAAAAGGTAAATAAGACAAGCTCTGCCGTACGCCTTATCCACAAGCCAACAGGTATAGTTTGTGCCTGTCAGACACAGCGCAGTCAGCTTCAAAACAGAGAGTACGCTATGCGTATGTTAAAATCCAAGCTGATAGAGATAAAAGAGCGTGAACACTTGGAAAAAGTCAGCGACATCAAGGGAGAACAGCTGAAAATAGAGTGGGGAAGTCAGATACGCTCATATGTGTTTATGCCGTACACTCTTGCAAAGGATCACCGCACAGGCTTTGAAACAGGCAATATTCAAGCGGTAATGGACGGAGATATTGACGGGTTTATTAACGCTTACCTGACAGCAAAGAGCAGAAACGAGATATAAATGAACAAAAATGATATTTTTACCGCCGAGATCGTTGATCTTACAAATTTAGGTTCAGGAGTTTGCAGGATAGACGGAATGGCGGTATTTGTTCCTAATGCCGCAATAGGCGATGTTTGCAGGATAAGAATACTAAAGGTCAAGGACAGATACGCTTATGGGAAGATTGAAGAGCTTACTGTGCCTTCTCCTGATAGAATTGAAGCAGATTGCCCTGTGTTTGGAAAATGCGGAGGTTGTTCTTTTCGCCACATAAATTATAAAGCGGAGCTTGCGGTAAAAGAGCGATTTATAAAAGACTCCTTCACAAAAGCAGGCTTGTCCCCTGAATTTCTACCTATAATAGGTAACGATAATATTTTCCGTTACCGAAACAAAGCACAATATCCGCTTGGACGTGATAAAGACGGAAATGCAGTTTACGGATTTTATGCTAATAATAGTCATAGGATAGTGCCTTGTGCTGATTGTCTTTTACAGCCTGAGATTTTTTCCGAAATAATGGAGCGTATTCTTGATTTTATCCGCATGCATAAGCTGAGCATATATAACGAGGAAGAAAATCAAGGCGTTATTCGGCACATATGCCTGCGAAAAGGGCATTACAGCGGGGAAATAAATGTAACGATAGTAGCTCGCCGCAATATACCCGAATTTAAAAAGCTGTCAAAAGAGCTTATCTCCTTTTTTCCGTCAATAAATGGTGTGGTCGTAAATATAAACAAGGCAGATACCAATGTGATTATGGGGGAAGAAGATATACTCCTTGACGGAAAGATGGATATTCAGGATAGAATGTGTGGCAACGAAGTTTTGATTTCTCCACGATCATTTTATCAGGTCAATACGCCAATGGCTGAAAGACTTTATTCAATTGCGAAAAATTTTGCGGAACCAACGGGAAAAACCGTTGCCGATATTTACTGCGGCATAGGCACGATAGGATTGTCTTTTGCCAAGGAAGCGAAAAAGCTGATTGGCGTGGAAATTGTGGACAGTGCAGTGAAAAACGCAAAACAGAACGCAGAACTTAACAAAATTTCAAATGCTGAATTTTATTGTTCCGACGCTGATAATGCGGCAGAAATTATAAAAAACGCGGGAATATCTCCTGATGTGATAATTCTTGACCCTGCCCGCAAAGGCTGTCAAAGGCAGACCTTGACGAATATTGCCACACTGGGAGCAGATCGAATTGTGGTGATAAGCTGTAACCCTGCTACCGCCGCCCGTGATTGCGCAATTTTAAAAGAATTGGGATATGAAACAGTGAAGGTACAAGGGGTTGATTTGTTCAGCAGGACGCAGCACGTGGAGTGCGTAATATTACTGTCACGCCTAAGCACTTAAAAATAAAGGATTTTTTGGATATGTCTAAATGGCACACTCGATCCAAAGTGTGTTTATTGTAAGAGGAAACAAGTCTATTACAACTATGTAAAACAGGTTGAGCTAGTGATTCGGATATCGGAAAAATTAGGAGGCTGCGACATGGCTTTTGATTATAAAAAAGAGTATAAGGAATATTATATGCCAAAGAATAAGCCGTCCGTTGTGACGGTTCCGAGAATGAATTATATTGCGGTTCGCGGACACGGTGATCCGAACGCGGAAGACGGAGAATACAAGAAGTCGATCGGCTTGCTCTACGGCGTTGCATTTACCATAAAAATGAGTAAAAAAGGCGACCGTCAAATCGACGGATATTTTGATTATGTAGTCCCTCCGCTGGAAGGATTTTGGCGGCAAAATGGCGTCGCAGGAATCGACTATGCACACAAAGAAAATTTTGAGTGGATCTCCGTCATTCGTTTGCCCGATTTCGTCACAAAGCCTGATTTTGAATGGGCTGTTGAAGAAGCTGAAAAGAAAAAGAAAACTGATTTTTCCAAGGCGGAGTTTCTGACCTATGATGAGGGATTGTGCGTTCAGTGTATGCACATCGGTTCATATGATGATGAGCCTGCGACAGTAGCATTGATGCATGAGTTCATGGAACGTCAGGGCTGCACTTTGGATATCACTGATAAGCGTCTGCATCACGAAATTTACCTGAGTGATGCCAGAAAAGTTGCACCGGAAAAACTGAAGACGGTGATCCGCCATCCGATCAAGAAAAACAAGTAATAAAAATCCGCTCTGCTCCCCGCAAAAGCTCCCGGAGCTGCCGGGATCGTCCTTAAAGGCCGCGATCTCTCGCAGTTTGCAAAGAGTGCGGAAAAGATGGACAGTAAAACGCCTAAAACAAAGAAATGCCACGCAAAGTAGCAGAAAAAATCGAAATGTAATCCCTGCTTGCTTGTAATGCAAACCACGATTTCCTATACTGAGTATATCGAAATAAGGAGGTCACGAACATGACATTTGCAGAAAAATTAAAATCTATCCGCAAGCAGGCAGGAATGTCGCAGGAACAGTTTGCAGAAAAGCTCGGAGTGTCCAGGCAGGCAGTCACAAAATGGGAAACAGATGCGGGCATCCCCGATATTGAAAACATCAGGGCGATTTCTGCACTGTTTGACATTTCCATCGACGAACTGCTCTCCAATGAAAGAGGAGCGCAAAAGCCGGCAGAGTATCTTTTTGAGAGCGTCACAGAGTACGATATTGACGAGCCAAAACGCTATGACATGAAATTTGGCGGGGCAAAACAATTCCTATTGTCCGGCTATGAGGGCGAAAAAATCCGTGTCCGTCTGGCCTCCAACACCCTCTCCACGATTCGGAATGATTTCAAGGTCAAGATCGACGACATCCGAAAACGAATCGATGTGGATGTAAACCGAAAAAACGGCGTATCCGAAGCAGCGGCGAAGGAAGCGGTCAGCATCTTCGTCCAAATCCCATCATCCTATATCAGGAAAATAGAATGTGCCGTCCATGCGGAAACTGTAGAGATCCGTTCTTTAGAATGTGACAGCATAGAGCTTGATGTAAAGACGCCCAATATTATTCTGAAAGACATTTCCGGGACGGTAGAGATCAACTGCGATCTTGATATGGAAGTGGTGTGCAATTCCTTAAAAGGCGAGGTGTACATCAACCAAATATCGGCGACTTCAAGGCTCCATATTCCGGAGGACACTGTCTTTACTGCTGTTACAAAGGGCATTGAAACGCACATCTCATATGAGAAAGCCGGTCGGCAGGCTGAACGGTTTGACACGCCTAATGCGGAGAATATTATCGAGCTGAACGGCATTAAGAGCGAGCTTGTCATCTGTACGGACAGGGAAAGGAGCTAATGGGAATTATGGAAAAAGAGATTATTATTTCTGCAATGCGGTGTTTTGAAGAAGGAGGACGTACATACTGTTACCTCTCCACTCGAATAATCGTCGATGATTGAGGCGAGTTCCCGAAAAAGTCCCATTTCATGCAAATTTACGAAACCTGTTGATATATTCCCGCTAACGAACGAACTTGAAACAGACGGACGAAAATCGGATATTTTCCGATGTAAACTGTTGGACTTGTTTCCACGAACGAGCACAGCCGCTGACATTAAAATGAACGTGTCAAGACATGTGGAGACAGTAGTTCTTCTGTCACGTGAAAATAAATAAGGCAGACAGAAGTGGTTTGAAATAAAGAAATTTTGGGGATTTGTTCTTGAGAGAATGATTTCTCGGGATCTCATTATATGTTTTTTATAAAAGTTCTGACCACTGAAAATGCTGAGGGTGAGGCTGAATAACTATTTTAAAGTAATGCGAGACTATGGAAAAATATAATGAGGTTTTCATATAAAAAGCTTTGGAAGCTATTAATTGATCGTGATATGAACAAAAGAGATCTGATTGAAAAAGCTGGAATTAGCAAATTATCGGTAAATAAACTTGTGCACTGTTAAAATGTGACTACCGAGGTATTGTTGAAAATTTGTGTTGCACCAAGCTGCGAAACAAATGACATTATGGAGATTATTAAGGAAGAAAAATTCTAATGAAAAAAATACCATTACCATTCAGATATCCGGGCGGAAAATTTTATGCAATGGACATTTTAGAGCCATTTTGGAGTGCTGTAGAGCATGATGAATATAGAGAGCCGTTTGCAGGTGGTGCAACGGTTTTCTTTCACAAGCCGAAAGCGAGTATAAATTGGCTGAATGACCTTGATGAGGAGCTTATCACTTGCTATAAAGTAATGCAGGATCCTATTGGACGAAAGAAACTTGTTGCTGATTTTGAGAGTGAAGTTGCAAATAAAGAACGCTGGAGAGAAGTATTTGATAGTATACCTAATAATGAATATGAAACGGCACGCAGATACTACTATTTGAATCGCACATCATTTAGTGGAAAGCTCGTGTCTGCAGCATGGGGATATAGACCAAAGAGAAGTTTACCTCCAGAAAGATGGAAGGAAAGAATAATACCCTGTGGAGAGTATCTTGAAGATACAAAGCTGTCCAATTTGGATTTCAGTGAGGTGATAAATGCAGAAGGGGAAAATGTACTAATCTATGTTGACCCACCATATTATTTGCCGCCAAAACACAAACATTATCGTTGTGGATTTGATCCGGAAGACCATATTCGATTGGCAGAGTGTCTGAAAAAAACTAAGCACAAATTTTTTCTGACATATGATGATTGCCCTGAGATTCGTAAACTTTACAGCTGGGCTAATATATATAGCACTAATTTTGTTTATAGAGTTGATAATTCTGCTGTAAAGGGAGGAAATCGTCAGTTGGGATTTGAATTGATAATAACCAACTATGATATGCCACAACAAATGACAATTGACTAAATCATAGGTAGAAACGATGACTAAGTATTTAATAAATGACTATGTTAAATCCGGAGATGCTATAAAATCTCCGCTTCGGTATCCCGGAGGAAAGTTTTATGCTTTGAAACACATTATGCCGTATATACAATGTGTTGAGCACGATGAATTTAGGGAACCTTTTTTTGGCGGCGGTGCGATTTTCTTTGCAAAACAAAAAGTTAAATATAACATCATAAACGATCTGGAATCCGACATTATGGATTTTTACAGATGGATAAAAGATGAGGATCAGGCAGAAGCATTGATAAAACTCTTGGATAAAGAGGTCGCCAATAGAGAACGTCATCAAGAAATAAAGGATTTTGAACCGATTACAGAACTGGATAAAGTATTTAAGACTTATTACTTAAACAGAACGTCATATTGTGGGATCATTAACAGTCCTGCGTGGGGATACAAAGACGGAAAGAGCTCCCCACCTCAGAACTGGGGAAACTTTATTAGAAAGGCAACTCCCAAGCTTCATGACGTTGATATGTACTCACTTGATTTTGCAGAAATACTTGAAATGCCAGCTAGAGGGAAAACTGTGATGATGTATCTTGACCCGCCATATTATCATACAGATACAAAAAGGGCATACACTAAGCCGTTTAAGGAGGAAGACCATAAACGACTTAGTGATGCCCTAAAGAAAACAAAATACCTTTTTTGCTTATCCTACGATGATTGCCCTGAGATTCGTGAGTTTTACAAGTGGGCGAAAATCTATGATGCAAGCTGGCAGTATAATACGGTTAATAGCCAGAGAAAGCGGATGATAGGAAAGGAGTTAATTATTACAAACTACGAAGCTGAATCGAAGTAATGAGCAGTTAGAATTTAGGCCATAGTCCAATCCACTCGCTATCAATAAGATATTTTTGGAGTGCGGTATATTTTAGGCGTTGATGAGAAAATACTCGTCTTGGATAGCCTGGATGTTTTCTCAGATCTGCTGTAGGAACACAGTAAAAATGCCAGTTGTAGTCATTCTTTTTGTAGCATTCACGACTAAACTGATTTGAGTAAGCAGGGTCTATGGCTATTATCACATATTCAAAATCGGTAGTCATGTATAGACGGCTTTGGGTAGCGTGATCGTTAATACGTCCACGCGAGAGTTGAGTTTCACAGTCAATTATTGAATCAGTACCATTGAATACACAACTCTTATATGTTAATCCTTTAATTTGAAAACGTACATTTCTATTTTGCTTATCCTTTAGAACCAGGTCAGCTTTATCTGCGCGTTCAAGACCGAGCTTTGTGGGATCATAAACTTTGATCCGATTATCGGCGAACACTTGGTTTAAGATAGCTTCTCGGATAAATCCACGCATATTCATATCCCAAATTCGGAAATTTTCTATTCTGAAAATGGCCTCCAATATGTATTCACTTTTTAATTCCATGGCCTTAGCTGATTTGGGCAGTAGCTCAGATGCTGAAGGCGTTGTAATTGTCGATGGAATAGAGAGTTTTTTGGTAATTCCTATTTTGTCAAATGCATTTAGATAAGATCCATTGATTGGTAAATACATTGGGCTAGCAATGTGAACATTAGAATAAGGCACGCGAGGAAGATCATTCTTGGGAACAATTAATACCTGGAAGGGTTCGTACGAAACCAAACCTACCAGATAATCTGCGAAATCGGAGACTTGGTGGTAATAGTTCATTGATTCTAATTCGGATTTTGCACCATGCGTCTTATGAGTTTTATATGAAACAGTTGTTGCATCACAGCCAGCGACATATGGTGTTTTGCATTGGAGCGTATTTCCATTAACTTTAAGGTCAACATCTCCGTCGCCGCCGATGTCGTCACAGACTATGCCATTGATATTCATGATTTTACTAAATACTATTTCAAAGGCATGTCCTTTTACAGTGCGCAGTACAGGAGAATTGGAGGAAATGATTTCATCTAATAATGCAGAGGACACATCTGCGGCAGTGCATAAAGAATCCAACTTTTGTTGTGCTGATAAATCTTCAACTTTTGGGACATTATAGTAGGCAATCGCTTTTTGCCCAATTTCTCCAATTCTTCCGGTTTTAATATTTTCTACAAAATACTCTTTTAATGTCATTATGTTGTCCTCCCTTTAAAGTTGTATATCCATCTGTATGATTGAAGAAAAGCACCATATTCAAATGGAATAATGTCTTCTCTGCACAGTACAAAAGTCAGATACATTAATTGGAATATGTCTGATGTTTTCCAGGATTATGATTTGGCGTATTATAAATTGAACAGCGCTGTTCGCATGCTTTCTGGTGCAGTGTCAGCTATAATAACTAAAAAAATTACATAACGAAATAGGGCTTGTCTTGTTGGATATTATAGCAAAAAAGTGAGATTTTATCAAGCAGTTGTGAAATATTTTTACACCTGTGGAGTATGTAATACTAATGTCAAAAACAGGTAAATGACCATTAAGTATTCTTACAGCGACTTTAAAAGTTGTATAGTATCGTCCTAAATCCGATTTTATCAGTGGAGGTCCAGAAATGTATATAGCAGGGATAATTGAAACAATAATTACATTACCAATAGGTATCATATTTATTATACTTGGTTTCCTTTTGTGGAAAAAACAAAAAATACAATTGATACATAATTATCACCATATAAACGTAAAACCGCAGGACATTAAGGCATATACCTCATTGTGGGGAATTGCTTTGATAATTTTGGGCGCTTGCATTTTTCCTGTTGGAATAATAGATTTCATATTTCATACTTGGTTAGGATGGTTATTGTTCGGTATAGGTTTTATAGTTTGCTTTATAATCGGAAACAAGGCGCAAAAAACATATAACGGTTCATGGTTTAGTTCTAAATGAAAATTGCAGATAATTAAGCGTATATTTTTATGTAAAGGGTAAGCGTATGGAAAAATCAAAAGAATATACTTGCTCCAACTGCGGAGCAGCGGTCACATCTGAAATATGTCCATATTGCGGCAGTGTTACAAACATAAAAACAAGCGAAGCATATATGGAATACCCTGTAATTGATTGTAAAGAAGCTGCGCTGGGATTTTGGACAACTGCGTTCCCGTTGATATTTGCCGTAATGTTTACAATAGCAGGAATAGTAATGTTGACAATTGCAATTTCGGGTATGGCCGAAGATGGTGCAACGCCGCTTATTATATTGATGTTCATACCATTCTTCCTGATTGGTATAGCTGCGACTGTAACAGTTTTAAAGAATGTTATAAGATACATAACTCTGAAAAGAAAGGGAAAACATATCACAGGAATGTTTTACGGTTATGCTGACGACAAGGTGCGGATCAACGGACGGCCTGCGCAAGTGGCAAAGATCTTGGTGGATACGCCTCAGGGAAAACGGTTTATAATGTACCAGCTTGGCAGTACAGAAAAGAGTATTACCATTAATCAGGAAGTACATCTTCTGGTTTACAAGGATATTTTTGTGATCGAGAAAAATAGTGAAAAGATTATCAATTGGTAAAAAATCCCTCCTATACAGGAGGGATTTTTTCATTTGCAGCACAATTGACTGTAAAGCTGTTTCATTTGCATAATTCCTCTTTTTTGAGAAGAAATTATGTTTTTCAGTATAGGTGTAAGCTCACTGCATATGTCGTATTGAAGAGCATTTTCACACAATCTTACTGCACCCATATGATGAGGTATCATTTCTCTGATAAAATTGCAGTCGATATTATTTGTGCTCTCCGCACAACTCATCTGAGAAAACATAGTTTTTAATATTTCGTCTGTTTTCGCCTTGTATTTGCATAAGCACTGTCTTGAATTGCGTTCCTGAGCGCAGCAGCAAAGTATTATTCTCATTCTTTCTATGCTTCTTGTCTGTTCACTTATGATGTTATTTGCAATATTTTGTAATGCCAAATTTGTTGTATAATTAAGAAGATTTTTTGACATCTGTATAGCCGCTTCATGGTGCGGTATCATTTGAACGATAAAGTTATGAGAAATGCTGTTTGTGAGTCTGGCATTACTTATTCCGTTTATCATTTGATTAAGTATGCAGCTGTATTCATCTAAATATTTTTTTGTATTGCAGCTTAAATCACAGTTATACATAAGATCACCTCTTTATTTATTATATTCCTGTTTAATAAAAAGGTGAAAAAAGCAAAACGCCTGCTTTTTACGCAGGCGTTTAAATTTATTTTATAATTTCGCTAAGGTTAAGTGCGCTGAGCAGACCTCTTACCGATGATGTGATTATGTCGCTGTGTACTCCTGCACCCCAGGTTATGACGCCGTCTTTATCAGATATCTCAACATAAGTTATCGCTTTTGATTTTGAACCCGTGTTCAGAGCGTGCTCGCTGTATGAACAAAGTACAAATTTCAAATTAAGGCATTTTCTAAGTGCGTCGCTTACAGCGTCAAGTCTGCCGTTGCCTGAACCGGTGATCGTTCTTTCCTGACCGTTTTGTATAATCGTGAGCTTTGCCTCGATTTCTTCGCCTTGGACAAAATGTACTTCCTTGTATTTTATCTTGCTTTCAACATTGACGAATTTTTCGTTGAAAGCCTCATAAATTTCATCGGGCATAAGCTCTTTATGCAGCTTGTCGGAAATGTCCTTGACGGCATAACCCACCGTTTCTCTGAATTTAGGCGGCAGGTCAATACCGAATTTCTTTTGCAGAAGGTAACCGATACCGCCTTTTCCGCTTTGGCTGTTGATCCTTATAACGTCTCCGTCATACTGACGTCCTATATCTTTTGGGTCAATAGGAAGATAGGGAACTGTCCAGTGGGGAACATCCTTTTCCTCTCTCCAGCGCATACCCTTTGCGATAGCGTCCTGATGAGAACCTGAAAATGCGGCAAATACCAAAGCTCCGCTATAAGGCTGCCTGTCGTAGACCTTCATACAGGTCATTTTTTCATATACATCGATTATCTGGGGGATATTGCTGAAATCAAGCTCAGGGTCAACGCCGTGTGAATACATATTCAGTCCGAGAGTTACAATATCCACATTTCCTGTTCTTTCGCCGTTTCCAAACAATGTTCCCTCAACACGGTCAGCGCCTGCAAGAAGTCCCATTTCCGTGTCAGCCACTGCGCAGCCTCTGTCGTTATGCGGATGAAGAGAAACGATAACATTTTCCCGCTTATAAAGGTTTTCGCACATATATTCGATCTGACTTGCATAAACGTGGGGCATTGACAACTCCACTGTTACAGGAAGATTGATTATGACCTTATTTTCAGGAGTAGGCTCCCATATTTTAAGCACTTCGTTGCATATTTCCAGAGCAAACTCCATTTCAGTTCCTGTAAAGCTCTCAGGGGAGTATTCAAATTTGAAGTTTCCCTCAGTATTTTTTGCAAAATCCAACAGCATTTTTGCGCCGTCGGTTGCAATTTTGATAATTTCTTCTTTCGGTTTTCTGAAAACCTGTTCTCTTTGCGCAACGGAGGTAGAGTTGTACAAATGTACAACTGCATTTTTTGCACCTTTTAATGCCTCGAAAGTCTTTCTGATGATATGCTCACGGGACTGGGTCAATACCTGAATAGTTACATCATCAGGAATAAGGTCTTTTTCAATCAAAGCACGGCAAAATTCATATTCTGTTTCAGATGCGGCGGGAAATCCTATTTCTATTTCCTTAAAGCCGATTTTAACAAGGAATTTGAAAAATTCCAGCTTTTCTTCCAGGTCCATTGGTACTATAAGAGCTTGATTGCCATCACGCAGGTCAACGCTGCACCAAATCGGAGCCTTGTCGATGTACTCCTTTTCCGCCCACTTATAGCAGGGATAAGGAGGCATAAAATAATTTCTTGTGTACTTTTCTGTGTTTTTCATATGTATACCCTTTCCTTCCTGTGTGTATGCAGGTGAAAAGCCTTTGCACCCTAAAAATAAACCCCGCCTCTTAATAAAGAGACGGGGATAAAATTCCTCGCGGTACCACTCTTCTTAGCGCCGTTTGCGCTCACCTTAGCTACACATCAATCAATGCGTCACTCTGTAACGGGAGAACCCGGTCAAGCCTACTGCAAATTCAACCGACTGCTCAAGGGCGAGCTATAACAGAATCGTTTTACCGTTTCGCACCTTACAACGGCTCTCTGAAAAACTCAACTGCTTTTTTCCCTATCATCGCATTTCAATGTTTTTATTATATTTGATTGTTTTTGTTTTGTCAAGTGTTTTTCCGAATTTTTATGAAAAATTTCTTTTGTACCCACAAAAATCAAGAGGGAAGCAAACAGTTTCTGAAGAAAGTCTGTCTGGATATTTGATGAAAGCCATGTTCCTACCGCTATTCCCAGCAGTCCTCCCGGTATAAGATACAGAAGCTTTTTCCATTGAATAAGTTTATTTTTCTGATGAATGACAAGCGAAACCAACGCCGTGGGAAGAAAAAACAGAAGGTTGACTCCCTGAGCAGTGATTTGTTCAACCCCTGCAAAGGCGGTGAGGTAAATGATAAGTATGAAGCCTCCTCCAAATCCCATTGAAGCGGCTATTCCCGATAATAATCCGATTATAATTTCCATATTTATATCATTTCAAGAAAATTCTTATTGCAGCTGCCAGCATAACTGCGCCGAAAATCCTTCTTAATACAGAATTCGGTACTTTTTTCAAAAAAATTGCTCCTATAACTGCACCGATAATTCCGTACGGAATGTATGCCGCCGCCATATGAAAGTCCAGCTTGTCACCCAGCAGATAGCTTATCGTTGTGGCGGTGCTTAATATAAAAATAAATGCGACGGACGTTGCGTGACTTTTTCTCGGTTCTACTCCGGAAGATTCAAGCATTGGAACCGCCGCTATTCCGCCGCCTGAGCCGAAAAGACCGTTTAAAAGTCCGCATATTGCCCCCATAAGATGTTTTTTCATTTTTCACCTTTTTTATTTTATTTTGCATTTTTATATTTCATTTTATACTGTGTGAAAAGCATAAAAATACGGAGCTTTCTAAAGAAAGCTCCGTTTACCGCTGCGCCGTCGCATGATGAATAAAAACCCGCTTTTGAGCAGGGTGGGTAAAGATCTCCTTGCAGGTTCACGCTCCCTTCGTCCGCGGTGCGGGAGGTCTGCAATCCGCTGCAACCGAGAAATCCCTTTTAACTATGTGTTGGATTTTATAAACCACCACACTAACTAAACGTAGCAGTGATATTATTATTTATTGACCAAGTTGAATAAATACCTGTATATTATTGGCAATGTCCGCATTCGCAGTCGTCTTCACATTCATCGTCGCCGTAAACTGAATTCAAATGCTCAATGAATGCCTGACCTACTTCATCATAAAGTTCATCATCGTCAACAGTGGACAGCATATACTCTCCGTTTTGTTCCACTTCTTTCAAAACGATGAATTCAACGTCGTCTTCTTCAAGTTCATCAGATTCGGTGTAGGGAACAAGCGCAACATATTTTTGATCATCATAGCATATCGCATCAATAACTTCAAACTGTTCTCCGTCAAGATCTACTATCTGAGGCTCGTATTCTTCAAAATCTTCGTTTTTATCAGCCATATTTTATCAGCCTGTTTACATTGAAAACAAGCTACTCCTTTCATTCAAACTACCTTTTTATTATACCTTATATAGCCATTTATGTCAATAGAAAATAAATTCCTTTTGCTACAAAATTGAAAATTATGTGTAAAATGCTACAAAAATATTTCTCAACAGTTGAAAAATATATACAAAAACACCATTAAAAAATTATTGACATTATTCTTTACATATGATATCATATAAACAAGGAAAGAGGAACAGAAAACCTCAGGAAACAAAGTTCAAATCGACTGACGAACGACAGGATTGACGTTAAGAGTTTCCATGAGTGGGCGGAAAAAATGATTTACCATAACCGCAATGTTATTATTTCCTACGATGAAACGACAGAATAAAGTGACTTTTATCACAACATCAAAAAGCGACGCTTTAAGTCTAAAGTTTCAATGTGCAGTGTGACAACTGCATAAATATTATCGGGAAAGGAAGCGAGTCCAATGGAAATAATTGAATCACAGAATCACGAATTGCGGCTCGTGACTGTAATTGCCTGAAAAAATGGAGTAAAACCGCAGAACAGTTTATTAAACAGCATTTCTGCCGGTACTCAAATCAGAACGATTTGTTCAAAACAAAACAGCGCTTTATGGTTGCACCGCAATTCAAATGTGATTACGCCTCGGACGTAAATCCGAGTGTATAGCAGGTCACATTAAACTGCTTTTATATATTTAATCCCATGCAGGAGTGATTTAAAGTGAAATTCACAAAATTTCGTGTATTCTTTAAAATCGGTCCAAGCGAATGACAGAAAGGGATTAATCCAATGTACTACTTAATTTACAATTGAATATCATCCTGCAGGTAAATCTGCGAAGAAAAGGATAGTTAAACCTCTTACAGTGAAAACTGTAAGAGGTTTTTAGCGTATTGTATTGACAAATAATTTATTTAGCTGTATTTTATTTATTGATAACTTTTTTCGGGAGAATTCATATGATTTATACTGTCACACTAAATCCGGCGATAGACTATGTTGTTGAGCTTCCCGCCTTTAAGGAGGGAACAGTTAATCGCTCCGTTTCAGAGAAATATTTTTGCGGCGGAAAAGGGATAAACGTATCATTGGTGCTTAAACAGCTTGGGATCGATTCAACGGCTATGGGTTTTATTGCGGGATTTACAGGGGACGCTATCGAGGAAAACTTAAAAAAACAAGGCATTAAAACAGAATTTACACATATTAAAAACGGGATCTCCCGTATAAATATAAAGCTGAAAGCAGAGTTGGAAAGCGAAATAAACGGACAGGGACCTGAGATTATTCAATCAGAGACGGACTCTTTTCTTACAGGATTTGACCATATAAAAAACGGCGACGTTATCGTTCTTTCAGGGGGCATTCCGTATTCTGTTGATAAAGATATATATGAAAGAATACTGGAGCGTCTGAGTGGTAAGGATATTTTGTCAGTAATAGATACATCGGGGAAAATACTTACAAACACGCTGAAATACCGTCCTTTTTTAGTAAAGCCCAATCATATAGAGCTTTCTGAAATATTCGGCGTGGATATTAATACGTCAGAACAGGCTATAAAATACGCAAAAGAACTGCAAAAACAAGGTGCAGTCAATGTTATGGTCTCCATGGCGGAAAAAGGCGCAGTCCTTGTCGATGAAAACGGAACAGAGCATATTTCTGATTGCCCGCAGGGAATTGTTGTTAATTCGGTGGGAGCAGGGGATTCAATGGTTGCCGGATTTCTGGCAGGATATATTGAAAAAGAGGATTATGATTACGCTCTTAAGCTTGGTACAGCGGCGGGAAGTGCAACTGCATTTTCGACTGGACTTGCGGACAGGGAAAAAATAAATGAAATTTTTAACCAATTGAGCATAAGTTAATATTTCTTGACAAATAGAAAGTGTATATGGTATAATATATTTTGTATAATTGTATTTTTATTTTCAAATAGCTTTATGATAAAAGATTTTTTATGCAAAGCGGAAAGGATAATATTACAATGGCTTTGATCGAAGAACTTAATAAACTGGGTGTAAATACGAACGAGGCGCTGCAAAGATTCAGCGGAAACAGTGCTTTATATGAAAGGATGATAGGAAAATTTCCTGCGGCGGCTCATGGACTTGAGGTGCTGAAATTTCTTGAAGAAGGCGATTATGCTACCGCATTGGAAAATGCTCATACATTGAAGGGAGTAACTGGTAACCTTTCCCTCACACCCCTTTATAAGGGATATACCGAAATAGTTAATCTGTTAAGAGCAAATGACCCTGAAAAGGCAAAGGAAATCCTTTTAGAATTGATTCCTGTTCAGGTAAATATAATTGAATGTATAGAAAAAAATTAAGATTTTTGTCTTTTGGAGGAAGCTGTGGAAAAAGCAACTATACTTATCGTCGACGATATGGAAATAAATCGTGTACTGCTGGCCAACGGCTTTGGTGATGATTATAATATCATGGAGGCTGAAAACGGGGAACAAGCCGTAAAAATACTGGACAGCGGCGAAAAAATATCAGCTGTTTTGCTTGATATGATGATGCCTGTAATGAGCGGTATCGATGTATTGCAGCATATGAACAAAAACAATTCGATAAAGCGCATTCCTGTTTTCATCATAACAGCTGCCGAGGGTGAGGATATATTGATGGCAGCGTATGAGCTTGGCGCTGTGGACGTTATTTCCAAGCCTTTTATGATGCAGTTTCTGAAATGTCGAATTGGGAACGTGATTGAACTTTACCGCCATAGAAATGACTTGGAAGCGTTGGTAGAAGAAAAAGCCAATCGTCTTGAGATAATAAATAAATCAATGGTAGAGGCACTTGCCAATATCATAGAATTTCGTGACTGTGAGTCTGGAGAACATGTAAAGCGCATAAGCGGTCTTACAAAAATACTTATGACTGAAATCAGCGGAATGTATTCCGAATATTATCTGACCGCTGATGAGATAGAAAAGGTTTCTACCGCATCAATTCTGCACGACGTGGGAAAGATAGCTATTCCCGACAATATACTGAATAAGCCGGGAAGACTTACAAAGGAAGAATTCGAGTTTATGAAATTACATACCGTTAAGGGCTGCGAGATACTCTCGAATATCCCAAATATAATTGACGAAGATATTTATAATTATTGCTATGATATTTGCCGCCATCATCACGAGCGTTGGGACGGAAGAGGTTATCCTGACGGGATAAGCGGAGATGATATTTCAATATGGGCGCAGGTGGTTGCTGTTGTTGATGTTTATGACGCCCTTATTTCTCCAAGAGTTTATAAATCCGCATACGATCATGACGTTGCTGTAAAAATGATATATAACGGAGAGTGCGGTACGTTTAATCCGAAGGTGCTCAAAGCATTTGATAAAGCAATTGGAAAAACAGGCTGCTTTGATTAAATTTAATTTTATAATAAAAGCTCCTCAATGTAAATTTGCATTGAGGAGCTTATTGTTTGTATTGTATATAACTTTATGAATCATCTGCGTCGGTTGGTTTTGCAGATATGCGAATATCAACTTTATATTCGCCTGTTATCCAAGCCCGTACCTTTTGTCCTGCAATTCGCATAGTGACAGTATATGTTTTTACGCTTTCCTCCGCCTGCACTCCAAGCAGATTGACCGTACCGATTATATCGTCATGCGAAAGATTGTGCAGGACGTCAGACGGTCCTATTGCGGTGACGTTAATATTGTTTGTCACAAATGTATAATCATAGTTTGAGTCACCGTTAAGTATTGTGAAATTCTCAGTTGAAACAGTGAATTCCAGGTTGCCATAGCTGTCTATATTTTCAAATGTGACCTGCGCCCTGCCAATATTTGACATATTTTTATATCCGTCAGGAAGGGAAATAGCAAGATTTATTCCTTGAAGATCTTTTGATGTGATATTTGATAAGTTGATTTCTCCCACATCAATTTTTTCAAGATTTTCTATGCTTGCATCATTTGCGGGTGCAGCAATGGTTATCTCATTTGGCAGTATTGTGTAAGACAGGCTCTTATCGTTAAAATTATCAGGATAAATAATTGAAACGTCCAGAGGAAGTGTTTTGACTCTATAAACAGGAATGGTTACAGTGTAGTTGTCAGCTCTGTATTCCAGATTTGGATTTTCGATTTTGTTGCCTGACGCATTGTACAGGCTGACAGTACCCTGTACTTCGGTGGTTTCTGTCATTACACCGTCAAAAACAGGCTCAATAACCGCTTTAGCAACTGATTTGACAAGCGACTCTTCACCTGTTACCGTTATCGTATCAGAGGACAGCAAAATATCATCTGTTTGTATTTGCAGTTCATCAGCTACCGAAAGATTGTCTGTATTTACTTCAATAGCAATATCTTCGCTTATAATGCGTTCAATAGTAACTTTAGAGGTAAGACCCGATGAAATGATTTCATAGTCGTTGCTGGATTCGACCTTGTTAAGAATTACGTTTACCGTATGCGTGCCGGGAGTAGTTATACCCGAAAGGTCGAGAGTTGCAGAAAAATCCTCTGCCGTAAGGGAACCGATAATATATCTTTTTCCCTGTATATGAATCGTAACAGACGGTTCATAGTCTGTTATTTGCAAATTTTCTTCTTTCATATACTGGGTAGGCTCTGCGATTATTGCTACATCGTCGATATGATCCGTTACATTTGGGAACAGCTGAATGGAAATAGCAAACCATATGATTATTGCAAAGATTACCGATAAAATTATCGTCTTCAGGTTTTTAACAAAGTAATGGGCAACTTTTTTAAGAAAGGTCATTTTTTACCCTCCTTTGTCTTTTCAGCGGAGCGGTGCTGCTTGTTTGATTTGCTTTTCTTTTGCGTTTCGGAGGATGTGTGTATAAGGCGTTCGGTCAGATATTGCTTAAGTGTTGTCCCTGAAAAATTCCTTGTAAGCTCTCCGTTTTCGGCAACAGAGATCACACCCGTTTCTTCGGATACAACTACAACGATAGCGTCCGATACTTCGCTTATTCCGATTGCCGCGCGGTGCCTTGTACCAAGTTCCTTGGGAACAAGCTCTTCTTTTGCAGGCTTTGGAAGGTAGCAGGCAGCGGCGTGTATCATTCCGTCCCTTATGATCACTGCTCCGTCATGAAGAGGAGTGTTAGGTACAAAAATATTCCCAAAAAGCTCTGCGCTTGGTACGGCGTCAATTATTGTACCAGTTTCTATCTGTTCGCCTAATTTTGTCTGCTGTTCAATTACAATAAGCGCACCTGTCATAGTTCTTGACAAATTTTCACAAGCCTTGGAAATGCTGTTGATTGCGTTGATAGTTTTGGCGTCGTCTTCGCTTACATTGTTTCCTTCAAGAAAAGGCATTTTAGTCATCTTGGTGCGGCCGACTCTTTCAAGAATACGTCGCAGCTCAGGCTGAAACATTATGATTATTACAAGAATACCTATATTGAAAAACGTTTCCGCAACAATTCCCATAACCTTAAATCCAAGCTGATCCAGGACAAAAAGAACAATAGCAAAAAAAGCTATACCTTTTATCAGCTGTTCAGCTCTTGTTTCACGCATAAGCTTTATGCAGAAGAAAAGTATGGCGGAAAGAAAAATTATGTCCAGAATATCAATGGGTGTGATATAACTTACGATGCTGCATATGTTATCCCATATATCGCTTAAGTACGCAAACAAACAAACACCTACTTTATGTCACCGTAAAAACGGTATTTATCTGATAATAATTTTATCACAAAATACGTTTTATTGCAATATCTTTTATAATTTTTTTCAACTGTAAAAACATAATTTTATATTATAGTGACAAACGATTTGACAATCAAGATTTTTTGTAATATTATATAATTTGCAGAAAAAGATAAACAGATATGGAAAGGGAATGGCACTTTCATATGATAAAGAAAGCTAATTTCACTATGTTGGCGGCTATCCTTGCTTTAGCATGGCCGACTATGCTGGAACAGCTTATGCAAACTGCGGTTCAGTACATAGATACTGCTATGGTAGGTTCGTTGGGAACGCAGGCTACCGCCGCAGTAGGCGCAACATCAACGGTAAACTGGCTTATTGGCGGAACTGTTTCCGCTTTAGGCGTAGGATTTTTAGCATATATTTCACAATCAATGGGCGCGAGCAGACAGGACGAAGCAAGAAAAGCGTCGGGACAGGCAGTTTTTATCACTGTAATTTGTGGGTTGTTTTTCACGCTTGTTACGGTAGGACTCAGCGGAATTATTCCGCAATGGATGCAGGTGGACGAAAACATTCGTGACGCTGCCTCAAGATACTTTTTGATACTTTATACTCCTATGCTCTTTCGTGCGGCAAGCATAATATTCGGTACTGTATTAAGGGCGGTCGGAGATACAAAAACGCCTATGTTGGCAGGAATTGCTGTCAATATAATAAATATAACGCTGAATTTCTTTCTTATCTATCCGACACGTCAGGTAAATTTTTTAAATATGTCGTTTAATATTTACGGCGCAGGGTGGGGAATCGAGGGCGCAGCATTAGCCAGCGCAATTGCCTATACTTTTGGCGGAATAATTATTACTGCTGTGCTGTGGCGGCATAAAATCATATCTCCTAAAGGTCAGAAGATATTGCCTGACGTAAAAGTGCTTAAACCGTGTTTAAGAGTAGCTTTTCCGAATATGCTTCAGCGTTTTGCTACTTCACTTGGATATGTGGCCTTTGCGTCTATGATAAATTCGATAGGCGAAACTGCAACTGCTGCGCACACTATTGCAAACACGGTGGAATCAGCATTTTATATCCCCGGCTGGGGTATGCAGACTGCGGCGGCTACGCTTTCGGGAAACGCCTGCGGCGAAAAAAATGAAAAAAAGCTGCGGTCTTTAATAAAAACAGTTCTTCCGCTGGAGATAGGTCTGATGGTGATTTCAGGGGGATTGCTGTTCTTGTTTGCTCCGCAGTTAATGGGTATATTCTCGAAAGACCCACAGGTAATTGAGCTTGGAACGGTGGTTTTAAGAATGGTTGCTGTGTCTGAGCCGTTTTACGGAGTCCCGATCGTTCTTGAGGGAATAATGCAGGGAGCAGGAAAAACCGTTGCTCCCTTTGTATACAATGTTATTGGTATGTGGTGCGTCAGAATAGTGGGGACATTTATATTCACTCGTTTTTTGAACGGCGGACTTATATCCGCCTGGGGCTGTATGATAGGACATAATATGGTTCTGTTTATTTTGTTTACCATTCACTTTGCAAGCGGAAAGTGGAAACCTAAATATTTGGAAAAGGCTGAAAGCGGCAGTTATATTGAAGATAAGCAAGTATAAATTTAAGACATTATTAAAATCAAAATATGTCTTTCATATATGAATTTGAAAATCTCCAAAATCAAACAATCCATTCCCCTGTTTTAGCTGTCCGTTTTTCTCTATATGCGCAAATCCGTTTTCAATTTCGTTTATCAAAGTAACAGGAACGTTTAATTGATGGTGACCCGGTAAGACCCTTTTAATTTCATATTTCTGTATCTTTTTTACAGAGTCAAAGAAAAGCTGAGGGTCGGTCGTAGGATAAAAAGCGTCCAGACATCCTTTATAAATCAGGTCACCCGAATACAATCTGCATTTTTCTTTTTCATAAAAGCAGCAATGCCCCGGAGAATGACCCGGTGTATGTATGACCTGCAATGTTCGACCGCCCAAGTCGAAAATATCGTTGTCGTGTAGAACAGTTGTAGGATAACCCTTAAAAATTTGATAATTCTCCAAACGAAAATCATCAGGAAGAACGCAGGGCTTTAACATAAAATTTTTCTTGACTGATTGCAGAGAAAGCGGAAATTGTCCAGTGATCCAGCTCACTTCACTTTCGTGAACGGCGAAATTCTTAAAATACTTATGTCCGCCTATATGATCCCAATGTACATGAGTTGTCATAACAGTAACAGGAAGCGCCGTCAGGCTATCAACAATTTTTTTGATATTTGAAATTCCCATACCTGTATCTATCAGAACGGCATGCTCTTTTCCACATAGCAGATAACAATGTGTTTCTTCCCAATGCTTATATTCACTGATAGCAAATGTACTGTCGTCAATTTTATCAACAGTAAACCAGTTGTCCATATAAAGTGCTCTCCTTTTATATTTGCTAAATTATTGTATCACACTGTAAATAAAACGTCAAATCGCCTGATGAAAATTTTCATCAGGCGAATTTTTTTAAAAATATTTATTTGTCTTAAAAAGCGGTGAGTTATTCTGTCCTGAGCGCTTCAACAGGGTCTTTCTTTGCGGCAACTCTTGAGGGAATAATTCCTGCTATCAATGTTAAAATCATACTTATTGCTACAAGTATTATTGCTCCTGCGGCAGGAAGAACCGCATTCAGTCCTTCAATGCCCGTTGCACTGTGAAGTATAGCGTTTATCGGTATAAGCGCCAGCAGAGAAACCCCTATACCTATCACGCCCGATACCAATCCTACTATTAAGGTTTCAGCATTGAAAACTGTGGATATGTCGTGCTTTGACGCACCGATGGCTCTTAAAATACCGATTTCTCTTGTGCGCTCAAGCACTGAAATGTATGTGATTATTCCTATCATTATTGAAGAAACTACCAGCGAAATTCCTACAAATGCGATCAAAAGATAAGATATACCGCTTATTATATCTGTAATAGACGACATAAGAAGAGCAACGTAATCTGTGTATTTTATCTCATCGTCTTCATCTGCTTTTTCATTGTAGTCGGATATCGCTTCAGCTATTCTGTCTTTATCTTCAAAGGTCTTTGCATAAATGTGTATGGACGACGGGTCGTCAAAATCTGCGTATCCGAGAGCAGTAAGATTTGCGTCATAATCCGAATCGGAAAATTCGTCAGGCGTATACTCGTCAAACAAAATATCATACTGGTTTTCATCAAATTCTGTCATATCCAAGGCTGCGGCAAGCTGTTCCGCCGTCATTGCGGAAAGCTGCTGTTCAACAGCTTGAGCATACTGCTGAGCGTATTGAGAAATAATCGCCTCTGAAATATATCCGTAAAGCGTTTCATCGTCCATCTGGTTTATATATGACATAACTGTATCCGAATCTACACCCATATTTTGAGCGTACATATCAGCAACCTGTTGTTCCAATTCTTCACGGGTATATTGCGCCAGATACTGCTGTGCATACTGTTCAGCTTCAGCGTCGTCAGGATGTGACATTATAAACTTGTAGACATCTGCTTTTTCCGAAGAACTGAGCTTGGAAATATACTCGTCTACTCTCTTTGATTTTTCATCAGCTGAAGGCTCAGTATATTCGTCAGTTTTAAAGGGCAGACCGGTTATTGCGTCTGTATCAGGGTCGTCTAACTGCTTTTTCAGAATTTCGCTTTCGTTCGTCTTATCAATAATATAGTTTGTAAGATCCTTTGTATATCCAACATATCCCGAAAGCATAGCGGACGTAGCGTCTTCCTTTGGACGTATAAAACCTGTTATTTTAAGATTTAATCCTATATCTTCGGAATTGTAAAGATATTCCAATCCCGTTTCACTTTCTGTCAGGTCGATATATCCTTTTCCATTTTCTCCTGTCTGATAATATTCGCAGGGAAGAATGAGCTTGTATTCTTTTTCGCAAAGCTCGTCATATGTCCATTCGGTATCTCCGTAATCGTCTATATATTCACCCTTCATTACCTTTGACATAAGGTCGGGCAAAACGCTTGTATCTTTAAGACCGAGAGTATATGCCACAATATCCGGCATTTCGTTGCGTCTTGTGAGCACGACAACCACTTCATCATAGTTTTGCGGCCAGCTGCCGTAAACAAGGTCATACTGATTTGTTAATATTTCGTTTACAGGCGAACCGTCCTCCGCAGGCAGAAGTTCTTCCCACATATCCATACTGCTCATTGCCATCATCGTGCTGGAAGAGGCTCCCGCCATAGGGCTGTCCATACCGACCGTTCCTGTCATTACCTCTGCAAGGTCGACCTTCAGTATATTTCCTGATTGTTCTTTGGTAAATACAGGCATTTGAACGATATAGGAATAAGCTATTGCGCTGGCGTTATCCTGAATTTCTTTGCTTTGCTCCAAAAATTCCTTAAATGCCTTCATATTGTTTGTTTGCTTTGCGGAGGTGTTCAGTGCGTTGAAGGCTTCATATATATTTGTATTTGCTTTTACGGTCTGAGATTCTGCGGGAGCTGCGCCGTCTTCATCACTGTCAGCTTCGATATTCCTGTCCATAATAGCGCCGAACAAGCTGCTTAGATCGGTAGTTTCTCTCATAATATCTATCGGGTATGAGGACAAGGTCTCCTCCTGGACCGAATTGATATAGTTGTTTATTCCTGTTGAAAGGGATAGGATCAACGCGATACCGATTATTCCTATCGAACCCGCAAAAGACGTAAGAAGAGTGCGGCCTTTTTTGGTAAGCAGGTTGTTCATTGAAAGAGATACAGCGGTAAAGAATGACATTGAAACACGTTTTTTCTTTGCGTTTTCAACATTTTCTTCCTTAGCAGGCTGATAAGGGTCAGAATCGCTTATAATAGAGCCGTCCTTTACTTTAACGATCCTGGTGGCATACTGCTCCGCAAGCTCAGGATTATGAGTTACAAGAATAACAAGTCTATCATTGGCGACTTCCTTCAAAAGCTCCATTACCTGTATGCTGGTTTCGCTGTCCAAGGCTCCTGTCGGTTCGTCTGCAAGAAGAATATCAGGGTCATTTATCAGCGCTCTTGCAATAGCCACTCTCTGCATCTGACCGCCTGACATCTGGTTTGGTCTTTTGTGTATCTGATCACCAAGACCGACTTTTTTCAAAGCCTCGATTGCTTTTTTCCTGCGCTCAGATTTTGAAACGCCTGATATTGTAAGCGCAAGCTCAACATTTGACAGTACAGTCTGGTGAGGTATCAGATCGTAGCTTTGAAAAATAAAGCCTATGGAATGATTTCTGTATGCGTCCCAATCTCTGTCCTTGAATTTTTTTGTGGAAACGCCGTTGATTATCAAATCTCCTGAGGTACAGTGGTCAAGTCCGCCGATAATGTTCAGCATTGTTGTTTTTCCACAGCCGGAATGACCGAGAATAGCCACAAATTCGTTTTCTCTGAATGTAATGTTGATACCGTTTAATGCTGTTACTACATTGTCTTTTTCGCCGTATTTTTTGATAACGTCTTTTAATTGCAGCATTGTTGTTCTACCTTCCGTCTTTATATATTATTTAAAAGATACATTAGATACATTAACATTATATTTCTATTTGAAACGTTTGTCAATCATGCCGCAATAATTTTCACTATAAATTCACATTACAGTTTATTAAATGTTGTAATAAAGCATATTGACACATAACACTGTAAATGCTATAATAATCAGAAATACGGTGCATTTTGTCATAGATTGATTATTATTCAGGGGTGGATATATTGAAAATCACAGAAATATTTGAAAAGAAAGAATTATCGCTGTCCTTTGAGGTTTTTCCTCCTAAAAGCAGCGATAGCTTTGAAAGTGTAAAAAGCGCTACTGAGGAGATCGCAAAGCTGCGTCCCTCGTTTATGAGCGTTACATACGGTGCAGGCGGCGGGACGAGCGAATATACGCTGGATATTGTGAAGAACATAAAAGAGCATTACGGTGTTCCCACACTTGCTCACCTTACCTGCGTTTCATCTACCAAAGAAACTGTTGCTAAAAAAATAGAAGAGATGAAAATGGCTGGTATAGAAAACGTTATGGCTTTACGAGGCGATCTTACTCCGGAATTGGAGAAAAGCGACAGAAGCACATGGGCATATCGTCACGCAATTGATTTGATACATGATATAAAAGCCAGTGGAGCTGATTTTTGCATAGGCGCCGCCTGCTACCCTGAGATCCATCCTGAAAGCTCTGACCAGAAGGAAGATATAAAATATCTTAAAGAAAAAGTGGATGCAGGCTGTTCGTTTTTGACGACTCAGATGTTCTTCGACAACAATCTTCTTTATAATTTCTTATATAAAATCCGTGAGGCGAGAATTACTGTTCCCGTAATCCCCGGAGTAATGCCTATAACCAACGCAAAGCAGGTGGACAGAGCAATAAAACTCTCAGGTTCTTTTATGCCGCAGCGTTTCAAAAGCCTTGTGGACAAGTTCAGTCATTCTCCCAACGCTATGAAACAGGCAGGAATTGCGTATGCGACCGACCAGATAATAGATCTTTATGCAAACGGTATAGTAAATGTTCACGTTTATTCAATGAACAAGCCTGACGTTGCAGCTAAAATTCAAAGTAATCTTTCAAATATACTGGGGACAAAATGACAGACGGAATATTTGTAAAAACTTATGACGCTCCTCCATTCAAAAGAAATGAAATTTTGAGATATTCGGGTATCAAACAGGAAGCGCCTGAAATGACCAAAATTGTTGATGAATGTATAAAAGAAGCAACTGATAAAGCAGTATACAGAGTTTGTTACAGTGAAATTTCTGTTCAAATGGAAAATGATGAAGTGGATTTCGGATTTGCAAAAGTTGTTTCTTCCGATCTATCAAAAAATCTGTATTTATGCAACAGCGCAGTGGTTTTTGCTGCCACGGCGGGAATTGAACTGGACAGGCTTACAGCAAAATACAGCAGGATTTCACCTGCAAAAGCGCTGATTTTTCAGGGAATTGGCGCCGAGCGTATTGAATGCCTTTGTGATTTATTCAATAACGAAATATCCTGTTTGAAAGAAAAAGAAGGTAAATTCACAAGACCTCGTTTCAGTCCGGGATATGGAGATCTGCCTCTGGAATTTCAAAAGGATATTTTTAAATTTCTTGACTGCCCTGTAAAAATAGGGCTGACGCTTAACGACAGCCTTTTGATGTCGCCTACGAAATCTGTAACAGCTATCATAGGAATAGGCGAGAATCAGTGTAGAACTGCCGATATTGACAAATGTGGAAATTGTTCATTTAAGGACTGCGAGTATAGGAGAAATAAATGAAAATAACCGATTATATAAAAGAGAACATCCTGTTTCTTGATGGGGGAATGGGCACTATTCTTCAATCTGCGGGATTGGCGGCAGGAGAGCTTCCCGAATACTGGAATATCACCCATTCTGATCTGATCACAAAAATTCATTTTGATTATTACAATGCAGGGAGCGATGTTGTAAGCACAAACACTTTTGGCGCAAATTGCCTTAAATTTTCCGATACAGAGCTTGATGAAATAATAAAATCTGCTGTATCCAATGCAAAAAATGCAAGAGAACAGTGCGAGAATAAGGAAAATAAGTGGATTGCTCTTGATATAGGTCCGACAGGAAAACTTTTAAAGCCTTTTGGTGACCTTGATTTTGAAGATGCGGTCACTGTATTTTCAAAAACTGTGAAAATAGGCGTAAAATATGGCGTTGACCTCATTTTTATCGAAACAATGAACGACAGCTATGAAACCAAAGCTGCATTATTGGCGGCTAAAGAAAGCCGTGACCTTCCTGTTTTTGTTTCAAATGCATACGGTGAGGACGGAAAGCTGTTGTCAGGAACTTCTCCTGCCGCAATGGTAGCAATGCTGGAAGGAATGGGCGCTGATGCGATAGGAGTGAACTGCTCGTTGGGACCCAAGGCTTTAAGCGGCGTGGTAAAAGAATATATAAAATATTCCTCACTTCCTGTTATATTAAAGCCGAACGCAGGACTTCCAAAGTCAGTGAACGGGAAAACCGTTTATGATGTTTTGCCGCAGGAATTTGCAGAAGATGTAAATGAGCTGATAAAGCAGGGCGTTAGAATAGCAGGCGGGTGCTGCGGAACAACACCTGAGTATATTTCCAAATTGGCGGAAATCACTGATAAAACATCACCTGTAAAGCTGACAAAAAAAGAATATACATGCGTTTCTTCGTATTCTGACGCAGTATTTTTCGGAAATGAACCTGTTCTTATAGGCGAGAGGATAAATCCAACTGGTAAAAAGCGCTTTAAAGAGGCGCTGAAATCAAACGACATTGATTATATCCTCAAAGAGGGAATTGCTCAGCAGGAAAAAGGTGTGCATATCCTTGACGTGAATGTGGGACTGCCTGAAATAGATGAGGTAAAAATGCTTGAGACCGCAGTTTGCGAGTTGCAAGCTATAATAAATTTACCACTTCAGATCGATACTTCCGATGTAAAAGCTATGGAAGCGGCTTTGCGCAGATACAACGGAAAAGCTATGATAAACTCCGTAAACGGCAAGCAGGAAAGCATTGAAACAGTATTCCCACTTGTAAAAAAATACGGCGGTTTGGTGGTAGCCCTGACTCTTGATGAAAAGGGAATACCTGAAACAGCAGAAGAAAGAGTAAAAATTGCCGAAAAAATATTGGAGCAGGCAAAGCGTTACAGCATAGAAAAAAAGGACATAATATTTGATCCGCTGGCGATGGCGGTAAGTGCAGATAATAATGCGGCGAAAGAAACGCTGAAAGCGGTAGCGATGATAAAGGAAAAATTAGGCTGCAATACTTCCCTTGGAGTTTCAAACGTATCTTTCGGACTTCCGCAGAGAGAAGTAATTAACAGTACATTTTTCGCTCTTGCATTGGGAAACGGCCTGTCTGCGGCTATAATGAACCCATATTCGGCTGAAATGATGAAGACATATTATTCATATTGCGCCCTTAATGGTTTAGATGATAATTGTTCTGACTATATTTCCTTTATTGAAACCGTTCCGCAGGTGAATACTGTTGTTGCCGAGGCAAAAGCCACTGTATCAGTACAATCGGAAGAATATAAAAGCGAACTTCAGCATGCAGTCATAAAAGGTTTAAAAGAAAAGGCGGCGCAAGTTACACAGGAGCTTTTAAACACTGTCGAACCTCTTTCAATTGTGCAAAACGAGATCATTCCCGCTTTGAATATCGTAGGAGTGGGTTTTGAAAACAAAACGGTTTATCTTCCTCAGCTTTTGATGAGCGCAGAGGCGGCTAAATCAGCCTTTGAAACTATAAAGAAAGCAGTACCTCGTGGAGCATCGGATAAATGTAGCTTTGTAATTGCCACTGTAAAAGGCGATATTCATGATATTGGAAAAAATATTGTGAAATTATTGCTTGAAAATTACGGCTTTGATGTTACAGACCTTGGACGTGACGTTCCGCCTGAAATCATTGTGGAAAAGACAATAGAACTGCATGCTCCCATTGTAGGACTCAGCGCACTTATGACAACAACTGTTCCCGCTATGGAAGAAACTATCAGATTACTTCGTCAGAAAGCTCCCTGGTGTAAAGTCGTTGTGGGAGGAGCCGTCCTTAATCAGGAATATGCCGATAAGATCGGTGCTGACAAGTATGCGAAGGACGCTATGGAAACAGTTAGATATGCCGAAGAAATAAATTCGGCTATTAATAAATAAAAAACAAAGGAGACAAAAACTATGAAAAAAACATTTAAAGGAAAAACATCAATTTTGCTTTTGGCACTGTTTACTGCCGCTGTATTGACTTTTACAGCATGCGCAAATAGCAAGGCTGAAAGTGAAAACAGCAGCAGCGCAGATGCGTCCGTATCTTCTTCGGATAATAACAATGACATCACTGTTTTAGGTGAAGGAGAAACGGTATTTACTTTTTCAGTTACAGATGTTGACGGAAATGAAACCTTGTTCGAGATACATACCGATAAAACAACTGTTGGTGACGCTTTGACTGATGTTGAACTTATTTCGGGAGATGAAAGCGAATATGGGCTGTACGTCAAAACCGTCAATGGTATAACGTTGGATTATGATACCGACGGAAAATACTGGGCTTTCTACATAAACGGCGAATATGCGTCAACAGGCGTTGATTCCACAAATATAACGGCAGGAGATTCATATTCTTTCAAAGCTGAATAAAATGAAACTATCTATTAAAGAAATTGCGCTGTTTGGTGTGCTGGGAGCGTTGATGTATGCGTCTAAATTCCTTATGGAGGCGCTCCCTAATATTCATCTCTTGGGAACATTTATTGTTGCAATTACGGTTGTATATCGAAAAAAAGCTCTTTATCCCATTTACGTTTATGTACTGTTGAACGGTTTATTTGCGGGCTTTGCAACGTGGTGGATACCGTATTTGTATATCTGGACAATTCTTTGGGGAGCAGTTATGCTTTTGCCGAAAAATATACCGAATAAATTCAGACCGATAGTTTATATGACTGTATGTGCTTTGCATGGTTTTTTGTTCGGAACATTGTACGCTCCCGCTCAGGCACTGTTGTTCGGATTGTCGTTTAACGGAATGATTGCATGGATAATTGCGGGCCTGCCGTTCGACGCAATTCACGGGATAAGCAATTTTATTTGCGGCACGCTTATTTGTCCGTTGATTTATGTTTTAAAAAAGGCGGACAAATATATCGGAATTTAATATCAAAAAGCAGAACATTTCCAGTGTTCTGCTTTTCAACTTTTAGTTGAATTTTTAAATTACAACTTGTTTGTGTTTTATTAATTTTGATGTTAAAATATACTCAGATCCCAAATCATTTGCAGAAAGGAAAAAGGTTATGAAAATTATGATAGGTGAATTTATCAGAAACAGCCGCAGAGAAAGAAACATAAGACAGGAAGTTCTTGCAGAGGAATTCGGAGTAAGTGTGCAGGCGGTGAGCAAATGGGAAACGGGAGCGTCGTTTCCTGATATAACGCTCCTGCCGACTATCGCCGAATATTTTGACGCTGATTTGAATGAATTATTTTTTTGCAGCAAATCGGAAAGTCAACGTATATCACTTGATGAGATCAAAGATGATGAGAGATTGAGGATAGTTCAGCTTAAAGGAAGAAAAATCCTGTCTGTTGACCAGTACGATCCGAGTATCCGTATAATGCTTAAAACACAATCGTATAACACCAACGATAAACCTACCATTTATGTTGAAATCTGGGGAAACGCAGATATACAAGGCGATATCAACGGCGATCTCTCTGCCAAACAAGGCGTAAACTGCGGTAGAGTAGAAGGAAACGTAACCACAGAAAGTGGGATCAACTGCGGAGGTGTTGGGGGCAATGTAGACGCAGGCTGCGGAGTGAACTGCGGACACGTTGAAGGCAATGTAAATTCAGGCGGGGGAGTAAATTGCGGAGGAATTGGCGGTGATGTGACAGCTTCGCACGATATTCACTGTTCTGAGATCAAAGGAGATGTATCCTGCAAGGGAAATATTTTTTACGAAAAGTAATGCAAAATACGAAAAAGCTGACAGAAGTGTCATCTTTTTTATTTAAAATATTTTAAAAAATGTTTGAAAAATATTCCGAAAAATGTTATAATAATATGGTAATGCTTTTAAAAAAGCTATAATAACTATTCGGAGTTTGACAATGGCAAAAAACAATTACGGTGACAACAGTATAGTTTCTCTTAAGGGTCCTGACCAGGTGCGCAAAAGACCTGCGGTAATATTTGGCTCGGACGGCATAGAAGGCTGTCAGCATTCTGTATTTGAAATCCTCTCAAATTCCATTGATGAGGCTCGTGAGGGATACGGAAAGCATATTGAGATTACAAAATTTCTTGATAATTCAATAGAAGTTGTAGATAATGGCAGAGGTATCCCCATTGATTATAATACCAATGAGGAAAAATATAACTGGGAGCTTGCCTTCTGCACCTTATATGCAGGCGGAAAATATGACAATAACAGCGGCGACAATTACACCTTTGCGCTTGGCTTGAACGGATTGGGACTTTGCGCCACGCAGTTTGCCTCCGAATATATGGAGGTAGTGAGCGACAATGGTACATGGCAGTATAATCTTCGATTTGAAAAAGGCTTTAACGTAACCGTCAACGAAAACGAAAAAGGATTTATAAGAAAAAAATCATCTGGACAAACTGGTACGAGAACAAAATGGAAGCCCGATTTAGAGGTTTTCACACAAATTGACATTTCAGATGATTATTTCTTTGATGTATTGCGCAGACAAGCTATTGTAAACGACGGACTGGAGTTTATTTTTAAAAAGGAGACAGCTCCCGGAGAATTTGAAGAACACAGATTTTGCTATGAAAACGGAATAGATGATTATCTGGACGAAATTGCAGGTGAGGACGCATTGACAGTTCCTCAGCATTGGCAGGCTCAAAAGCAGGGGCGTGACCGTGAGGACAGACCTGAATACAAGGTAAGGCTGCGTGTAGCGTTTGTTTTTTCAAACAAAGTAAATCTTATCGAGCATTATCATAACTCAAGCTGGCTGGAACACGGAGGAAGTCCCGACAAGGCTGTCAGACAAGCATTTGTATATCAGATAGACGCTTATCTCAAAAACAATAATAAATATCAAAAAAATGAAAGCAAAATTGCATTTAACGATATCGAGGACAGCCTTATACTGCTTTCATCAAACTTTTCCACTCAGACAAGCTACGAAAACCAGACCAAAAAAGCGATAAACAACAAATTTATTCAAGAGGCTATGTCTGATTGGCTGAAACACAATCTTGAAGTTTATTTTATTGAAAATCCCGACGAGGCGATAAGAATATGCGAGCAGGTGCTTGTAAATAAGCGTTCCAGAGAAAATGCCGATAAAATGAGGCAGAATATCAAGAAAAAGCTGGAGGGCAACATAGATTTAAGCAACCGTGTGGAAAAATTCGTTGATTGCCGCAGCCGAGATGTTTCCAAACGTGAGCTTTATATAGTGGAAGGCGACTCGGCTATGGGCGCCGTAAAGCTGGCACGTGATTCCGAATATCAGGCGATAATGCCAGTCAGAGGAAAGATATTGAACTGCCTGAAAGCAGGATATGACAAAATATTCAAAAGCGAGATAATAACCAATCTTCTGAAAGTGCTGGGCTGCGGTGTTGAAGTGCAGAGTAAAGCAAATAAAGACCTTTCAAATTTCAGCCTTGATAATCTTCGTTGGAATAAAATCGTCATCTGTACCGATGCGGATTATGATGGCTATCAGATAAGGACGCTTGTTCTTGCTATGCTGTACCGACTTACTCCAACGCTGATACAACAAGGATATGTTTATATTGCGGAATCTCCTTTGTATGAGATCGAATGTAAGGAGCAGACGTATTTTGCATATACGGAATTAGAGAAAAACAGGATTTTGAGCAGTATTGAAGGCAAAAAATATACAATTCAGCGTTCAAAAGGTCTTGGTGAAAACGAACCTGAAATGATGTCGCTCACAACAATGAATCCTGATACAAGGCGTTTGATAAAGGTAATGCCTGCCGATGTGGAGGCAACGCAGTATATATTTGATATGCTTATGGGCGATAATCTGTCTGCAAGAAAAGATTATATTGCCACATATGGCAGCAAATATCTTGATATGATAGATGTAAGCTGACAGTAAAAACGTATAAAATAATAAGGAGAGCTTTTAAAAGCAAATAAGACATTGAAAAAGAACAGTAAAAAAGAACAGCCGAGAAAAAATAACAGTTATCCTGACGCTTATATTGAAGGAGCAGGAATAATTGCAGAGCAGCCTATAACCAATACTATTGAAGAAAACTATATGCCATATGCTATGAGCGTAATAGTTTCAAGAGCGCTGCCCGAAATAGACGGTTTTAAGCCGTCACACCGAAAACTGCTTTATACTATGTATAAAATGGGACTGCTTACCGGTCAGAGAACTAAGTCTGCAAATATTGTAGGGCAGACTATGCGGCTCAATCCTCACGGCGATATGGCAATATACGAAACTATGGTCCGCCTTACCAGAGGAAACGAAACCTTGCTTCATCCATATATAGACAGCAAAGGAAATTTCGGTAAGGCATATTCAAGAGATATGTCTTTTGCCGCAAGCAGATATACGGAGGCAAAGCTGGACGGCATATGCAAAGAATTATTTTCCGATATTGACAAGGACACAGTGGACTTTGTGCCCAACTATGACAACACGATGACAGAGCCTGCTCTGCTCCCCGCAAAATTTCCGTCTATCCTTGTTAATAACAATGTAGGGATCGCCGTTTCAATGGCAAGCAATATCTGCTCATTCAACCTCAGCGAGGTATGTGAAACTGCAATAAGCCTTATGCGTGACCCGGAGCATGATATTATTTCAACTCTCAAAGCGCCCGATTTCCCGGGAGGAGGCTTTATTGTATACGACGAAGATGAACTGAAAAGGATTTATGATACCGGACGTGGTTCTGTCAAAGTCAGAGCGAAATACAACTTTGATGAAAATGAAAACGTTATTGAGATAACAGAGATACCGCCTACCACAACGGTTGAGGCGATAATCGAACGAATCGTAGAGCTGGTAAAGGGCGGAAAGCTGAAAGAGATTTCGGATATTCGTGATGAAACCGATTTGTCTGGATTAAAGCTGGCGATAGACGTAAAACGCCGCACTGACCCAAATGCGCTTATGCAAAAGCTGTTCAGACTGACGCCTTTACAGGATTCATTTGCCTGCAATTTCAACATTCTTATAAACGGAACTCCAAGGGTAATGGGCGTTCGTGAGATACTGAATGAATGGACGGACTTCAGAGTAAATTGTCTGAAACGAAGGATCACATTTGACCTTGCAAAAAAGAAAGAAAAGCTGCACCTTTTGCTCGGACTTCAAAAAATTCTCTTTGATATAGATGAGGCAATAAGAATAATCCGTCAAACCGCAGAAGAAAACGAAGTCGTGCCAAACCTGATGGTAGGATTCGGAATAGACGAAATACAAGCCGAATATGTTGCGGAAATTAAACTGCGTCATATAAACAAAGAGTATATTCTAAAACGGCTCGAGGAAATAAACGAACTAAAGTCCGATATTGATGATATGGAGGAAACGCTTGAAAGCCCTCGGAGAATAAAAAATATCATCATATCAGATTTAAAGGATATAATTGCTGAATATGGTCAGCCGAGAAGGACACTCTTGACATATTCTTCTGAAGAAATCGAAGAGATCGACGAGGAAGAGCCTGACTATAACGTAAGCATTTTTGTAACTCAAGACGGATATTTTAAGAAAATAACTGCGCAATCTCTTCGTATGAGTGGTGAACACAAACTCAAAGAAAACGATATGATAGTGCTTGAGCAGGAGGTTTCAAACAAAAGCGATTTGATTTTCTTTACAAATACCGCTTTTGCTTATAAATATAAAGTAAGTCAGTTTGAGACTACAAAGGCAAGCGCTTTAGGAGATTATATCCCTGCGAAGCTTGAATTTGAAAGCGGCGAAAGCCTTTTATTCACTGCTGTGACTCTTGATTACAGCGAAACGCTTATGATATTCTTTAAAAACGGAAAGTGCGCAAAAATACCGCTTTCTTCATATGAAACAAAAACAAACAGAAAAAAACTGGCAAATGCGTTCAATACCGATTCTCCGATAGTTGCCGCTTTTGTGATAAAGGAATCCACCGATTTTATATTGCAATCAAGCGCTGGAAAAGTAATTATCTTTTCATCTGATCTGCTTATGTCCAAGGCATCGAGAGAAACTCAAGGCGTTCAGGTAATGCGTCTTACAAAGTCTGAGCTTGCCGTGGTCAAAAAATATGAAGACGGCTTGATAGAAAATGCGGATGAATATGTTGTGAAAAATATTCCTTCAGCAGGTAAAGCAGCAGTATTTAACGCTGGGCAAATGAAATTGGTGTAAATAAATATTGCTATTTATTCCAATATGTGTTATAATATTTTTTGTGTAGAACACAGGACTTTTTGTCCTGAAATATGAATTTCATAGGAGGACATTTAAATGCTTACTGATATTGAAATAGCCCAGAATGCCCAAATGAAGAAGATCAAGGATATTGCCGCTGATTTAGGTATATCTGAAGATGAGCTTGAGCCTTACGGTCATTATAAGGCAAAAATCACCGAAGAATGTATCAAAAGGCTTGAAAATAAGCCTGACGGAAAACTGATACTTGTTACCGCAATAAATCCCACTCCTGCCGGAGAAGGTAAAACAACCACCAGTATCGGACTTGCACAGGGAATGTATAAGCTGGGGAAAAAGGCTGTTCTTGCTTTGCGTGAGCCCTCCCTCGGACCCGTTTTCGGGATCAAAGGCGGAGCTGCAGGCGGCGGATATGCTCAGGTCGTTCCTATGGAGGACATAAATCTTCATTTTACAGGCGATATGCACGCCATTACAGCTGCAAACAATCTTCTTTGCGCACTGCTTGACAATCATGTTCAGCAGGGAAATGTTCTCGGAATAGATGTTCGCCGTGTGCAGATCAAGCGTTGTCTTGATATGAACGACAGAGCGCTGAGAAACTGCATTGTTGGTCTTGGCACAAAAATGGACGGTATGCCCCGTGAAGATCATTTCTGCATAACAGTGGCTACTGAAATTATGGCGATACTTTGCCTTGCAACAGATTTAAACGATTTAAAAAAGCGCTTAGGCAATATTCTTGTCGCCTATACATATGACGGAAAACCTGTTTTTGCAAGAGATCTGCAAGCGGTAGGCGCTATGACCGCGTTGTTGAAAACCGCTATCAATCCTAATCTGGTCCAGACTCTTGAAAATACTCCCGCGATAGTACACGGCGGTCCTTTTGCGAATATTGCGCATGGCTGCAACTCTGTAAGAGCGACAAAGCTCGCTATGAAGCTGGGCGAATATGCAGTCACTGAGGCAGGCTTCGGTTCTGATTTAGGTGCTGAAAAATTCTTTGATATAAAATGCCGTTTTGCAGGATTAAAGCCTGACTGCACCGTACTGGTTGCAACAATTCGTGCTTTGAAATACAACGGCGGTGTTCCTAAAACAGAGCTTACAGCGGAAAATCTTGAAGCGCTTAAAAAGGGAATTGTAAACCTGAAAACTCACATTGAAAATATGCAGAAATACGGCGTTCCTGTTGTGGTTGCTATAAATCATTTCTACACTGATACAGAGGCTGAAATAGAATATATCAAGACTTTCTGCAACGAGCTTGGCGTTAAGGTAGCATTTTCAGATGTATTCCTTAATGGCGGTGAGGGTGGAAAAGAGCTTGCTCAGGCTGTTATTGATACGATCGACAATACGGAGAGCCATTTTGCTCCCATATACGACGAAAAGCTGACTATAAAAGAAAAACTGGATATTATCGCAAAAGAGATATACAGAGCTGATGGGGTTACCTATACATCTCAGGCTGAAAAAGCTATAAAAGAAATTGAAACGCTTGGCAGTGACAGGATCCCTGTATGCGTTGCAAAAACGCAGTATTCTCTTTCTGATGATCAAACCAAGCTTGGCAAGCCCGAAGGCTTTAATATCACTATTAGAGATGTAAAGCTGTCGTCAGGTGCAGGTTTTGTTGTGGCATACGCAGGGGATATAATGACAATGCCCGGACTTCCCAAGGTTCCTGCCGCAAACAATATTGACGTTGATGATAACGGCGTTATAAGCGGGCTGTTTTAATGGAAAAGTTTTTTTCTGACTGTGTGAATGATACCGAAAAAATAGCTTTTGACTTTGCAAATAAGCTGAAAGCGGACGACGTTATTCTGTACAGAGGAGAAATGGGAGCAGGGAAAACCTATTTCACCAAGGGAATAGCAAAGGCATTCGGTATTGAAGATGAGGTAACAAGCCCTACGTTTGCGCTTATAAATGAATATTACGGAAAAATCAATATTTTTCATTTTGATTTGTTCAGGATAAGCAGTTTTGATGAACTTTATTCTATCGGTTTTTTTGATTATTTCGGAAGAAACGGAGTTTTATGCATTGAATGGAGCGAAAATATAAACTTTGAAGTAGATTATCCTGAAAGCGTGTACTTGGTTTCTATAAATAAGTCAGGCGAAACAAGCCGTGAAATAATTATTGAAAAGGTCAAATAATGCTGATTTTAGGTTTAGACTCCTCTGCCGTTGCAGGCTCGTGCGCCTTATGTGATATTTCCTCGGAAAAGACGACGGTTATTGCAAGCTCGTTTGTGAACACAAAGCTGACTCATTCCCAGACGCTTCTCCCGATGGTTGAAGAAATGCTTAAAAACTCAGGAGTGTCCCTTGAAGATGTGGACTTGTTGGCAGTCAACAACGGTCCCGGTTCGTTTACGGGGATAAGGATAGGCGTAGCCGCCGTTAAGGGACTTGCATTTTCGTCAAATAAGCCTTGTGTTGGCGTTTCCACACTTCACTCCCTTGCATACAACCTTATTGGGCGGGAATGTATAGTGTGCGTTGTAATGGACGCTCGTTGCAATCAGTTTTATAATGCTTTGTTTGAAGTTGAAGGAGATAAGATAATCAGACTGACAGACGACAGGGCGCTTTCTTCCGATGATTTAAAGGTAGAATTAAAAAAATATAAAGATAGATCTGTTATTTTAGCAGGCGACGGCGCGGAGATTGCTTATAAAAAACTTTGTGGTGAAAATATTTTGCTTGCTCCGCCTATGATAAGATTGCAAAGAGCTGAAAGCGTATGTCTTGCGGCAACGGAGTATAAAAGCGTTAGCGCGCAGGAGCTTCTTCCTTTGTATCTAAGACTGCCGCAGGCTGAAAGGGAACGTCTTGCAAAGATAAATGAAAATAAAACGGAGGAAAGAAAATGATAGTTTTAGGCAGCGACAGCGCAGGAACTGAATTAAAACAGCATATCCTGAAATATCTTGACGAAAACGGATATGAATATTCAGATTGCGGAGAGAATAAAGATTATCCTGACATCGCCGAAACGGTTTGTAAAAAAATTGTTTCAGGAGAGGCAGACAAGGGAATTTTGATTTGCGGAACAGGCATTGGGATATCAATGGCGGCAAACAAAGTAAAAGGTATTCGTGCGGCGGCGTGCAGCGATTACTTCTCCGCAAAATATACAAGGCTGCACAATGACGCAAATGTTTTATGCCTTGGTGGGAGAGTTATTTCATACGGACTTGCATCTGAGCTTGTGAACGTATTTTTAAATACAGAATTTGAAGGCGGACGTCATGCCGCCCGTGTTGAAAAAATAATGAAATTGGAGGAAAAATAAGCGCTATGGAAATGCTCAATATTCTCGATCACCCTCTTTTACAGCATAAGGTGTCACTTCTTCGTGACAAAAATACGGGGTCAAAGGAGTTTCGTGAACTTGTTTCCGAAATTGCAATGCTTATGAGCTATGAAGCTACCCGTGACCTGCCTTTGAAACAAGTCGAAATTCAAACTCCTGTGGCAATTGCAAAGTCAAATATCATTTCAGGCAGAAAGGTAGCGCTTATTCCCATACTCAGAGCCGGTCTAGGTATGGTCGAGGGCGCAGTTGCGCTTATTCCTGCCGCTAAAGTAGGACATATCGGAATTTGCCGTGACGATGACCACAAAAACGGAAGCGTTCACGTTTACTACTGCAAGCTTCCGTTTGACATAAAAGAGCGTGACGTTATTGTGATGGATCTTATGCTTGGAACAGGTTTGACGGCGGTAAAAGCTATAGATGAAATAAAGAAGGTCGGCGCACGCTCTATCAAGTTTATGACGGTTGTTGCTTGCCCAGAGGGAGTAAAGGCTCTTCAGGAGGCTCACCCCGACGTTCATATATACTGCGGAGCGCTTGATGAAGGACTGAATGAAGATCTGTATATTGTTCCCGGTATAGGCGACGGAGGAGACAGGATATTCGGCACAAAATAATCTTTTTAAAATATATGACTTTATAAAACAAAAACCGCATTTCACAACAAAGTGAAATGCGGTTTGATTATATGACTTATTAAAGCTCTTTGATTATTGCGCTATAAAGGTCGGGTGTAGCATGTTACGCCCGCCTTATTACTATCTTTGATTTACTTTTATTATTTCGCCGTAAAGATCAGGCGTAGCGCCGATAGCGTTGGATTCGTCAGTGTCGATATGCATTGCGTCTGCGAAATTTTCGCTTACTCTTATAACAACGTCACCGAGAATTGCTGACCTTTCGGGAGTGGTTATCTTTACCCAAACATTGTCCTTGTTCTTGACACCCAGCTTTTCGGCAGATTCGGGCGTAAGATGGATATGGCGTTTTGCAACGATAACGCCTTCGCTTATTTCTACTTCTCCGCAGGGACCTACCAATTTGCAGCCGGGTGTTCCCGCAATATCTCCGCTTTCTCTTATAACGATGGGCACGCCTATTGAACGTGCGTCTGTTGCGGAAAGCTCTACCTGGTTTGCAGAACGGCAGGGACCTAAAATAGAAACGTTAGCCAGTGACTTTTTAGGACCAACTACCGTAATTCTTTCCTCACTTGCAAATTGACCGGGCTGAGAAAGGTCTTTTTTCTTTGTAAGTTCAGCACCCTTTCCGAAAAGAATTTCAAGGGTCTCTTTAGTAACATGAACGTGCCTTGCCGAGGTTTCAACTAAAATCTTTGACATAAATTTTTGCCTCCTGAATTTTTTAGAATAGAAGTGATGAAAGGATATAGCCTACTGCAATTATAACAGCTAATGCAAAAGCGCCTATTTTTATCCAAAGCTGCATTTTTTCTCTTGTTTTCAGCTTCACCCTTTTCACTTCTTTCCTTTTTACTTAACATAATTATAGCATATATCTCTGTATTTTTCCAGTACTTTTTAAAATTTTTGAAGTATAATATCTTATTTTGCATAATTGATTTTCTGCTTGTAATATGTTAAAATAAAATTATTACAAAATCAAAGGAATGTAAAATGGATTTTTTCGGGATGACTCTTGCTTCTTTGGAGAATTTTTTTCATCAGCAAGGAGAGAATAAAGCTAAGGCAAAGATACTTTTTAAGTCTGTTTACAGAAACGGACAAGCGATTGAAAATATTGCTGAATTCAGCGATAAAACAAAACAATTGATAATGGACAATTTCACTTTTGATTTGCCCAAACAAGTCACAATGCAGGATGACGGAAAAACCGCAAAAGCTTTGCTATCTTTTTCTGACGGGAATAAAGCCGAAGCAGTTATAATGCGCCATGATTACGGAGCAGGTCTATGCGTATCCACACAGATAGGCTGTTCTATGGGCTGCAAGTTTTGTCAAAGTGGAAAGCTGAAAAAAAGACGTGATCTCACAGCAGGTGAAATGACGGCTCAGGTGTTATTTATGCGGCAATATTGCGAAATAAAACATATTTCCATAATGGGAATAGGCGAGCCCTTGGATAATTTTGACAACCTTAAGGATTTTATTGAAATACTATCCTGCCCTTATGGTCTTGCTTTTGGCGGTAAAAATATAACTCTGTCAACTTGTGGTCTTATACCGCAAATCAAAAGGCTTTCTGAAATCAACTGCCAATTTAATTTAGCTGTCAGCCTTCATGCTCCCACGGACGAGTTGCGTTCACAAATAATGCCGATAAATAAAAAATACGGTGTAGAAGAGTTGATAGAAACGGTAAAAGAATATTCAGACAATTATGGAAAGCGGATTGCTTTTGAGTATATTTTGCTTGACGGAATAAACGACAGCGCAGAAAACGCTGTCCAGCTTGCAGAACTTATAAAGGGGATACACTGTTATGTAAACCTTATTCCGTATAATGAAACCGAAAATTCGGAATTTAAAAGGTCGAAAAATGCGGATATATTTTTTGATATATTAAAAGAGAGTGGTGTGAACGCGATATTCCGCAGGGAATTCGGAACAGGGATAAAAGCCGCCTGCGGACAATTAAGTTCTGAATACGATTGACAATTACGCCGCTTTTTGATACAATATATGAAGCACAAAATTTATAACGAAAGGAATTATAACTATGAGCGAATGTACGCATGACTGTTCCTCCTGCGGGGAAAGCTGTTCATCACGCCAGAGTGAGCAAACCAGCTTTATCGAACAGCCTCATAAAATGTCTAAAATAAACAAGGTAATTGCCGTTGTAAGCGGAAAAGGCGGTGTGGGAAAAAGTATGGTCACATCTATGCTTGCCGCCGTTTCCAATAAAAAAGGTAATCATACCGCCATTCTCGACGCGGATATAACAGGTCCGTCCATTCCTCAGGTGTTTGGACTTCACAGCCGTGCCTACGGCGATGAAAACGGGATACTTCCTGTAATGACAAAAAAGGGAATAAGCGTAATGTCCTTAAATCTTCTTCTTGAAGATGAAAAAGCACCTGTTATCTGGAGAGGTCCAGTTATTGCAGGTGTTGTTAAGCAGTTTTGGACGGACGTTATATGGGGCGGTGTGGATTATATGTTCATAGATATGCCTCCGGGAACGGGTGATGTTCCTCTTACCGTTTTTCAGTCAATTCCTGTTGACGGGATTATCGTAGTTACCAGCCCTCAGGAGCTTGTGTCTATGGTAGTTGAAAAGGCAGTGAATATGGCAAAGACAATGAATATCCCTATTCTCGGGATAATAGAGAATATGAGTTATTTTAAGTGCGACCAATGCGGCAAGGAACATAACATTTTCGGTGAAAGTCATATAAATGCCGAGGCTGAGAAGTTTGGGATAAAATCCGTTTGCAGACTTCCTATTGATCCCGTTATTGTATCAATGGCGGACAACGGACAGGGTGACGAAATGGAAGAGCATGTACTTGATGAATTTTTTGAAAAGATCACAACAGGGCTTAAATAAATCAAAGCGGAGCCTTTGCTCCGCTTTAAATTTTATAAAACAAAAGCGGCAGATTTTCTGCCGCTTTATTGTTTAATTGAGCTGATTATTCAGCAGGCTTATAGTAATCTACCAGGCCTACCAGATCGTCATATCTCTTCTTGGAGTTTTCAACTGCCTTGTCAAACAATACAGCCGCCTTTTCAGGATTCTGACGAGCAAGAGAGTTGTAACGAACTTCTCTCATCATAAATGCCTTGTAGTCGCCTGTGGGAGCCTTGCAGTCAAGAGTGAACGGATTCTTTCCTTCTTCTGCAAGAGCAGGATTAAAGCGGAACAGGTTCCAGTATCCTGCTTCAACTGCTTCCTTTTCAACCTGCTGAGCAATAGCAAGACCGCCCTTGATACCGTGGTTGATGCAGGGAGCGTAGCAGATTATCAGGGAAGGACCGTCATATGCTTCTGCTTCCATAATTGCTTTCAAGCACTGGTTCTTATCAGCGCCAAGAGCAACCTGAGCAACATAAACATAACCGTACTTCATTGCGATACCTGCAAGGTCTTTGTTCTTGATCTCCTTGCCGCCTGCCGCAAATTGAGCGATAGCGCCTATAGGAGTTGCCTTAGATGCCTGACCGCCGGTATTGGAGTAAACTTCGGTATCGAATACCATTACGTTTACATTCTTGCCGCTTGCCAGAACATGGTCAACACCGCCGTAACCGATGTCATATGCCCAGCCGTCGCCGCCGAATATCCAGTTGGACTTCTTGGACAGGTAATCCTTCAGCTTGAGAACTTCCTTCTTGTCCTCGTTGTCACAGCTGCAAGCTTCAAGAGCAGCAACCAGCTCCTTGGTGGCAGCAGCATTTGCAGCGCCATCATTAGCAGTTTCAAAATACTTGGCTATCTTTGCCTTTACGTCAGCATTTTCAGCCTTTTCATCAAGAGCCTTCAGATGAGCCTGAGCGCGAGCTCTCAAAGTATCCTGAGCCAGGAACATACCGAAACCGAACTCAGCGTTATCTTCGAACAGGGAGTTGCCCCAAGCAGGACCCTTGCCCTCAGCGGTTACAGTGTAAGGAGTTGAAGGTGCGGAACCGCCCCAGATAGAGGAGCAGCCTGTTGCGTTAGCGATATACATTCTGTCGCCGAAGAGCTGAGTTACCAGTTTAGCGTAAGGAGTTTCGCCGCAGCCTGCGCATGCGCCTGAGAACTCAAGCAGGGGCTGCTTGAACTGGCTGCCCTTAACGGTGCTTTCCTTGAACTTTTCAAGAACTTCGGGCTTGGACTGGAACTTGTGAGCATAATCAAATGCTTCCTGCTGGTCAAGCTGAGAATCCAGAGGCTTCATAGCCAGAGCCTTTACCTTTGCAGGGCAGGTATTTACGCAAGCGCCGCAGCCTGTGCAGTCCAGAACGGAAATTGCCATTGTGAACTTGTTGCCGGGCATACCGGTAGCGTCCTTCGTCTTGGTTGAAGCGGGAGCCTTAGCGGCTTCATCTTCGCTCAGGATAACGGGACGGATAACGGCATGAGGACAAACAACAGAACACTGGTTACACTGAATGCAGTTTTCAGGGAGCCATTCAGGAACGTCTACTGCAATACCGCGCTTTTCAAATGCTGCTGAGCCCTGAGGGAATGTGCCGTCGGGCATCGAAGTAAATGCAGAAACAGGGAGTTCGTCGCCTCTCTGAGCGTTGCAGGGGATCTGAATGTTGTTGATGAAGTCAGCAAGTTCTTTTCTGTCGCTTTCAGCAACATGAACAGGAAGACCGCCTTCGCAGTTAGCCCATTCAGCAGGAACATCGACCTTGATAACTTCGCCTGCGCCTCTTTCGATAGCAGCGTAGTTCATATTTACGATATCTTCGCCCTTCTTGGCAAAGGATTTGTAAGCAGCCTTCTTCATATAGTCGATCGCTTCATCGCCTGGGATAATGTTAGCGATCGAGAAGAATGCAGACTGAAGAACGGTGTTTGTCTTATTGCCCAGACCAATTTCTTTTGCAACTTTGATTGCGTTGATGATGTAGAAATTGATGTTGTTCTTGGCAATATATGCCTTTACGGGAGCAGGAAGCTTTTCGTCCAGCTCGTCAACGCTCCACTGGCAGTTCAGCAGGAAGCTGCCGCCGGGGATAACGTCCTGAACCATATTGTACTTGTCAATATAGCTGGGGTTGTGGCAGGCAACAAAGTTAGCCTTGTTTACGAAATAAGTTGACTTAATAGGCTTTTTACCAAAACGCAGGTGAGAAATGGTAACGCCGCCTGACTTCTTTGAGTCATAAGCAAAGTAAGCCTGCGCATACATATCAGTATGGTCGCCTATGATCTTGATAGAGTTCTTGTTAGCGCCGACAGTACCGTCAGAACCAAGACCCCAGAACTTGCAGCAGGTAGTGCCTTCAGGAGTAGTATTGGGATTTTCGGTAATAGGCAGGGACAGATTGGTAACGTCGTCCTCGATACCGATAGTGAACTGAGGCTTGCTGTCATTGTTGTAAACGGCAATGATCTGAGCAGGGTTGCAGTCCTTTGAACCCAAGCCGTAACGTCCGCTGAATACGGGAACGTCGGTAAACTTGCCTGCTCTCTTGAGAGCTGCAACAACGTCAAGATACAGAGGCTCGCCAAGAGCGCCTGGCTCCTTTGTTCTGTCAAGAACGGAGATCTTCTTTACAGTGGAAGGAATTGCGTCTACGAAAGCGTCTACACAGAAAGGACGGTAAAGTCTTACCTTTACAAGACCAACCTTCTTGCCCTGAGCCAGCAGGTAGTCAATAGTTTCTTCAATGGTGTCACAAACGGAGCCCATTGCAACGATAACCTGTTCAGCGTCAGGAGCGCCATAGTAGTTGAACAGCTTGTAGTCAGTGCCGATTTCCTTATTTACCTTGTCCATATACTCGGTAACGATTGCGGGAAGAGCATTATAATAGTTGTTTGACGCTTCCTTTGCCTGGAAGAAGATGTCAGGGTTCTGAGCAGTACCGCGAAGAGTGGGATGCTCAGGATTTAATGCACGGCTGCGAAATTCAGCAAGTGCGTCTTCATCGACCATTCCTTTAAGAGTATCATAATCCCATACTTCAATCTTCTGGATCTCGTGAGAGGTTCTGAAACCGTCAAAGAAATGCAGGAAAGGAACTCTGCCCTTTATAGTGGAAAGGTGAGCAACAGCGCCCAAGTCCATAACCTCCTGAGGGTTAGTGGAGCAGAGCATTGCGTAACCTGTCTGACGGCAGGCATAAATATCGCTGTGATCGCCGAAAATTGAAAGCGCATGAGTAGCCAGCGCACGCGCAGAAACGTGAATAACGCTGGGAAGCAGCTCACCTGCTATTTTGTACATATTCGGGATCATCAGCAGCAGGCCCTGTGATGCGGTGTATGTAGTGGTGAGCGCGCCTGCAGTAAGAGAACCATGAACTGCACCTGCGGCGCCTGCCTCAGACTGCATTTCAACGATCTTTACTTCTGTGCCGAACATATTTTTCCTGCCCGCAGTAGCCCATGAGTCAGTGACTTCGGCCATTACGGACGAGGGGGTGATGGGGTAGATCGCAGCAACTTCGGTAAACGCATACGAAACGTGACCGGCAGCGGTATTACCATCCATCGTCAGCTTTTGTCTTGCCATTGGAATATTCCTCCTTCTTTTTGGCACAAGCATTTGTTGACCGTCAAAAGCTATACGGTCTATTTCTGCGGACTTTTATAGGATCCTTTATTAAAGTCCATGCTTGTGTTATCCTAAAAATTATATCACATTTTGTTTTATTTGTAAACACTTGATTTGCACATTTTGAGATGTTTTTTAAAAAACTCTTGACATCGTCAAATCAGCGGTGTATAATACAAAAGTCAGAAATACATATTTGCGAATATTTGAATTTATTGAATATTTTCGGGGTGTAGCGCAGCTGGTAGCGCGCCTGCTTTGGGAGCAGGATGTCGTCGGTTCGAGTCCGGTCACCCCGACCACACCGTTAGGAAAAATGCCCTCAAAGAGGGCATTTTTTGCAAACGGGAAAAGGCTTCGTCCGTCGCCTGACGGCTCGTCCTCAGCTCTTTTCCATGCGCAATTTTTCTTGAATTTCCCTAAAGGAAATTCATTTTGCTCTGCAAAACCGAAAAATCGCGGCGTGCTCCCAAGGAGGGTGGAGTATTTTTTATTCATCACCAAAAAATCTTTTTAGTCACAATATCACACCAGCGTGACGCTGGACCCAACACGCTCCCAAGTAATGTGAGCGTGTTTTTATGTTTATCGCCCAATAATCCTCTAAGTGATAACGTCACAACATATGAACAGCACCAACACGTTCCCAATACTATGGAACGTGTTTTTATGTTCATAACAAATAATCCTTAAATATAAAAGGTACTAATTTATATATATTTCGTAAAAGTCAGATTTGATTTCAAAAACGTCAATAAAGTTTTATTGAAAAAAATGTAGTATTATGTTATAATACTTTTATATAATATTTTGAAGGTCCGCCAACGAGAGGGGATGTTATATGCGTATTGCAATTTGCGACGATGATTTAAGGGAACAGGAGCAATTTGAAGAAGCGTTGCACGGATGGGACCCCACCAGATGCGCAGAAAAATTTTTAAACGGCTCCTCTTTTTTAGATGCGGCTAAAATAGCGCCTTATTTCGATATTGCATTTTTGGATATATATTTGCCAGGTGAAAACGGCATTGATATTGCCAAAGACCTTCAGAAGATATCCCCTGAAACGGGGATTGCGTTTATTACTACCAGCAAAGATTATGCTGTTGACGCTTTTACTCTTCATGCATTGCATTATTTGGTCAAGCCCGTGAAAACAGAAGATGTGATAGAAACCTTCCGTCGCCTTACAGAGTTTCGTTCAAAACAAAGGAAAAAAATATCGTTCTCTGTCGGTGCAGAAAGATATACGGTATTCATGGACCAGATCTGTCTGCTTGAAAACAATAATCATGCGGTAAACGTATCGCTGTCCGACGGACGCAGACTAAAAATCTGGACGTCATTCAGTGAATTGGAACAAAAGCTGGACGGCAGCTTTTTAAAGATAAACCGAGGGATCGTCGTTAATATGGATTATATTGTAAAAATGGGAACAGATACCTGTACTTTGCTGGACGGGACTCGCTTTCCTATTGCCGTAAGGCAGAGCACAGCTATCCGTGCGTCCTATGATAATTATGTATTTGACCGACTTTCCCGTCAAAAGGGCTATAAGGAGAGTAAATAATGACTGTTTTTCTTCAAAACGCTCTGGGATTCTTCATACAGTTTTTTCCATGTGCATTGATGATTATTTTGCCTTTTCCTCAGGAGTCCCTCCGATTTAAGCGCAAGAATATCATTTTATGGACAACTGTTTTTTCCGTTATTTTTGCAATATTGTTTTCATCTGTGCTGTGCTTTCGCGATATATCAAAATATCCTAAACATATAATCATCTCAAACTCATTTATGTTGGCTACCATATTGATCGAGCTTGCGATGTATATATGGTTGGTGCGTGAGTCACTGATGAAAAAGGTGATGGTATTTTTTATTGTGTTGTTTTATGCCGTTACAGAATTTGTAATGGTGAATACAATACATTCTTTCTTATATCCGTTGACTGATACAACGGTCTATACTTATACTGAAAGTTTTTTGTTGTTATACGCCGTTACGACCGCACTGATGATGCCGCTTATGTTTTTTGTCGTAATTCGCCCGCTTAAAGAATACATTCAAAACATTGAACCGAAAAATATGCGACGGGAATTTTTAACTGCGGTTATTTCTACATTTATTTATTTTATTATGACTATTTACTGTGATACAGTTATAGGAAAAATAGGGTTTTTTCAATATTTTTTACCTCCGATGTTTTTCCTTACTATTAATCAAATGTTAATATATTGGTTGATTTTCAGAGAGTCAGTGCGGCGAAAGAATGACAGTGAACGTCAGAAGACAATGGAAATACAGCAGCTGCAATATGAAAAAATCGTAGGAGATATGGAAAATACCAGAAGAATGCGTCATGACCTTCGTCATCATTATAATTCCCTTAACGATATGCTTGACAGGGGACAGCTGGATGAAATGAAGGACTATCTTTCAAAGGTAATAGATACTACTGTAAATCACGATAATGAAATTTATTGCAAAAACATTACAGTAAACGGGCTGCTGCAATATTATGTGGGAATTGCAAGAGAATATGACATTCACTGTGAAGTTCATGCGGTATGTGATGAACTGAACATTGAATCGGTGGATTTGACCGTGCTGTTCGGCAATGCAATGGAAAATGCAATAAACGCTTGTTGTAAATGTTCAGATAACCGTTGGATAAATGTACAGGTCGGTATCGTTCAAGGTTCATTTGCAATAGAGATCTCCAATTCTTGCAAAGGCGTGCGCCTTAACCGCCAATTCCAGACAGAAGACGGTTTTTCGCCTGCAGAGACTTTTTTGAGTGAACATTCAGGCAACGGATACGGCTTGAGAAGTATAGCGCACACTGCTCAAAAATATGACGGGAGCGCGAGCTTTAGATTCAATGCCGAAAAAGAAATCTTTACATCACGCATTCGGCTTAATATGCACACTGATATTTAATATTAAAGGTTTGCATACTGCATTAACAAAACAAATTTAAATAATAAACAGAAGTAGGTTACATAAATATGATTACTTTTATTGCGGGACTTGTAATTCTTTTGGTCGGAGGCGGCATATACGGAAAGGTATGTGAAAAGGTTTTCCGGCCTGACGACCGTGAAACACCTGCGGTCCGCTTAAATGACGGAATGGATTATGTTCCTATGAAAAAGTGGAAAAATTCACTTATTCAACTTTTGAATATTGCGGGAACAGGTCCGATTTTAGGCCCTATACAAGGTATTTTGTTCGGACCTATCGCTTTTTTGACTATTCCTATCGGATGCATAATCGGAGGAGCATTCCACGACTATATGAGTGGAATGATTTCTGTGCGGAATGACGGAGCACAGATGCCTATGCTCATAAAGAAATATCTGGGCAAGCTTGCTTTTCCTATTTACAATGTATTTGTATGTCTTTTAATGCTGCTTGTGGGTACGGTGTTTATTTATACTCCGGGAGATCTTTTTGTAACTCAGATCTTAAAGACAGACAACGGCGTTGAAAATCCTGTGGTATGGATAGTTTACGGTGCGATTTTTCTTTACTATATCGTTGCTACTTTGTTCCCGATAGATAAAATAATAGGTAAGGTTTATCCTGTATTCGGTATGCTGCTTCTTCTGTCGGCGTTAGGCGTATTTATCGGTTTATTTATAAAAGGGTATCCGCTTGATGATATATGGACAACAGGCATTATTGGCGTACATCCTCAAGGACTTCACTTTATACCTGTTTTCTTTGTAACTGTCGCATGCGGTATTGTATCAGGCTTTCATTCAACTCAGGCAACTCTTATTTCACGCACAATGAAAAGTGAAAAAGAGGGGCGTATGACGTTTTATAATATGATGATCGCCGAAGGGGTGATCGCTATGATATGGGCAGCTGCGGCAATGGGCGTCTTAAACCTGGGACTTGCAACAGCCGATACAAGCACTACTGACGTTGTGGGTATTATTGCTAATGATTTACTTGGCAACGTAGGCGGTATCATAGCTGTTATCGGAATTATCGTTCTTCCGATAACCTCAGGGGATACAGCGCTGCGTTCGTTAAGACTTATAATTGCAGATGCTGCAAAAATAGATCAGACAAAAAAGAGAAACAGACTGTGCGTTTCTCTTGTAATATTTGCGCTTGTGGCTGCAATTTTAATATTTGCAAAAATAAACGCAGGCGGATTTAATATACTGTGGCGTTATTTTGCATGGGCAAATCAGACGATTGCGGTATTTGCATTTGCTATGATCGCTGTTTATATGATAAGAAACAAACAGCCGTTTATAATGTCTCTTTTGCCGGGTATGTTTTATATGTTCATAGTATCCAGCTTTATTTTGAATGCGTCTATCGGATTTAATTTGATATGGCCTGTCAGCTATGCGATAGCAGGTGTGCTTACAGTGGCATACGGTGCGGCAATAATTTATTTCGGCAGAAAGAATATGTCAAACAATATGCTGCAAAACAATAGCTGACAGTAAAGAAAGTTCAAATAGCATACAGTGCGTTTTCATGTCCGAACGGTAAAATAACTACATAGGAGCAATAGTCCCAATATTCGTGATTATTTTACCGAACGGCTTGATTATATATCATCCAATTTAAATTCATAAAGGAGAGAATGATATGAATTTTAGAAACAAAGTCATTGCGCTTGTGACTTGTGCAGCTATGACGTTTACGCTGCTGCCTGTTGATGCATTTGCGGCGGAGCCTGTCACAGTAACGATCTTCACCACCAATGACATTCACGGCGTTGTAGAAGGAGATGGCGCTGTCGGCATGGCTCAGGCTGCTGCAATGAAGGCGTCAACGCCAAATGCACTTCTTGTAGATGCAGGTGATGCAACGCAGGGTGCGTCATTTGCTACTGTTTCACAGGGCAAAGACGTTATCAGAATGATGAACGCAGCAGGGTATGACGCTATGGCGGCAGGAAACCACGAATTTGATTACGGCACAGATCAGCTCCTTGCCAACGCAAAGGAAGCGGATTTTCCCATACTCAGCGCTAATGTGACTTTGAACGGTCAGCTTATGCTGCCTGCCAGCACGATAGTTGAGGCGGGAGGAAAATCTGTGGGTCTTATCGGACTTACCACTACCGATACTGCGACATCTACTAATCCTTCCAAGCTGAAAGGCGTAGCTTTCAATGATGAAGCGGAGGCAGCAAAGGAGCAGATAGCCGCCTTGGCGGGTGAAACCGATGCCGTTGTGATCATTTGCCATATGGGCGACAATGAAGCGGCTGTCGACTGCACAGGCAGGGAACTGCTTGACGCTTTGACAGACGAAGAACTGTCAGAGGTCGCCGCTGTTGTTGACGGACACAGTCATACGGTTGAGCAGGATGTTTATACTAGAAACGGTATTTCTATTCCCGTCGTTCAGGCCGGTGTGAACTTCCAGAATATAGGCAAGATTGAGATTACCTTTGACGGAAGCAAAATTACCGCTGACGGTGAAGTACTGACTGCTGAAGAGGCGGCCGGCTTTACTTTAACTGCTGACGGTGAAAATGCCGCCGATCAGGTTCAAAGCGTACTTGCTCAGATAAAGGCTGAGCAGGATGAGATACTCGGTCAGACGCTCTGCACCAATGAAACACCTCTTTGGGGCGGAAATATTTATTGGGATTATTCTGAGCCCCGTATCGTTGAAACAAGCTACGGCGATTTTGTGACCGATGCATTTGCGGAAAACGCAGAAACCTTTGCTGAACAAAACGATATATCTCTTCCGATAGTTGCCGTAGAAAACGGAGGCGGTATTTCTGCCGCCCTTCCCGTTGGAGAGGTAACAAGAGGAACCGTTCTCAATGCTTTCAGCCACGGAAATATGGTAGAAGTGTATGAGGTAACTCCTGCGCTGCTCCGTGCCGCTTTGGAAAACGGTCTTACAGTGACCGGTCAGGACGAAACAGGTCTGTTGCTCAGAGAACGTGTCAGCGGAAGTTTCCTCCAGGTAAGCGGCTTTACATACACCTATGACCCAGCTGCCCCCTCAGGAGAAAAGGTAGTCAGCATTGAGCTGAAAAACGGTGTTTCTCTTGATATTGACGACTCTGATACAAAACTTCTCCTTGCTACAAACAGCTATGTAGGTTCATCATTTGCATCTGTGGGTGCAAAAAAACTTGGTGAGCTTGGCGGCGAGGATCAGATCGTTATGGAATATATTCTTTCGCAGGTAGATGAAAACAATGTTCTTAACTATAACAGCGGGGAAGAACGTATCAAAGTTTATGGTGATAAGTCTCCTGAAACCTACACAGTTAAAATTCCCGTACTGCTTGCATCTGACGGCGAAACTGCACAGCCGGGCGTGAAAGTACATCTCAGCATAGACGGTGCAGACGCAGAAGAATATATAACAGATGAAAATGGAAATATTGTTGTTGAAGTTACCAAAGGCACTCATACATTTTACCTTGATGAATCTTCAGACGGTCAGCCTGTTTACACGAACAATTATTCCGGTTCAGGTACTGTAACGACAAGAGCAGGTTATTACCGTCTTGGGTTCCTTGCTGACGAAATTACACCCGAGGACCTTAACGCAGTTATTGAAAGCTGCATAAATTATCTCAATGAATTGGCAGATGAAGCCAGATCTTACATTGAAGGAAATGATTTGTTCACTAGTGAAGAACAAGAAAAATATTGTGAAGCTATTAACGATATTCTGAACGAAGGCGTCGCTGCGATCAAGGCCTCATCGACTGCATATGAAGCATATAAGCTGGAGGATGAATATTGTAATGCTTTGATGATCAAAACGACTGAGGCTGGTGTAGTATATCTTGAAAGATATTACAAAGAGTCTATTGATGAGTGTGATTTTGCAACCGATGAAGAAAAAGCCAAATCTCGTCAGGCTATCGATGAAATATTGAATGATATCAAAGCGGCTCTCGAAGCTGGTCAGTTCGATACTTCATCTACGTTAGATAAAGTGAATATGCTAAATATGGCATATTCTTATTCGTATCTCCCTCACATATATCGTTATCGATTGTCTCGAATAAATAATTATAATAATTTGACCGAAGAGGAAAAAGCTCAGTATATTGAGCAGATCGAGGATATATACAGTGAGGCTGCTGACGCTCTTGAAAATGATCCTTACAGTGCTGAAACAAGGAAGTTGGTTTATGCTGCTGAATCTTCTATTCAAAGTATAGAGATTTATGCATGGGCCTGCGATTGCATAAATTGGACTGAACAGTACATTTTTGATGATTTTGACAGCATAATATCCGAATACAGCGCAGAGCTGAAATATATCACCGAGGACGAGCTTGCGGCAATTCGTCAAAGCCTTGAGGAGAAAGCAAAGAGTACCTGCGCAGCTATGAAACAAACTGCTGAACAGGATGAATTCGTTTATGATATTTCTGACTTTGAAGATTTGAGAGAATCTATGCAATCTTTTCTTGATGATGCTATTAAGCAAGTATTCACTACCAATGCTCTCAATTATCTGAACTCTGTGGCAGAAGAAATCAAAAATGATATTCTTGAGCTTGAAAAGAAAAACGGCACCGATATGAGCGAATATATTTCTCAAATCGAAAATATAATGACGGATGCAAATACTTCTATAAATGCGATAAAAACGACTTTTGAGTATGTATATGACGCTGACGCTCTGGATAAGATATTTGATGAGATAACTGCTTTGTCCGAGCAATATGCAGAGCAGCTTCGCACCATTTCTGATAATATTGATGATGATAATGATAATGATGATAATGATGATAATCCTGCAACAGGTGTAGTTTCTGAAACATCATCAATTATGGCTCTTATGGCATTGTCAGGTTTTCTCGCTATTCTGCCTGCAAGCAGCAAAATCAGAAAAAGCAGTTATAAAAAATAAGTTCTATTAAAATGATCCTTTAAATCAAACTCCATAGAAATTATGAACCGCCCTCAAACTTTTGGGGCGGTTCATTTTATTATGCATTTAAAGCCAAATCAATTATGTCAATCTCCAAATGAAATTCCGATATCACGGGCAGCCTTGACCACTTTATCATCTAAAGGAACAAATTTTGTTTTCATAGTAACATCAGACAGCTTATTTTCACCTATTTCCGTTCCGATTTTTGCAACAGTGTATCCGTATTTTTCTTCTACGATAAGCTCTGCGGCTCTTGCACCGAACTTTGTGGCAAGTACGCGGTCATAGGCGGAAGGACTTCCTCCTCTCAGCATGTGTCCGGGAACCACCGTTCTTGTTTCGTAACCTGTTATTCTCTCAATATCCTTGGCAATTCTTACAGTTGCAGTATTATAACCGTTTTCGTTTCTTATACGCATACGGTCTTTTTTCTTCATTTTTGATTCTTCGATATCCATACAGCCTTCCGCTACGGCAAGAATGGAGAAGGATTTTCCCGCCTTTGCCCTTGATTCAACAGCTTTGGCTACTTTATCAATATCATAAGGGATCTCCGGAATAAGTATGATGTCTGCACCGCCTGCAACGCCTGTGTAAAGCGTCAGCCAGCCTGCTTTATTTCCCATTATCTCTATTACCATAACTCTGCTGTGAGAATTTGCAGTCGTGTGGATACGGTCAACAACTTCTGTTCCTATATCCACCGCTGTATGAAAACCGAACGTTACTGATGTGCCCCAGATGTCGTTATCAATGGTCTTTGGCAGACCGATAACGTTCAATCCTTCTTCGGACAGCAAATTGGCTGTTTTATGCGTTCCGTTTCCGCCAAGGGTCAGAAGGCAGTCCAATTTACGGTTTTTATATGTCTGTTTCATTTCGGCGACTTTATCTATATTGTCGTCCTCAATTATCTGCATCATCTTATAAGGCGTCCTTCTTGTGCCGAGTATTGTTCCGCCCTGCGTCAGAATGCCTGAAAAATCGGATGGCTTCATTTCCTTGCACTCATTGTGAATAAGCCCGTGAAAACCGTCGGAAATCCCTATTATTTCGACTTTATCCTCACCGATAAAGTTATAGCACGCCTTTGCGACGCCTCTTATCGTAGCGTTAAGACCTGGGCAGTCTCCTCCGCTTGTAAGTATTCCTATCCTGCGTTTTGCCATATTTGTCATCCTTTCTTTTTTTACTTTTGTAAAAATAATTATACAGCAAACAGTTATAAACGTCAATATAAAATTACGATTTTTTTGTATAAAACGCATAAAATTCTATTGACAAAAACTGCTAAATATATTAAAATATTCTTATATGGTATGATCTGTATCATACTTATGACAATGTTATATTTCAGGAGGAAGTAATAATTATGAGCGAGTTTTTCAACATTCCCAAAATTCAGTATGAGGGTAAAAATTCTACAAATCCCCTTGCATTTAAGTATTACAATCCCGACGAAGTTATAGGCGGCAAGAAAATGCGTGAGCAGCTCAAGTTTGCTCTTTCTTGGTGGCACACTATGGGCGGCGACGGAACAGATATGTTCGGCGTGGGAACTGCCGACAAAAAATGGGGCGGCAAGGACCCTATGGATATTGCAAGAAACAAAGCATATGCCGCTTTTGAGATAATGGATAAGCTGTCGATCGATTATTACTGCTTCCACGACAGAGATATTGCTCCTGAGGCAGACACTCTTTCCGAAACGAATAAGCGCCTTGATGAAATATCCGATATTCTCAAGGAACTGATGGATAAATCAGGTAAGAAATTGCTTTGGGGAACTGCTAACTGCTTTAACAACCCCAGATATATGCACGGCGCAGGCACTGCTCCCAATGCGGACGTATTTGCTTTTGCAGCAGCTCAGATAAAGAAAGCGCTTGAGCTTACCGTCAAGCTTGGAGGAAATGGTTATGTTTTCTGGGGCGGACGTGAAGGCTATGAAACTCTGCTTAACACAAACCTCGGTCTTGAACAGGACAATATGGCAAGACTTATGAAAATGGCAGTTGAATATGCCCGCTCAATAGGCTTTAAGGGTGATTTCTACATTGAACCAAAGCCCAAGGAGCCTACAAAGCATCAGTACGATTTTGATACTGCTACTGTCCTGGGATTTCTGCGCAAATACGACCTGCTTGGTGATTTCAAGATGAATATTGAAGCAAACCACGCAACACTTGCAGGCCATACATTCCAGCACGAGCTTAGAGTTGCCCGTGAGAATAGTGTTTTCGGCTCGATCGACGCCAACCAGGGTGATATGCTCCTCGGCTGGGACACTGACCAGTTCCCGACAAATATTTACGACGCTGTACTTTGTATGTATGAAGTGCTTAAAGCAGGCGGCTTTACCAACGGTGGACTTAACTTTGACTCAAAGGCTCGCCGCGGCTCCTTTACTCCTGAAGATATTTTCCACAGCTATATCGCAGGTATGGATACATTTGCTCTGGGTCTTCGTGCTGCTGACAAGCTGATAAAAGACGGCAGAATAGACAAGTTTGTTGAAGAAAGATATGCAAGCTGGAATACAGGCATAGGCGCTGACATAATCGCAGGAAAAGCAAAAATGCCTGAGCTTGAAAAATATGTTCTTGAAAAGGGCGATGTTATTTCTTCCGTATCCAGCGGCAGGCAGGAAATGCTGGAAAGCATACTCAACAACGTTTTGTTTTCTGACTGATAAAGAAAGGGAAATACACTATGGCTTATATTTTAGGCGTTGACATAGGAACATCGGGAACAAAAACTGTCCTTTTTTCCGAGGACGGAGTTCCAGTTGCTTCCGCTACTTATGAATATCCTCTTTACACTCCGCAAAACGGTTATGCGGAGCAGGAGCCGCTTGACTGGTGGAACGCCGTTGTAAACGGGATAAAGCAGGTAATACACGAGAGTGGTGTTATTGCATCTGAGATCAAAGGCGTTGGGCTTTCAGGACAAATGCACGGCTTGGTAATGCTTGACAAAGACAACAACGTAATAAGGCGCAGCATAATCTGGTGCGACCAGAGAACGGCAAAGGAAGTTGTTGAAATAACCAATAAGGTGGGAGCAGACAGGCTTATAGATATTACCGCAAATCCTGCCATCACAGGCTTTACCGCCGCAAAAATAATGTGGGTGAAAAACAACGAGCCTGAGAATTATGAAAAATGCCGTCATATTCTGCTTCCTAAGGACTATATCAGATTTATGCTGACCGGTGAATATGCAACTGAGGTTTCTGATGCGTCAGGAATGCAGCTCCTTGATATTCCGAATCGTTGCTGGTCTGACGAAGTGCTTGATAAGCTGGGAATTGATAAGTCACTGCTTGCAAAAGTATATGAAAGCCCTGAAATTACGGGTAGAATAACAAAACGCGTTGCAGAGCTTACAGGACTTGCGGAAGGCACGATCGTTGTAGGCGGAGCAGGGGATAATGCCGCCGCCGCTGTGGGAACAGGCGTTGTTGAGGACGGAAAGGCGTTTACCACTATCGGTTCAAGCGGCGTAGTATTTGCTCATACAAGCGATATTTCCATTGATAAAAAGGGAAGAGTTCACACTTTCTGCTGTGCGGTACCGAATTGCTGGCACGTTATGGGTGTAACTCAAAGCGCAGGCTTATCGCTCAAATGGTTCAGAGATAACCTTTGCTGGAGCGAAATGGAAACCGCATTGAATATGGGCGTTGACCCATATTATCTGACTGATAAGGAAGCGATGGAAGTACCTATCGGCGCAAATAGGCTGATTTATCTGCCTTATCTCAACGGCGAAAGAACTCCTCATCTTGACCCTAACTGCCGAGGTGCTTTTGTCGGTTTGTCTACAATGCACAAGAAAAAGGATATGATAAGAGCTGTAATGGAAGGCGTTTCCTATTCGTTGAGAGATTGTGTTGAAGTGATGAGGGAAATGCAGATAAACGTTACCGATATGATGGCTTGCGGAGGCGGCGGAAGTTCACCGCTGTGGAGACAAATGCTTGCGGACTTGTACGCCTGCCCTGTAAAAACCACACAGAATAAGGAAGGTCCCGCCTTGGGCGTAGCCCTGCTTGCGGCAGTGGGAGCAGGAATATATTCAAGCGTCCCCGAAGCCTGCAAAGCCGTTATTCTTCCTGATAAAGTGCAAAACCCCATAGAAGAAAATACAAAAGAGTATGAAAAAGTCTATGCGGTATACAAAAAGCTGTATCCTGCTATGAAATCATGCTTTAACGAATTGGCAAATATTTAATTTAAAGGAGATAAAAAATGAAACTTTTCATCGACACCGCAAATGTTGCGGACATCAAAAGAGCAAATGATATGGGTATTATTTGCGGCGTTACGACCAATCCTTCCCTTATTGCAAAGGAAGGTCGTGATTTTAAGGAAGTTGTTACTGAAATAGCAAGCATTGTTGACGGTCCTATTTCAGCGGAAGTAATTTCACTTGAAGCTGACAAAATGGTGGAAGAGGCTCTTCCTCTTGCGGCGATCAATAAGAACATAGTTATTAAACTTCCTATGTGCGAAGAAGGCCTTAAAGCCTGCAAGCAGCTCACTGCAAAAGGAATAAAGACCAATGTAACGCTTGTATTCTCTGCTGCACAGGCGTTGCTTGCCGCAAGGGCTGGCGCTACTTTTGTAAGTCCTTTCCTCGGCAGACTTGACGATATAGGTATGGAAGGATTGAACCTTATCGAAGAGATAGTTGATATTTTCAACGCTTCAGCAATTGATACGGAAATAATTGCCGCATCTATCCGCAATCCTATTCACGTTACCGCTGCCGCAAGAATGGGTTGTCATATAGCTACCGTTCCTATGAACGTACTTCTCCAAATGCTCAAACATCCTATGACGGATAACGGTATTGAACGTTTCCTGAAGGATTGGGAAGGCTTTATAAACAAATAATACATTTTACGAAATCAAAGAGCTGATCAAAATATCGGCTCTTTGATTTTTATACTATGTTGTAAACATTAGTTATTCTTTTATGTTTATCTTTTGTTTACATTTAATAAAACGGTTACAAAATAAGAAATTATTTTACAAAAGTATTGAAATTAGTATAAAAAATAAGTATAATGTAAAGTGGATTATTCGGTAAATGAAAAACTGTATCTGAGAGGAGAAGCTATGTATAACGATCTGGTAAACACTATTGGTTTTCTGCACGATTTTGACAGCGAAGTATCCGACGCAATGAATGAGGAGCTTAAACGTCAAAGACGCAATCTTGAGCTTATAGCGAGCGAAAATATTGTTTCCCCAGCTGTAATGGCCGCTATGGGAAGTGTTTTGACAAACAAGTATGCGGAGGGCTACCCTGCAAAGCGTTATTACGGCGGCTGCCAGTGTGTAGATGTGGTCGAAAATATCGCTATCGAAAGAGCAAAAAAGCTGTTTGGCTGTAATTTTGCAAACGTTCAGCCGCATTCAGGCGCACAAGCTAATCTGGCAGTATACTTTGCTTTGCTGGAACCCGGCGATACCGTTCTCGGTATGAGCCTTGCGCATGGCGGACATCTTACACATGGTTCTCCTGTAAATATGTCGGGCAAGTATTTTAACTTTATAGCATATGGTCTTAATGATGAGACTGAGATGATAGACTATGACGAATTACAGCGTCTTGCAGAAGAGAACAAGCCTAAGCTCATAGTCGCAGGCGCAAGCGCATATCCCAGAGCGATAGATTTTGAAAGAATATCTCAGATAGCCAAATCGGTCGGCGCATACTTTATGGTAGATATGGCGCATATCGCAGGACTTGTTGCGGCAGGAGTTCATATGTCGCCTGTTCCTTATGCCGATGTTGTTACCACAACTACTCATAAGACTTTAAGAGGTCCGAGAGGCGGTATGATCCTTTGCAATGATGAAGAGATCGCAAAGAAAATAAACAAAGCGATTTTCCCAGGTACTCAGGGCGGTCCTCTTATGCACGTTATCGCAGCAAAAGCCGTTTGCTTAAAAGAAGCGCTGGAGCCTTCGTTCAAAGAATACGGCAAGCAGGTAATCAGCAACGCCCAGACGTTGGCAAAGGAACTTGTAAACAGAGGCTTCAGATTGGTTTCAGGCGGAACGGACAATCATCTTATGCTTGTTGACCTGCGTCCTTTCCATATTACGGGAAAAGACCTTGAACATCATCTTGACGACGTATATATCACTGTAAACAAAAACGCTATACCAAACGATCCCGAAAAGCCTTTCGTAACAAGCGGGATCAGAGTAGGTACCGCTGCTGTTACCACAAGAGGACTTAACGAGGAGGATATGGTCAAGATAGGTGAAAGCATTTATCTTGTTGCTTCAGATTATGAAGGAAATAAAGAAAAGGCGAGAGAGATAGTAGAGAGCATCTGCGCTAAATATCCTCTTTATGAATAAAAGAAATAAAAAAGACAAAAGGAAGGGACGTTAAAATGGCACAGCAAAAAGCCAGCACTATTGTTTTCAACTCAAAAGATCAGGTAGCGCCTCTCGGTATAATTGCAACAGACGGAGCAAAAGACTTAGGAAACAAGATCAATGATTATCTTGTACAGTGGTCACAGGACACTCAATATGCGCAGGATTCTTACCTTGTCGATACTGAATGTCCGAGATTTTCTTCAGGCGACGGAAAAGGACTTATCAAGACTTCTATAAGAGGCGATGATATATTTATCATAGTTGATGTGGGAAATTACAGCTGCACTTACAAAATGTTCGGCAGAGAAAACTTTATGTCACCTGACGATCATTTTCAGGATCTTAAAAGAATAATTCAGGCAATGGGCGGTAAAGCTCACAGAATAAGTGTTGTAATGCCTATTCTTTATGGTGGAAGACAGCATAGAAGAAATTACCGTGAATCTCTTGATTGCGCAGTAATGCTTCAGGAGCTTCAGGCTATGGGTGTTTCAAATATAATCACCTTTGACGCTCATGACGCAAGAGTCTGCAACGCTGTTCCGCTTATGGGCTTTGATAACGTAATGCCTTCTTATCAGGTCCTAAAGGCAATGTTCCATGAGGTTTCGGATTTTGACGTTTCAAAAGAGAAGTTTATGGTAGTAAGTCCTGATGAAGGCGCTTTGAACCGCAATATGTATTACGCTTCAGTTTTGGGCGTAGAAATGGGAATGTTCTATAAAAGACGCGATTATTCCAGAATAGTAAACGGAAGAAACCCGATAGTCGCTCACGAATATCTTGGTAATTCTGTTGAGGGAAAAGATGTGTTCATATCAGACGATATAATTTCTTCCGGTGATTCTATGCTTGATATTGCATACGAACTTAAAAAGCGCAAAGCAAGACGCATAATAGCTTATGCTACGTATCCTATTTTCACAAACGGCCTTGCTAAATTTGATCAGGCGTATTCCGAAGGAATGATCGATTATGTTTTTGGGACGAACCTTACATACAGAACGCCTGAGCTGCTTTCGAGAGAATGGTTCAAGGAAGTTGACGTTTCAAAATACATTGCATATCTTATTCTTGCAATCAATCACGATATATCCACCAGCAAGGTGATCGACCCTCATCAAAAAATACGGTCGTTGCTTGATAAATATAATATCAAAGGGGCAGAAAATCTATAATAAATAAAACCCGTCACATAAAGTGGCGGGTTTATTACAAAGAGGTGAAAAAATTATGCCGTTGGCAGACAAGATACGTCCTACTGAGCTTGATCAGGTGTACGGACAATCTCATATACTCGGAGAAGGAAAGCCGCTGAAAAACATAATTCAACGAGGGAATATTCCCAATATGATTTTTTATGGCCCCTCCGGCGTAGGAAAAACAACAGTAGCAAACATTATCGCCCAAAAGAGCAATATGGAATTGTACAAGCTGAACGGTACATCTGCTTCTACTGCCGATATAAAGGAAATAATAGCGTCAAGATTTACGCTTTCAGCCTCCAATGGCATACTGCTGTATCTTGATGAAATACAATATCTCAATAAAAAACAGCAGCAAAGCCTTTTGGAATATATAGAAAATGGAGATATAACGCTGATTGCGTCAACAACGGAAAATCCGTATTTTTATATTTACAATGCGATTTTGTCCCGCTGTACCGTTTTTGAGTTTAAGTCCCTTACTCCCGAAGAAATAATTCCTGCTGTAAAACGAGGTTTTCAGCTTGCAGGTGAGGAAGCAGAAATAAAATTGGACATAGAAGATGGCGTTTGTGAACATATTGCAAAGGGCTGCGGCGGAGATGTGAGAAAATCGCTTAATACCGTTGAATTATGCGTTTTATCTGCGAATGACGGAAAGATAACGCTTGAACTTGCAAAAGAACTTACTCAGCGCAGCAATATGAGGTATGACAAGGACGGAGACCAGCATTACGACCTTTTATCCGCTTTTCAAAAATCAATAAGAGGCTCTGATGAAAACGCAGCGCTGCATTATATGGCGAGACTGCTTGAGGCAGGAGATCTACCGTCGGTTTGCCGCAGACTTCTTGTTACGGCGGCGGAAGATATAGGACTTGCTTATCCCAACGGGATAGTAGTGGCAAAAGCCTGTGTGGACACCGCACTTCAGCTTGGGCTTCCTGAGGCGTCGATACCTTTGTCGGAGGCAGTTATTCTGTTGGCAACAAGCCCTAAGTCTAATAGCGCCGTTATTGCAAGAGATAAGGCTTTTGAAGACGTTCAAAAAGGAATAACGGGGGATTTCCCACGTCACCTGCAAAACAAGCATTATGACGGAGAGGGAAATGCGGTAAAGGGACAGCATTATTTATATCCCCATAATTTTCCAAATCATTATGTGGAGCAGCAATATCTTCCCGACGAACTAAAAGATAGAGTATATTACACATTTGGCGACAATAAACTGGAACGAGCCGCTAAAGAATACAGAGAAAAAATCAAAAATCAGTTCTGATCACTTTATCCGATGAAGGCGTAGAGTATATCCAACTGTCGATATGACCGCTTTCAATGAAATATTTGAAGCCTGATGGCACATAACCGCTGTCGAATGTGTCTACAATTATCAGCTTAACCTTCATCTTCTCAGGAATAATTGCCTTTATAAAAACGCTTGCGTGCTGATTGACATAAACATTTTCCTTCAACTCGGCAAGTCCTGCCAGATTTGGCGTAAGCTCCACAAATATCCCGTAGCTTTCTATACTTCTTATGTAACCTGTGACAGTTTCTCCCGCTTTAAAAAAGGAGGAGTTTTCCTCCCATGTTCCAAGCAGTTCTTTGTGTGAAAGGGAAATTTTACCGTTTTCTATACTTTTTATTACGGCTTTTATGTTCTGCCCGACGCTCATTCTGTTTGACGGATGATTTATTCTTGAAACAGAAATAGCGTCTATAGGTATAAGAGAAGGTATCCCACAGCCTATATCAACAAAACAGCCGAATTGCTCAAGGTGAGTTACCTTTGCATTTATAATATCTCCGGGTGTGAGCTTTGAAATATATCTGCTCATACACTCCTGCTGAGCCATTCTCCGGCTTAATATGACAGTTTTGTTGCCGTGTTCATTATTGGCAAAGGCAGTCACTTTAAAGCAGACAGCCTTATTTACTCTTGAAATAAGAGCAATATCCCTTGTAGTCCCGTCATCTATTCCTATGGCGCCCTCTGTTCTCGGTATAATTCCTTTTATAAATCCAAAATCAACTATAAGATTATGTCCGCTGTCGCATACGATACAGGGAGCTTCCACTATCCGACCGCTTAATATACACTCTTTAAGGCTTTCCTCACTTGAAACGGCTCTGCGGTTTGCTTCGCTCCCGATAAGCTCTCCCTCAGGGTAAAATTCAGACATTTTTTACCTCCAAAATTTTGTTTTGGTAATAATTATGAGAAACAAGCGGTCAATATTCCTTTTAAAGCAGGAGATATATATTATTTAACTTCGATGAGTTTAACGGATACGATCTTACTGTTGTTCCGATGTCAAATACCGACAGCAATATACAAACAAACATCTTGAAAATTTTTATCATATATAGTATAATCAATTAGTTAGGGGTGAATAGCTTGCTCTTTGATGAGGAAATGATGCTTAAAGCGATCGAACAGGCAAAAAAAGCATACGCTCTTGGTGAATGTCCTGTCGGAGCAGTTATCACAGACGGCAGAGGCAATATTATATCAGAAGGATATAACCGACGTGAGACAGACAATTCGCCCACGGCGCACGCCGAAATAATTGCAATAGAAAACGCCGCAAAAAAACTTGGAAACTGGCGTCTTTCCGATTGCACGCTTTATGTGACCCTTGAGCCGTGCCCTATGTGCGCAGGAGCAATTATAAATTCACGAATAAAAAGGGTAGTTTACGGAGCATTTGATGAAAAAGGCGGAGTTTGCTCGTCAGTTCTTAATTTATTTGAATATCCGTTTAATCATAAACCTCTGGTAAGAAGCCGCATACTTGAAAAAGAGTGCGGGGAAATACTGACTGAATTTTTCAAAAAGCTTCGCAGATAAATATAAATTTTAAGGAAAGGGAGGTGAGCGGTAAAGTTGAACAGATACAAAACACTGGCTTCAAACACCATTGTTCTTGCTTTGGGTCAATTCGGTTCCAAGCTGCTGGTAGTCCTTCTTATGGGATTTTATCAGTCAATGCTGGGAACGGAAGGCTACGGCGAGATCAACACCATAATAAATACCGCCACTCTCCTTATGGCATTTGCCACTATTTCAATAGGCGAGTCTATCATAAGATTTGGTCTTGATAAAGCATATAACAACTCTCAGGTTTTTTCGATAGGGTTAAAGATCACGCTTATAGGCACATTGACCTGTGTAGTTATAATCCCGATATTAAGATTTGCAGCAAATATTTTTCCCGACGTCAATGTAATAACACTTCTCAACAATTATTCCTGGATAACAGTTATATATATTTTTACAGGCAGTTTAAAAAGCACCTGCGCTCTTTTTGTCCGTTCAAACGGAAATGTAAAGCTGTATGCTATTGACGGTATATTTACAACTATTATGAATATACTGTTTAACTTCCTTTTCCTGCTGGGATTTCATCTTGGAAATATAGGCTATCTGCTGTCTGTTATCCTTGCTGACGTTTGTTCCGTTATCTTCCTCACCTTTATGGGACGCCTGAAGGATTATTTTATTCTTTTCGGCGTGGATAAGGAAATACGCAGGGCAATGATAAAATTCTCCCTGCCTATGGTCCCGACTACAATAATGTGGTGGATAATCAACGTTTCCGACACATTTTTTGTTTCTGTAATACTTGACTTTACCGAAACGGGTATATATAATGCGGCATACAAGCTGCCGAATATGATAGCGCTGATATCGGGTATCTTTTCGCAGGCATGGAATATGTCAGCTATCAGCGAAAAAAATTCAAGAACTATCGCAAAATTCTATTCCGACGTTTTCAGTGCATTTCAGTCCTTTGTATTTGTTGTAGGCGCAGCCATGCTTTTGCTTATCAAGCCAGCCATTGCGATTTTATGCGACCCTGCATTTCATATTGCTTACATATATACGCCTTTTCTTGTTATGGCTGTGGTTTACAGCTGCTTTGGAACTTTTATGGGGAGCATTTACGTTGCCGCCAAGCAATCAAAACGTTCAATGTTTACCGCTACCATAGGTGCTATACTTAACGTTACGTTCAACGCTTTGCTTATACCGTATCTGCACAATCACGGTGCGGCTATTGCGACCTGCATCAGCTTTGTATCAGTTTTCGTAATACGGGCTATGGATACAAGGAAAACCGTTTTTATGGACCTGAAATTGCCAAAGCTGATAACGAATACTGTTTCATTGGTGATAATGGGATTTATAATCATATTTGTCAGCAACGAAATTATTTTCTATTCACTTCTTTCAGTAATATTTGTTTTTGTCGTATTGATAAATTTCAAGGCATGTATCAGAATGGTAAAACAGGTTTTGGACAAAAAATAAGCAACGGGAACTGTCTGAATAACTAAAAAATGACCGCCTTAAGGCAGTCATTTCATAGATATTTTATTTTATAGCTTTTCCAACTTCTTTTCACAGCTCATAACAGTATTGAGCAGAACAGACGCATTTTTCCCGTATTCTTTTTCAAGATCGGACCTGCTTATTATCGGACAATCATCTGATTGCTGAGGCAGAGCCGAAATGGCATCGGCAACTGCGATAGATTCTCCTGCGGCTATAAGCTGATCGGCTTTTTCTTCGGGGATCTTAAATATGTTTTTATCATTGTTTTTATTGCTTTTATAGATTATTCTGAATACTCTGTATATCGTAAATGAAAAAACGCTGTGTACTTTATCCATTAAAACTGCATTTTTGGTCTTTGCCAATATGGAATATATAACGTCAATGCTGTTTACTACCAATTTCTTGGCAAAAACAGACGCCAGTTCGTCAGCATTTAAATTTCTGGCTTTCTCAGGAATATCGGATGGGGATATATCTTCTTCTGCTATTACCTCTCCGCTGCTGACCGCTGACCTACCCAGCAGATAATCGGTGGACACGTTATAATAATCCGCCGCTTTTATTAAAAAGTCCAGACCGCATTCCCGCTTACCCTTTTCATAGTGCGATAAAAGCGCCTGCGCAATTCCTAAATCCTCCGCCGCCTTTTTCTGACTGATTTTCTTCTCTTTTCTGAGGAGCGTCAGTATTCTTGGGAAGTCACTGTTCATATGTATAATTACCTTTTCTGTTAATTTATTCGCAGAGTATATTATATTAAAATTATTTCATATTGTAAATTGACATTTTTGACAAAAATAAAACCGATATTTTAGGCGCAAATTTTAAAAACTTTTAGATTGGAGAAAACGCTTTATGCAAAATTACACCGTTTTTCTTATACGACACGGAATAACTCAGGGGAATTTAGAGGGAAAATATATCGGCTTTACAGATCTGCCGCTTTGCGATGAAGGCTATGCGGCAATATCAAGAATGGCTCAAAACGAAATATATCCCGATGTACAAAAGGTATATTCCAGCCCGCTTAAAAGATGTCTGGAAACGGCTGACATAATTTATCCGGAAAGATATGTAAAGCAAATTGAAAATCTTTGCGAATGTGATTTCGGTGAATTTGAGGGGAAAACCCCTGATGAATTAAAAGACGTGCCTGAATATACAGAGTGGCTACAAGGCGGATATGATTCAAAAGCGCCGGGAGGTGAGAGTTTCGGGGATTTTACGTTGAGGTGTATAAACGGTCTGGACGAGGTATTTAAGGATATGATGAAGGAGCATATCTCAAGAGCAGCAGTAATAACCCATGCAGGAGTGATAATGAATTTGCTTTCAGGATACGGACTTCCAAAGGGAACGCCTTCCGATTTTACTCTGAAACAAGGCGAAGGATATGTGATAAATCTTTCTACTTTTTTATGGCAGAAAGGTCCCGTATTTGAGATAATCGGAAAAATCACCGACAGATAAAGGATATATAAAATGGTCGAAGTAAAGCTTGAATGGAATAAAGACAACTTAAAGGAATATATAAAATACTCGTCTTTTAACAAAAAACCCGTTAAAATCGCCTTGCCTGTATTCGCTGTGTGCTATGCGGCAATGCTTGTTGTCTGCATTGTAATGGCAGTTAAGTTTAATTATTGGCTTATTCTTGGCGCGGCTTTAATGATAACATTTTTAGCTTTGATATTTGCCGCAGTCACATTCTTTTCTTTAAAAGGATATGTAAAAAATGCAATAAAAGCCAATTCTGATTCTGATATAAATAATATATTGATTTGCACAGATGCGCTGTTGCTGTTAAGGGATGACGAACCTATCGGAACTATCGATTATAAAAATATCAATGAGATATCATTTAACGAAAAAGCAGAAACCGCATATATTATTACAAACAAAAATGCGGTGATAATACTGGAATATAAGAACATTGTTCTCGGAACCAAGGAAGAATTGAAGAAAATACTTGAGGAAAAACAAAGTGAACTATCAAAAAAAGCTTGAGGAAATAATTGAAAGCATAGATGGCAGAAAAAGTCTGCTGCTGCATGCTTGCTGCGCTCCATGCAGCAGTTATGTGCTTGAATATCTTACAAAATACTTTGATATAACGATTTTGTATTATAATCCGAATATAACTCCATATGAAGAATATCAAAAAAGAATATCAGAGCTTAAACGTCTTTTAAATGAGATGCCGTTAAGCAGCAAGTTGTCTGTTATTGACGGTAAATATGATCCCAATGAATTTTACGGTATTTCTTCCGGGTTGGAGGATTTGCCTGAAGGCGGAGAAAGATGCTTTAAATGTTACAGATTAAGAATGGAAGAGGCAGCTGAATATGCTTCGCAAAACGGCTTTGATTATTTTACCACTACTCTTTCAATAAGTCCGCATAAAAATGCTGAAAAAATAAACGAGATAGGCGCACAGCTGGAAAAAGAATATAAAGTAAGGTATTTATATGCGGATTTTAAGAAAAGGGACGGATATAAGCGTTCTATCGAGCTGTCACATCAGTACGATCTTTATCGTCAGAATTACTGCGGGTGTGTTTTCAGCAAACGATCAGCAGACGTAAAATTCAGCGATAATTAAATTTGTCCATTTCTATTGAAAAATAACAACTATTGTGATATAATATCTTAATAAGTCATTATAAAGGAAGGTGTACTTTTATGAAATCAGACCCTTGCGGGCACAGTTGCTGTAATTTAATATACGCAGGGGGCAAAAGTATGTCTTTTTGATCCCCTGGAAAGGGGGACACAATGCTAAAGTTCTACAAAACGGACGGCAACGCTATAATTGAAATTGAAACGCTTGAAGCGGGGTGCTGGGTATCTGCGATTGCACCTACCGAATCAGAAATTTCTCTGTTGGAAAGCAACCTGAATATTGACCGTGATTTTATTCGTTCAGCATTGGACGAGGAAGAAACTTCCCGTATTGAAAATGAGGATAATCAAACGCTGATAGTTCTCGACTATCCTGTGGCTGAAAAACCTGAGGTTTCTTCTTCAAAACGCAAAGGCTCAAGGTCAGATGATGATACGATATCATATTACACTGTGCCAATGAGCATAATCCTTACAGAAAGTAACGTAGTAACGGTAAGCTTAAAGCCGAACTCAATTGTCGATGATTTTGCAAATAATGTTGTAAAAAATATCAAAACACAATTTAAAACGCAGTTTATTTTTTGTCTTTTGCTCAGGATCGCAGGGAAGTACCTGCAATATTTGAAACAAATAGATAAAATAAGCAGCTATGTGGAAAATCATCTTCATAAATCAATGAAAAATCAGGAGATAATTCAGCTTCTTGATTTGGAAAAATCTCTTGTATACTTCTCAACATCTTTAAAGGCTACCGAAACGGTATTGGAAAAAATATTAAGAGGGCGTGTCATAAAATTATATGACGAGGATCAGGATCTGCTTGAAGACGTTCTGATAGAAGTCAAGCAGGCTATTGAGATGACAAACATTTACTCAAATATACTTTCAAACACCCTTGATGTTTTTGCGAGCATAATCTCAAATAACCTTAATATCGTTATGAAGGTGCTTACCATAATTACGATAGTAATGGCGGTCCCGACAATGGTATTCAGCTTTTACGGTATGAATGTACATGGACTTCCTTATGCGGATAACATACTTTTCCCCATTGGATTGTCCGCCGTTCTGGCCTTGCTGGCAGGTATCATACTTTCAAAGAGCAAATTTTACAAATAAAAACTAACCTACTAAGAAAAAATTTCTATAAAATGTATTGACAAGCGCCTATTGATGTGTTATAATTAAAATACCTCAATAGGGGCTTATTTTTTTGTGCAAAAAATAAGCCGATACAGGAAAAAATTTCTGTATATAATAAGAGGGAGGCTGGTTCGCTGAAAGGCGAACACGGACAATAAAATAGGAGGTGCCGAAAATGGCCGGAACACGAGTTAAGATCACTTTGGCTTGTACAGAGTGCAAACAGCGCAACTACAACACCAAGAAAAACAAAAAGAATGACCCTGACAGAATTGAGATCAACAAGTATTGCAAATTCTGCCGCAAGCACACGCTCCATAAGGAAACCAAGTAAGAAGGAGGAAGCGTAAATGGCAAACGAGCTTGATAAAAAGGCTCAGAAGGAAGCCGAAAAAGCAAAAAAGCAAAATCAGATCAAGAGCATGAAGGCTGCCGCTGCTAAAAAGCCCAAAAAGTCGATAGTACAGTACTTTAAGGACGTAAAATCCGAATTCAAAAAGGTTTCTTGGCCTTCAAGAAAGCAGGTTTTTAACAACACTGTTGTGGTACTGGTGACAATTGTGATATCAGGCGTTGCAATATGGGCGCTTGACTTTCTGTTCAGCAGTGTATGGAGCTTGATGCTCAGTATTTGATTGAAAGGGATTGCCGATGTCAGAAGCAAAATGGTATATTCTGCACACATTTTCCGGTTATGAAAACAAAGTGGCAAATAACATCGCAAAGGTAGTTGAAAACAGAAATCTTCAGCACCTTATAGAAGAAGTTATGGTCCCCACTGAAACCATTACAGAAGAACGTGACGGCAAAACAAGAACTTACGAAAGTAAGATATATCCGAGTTACGTTTATGTTAAAATGGTAATGACCGATGAATCGTGGTATATCTGCCGCAATACAAGAGGCTGCACGGGCTTTGTCGGTCCCGGATCAAAACCTATTCCTCTTACAGATGAGGAAGTTGCAAATCTCGGCGTAGTTAAAAAGCCGACGGAAATCAATGTGGCAGTGGGAGATATGGTAAACATCATTTCTGGTAATCTGGAAGGATTTGAGGGAACAGTCAAGGAAATCGACGAAGCCGCAGGAACGGCTGTTGTTACTGTTTCCATGTTTGGCAGAGAAACGCCCACCACTCTCGATCTCTCATTGATTCAAAAAATCAGTTAAGTTCTTTAAGTTTTTGGAGGTAAAATTAAAATGGCTCAGAAAGTAGTCGGATTTATTAAATTACAAATTCCCGCAGGCAAAGCAACGCCTGCTCCCCCTGTAGGACCTGCGCTTGGTCAGCATGGTGTAAACATTCCTGCTTTTACAAAAGAATTCAACGAGCGCACAAAAAATGACATTGGTCTTATTATTCCTGTTGTTATTACAGTTTACGCTGACAGGAGCTTTTCATTTATTACAAAAACACCTCCCGCAGCCGTTCTTATCAAGAAGGCATGCGGTATAGAAACAGCATCTGGTACACCTAACAAGACAAAGGTTGCCAAAATCACCAAAGCACAGGTACAGCAGATCGCAGAGCAGAAAATGAGAGACCTTAATGCGGGATCTATTGAAGCTGCTATGTCTATGATTGCAGGAACCTGCCGTTCTATGGGTGTAGAGGTAGTTGACTGATATTCAGTTCAATATGTTCGTTCATTATTTGATAATCGAGTGAACAAATAAACAACTTAAAACAACAATTACAGTGGGAGGTTTATAAACCGTTTGACCACAAGGAGGATAATAAATGAAACACGGAAAAAAGTATATTGAAAGCGCAAAGCTTATTGATTCCACAAAATATTACGATGCAGCTGAGGCTCTCGGTCTTGTTTGCCAGACAGCCAAGGCAAAATTTGACGAAACTGTTGAGATCCATATAAAATTAGGTGTTGACTCACGTCACGCCGATCAGCAGGTAAGAGGCGCAGTTGTTTTGCCTAACGGAACAGGTAAGACAGTCAGAACGCTGGTATTTGCAAAGGGCGATAAGATAAAAGAAGCTGAGGAAGCGGGAGCTGATTACGTTTCCGATGACGATACGGTAAAGAAGATTCAGGACGGTTGGATGGACTTTGACGTTGTTATCGCAACACCTGATATGATGGGTATTGTAGGACGTCTTGGTAAGGTCCTCGGTCCTCGTGGACTGATGCCTAACCCCAAAGCAGGAACCGTTACTCCTGAAGTAGGCAAGGCTGTTCAGGAAGCAAAAGCAGGTAAGATCGAATATCGTCTTGATAAGACAAACATCATTCACTGCCCGATCGGTAAGGCTTCATTCGGAAGCGAAAAGCTGGAAGAAAACCTTGACGCTCTTATGAGCGCAGTTGTAAAAGCTAAGCCTGCCGCTGCAAAGGGAACATATATCAAATCCTGCACTGTTTCCTCTACTATGGGACCCGGTGTTAAGGTCAACACTATCAAATACGGTGCATAAAATATTGAATATTTTTATTATAAAAAAACACATTTGCCTATTGACAAATGTGTTTTTTTATGTTATTATAATTAAGCTGTTCTAAAGACAGCAGGTCGCATAAGCGCTAACGGTTTCATACCGCCTGCCGAGGAATGGGAAGTAATATTATGTGATTACGTCCTTTTCCTTTGGAAAAGGATTTTTTTATTCCCCTTTTTAGTGACAGCAATACTAAAATAGGAGGTAAAGATTATGCCAAGTCAGAAGATTTTGGAATCCAAGCAGCAATTTGTAAACGATCTTGCAGAAAAACTTAAAAATTCCGCTTGCGGAGTAATAGTTGACTACAAGGGAATTAATGTTGCAGACGATACCATACTGAGAAAAAATCTTCGTGAAGCAGGTGTTGAATACTTTGTAGTAAAAAACACACTGCTTAAAAGAGCAGCAGAAGCTGCCGGAATCGACGGTTTGGACGAGCATCTTGAAGGGACTACCGCTATTGCTCTTTCTAAGGAAGACATTATTATTGCTCCCAAGCTGCTTTATAAGCAGGTCGAAGCATCAAACGGAAATTTCTCTATCAAAGTCGGCTTTGTTGACGGTAAGGCTATAACAGCGGAAGAAGTTACAGAATACGCTAAGCTGCCTGACAAGGACACTTTGGTTGCAAAATTCCTGTACGTGCTTCAGTCTCCCATTCAGAAGCTTGCAATTGCAGTCAACGAGATTGCAAAGAAAAACGAAGAAACCGCTGCATAATTTTTGCAGTACAACACAAATTTTATTTTATGGAGGAACATAAAAATGGCTTCAGAAAAAGTTTTAGCATTAGTTGAGGAAGTTAAAGGACTTTCTGTTCTCGAGCTTAATGAGCTTGTAAAGGCTCTTGAAGAAGAATTTGGCGTATCTGCCGCCGCAATGGCAGTTGCTGCTCCTGCTGCCGGCGGTGCTGCTACGGCAGAAGAAAAGACTGAATTTGACGTTGTTCTGGCAAGCTTTGGCGACGCTAAGATGAACGTTATCAAGGCAGTTAAGGACATTTGCGGTCTTGGTCTTAAGGAAGCTAAGGAGCTGGTTGAGGCTGCTCCTAAGACTCTTAAGGAAGGCGTTTCTAAGGCAGAAGCTGAAGAAATCAAGACCAAGCTGGAAGAAGCAGGCGCTAAGGTTGAGCTTAAGTAAGGCTGTTATTAACAAAAGCGGACAGGTTTCACTGTCCGCTTTTTATTTTATATTCAAAAATAAAATCAATAAAATTTAAAAAAAGGGGTTGATTTTTCTTTATCGTTATGATATAATATAAAAGCTGTGACAAAACAATTGAATAAAATTGCAGGTATGGCGGAATTGGCAGACGCGCTAGCTTCAGGTGCTAGTCCTCGCAAGGGGGTATGGGTTCAAGTCCCTTTACCTGCACCAGCGGCTGAGCCGCTACGGCACGCTCCCATAACATGGGAACGTGTTTTTATATTCATTACCAATCTATTTCGTCACAATATCACACCAGCGTGATGCTGGATCCATTTGAAAGGCAGGTGAATGATATGAATATTTGCATCGAAAGAATCGAGAATATATATCATTCACACTTGCTTTTACTTTAACTTCATTTGTGGATAACAAATTTAAGTGTTCTCGTTTTTTCGAGAACACTTTTTATTTTCAGAAATGAGGTATTTAAATGGAAAAACTAAAATTTATTCAAATCGAAAAAGGAAAGCCGGAGCATTATGAAATGGCAAAAAAGTTATGGCTGCCATTCAGCAGAGAAATCGATGAGCATGAGGGAATATCTGAAACTGAAGAAGAGATACTGCATGATCTTTCAAGGAGAATAAACATTCAAGGCAGCAGAGAAAATATGCATTTTGAACTTGCATTGTCAGACAACAAACCTATCGGCATTGCGATGTTTGCAATAGATACGGGAACAGTCTATGGTCTTCTTGAAAGCGGATATGGTGTTATCACAGGATTTTACATATCGCCCGCATACCGCCGAATGGGTTATGGGAAAGAGCTTTTTAGGCATATTGAGCAGACGCTGAAGGCTGACGGTGCGCCAAAAATATATCTTACTCCTGACGGTGTAACTGGTAAGCCGTTTTGGAATTCACTTGGATTTAAAAACAGCGGTAAATTCGACCCTGATGATAAAAAATATATTTATATCAAGGATATTAGCTGAGCAATTGTCAACAAAATAATTACAGCTTATTTACAAGCTCTTTAAAATGTTTTCCTCTTTCTTCAAAGTTTTTGTAAAAACCGTAGCTTGCGGCAGCAGGGGAGAGGACACAACAATGTTCGGAAACCTCATATGCTTTTTGAACTGCCTCTTCCATATCCTTTACTTTAAATACATTGGAAGTATCATTAAGCATTGCAGCTATTCGATAGCCGCTGTCAGGCAAGCAAATTATGTTTTTTACGTTGCCCTTATTCAAAAAATCTATGAGAATATCATAGTTTATTCCTCTGTCCATTCCGCCGATAATTACAGTATCGGCGGAAAATGTTTTTATAGCATTTATCGCCGCAAGCGGGATCGTGCTTATACTGTCATTTACATATTTAACGCCGTTTACTGTTCTGACGACTTCCATTCTGTGTTCAAGACCGTTAAAGCTCTTGATCGTTTCAATTGCCATATCAATATCACAGCCTGCATTTACAGCCGCAGCAAGCGCAACTGCTATATTGTATAAATTATGCTTTCCTTCCAGTCTGGGAGAAATCTTTTCATAAGGAATTATAGTGTCAAAAAAGACAATATCTTTTCCGCTGACATAAATATCCGCTTTTTTGTCCATTGAAACGGTTATTTTTTCAGAGGGAATTGCATTTATCTCTTCAGACAAATTTTCTATATTGAGTATAGTAACATCTTCTTTATGCTGAAATCTGTATATGTTTTCTTTAGCATATTTATAGGCATTTAAATCAACATAATGGTCCAGATGTTCCTCATATATATTCAGCAAAACTGCAATGTTCGGTGACGCCTTTACATACTCAAGCTGGTGGCAGGACATTTCGCATACTATTATTGTGTCCTTTTCAATGCTGTCCATTATTGAAAGAGGCGGAATACCTATATTTCCGATAAGGACGGATTTTTTGCCGCAGTGCTCAAGTATGTGATGAATAAGGCTTGAGGTGGTGGATTTTCCTTTTGTGCCCGTAACTCCTATAATTTTATTTTCACAAAATCTTAAAAGCAGATCAGTCTGACCTGTTATTTTCTTTTTATTTGTTTCGGAAAGCCTGTCAAATAACGCTATTCCAGGCGTTTTCATAACAATCTCGTACTCATCTATCGCATTAAGATAATTTTCTCCCGAAAAAAGCTCATATTGTTCAATTTCAGGCGTAACCGCAAGATTTTGGTCTGCAATTCCGATCTTGCAGTCGATATTTTTAAGTATATCAAGCGTGGAACGTCCTTCACGCCCAAAACCGAGTATCAGAACTTTCTTTCCTTGAAAAAAAGCATTGAGTTTTTCTTTCATAGTTAAAGCCTTTCAAAATCAACTTCGGTAAGCAAATTTATAAATTTATCGGGAACAAAATTATTTTCATCAAAGAAATCATCAAGAGTTTCGGGTTCCGTAATCGCATCTTGATTTTCAAAATGTTCCTTTAATAAAAGAGGCAAGTTCTCAAATTTCCTCTTTTTTGCCGCTGTATAAAGCGCAAAATTTATTTCTTTTTTAGTGCCTACACATTCGAAAGGTTTGTCGTAATCCTGATATACCAAACCGTTGAACAGATCTCGGTATTCCTCATAATTCAGCATATTTTTGCCAAAAATACTCACAAGCTGTTCATCAGTCAAAAACGCCGCCAGCATAATATAAACATAAAGGCATTTTGCGCAGTTTGCGCACCAGGTATCTGTTTTTGAGCCCAAATTACAGCTTTGAAAAACAGGGAAGTACTTGGGGTACTGAACGAATTTTTTAGTTATCTGCCATTCGCTCCATGGTCTCAGCATACTGAAATATTCAGGATAATTTCCGTAAAACTTTTTTGTATAATAACGAAAATCGCTCTCAAATTCCGTGCTTTTGCTGTACTGATGATTTATTGACGTACCTGCAACATTGGATTCATTCGCACTGCTTTCATTGGAAAGGGCAATATATTTTTTACCGCTACAATAAGCAAATATCCACGAAGAAAAGGCGATAACGGCAGACAGAGGCGTATGACCGTTCAAATAGCCTGCGGCGTTAAGCTCTAAAAGCTGCTTGTCAATAGTGCGTTTTACACCGATTATTTGATTATCAGCATATCCCGCAGTATGAGCGCAGTTTAAGGTAGCGCCTCTCGGATTTATTATATAGCAGGAATTTTGATTTTTATATTTGCTCAGCAATTCAAGCGTTACAACACTGTCCTTTCCTCCGCCCACAGGAATGAGAAAACCTTTTCCCTCGTATGATGATGAAAATATTTTTTCATTATTTGAGCAGGGAATTATCGTCATAAAGCTGTCAACATCGGTTTTTATGCCGTTTTTGTAAAAAAATTCGCCAAGCCCGTTAAAGTACAGCTTTTTCCACCATTTTATCTGTTCGTCGGTCAAACTGCCGCAATTGATTTTTACAACAGGCGGACAAGCACATTTCCAATAGCTGACCAGCTCCGCCATACCCAGTGAAAAAACCGCATAATCTAATAGCTGACTATCTTTTACATTTTTGATAAGCTCAGGAGCAAAGCTCCAGCAGGGAGCAAACTCATATTCATCTATCCTAAAATGAAATATAAAGCTGTCATCTTTGACTTCATAGCTTTCATATATAAATTCCTTATGCTTTTCTCTGAGCTGTTCAAATTTTCCCATAAAAGAATATCCTTTCTATGGTTTTGGGCGGCTCGAAAGAACCGCCCTGTATATTAAAGTATATGTTTTTTTACCAATACGTCAATGCTTTCGGGATCGCATCTGTCAAATGTATCGTCACATTCTCTTACTTCCCAGTACTCGTTATATTCGGTATACTTGCCCGGTTTAAGCACTTCAAGCGTGCCAAGCGATTCTATTTCCATTATATACTGATTTGTATAGGTTTCATAATTTACGGAATAATCGGGATATTCGCCCAAAGGGTCAAAATCAAAACGCTTGATAAAAAGCTGTCCGTTGTTAAGATATGCTCCCCAGCCGTCCTCGTTGTTGATACCGATTTTAAATGCCTCTTCCTTATCGGTCTGAGCAAGTGTGATATATTTATCGCAAGCGAAAAATCTCGGATCTCTCACATCAGAATATGCCCAGAAAACCATTCTTCTGTTAGAAAGAAGTCCTGTATCTTTCGTACATTGAGGAACTATCTCAACACCGCCTTTTTCCGCTACGGTAAGACACCAGGGCGCTAATTTTATTTCATAATCGGCAATATTTTTTATTATATGATTTACAGTAACGTTTGAGCCTGTTTCGTCTAACGTAACGGTCATAATATGACGTTCGCCCACCTTTTCTCTGTCTTCTGGCATTAACTTGATAGAATTGCCCGATATTTCATAGGGAACAGGGTGATTGTCGGGAGTATAGCTTTCGGGATAGCTCTCAGGACTGCTCCAAAGGCGGTGACCGCCGTATATGTACCAGTTTTCATCTGTTTCAAAGAAATCATGGAGTTGCTGCTTATCGTTAAAGCTGTCACGGTTTATGTCCTCACGGAAAATGTTTTGTTTTCCGTTAAGTCCATAATAAATCACACGAGGACCCACGTCTACCGTAACAATAACAGTAGCCGTTTCATTCTTCATTTGTATGCATTTTCCGAAGTTTTTATAGCTTATTTCCGAAAATTCAACGCTCATTTTTAATTTTCCTTTCTTATCATTTTAAAATTACAGGCTTAGACGTATAGCTCAAGCCGCATTTTTGCCTCTTATCCAATGCAAGAGCATACTGGTCGTCGCAACATGCTTCGATCTCCGCTTGTCTTTTTGCGGCAGGACTTGTTTTTTCAAGGTGGGAAAGGGAAGTGTTTATCGGCAAAATGCATTGTGAATGCGATAAAATTTCCTTTCCCTTGCTATTCATACCTAAAATTTTAACATATGACGGAGGAATTTTCAAGTCATTTTTTGTAATTCCCAAAAAAGCTGATAAAACTATTCTTCTTATTCTGGAAAGGGTATAGCGCTTTGTTTTTATCATTTCAAATAATTCATCAAGGCTCGTCGCTTCACGGACAGCATCATGTATTCTGTTTTCAAGTCCCATAAGGACGTTAGGCGTTTTTTCTATCTCTTCCTTTGTCATAGACCTCAGCCTGGATAAAACTGCGACCTCTATATTTGAAAGAGAAGCGGTGTTTGACAAGTCACAATAAGGCGCAAACGCTGAAATATCCTTGTTTTCATATATCATATTCCTTATCTGAAGTGCGCTTAAAATATCCGATTTTTCATTTGTTTCACTGTCATGTAATGCTGCTTTGCGCTGAACAGTAATGGCTTTAATATTGGAATTTATCTTTTCAGCGGCATTGATATATTCTATCGCAAGGATATTGTTGGGCAAATCAAGAACGTCTGCAATTTCTGCGGAATATTTCTTAGAAATAATTTTTTGAAGTGCCGAAGGATAAGTATATCCGCTGTCCATAAGCTTTGTTACTTCATCGCTCTGTCTGTATTGCCTTACAGCTTTTGCGGTGGTCTGCAATAATTCAATATCTCCACATTCGCTTCCAAAGCTGATTAAATCAACGCAACCTAACTTATCCATCAAATAAACCGCTCCATAAGCAAATTGTTCTGCGCTTGCAAGAGAATACTGAACAGGAAGCTCTATAACAAGGTCAACGCCGTTTTTTAAAGCTGTTTCCGCCCTTTTGTACTTATCAATTATAGCCAAATCTCCCCGCTGAGTAAAATTCCCGCTCATCACCGCTATAATATGCGTGGCTCCATACAGTTCCTTTGTCTTTGAAATATGATATTTATGCCCATTGTGAAAGGGATTATATTCAGCTATTATGCCGCAAACCTTCATTTCTCTCCTCCGTTTTGTATTATATGATAAAAAACACTTGATTTTTTTTAAAATATGTTATAAAATAAGTAAAGATTATGATTTATTTATGAAAGGATAAAGCAATATGAAAATTTTGGTCATCAACGCAGGAAGCTCATCTTTGAAATATCAGCTTATAGATATGGACGATGAAAGCGTAATTGCAAAAGGAAACTGCGAAAGAATAGGAATGGACGGGCATATCACCCACAAAGCATTTGACGGCCGTCAGGTCAGCGCAGACTGTCCTTTCCCCACCCACACCGAGGCGTTTGAAAAAGTAGTTGAAGTTCTTACCACCGGCGACGCGGCCGTTATCAAGAGTATGGACGAAATTTCAGCGGTAGGACACAGAATAGTGCAGGGCGCAGAAATATTCAACAAAGCCACTATGGTAACAGATGAAGTTATCGATCAGATAGATGCGCTTGCCGAGCTTGCTCCTGTTCACAATCATCCTCACGCACTGGCTCTCAGAGCCTGCAAGAAGGTTATCCCTGCAAACGTACCTCAGGTAGTAGTATTTGATACCGCATTCCACCAGACAATGCCCGAAAAAGCATATATGTTCGGTTTGCCTTATGAATGTTATGAAAAATTCCACGTAAGAAAATACGGCTTCCACGGAACATCTCACCGTTTTGTTTCAAGAGCGCTTGCTGAGGCAATGGGGAAGAACGTAGAAGATTTGAAGATAGTTTCCTGCCACCTTGGAAACGGTTCTTCCATAACCGCTATCGACGGCGGAAAATCCGTAGATACATCAATGGGCTTTACTCCTCTTGACGGTATTATAATGGGTACCAGGAGCGGAGCAGTTGACCCTTCGGCAGTGACCTTCGTTCAGAAAAAGCTGGGGCTTGACGCATCTGAAATGAGCGAATATCTTAACAAGAAATCAGGCTTCCTTGGTATCAGCGGAGTATCAAGCGACAACCGTGATATTGAAGCCGCAGCGGCAGAAGGGAACAAACGTGCTCAGCTCGCAGGTGATATCCTCAGATACGGCATAAAGAAATATATCGGTTCATACGCCGCAATAATGAACGGTCTTGACGCCGTTATATTTACAGGCGGAATCGGCGAAAATGCCCCTGCTGTTCGTGCAGACGTTTGCCACAATATGGAATATCTCGGCATAAAGCTTGACGATGAGGTCAATGCAGGCATTAAGGGAGTTCTTACAAAAATATCTGCTCCCGACAGCAAGGTTGAAGTATGGGTAGTTCCTACCAATGAAGAACTGCTGATAGCAAGAGATACTAAAGAGATTTGCGGTCTTTAATGAAAATCTGAAATAAATATTATATGAAAAAGCAGGCAGCGGCGCTTATGCTTTCGCACGTCTGCTTTTTCAATATTTTTATTCATTATACAAATCTTTGCCTACTGCGCTGTTAAAGCAATCATATATATCAGGCTTTATTTTCTTTATCCTTATCGGCTTAAGGTTATTGTCAACAAAAAAGTGGGCGGTTTCAGCTATAAGACGAATTTCGTCAGTGTCCTTGTCGGTAACAATATATGATATTCTGAATTTAAGTCCGTTAAATTCCTCTAAATGCATTTTTATACACACCGTTTCATTAAACCGAACAGCGTGCTTGTATTGACACATAGATGAAAGCACAGGTATCATTATCCCGTCCTTTTCCATTTCGTCATATGGGAATCCAACCTGTTCCAAAAAGTCAAGGCGTGCTTCTTCAAGCCACCTGAGATAGTTTGAGTGGTGAACTATCCCCATTTTATCTGTTTCATAGTAAAGTGTGCGTCTGTAAAAAGGTTTCAGCACCATAAACACCCTCCGTTCAGTAATGATCTCAATATATTATTTTATCACATTATTTTTATCTTTTCAATATTGTTTAATTATTTTATTTTAAGGAGAAAATGCTGTATGAAAGGAAACGATTATTCTGCAAACAACGAGAGAATAGCGGAATATGCTAAAATTTGCATGGACAACTACTCTATTGACCCGACGTTATATGATAAATATCAGGTCAAAAGGGGACTTCGTGATATAAACGGAAAAGGTGTGCTTACAGGACTTACAAAAATAGCAGAAGTAAAATCCTACACAATAGACGACGGCGATATAATCCCTTGTGAAGGAAAGCTATACTATCATGGAATAGATATTGAAGAAATTGTCAACGGATTTGTTAAGGATAATCGTTTCGGATATGAAGAAGTGGCATATCTCTTATTGTTCGGAAAACTGCCTGACAAACAGCAGCTTGATAACTTTAAAAGCGATTTGGTATATTATCGTGATCTTCCCACCAGTTTCACTCGTGACGTTATATTAAGAGCTCCCAGCCGCAATATAATGAATTCACTTGCAAGAAGTATTTTGACTCTCTATACATATGACGATCAGGCTGATTCAATGGATATAGACGTTATAATGCGCCAATCACTACAAATGATAGCAAGATTTCCAAGAATAGCGGTTTACAGCTATCAGGCTTATCAGCATTATTATGAGGAGCAGAGTTTGTTCATCCATGCTCCTGACCCTGAACTTTCCACAGCGCAAAATATTCTTTATATGCTCCGTCCTGATCATTCATTTACCGAACTTGAGGCGCAGGTTCTTGATATAGCTCTGGCAATACATGCTGATCACGGAGGAGGAAATAACTCTACCTTTACGACCAGAGTCGTCACCTCGTCAGGAACAGACACATATTCAACGATAGCCGCCGCTTTAGGTTCATTAAAAGGACCAAGACACGGAGGTGCTAATATAAAAACAGCGGAAATGTTTGAAGATATGAAGGTCAATGTAAAGGACTGGGGCAGCGACAGCGAGGTTTCCCAATATTTGAATGACCTTCTTGATAAAAAAGCATTTGACCATGCAGGATTGATTTATGGTGTAGGGCATGCCGTATATTCCGTTTCTGACCCAAGAACTAAAATATTCAAAAAATACGTTGAACAGCTTGCGTCGGAAAAGGGACGAGAGGAAGAGCTTGAACTTTACAAGAGAGTAGAAAGACTTGCTCCTGAAGTAATAAATGAAAAGAGAAAAACCTATAAGCCTATAAGTGCAAACATCGACTTTTACAGCGGATTTGTATATAAAATGCTTGGTCTGCCAAAAGAGCTTTTCACTCCGATTTTCGCTATTTCAAGGGTAAGCGGCTGGTGCGCCCATAGAATAGAAGAGCTTATAAACAACAGTAAGATCATCAGACCAGCCTATAAAAATGTTATCAAGCATTCTGAATATGTTGAATTGGATAAACGATAAAACATTTTGATGAAAAATTAATTGGAAATTTTTGTTATAATATCAAAAAACAGACCTCCCGTTTATTACAGGAGGTCTTTTGGAGGAATACGCCTGAACATTTTTAAATACTCATCAGACAACAAGCGCTATCACACGCTGTATTACTATAATATGCAAAAATTCGGCAAGCGTGTATACAAAGCCCCCATAAACGCAGGCTTTACATGCCCTAATATTGATGGGGCAAAAGGAACGGGAGGCTGTATTTACTGCGACGGCGGAAGCGGATATTTTACTGACAGCGATCAAATTCCAATAACAGAGCAGCTTGCTCACCAAATCGCGCTTATACATGAAAAACATCCGGACGCCGGAATAAACGCATATTTTCAGTCTTATTCCAACACCTACGCTCCTGTTGAGGTGTTAAGGGAAAGATTTGAGCCGGTTTTGCAATTTAAAGATGTTGTTGCATTGTCGATTGCTACAAGGGCTGACTGTCTATCCGATGAAATACTGGATTATCTGTCACAGCTTTCAGCACGAACAGAGCTTTCCGTTGAGCTTGGCTTACAGACGGTACATGATAAAACGGCGGAAATAATAGGACGTGGACATACTTATAAGGAGTTTTTGGAAGGATATTATTTGTTAAAAGAAAAGGGAATAAGAACAACCGTTCACATTATCAACGGACTGCCGGGTGAAAACGAAGAAATGATGCTCCGGACAGCGTATCAGCTTGGGAGGCTGCGCCCTGACGGATTAAAAATACAACTTCTTCACGTTATAAAGGGAACAAAACTAAATCAAATGTATAACAACGGTGAATATATTCCTATGAGTATGAGCGATTATGTGAGCGCTACAGTAAAACAGCTTGAATATATTCCTCCTGAAACGGTAATTGAACGTATCACAGGTGACGGCGATAAATCCAAATTGACAGCGCCTATGTGGAGTAAAAATAAGATCGCCGTTCTCGGTGCAATTGATAAGCTGCAAGTTCAAACCGACTCTTATCAGGGAAAATATTATACAGATAAATAAAACTGCGGCTAAAGCCGCAGTTTTATTATTTTCTGAATACTTTGTTTTTACTCTTTTTGTCAGCGTACATATTTTCGTCCGCTTTGTCCAGCCATTCTTTAAGCTCTGCATCCTGCGGAACCTTTGCACAGTACATTCCAATGCTTATTCCGATTATATAGGGCTTGCTGCTGTTGCTGTTATAATGATT